>CALUZW010000012.1 GCA_944325415.1 uncultured Bacteroidales bacterium | reverse complement strand
GGGTTTTTATATTCCCCTCCAAATATTTTTGCGACTTTTTTTTCATATTTTTTTCGCGCACCATCGCTCCGCGCTGTACAACAATTACTTACCGCGAAAACTTTTTTTTACCCTCAAAACGGACAGATTCTGCTACCGGGCCACCATCGGCCCAAAAATGCCTGCCTGGCTCCCCGGACATCTCCGGCCATGGTCTCAAAAAATTCACGCCAATCGTGGAAGCACGGGTATAAAATTTATTATCGCCCCCTTTTCGGTCCCATTTTTACTTTGTCTCCACCCGGCAGGTCTAAAAAAATCGGGCGAAGCCTCTTGTTGTCCGTCGGCTCCGCCCGATTATTTTTTTACGCGCTACTTCTTACCGGGAGCCGTCGAGGCTCTCCGAGACATAGCGGGCCACCTCTTCCATCAGCCACTTCGGGGTCGATGTAGCACCGCATATACCGATGCTCTCCCGCCCGACAAGCCAGGCGGCATCTATTTCGGAGACGTCGCTCACCAGGTGGGTATTGGGATTTTCCTGCCGACACTCTTCATACAGGACTTTTCCATTGGAGGACTTCCGCCCGCAGACAAAAAGTATCAGGTCGTGCTGGTGGGCAAAATTGCGAATATTGGGTATGCGGTTGGCCACCTGCCGGCAGATGGTGTCGTGATACTCGGGAGGTTCGCCGCCGCTGCGTCGGGTAATCTCTTCGACAACGGATTGAAGCCCCTCGACAGACTTGGTGGTCTGGGAGTAGAGTTTTATCTTCTTTGTAAAATCGAGGCGGTCGAAATCTTCTACCCCCTCTACGACGACGGCGTGACCGTCGGTCTGCCCCACAAGGCCGTTGACCTCGGCATGTCCACGCTTGCCGTAAATAACAATCTGTTCCCGCTCGGGGTCGCTCTGCTCGTAGGACTGCTTGATTTTACGCTGCAACTGCAACACCACCGGGCAGGTGGCATCGATAATCTCTATGCGGTTTTCGCGGGCTATGCGATAGGTCTCGGGCGGTTCGCCGTGGGCACGCAGGAGCACTTTCACGTCGTGCAGCCGGGCAAAGGTGTCATGGTCGATGGTGATAAGGCCTTTCTCTTGCAGGCGGGTTACCTCGCTGTTGTTGTGAACAATATCGCCGAGACAATAGAGCCGCCCGCTCTTTTCCAACTCCTCTTCGGCCTTGCGTATGGCATTGACCACCCCGAAGCAGAATCCCGAATTCTTGTCTATCTCAATGCGTGCCATAGCTATTGGGGATCGAGGCCGGCTACGCGGCGGTATTGTTGCATGAGCCACTGGTCCTGCTGTTCGAGGGTGAGGGTGGAGTTGTCGAGGAGAAGGGCGTCGTCGGCTTTCCGCAAGGGGTCGACCTCACGGGTCTCGTCGATGCGGTCGCGCTCTCTGACATTGTGCAGCACCTCATCGTAGGATACCTTCTGGCCTTTGGCCCGGAGTTCATCGACACGACGCCGGGCACGCACCTCGGGCGAAGCGGTGAGGAATATCTTCAACTCGGCATCGGGGAAAACGACGGTGCCGATGTCGCGGCCGTCCATGACGATGCCTTTTTCCCGACCCATGGCCTGCTGCAAGGCGACCAGCTTGCGGCGGACAAACCCGACAGCAGCGACGTAGCTCACCTTGTCGGAAACGGCCATGCCGCGAATGTCGCGTTCGACGTTCCGGCCGTTGAGAAAGGTCTCGGGACGCCCGGTCTCGGGGTTCAGCACAAACGTGATGTCGATGTCGTCGATGTGCCGTTGCAGGGCCTCGACGTCGAGCCGGTTGCCTTCGAAAAGGCCCTGCTCGATGCAATACAACGCAACGGCGCGATACATGGCACCGCTATCGATATATATATAGCCTATCTTACGGGCCAGTTCCTTGGCCATGGTGCTTTTTCCGCAGGAGGCATACCCGTCGATGGCGATAACGATTTTACGAGGAGACATACTATTATCTATTTTTAGATTTTATCAGCGATGGAGAAATTGCGATATATCGGCCGTGATATTGGTCATGAAGGTAAACCCGTTGGCATGGTGCTGCGCCATCGAGACTCCGATGCCAAACATCTTCACGCGGATTCCGGCTCCGGCCGTGAAACCCGACAAGATGCGGCGGCCGGCCGAGGCCATGTCGCTCTTGCGCTTGTAGTCATACCCTATGGCCAGATAGAAGTTGCGGCTGGGTATGTAATCGACACCAAAGACCAGATGGCGGAAAAGGTTGGAGGCAAAAGAGTCTTTCACTTCCAGTTCGCCCGTGTCGCTTACCTTCTCAAAGGGCAGATGCCAGCGGGTGAGATGCTGCGCCGTTATCGACAGCCTGAACGGCACATTGTTGAGCGTTTTGGAGAAACCGAGCTGTATATCCCAAGGCATGGCAATGTTTTCGGTGTCATACTTTTTCAGTTGTCCGCCCAGATTCTTTACCACCAGCGAGAGCGAAAGTTCCTTATCCACATTATAATAGTTCAGGCCCAAATCGACAAACATCGCCAAGGCCGTGTAACTTTCGTAGGAGGAGTAGAGCATCTTGGCATGTATGCCACCGCGCAGCGAAGAGGTGATGTCGTGGGCATACAGGCCGCTGAACATGATGTCCTTGGGATTGAAGGTACCGGTGAGCACACCCGTGGCATCGGTCTGCTTCATCGTTCCGTAACCGGCATACTGCAAACCGACAGCCCACGTGCCATGGGCCCGGGCCGCCTGGGCATACGACACGCCGCCGAGATTGATGCCGGCCACATAGCGCATGTAGTTGGCCGCCATCTGCATGCTCATCTCCTGCCCTACCAGGGCGGGGTTGTGATACATTACCGTGATGTCTTCTTCGACGATGGAAATATTGTTTCCGCCCAAGGCATTGATGTGCGAAGAGACCGGCAGGTTGAGCACGTCGAACGAACTCTTCCCCTCCTGTGCCTGCGCACAGACGGCAACCAGCAGGCCGGCACCGAGGAGGGCCGAACGCCAACGGGAGAGGTGTGTCGGGTATTTCATAGCGCGCTCAAAGATACACATTCTTTACCGTATAACGGGAAAAACGCCCGCGAAGTATGCCCGAAATGTTTTTCGCCCCGCTTTTTTCTTCTCCTTTTCGGAAAAATGCCAAAGAAATGACGTACTTTTGGGAACCATTTATATTCTGTTTTTATATGTATTCGACCGAACAATTCATTTCTATCATACAGAAAGCCATCGAGGCTGTCGCCTATCCCGAGGCCCCGGCCGAGCTTTACAATCCCATACGGTATGAGTTGTCGCTGGGCGGGAAACGCATACGCCCCGTGCTGGCACTCCTGTCGTGCGACCTCTTCGGCGGCGACTACCGCCAAGCCATCGACGCAGCGCTGGGCATCGAGATATTCCACAACTTCACCCTGCTGCACGACGATGTAATGGACAAGGCCGACATGCGACGCGGCAAGCCTACCGTGCATGTGAAGTGGAACGAGAATACCGCCATTCTCTCGGGCGACGCCATGCAAATCATGGCCTTCATGTACATCATGAAGTCGCCGGCCGAGAGCCGTCAGGCGGTGAGCGACGTGTTTCTGAAAACGGCTCTGGAAATATGCGAAGGCCAGCAATACGACATGGAATTTGAGTCGCGCACCGACGTACGAGAGGAGGAATACATCGAAATGATACGCCTGAAAACCGCCGTGCTGCTGGGGTGCGCCCTGAAAACTGGTGCCCTCATTGCCGGCGCCGAGGCGGCCGACGCCGAGGCGATATACCGATTCGGCGAAAACATGGGGCTGGCCTTCCAACTGCGCGACGACTACCTCGACGTGTATGGCGATGCCCGCCTCTTCGGGAAGAACATCGGCGGCGACATTCTCAACAACAAAAAGACCTATATGCTCATCAACGCCCTGCGGCTTGCCCACGGCAACGACCGCGCGGAACTCGACCGCTGGCTCTCGGCCACCGAATACGACCCGGCTGAGAAAATCGCCGCCGTAACGGCCCTCTACAACCGACTGGGCGTAGACCGGCTCTGCCTCGAAAAGATTGAGCAGTACTACACGCTGAGCCTGCAACAGCTCGACGCACTGAACGTAGCCCCCGAACGCACCGCCCCGCTGCGGGAACTGGCTGCCCGCATGATGGAACGCAACGCCTGACAACCGCATGATTTTCGACACGCACACACATATCTACCTGCCCGAGTTCGACGCCGACCGTGCCGATGTCGTGCAACGGGCCCGGGAAAACGGCGTAACCCGCCTGATGCTCCCCAATGTCGACCTCGATACCGTCGATGCCCTGCACCAGACCCTGCGGGAATACCCCGACATGTGCATCGCCGCCATGGGGCTGCACCCGACCTCGGTTACCGGCCACTATGCCGACGACCTCGAACGCATTGCCGCATTGCTCGAAGAGGGCTCCTACCACGCTGTGGGAGAGATAGGCATCGACCTGTATTGGGACCGCACCTTCGAAAACGAACAAATCATCGTCTTTGAAGAGCAGGTGCGCCTCGCCGCCCGGCTCGGACACCCCATCATCATTCATTGCCGCGAGGCGTTCGAACCTATTGCCACGGTACTGCGGCGACTCTCGCACCTCGGCCTGCGGGGTGTCTTCCACAGTTTCAGCGGAGACGCCGAATGTCTGTCGACGGCACTCTCGCTGGGTGATTTCTACTTCGGCATCAACGGCACCGTGACATTCAAGAAAAACCGGCTGCGCGAACTTCTCCCCGCCATACCGGCCGACCGTCTGCTGCTCGAAACCGATGCCCCGTACCTCGCGCCCATACCGTACCGAGGGAAACGCAACGAGCCCTCCTTCCTGAAACAGACCGCTGCCTTTGTTGCCGCCGAACTGCACCGCGACACGGCCGAAATAGAAGCCCAGACATACGAGAATGCCTGCCGCCTCTTCGACATCGACAGGGCCTGACAGAAAAAAGGGTAAAGAAAATATAGTATTAAAATATGTAAAAACATTTTGAGAACAAGATAAAACAACTACCTTTGCGGTGTCTTTGAAGATGGCGATGTAGTGTAGTGGCCTAGCACGTATCCCTCTCACGGATGAGACCCGGGTTCGATTCCCGGCTTCGCTACAAAACCTTACAATTCCGATTGTAAGGTTTTTTCTTTTATCCCCCCACCCCATTTTCCGATGAAACAACAGCTGAGACTGCACGACAATGCCGGCATACCGTCGGCTCTACTATTCAGCATGGCTGCCATGGCAGCCATCTCCGTGGCCAATATCTACTACTGCCAGCCCCTCCTCGCCCTGATGGGCAACGACCTCGGCGTGGGAGAATGGAGGGCCAGCCTCATCGCCATGATAACCCAGGCGGGATATGCCTGCGGACTGTTCTTTGTCATACCCTCGGGCGACATGTTCGACCGTCGGAAAATCGTCGCATACAGCTTCACCCTGTTGGCCGTCGCCCTCCTGTGCATTGCCCTGTCGGGCAATTTTCACGCCGTGATGGCGGCCTCGTTTGCCGTAGGGGTAGGCTCGGTCATGCCACAAATATTCATACCCATCGCCGCCCAATACTCCCGCCCCGAAGAGAAAGGGGCTCATGTGGGCCTCATCGTCTCGGGACTGCTCACCGGTATTCTGGCCTCGCGAGTCGTCAGCGGTCTGGTGGGCGAATGGCTCGGCTGGCGGGCCATGTATGCCATAGCTGCCGCCGTCATGCTGGTGTGTACACTCGTCGTGTGGCGCATCATGCCCTGCACCGAGAGCAACTACCGGGGCTCCTACCGCCGGCTGATGGGCTCGCTGCTCTCCATTCTGCGCGACTACCCGCTGCTGCGCATCTGCGCCCTGCGGGCCGCTCTGGCCTTCGGGTCGTTCCTGGCCCTGTGGGCCTCTCTCACCTTCCACATGGCACAAGCTCCCTTCTTTGCCGGCAGCGACACGGTGGGCCTGCTGGGCCTCTGCGGAGTGGCCGGAGCCATGACCGCCTCGGTGGTAGGTCGCTTCGTCGGCCGCTTCGGAGTGCGCAACTTCAACCTCGCCGGTGCAGCCCTGATGCTTGCGGCCTGGGCCGTCGCCTACTTCGCCGGCGATACCTATGCCGCCATCATCGCAGCCATACTCCTGCTCGACATCGGCATGCAGTGTATTCAACTGAGCAACCAGACCGTCATCTTCGCCCTCAACCCCAAAGCGTCCAACCGCATCAACACGATATTCATGACACTCTACTTCATCGGTGGTTCGCTGGGCACCTTCCTCTCGGGCTCAGCATGGAGCCGGGCCGGCTGGGGCGGTGTGGCAGCCACAGGGGCCATGCTGGCTCTCTGCTCGCTGGTCATCACCCTGACCGCCAAGCGGTAAACCGCGCCAGAAATAAAATCCGAGGCCAACCAATATCACAAAAAGCGGCGAACCTGCTGCACACGGCACCATTCAACGGCATGACAAAAAAAGAAGGGGTTGCGCACATTGTAGTGCGCAACCCCTTCGCTGTATCGGCTGTACGGGGATTATTTCTTGCGGTTGGGCAACTTCTCTCCGTTGACGGTAACGTTCTTGATTTTCAGGCCGTCGATAAGCTCGCTTTTCAGCGTGGCGTTTTTCTCGGCCGTGATGTCGAGATTCTCAAAGGTGAAGTCGGAGAGGAAATAGTCGTCCGAAGCGTTCACGTCGAAGAATACGTTGCAATGGAGCTTGATGTTGCGCATGGTGATGTTGTTGGAGTAGGAATAGGGGGTATCTTTCCGCCCCTTCAAGTCGAAGAACTGGCGCCAAGGTTTCACATAGAGGAAACTGCGGGCATCGCCCTCGATATCTTCGACAAGGATATATTCATACTTCTGCGGCGTGTCGGGACGCATCTTCAACCACAGGAGACGCGAGGCATTGTTGATTTTGATACGGCGCAAGATGATGTTGCGGTCGTGAATCGACTCGCTGCCGCAGGTGAGAGCGCTGTGGCAGAAACCATAGACACAGTCTTCGATAATGATGTTGTAGTTGCCGCCGTTGTTCTCGTCTTTATCGGCCCACGGACCTTTACCGCCTTTGAGGGCAATGGCATCGTCGTTGACCGAGAGGTAGCAGCCCTTGACCAGCACATTGGTGCAGACGTCGATGTCGATGGCATCGGAACTGGGAGCCTTCACCGGAGCCGAGGGAGCGAAGATGTGCAGGTTGAGCAGCTTCACGTTCTCGCATTTGTAAAGGTGGGTCGTCCAGAACGGCGAGTTGATGAGACTCACCCCTTCGAGCTGCACATCTTTACAGTTGGAGATGTAGACGAGGCGCGGACGCAGCTCGTCCATGTTGGTGCACTTGGGAATGACCTTGCGGCGCAGCCAGAACGATTTCCAGTAACGCAGGCCGTTGCCGTTGATCGTGCCCTTGCCGGTGATGGTGAAACCGTCGACACCGTCGGCATTGACCAGCGCAGCAAAATATTTCAGCGACTGACCTTCGATGCGGGTGTCGACAATGGCAAAGTTGCTGATGTCGTCGCTGCCTTTGAGCACAGCACCCTCTTCGAGATGGAGGTGCGTGCCGGGCTTGAAGAAGAGCGAACCGCTGAGGAAGGTACCGCGGGGAATGACAATCACACCGCCGCCCTGGGCCGAAGCCTTGTCGATGACGGCCTGTATGGCCTCGGTCTGTACAAGATTACTGTCATTGTCTACAACTCCGTAATCGGTGATGCGGTAGGCCTGGCCCAGTTTGGCCACATCGACTGCGTCGTACTGATAAAACCAATCGGGAATGGGTGTTCCGTCGGGGAACTTTTCTTTACCGGCGACATTCATGCAGACAAACACCGCCAGGAATAAAAACAGTTGTTTCATGGATACATTGATTTGATGTTTCATATATACTTTCTTCGACACACTGCGAGCCGGCCGAGAAGCCGGCCACAGTCTGCACATCTGACAAAGATAATACCTTAGCCCCCATAACACCAAATTTAGCCCTGCAAAATCCCGAAAAAAGAGAGGGTGGACCGATTGGCCCACCCTCTCTGAGTGACTCAACGGGAATGGCACAGCCGCAACAGCGGCTCGGGAATGTCGAGCCGCCGCACGTCGATGGCTTCGAGCTGTTCGCGGCCTTTCTCGGAGAGGGCAAAGTACATCTGCCGCCGGTCCTGCTCGCCCAGACGGCGGGCAAGCAAGCCTTTCCGCTCGGCTGATTTTATGACCTTCGACATATTCGACGACGAGAGGTCGAGCCGCGCCGCCAGTTCGCCACAGGTCATGCTCCCGTCCGACCGGGAGAGTGTGCACAGCAGCATCCCCTCATTCAACGAGAGACCGAACAACTCTTCAAACCGGCTCTCAAACCGCATGATGCACAGGTACAAATCTCTGATGCTGCACAGTGTGTCGGTATCCATCTTACGCATCTTTATAAATGGCCTGCATACCGCACTTGCGTGCGCACTTTCCACACTCGATACAGAGCGAGGCATCGATACGGGGCAGAGAGAATCCCTGCTGCGTGATGGCCCCGACGGGACAGACGGCCAACAACGGGCACCGGTGGTTTTGCGGACATTTTGCCGCATCGACTACATATGCCATACCTATTTCGTTTGGGGCAACAACACCTCTTCTATCGCTCTCTTCAACTCATTTTTGGGCAGGGCACCGGCAGCCATCTGCGGCCCGCCCTGCATGGGGATAAACAGGAGGGTGGGTATGCTGCGTATGCCAAAGACCGCGGCCAGCTCCTGCTCCTGCTCGGTATTTACCTTGTAGATTACGATGCGGTCCTTGTATTCGGCGGCCAGCTCTTCCAGTATCGGGGCAATCATTTTGCAGGGGCCACACCAGTCGGCATAGAAATCGACGATGGCAGGCTTGTCGCCCAGGTATTTCCACTCGGTGGGATTGTTTTCATAATCGACCACCTTTTTCAAAAACTCCTCTTTGGTGAGATGAACTACTTCCATATTCTTATGCTTGTTTAATTGTTTGTTTTCTTTTCCGACGGCGACATTCTGACACGCCACCAACAACACGGCCGCAACGACCAACGATACCAACTTACTCATGGCACGACCCTCCCCGTCCGCCGCACGGACGAAAACCGTCGACCAGCAGGCCGCCCAGGGCGGCCCCCCAGAGCGTACTCAGATAGGGCGACGAGGTTATCATACAGGTGCCCGAGGCACAACCCACATACACATTGTAGAGATAGCCGGCTATCCCGCCGAGCAGCAGCCCCACCAGGAGGGGCCAGCGTCGTTGTAAAAATCGCTTGATCATCTTCTGCGGTTTTATGCGTGATACATCTTTCCTTATCAGAACAAAACAAAGATATAAATTATTTTCCAATGGAATATATTTCCATAAGAATATTTTCGACAATTCAAGAGATTTTTACACATAGAAAAGTAGAAGGAATTGTCCGCATAAATAATTTGGTTTAACTTGCAATGAAAAATTTTAAAGACACAAAGAAATGAAATTTTATCTTTTTCCACTCTATCTCAGTATCTTATTCTCAATTTACAGTTGCGGTGGCACAACAGGGAAACACTCCATACATTTCAACAATACCGAAAGCGTCGAAAGTTTTCCGGCATCGATACAACTCGGAAACGGAACGCCGATAGAAACAGAAAGCCTGGGGAACCTCGCGATAAGAATCATCGACACACTTATGATTGTCAGCACTGACGCAGAAAAAGAGAAATGGTGGATATACAGCTTGCCCGACATGAAAGTAAAAACGAAGCTACTCAATTTCGGGTCGGGCCCGATGGAATTTACGCACATTCCCATATGCGACCATGTCGCCATCTCCCAACGCGACGGACACATAAAAGCATCTGTACACAATGCTCTTCGTGGGCGCTATTTCGACGTAGACTTATCCGAATCTATCCGCCAGAACCAAATGGTAGCACAAGACTGCCCACGCGATTTCCTCGACAGCAGGGTCATTTTGTTCTACGAAATCGCACCATCAGAATTCTTCTGTTTAACAGTAGATCCTCAAAACAATAAATTTGTGCGAAAAATATACGCCCATGAAGCAACAAAAGAAAGCAAGAACATAGCCCGGCTGAACAGTTATCAGGTAAAGTCGACCAACGAACTAAATGTTCTTTCGGCATTTTTCGCTTTCAATCCCTCCCTCCGACGGGTTGCAGAAATACCGGCAAAGATGCGACAAATCAATATTTACTCCATCGACGACAATTTTGCAAAAACGATAACCCCCGACGGGAAACTCGACGACTACAACCAGATATTGGAGACCAAAGGCGCAAACGGGGAAGGTATATATAAAGGGGCGACCGCTTTTGCCGATTACTTCGGCGTAATCGTAAAAACAGCGGGAGAGAATGGCACAGATGACTATAAGCTCCGATTTTTTGATTGGGACGGATTTCCAATCGTAGAGGTCGCGGTTTCAAATACAGTACTCGACTTCGATATAGACTTCGTCAACAAACAGATATACACCCTCGACTATCTGGAAGACGAGATAAGAAGATACGATGCCACCGAACTCATCGGCATACTTCAACGCCACAAATAAGCAATCGGATATAACCTTACCGGGGAATTACTAAGAGAGAGCGGCCAAAACAATATTTCGGCCGCTCTCTTTAATAAGCCTCAGGTATCTCAAAGTTTCCAAGCAGCAGGAGGAGCAATAGGTTTACTCGGCCGCCACACGCTGTTTCCTGGTCTTGATGGGAATCTGGTAATAGACCGAGTAAGTGAAGTCAAAACCGCCGTTGCGCTTGCCCATGCCGGGAATTATCCAAGGGCGGGTGGTGCCGTAATCGGCCGCTTTGAGCAGCACCTTGTAACGCACCGAGAAGCCCATTTTGAGCCCCTTGTAAAGGTTGACCCGTATACCGGCCAGCAATTCGAGCCATTGCGCCCGGGAGTGGCAGTCGTATATGGCGGCCTTGTCGCTGGTACCCCAATAACTCGACGTGAGGTCGATATTGGTAATGTCGTAGGAGAAGACCGAAAAGCCGTAAAGCAGGCCACCATAAATATAGCCGGGAGCGGTGGAGTTGTAATTGAAATTATACAGCATACCCAAGCGGTTGTAGAGCGTAGGCGACACCTTGTAGGTGAAGTTGCCGTCGTCGGGGGTATTGTCGGCCCAGCCTATACCGGTCTCCCATATCGGGAAGAAGCGATTGTAAAAACTCACTTCGAGCGAAGCCTGGTAGTTGGCATACTGCTGTCCGAAGATAGATACAACGGGCTGGAACAGGTCGACACCTACAATCAGACCGTCGAGCAGGGGGTAGCGGTAACGCGAGCCGTCTTCGAGGCGCTGGCTCTTTTTCTCCTGCGCCGCCAACGGCGACAAGGACAGCAGCGACAGCAACAACGCCATCACGACCGACAGAATGCGACTACTCGGGTACATAGTAATAAAGGCGGACGGTTTCGACATCTTGGTTATTGACTTCGGTTGTCATCAACCGGGCATCAACAATCTGCCACGTCGTGTAGCGGAAGTCATCGATGACATAATTGTACATGGCCCCGCACTCGGCCGACTCAAACTCTATGTAGCTATGGTAGACAAACGTGAGCGTGTCTCTCTTGTACCGGGGATTGAGATTGTGCTGGTCGTAGCGGATAACATACTGCGTCGTGTCGCGGCCGCTGCGCAGTGTGGCCTGGAAGGAGGAGATATTGGCCGTATCGACCAGCAGGGAATCGCGGTACTGCCCCACGCCATAGACCGACACCGAATCGATGATGACCTTCACACCCGAGTCGCCGTAAGCATAAAACGCGGTATTGAAAATACTGGTCTTGCTTTCGAGACAGGCCTCGGTATTGCAGGCCGTCGAGAGCAGCAACGGCAGCATACAGAGCGAAAGCGCCACAAAGGCGGCAACACGGCCGGAGGCCGCGCTTCGAGCGGCATGGAGTCGACGTCGCAGACTAATCATCTATATCTTTCTCTATGTTATAATGGTTACGGCCGGGAGCATTGCGAGAGATAAGCTCGCCCAGGAAGCCCGACAGGAAAAGCAGCGTACCCAATATCATCATCGTCAGGGCGATGAAGAAATAGGGTGAGTCGGTAACAAGCCGATAGGGCATGTCGTGCCACAGGGCATAGAGCTTATAGGCCCCCACGGTTATGGCCGATATGAAACCGATGACAAACATGAGGCTGCCCAGCAGGCCGAAGAAGTGCATGGGTTTCTCGGCAAACTTGGAGAAGAACCAGAGGGTCATCAGGTCGAGATAACCATTGACAAACCGGCTCATGCCAAACTTGGTCTTACCGTACTTTCGGGCCTGGTGATGCACCACTTTCTCTCCGATGCGGGAGAAACCGGCACTCTTGGCCAGGAAGGGTATGTCGCGGTGCATGTCGCCATATACCTCGATGTGTTTCACCACCTCGTTGCGGTAAGCTTTCAGCCCGCAGTTGAAGTCGTGCAGATGTATGCCGGTAATCATGCGGGCCGTTGCATTGAAGAGTTTGGTGGGCAGGGTCTTGGAGAGCGGGTCATAACGTTTTTTCTTCCAGCCCGAGACCATGTCGTAGCCCTCATCGGCTATCATGCGGTAAAGCTCGGGTATCTCGTCGGGGCTGTCCTGCAAGTCGGCATCCATCGTAATGACCACATCGCCCTGGGCGCGGGTAAAACCGGTGTGCAGGGCCGGCGACTTTCCGTAGTTGCGGCGGAACTTCACCCCCTTGATATGGGAATTCTCTTTTTTGAGCGACTCGATGACACGCCAAGAGTCGTCGGTGCTGCCGTCGTCGACAAAAATCACCTCGTAGGTGAAGCGGTTCTCTGCCATCACACGGGCTATCCACGCTGCCAGCTCGGGCAACGACTCGGCCTCGTTATACAAAGGTACAATGACGGATATATCCATAGCTTTATCTATTTCTGAAACGAATGTACAGGTTGATAAACAGCGCCACAAACAGAGAGACTATCGACCCCAGGAAGAGTTTGAGCCATATCATCTGATAGACCAGCTCGATGGGGGTGGGATAGAGCCGCTGCTCGTAGCCTTTGCGCAGAAGCTCGACCAGTTCCTGCATATCGGGAGAGTCGAGAGGGGTGGCTTCGAGTTTCAGCAACATGGACTCGATTTGCGAGGGTATGAAATCGGGCTCTACAAAGGTGCAGTAGAGATACTCTCCCAGGCCGCTGACCAGCGAGGCGAAAAAGAAGAGATATATTCCCAACGACCACAGCACGACAAAGCGCGACGTGCCTCCTTCGCTGCGCATGAAGTGGCTCATGAGGAGATAGACGACCGCGGGTATGGCCACCACCGTGAGCACGGCCAGCGTATTGAATACCGGCGCATGAAGCGACCAAGCCGAGAAGAGGAAGGCTATCAGCAGATAGAGACCCATATACAGGCCATACTGCATGGCATGGAGGGTCAAGGGTTTGCGGGGTTGCTCACTCATGAGTTTTTTCTTCGTTATAGTGTACAAAGGTATGATTTTTACCGTAATTGCATCGGTCCGGAGCCATAAAAATATTCAATCCTCACTCCAATGCACCATACACAGAGTTTTCCCGAAAGCATATAACCACATAGAAACCAGAGGAATAAGATATAAAACATCATTTTTTTAAGCGAAGCGCTTGCCGATACAAAAAAAATATCTACTTTTGCGGCGGGTAAGTCCTACACGGCCAGCTCCCTGTCAATCCCCCCAGGGCTTGACCGCAGCAAGGGTAGCAGGTCGTAGCGGCGCGATGTAGATCGCTTACCCACCTGCCGATATAGCTCAGTTGGCCAGAGCACGTGATTTGTAATCTCGGGGTCGAGGGTTCGAATCCCCCTATCGGCTCAAAAGAAGAGCGGTCGATGCTGTTGCATCGACCGCTCTTCTTTTTTCTACCCGCCCTACCGTGCCAAGGCGCTGAGCTGGTTGCGCACGGGATAGGCATACATTTCGAGCAGACGTTCCCGCAAAAAGAGTTCGTCTTTGCCGGGAAGGTCGATTTTGTCGAGACGGCTCTGCACATAACGGTCGAAAGTCTCTTTCTCCCCGGCCGTGTAGTGCTGCGCCATGGCTCCCCCACCCCACAAGGCGTCGTAAGCGACGTAATTGCCGGGATAGAGCCGATAATGGGAGTGTATCGCCTTGTCGACAATATGCCCCACCTCGGCGGCCAACTCGGCTCGGGGAGTCGTTGCCGGAATCGCATCGAGCGCCGAATCGATGGGCTCGGCCACCTCAAAATGGATGCGCCCCTTGTAGCCGGTGATACCGGCCGCCATGTTGGCCAGGTCGTCGGCCGGTTGTTTCTTATACTGAGGGTCGTCGCGTTTGAGCTGCATCTCCTTGGCTTTGAGATAGTCGCAGGGGTCATATTCATAGGATATGGCCACCGGCGCAAGATGGAGCGAGCGTATATTGGAGAGGAAATCGCCCCCTCCGCCCAGGGCAAACATCTTGACCAGGCTCTCCTGCGTGCGGTCGTCGGAGTTCTTGGCCCGGCCTTCGCGCTGGGCAATCCATATCGACTGCTTCTTGTCGTGTATGGCGTGGTGCATATAGGCCGACAAGCGACAGGAGACTTCGAGCATCTGCCGGCGCGACACGCTACGGTTTACAATAAAACTCTTGTTGAGCCGCACGAAGTCGACAATCCACGGATAGATGAGCAGATTGTCGCCAATCGCTATTTCACAGGTATCCAGCCCTGCCTCATGGAGGGCAACGTTGAGGAAGGCCGAGTCGAGAGTGATGTCGCGGTGGTTGGATATATAGGTATAGCACTTCTGCCGGGAGAGAGCCGAAAAGCCGGAGGCGGTAAGTCCGGCCGAGGTATTTTTCACCAGCGCTTTCAGGCAAGGCAGGGCCAACTGTAACTGAAAATCATCGACAGTGCGACAAGAAGCCAGCACACGGAAGAACGTTTCGGTATCGGGCACGACATAGGCAACCGCCTTGCGAAAGAGTTCTTCGCCACACAAACGGGCTGCGGCCGCAGCAACCTCCTCGCCTTCATAAGGCCGTATTTCACTGAAATCGAATGTCTGTTCCATAATAACTCAGAGATTGAAGATTTTCATGGGAGTGTCGCACATCGGTCAGCCGCGGGACAGCTCGGTCTCTATCAGTTCGGTCAACACACGCGTCATGTCCAGCCCTGCGGCACGCACCTGCTGAGGAATGAAACTGGTAGCCGTCATGCCGGGAGTGGTATTGACTTCGAGCAGGTAAGGCACCCCTTCTACAATAATATAATCGGCCCGGATAATTCCCTTGCAACCCACCACATCGTAGATACGGGCCGTGAGGGCCTGAATCTCACGGGTAAGGGCATCGGAGATGCGGGCCGGCGTAATCTCCTCGACACGCGAGGCGGTGTACTTGGCCTCGTAGTCGAAAAATTCGTTTTTGCTCACCACTTCGGTTACAGGCAGTGAGGTCATTCCCTCGCGCGTCTTGTAACAGCCGCACGATACCTCGGTGCCGGCGAGAAACGACTCGACAAGCACTTCGCCATCGTCTTCGGCACGGGCAGCGGCTATGGCCGGAAGCACCTCATCGAGACATTTGACTTTGGTCGTTCCGAAACTCGACCCGCCCTGATTGGGCTTGATAAAACAGGGGAAGCCTACGGCATCGGCTATCGTCTGCGGGTCGACCGCTTCACCGGCGGCAATGCGCACAGCCTTGGCGACATGGAATCCGAGCTGCGAGAGGTAACGATTGCACGCATACTTGTTGAACGTGAGAGAGGCGGCAAACACTCCGCAACAGGAATAGGGTACTCCCACCATATCGAAATATCCCTGCAAAATACCGTTCTCGCCGGGATTGCCATGTATGGTAATGTAGGCCAAGTCAAAATGTATCTTCTCGCCCGCACAGGTAAACGAGAAGTCGCTGCGATCGATGTCAATCGGCTCGGAGCCCTCTATTTCGACCGTCCAACGGTCATGCTCGATATCGACCAGATAGATGTTATACAAGTCGGAATCGAGAAACGAAGCTATGCCCCGCGCACTGCGGCGGGAAACCACATTCTCCGAAGAGTAACCGCCGAAAACGACGGCAATATTACGTTTCTTCATTGTTTCAAGTCAAAAAAAAGAGTGTTGATATTATAATCACATTTGCATTTTCCGTTTCACTCATACATCTCGCGGCTGGCCGCATAGGTGCGCCAACGCTCTATCAGTGCGGTCATGTCGGCCGGCAGTTCCGAGTCGAAGAAAAGCGTCTTTCCTGTGGTGGGATGCACAAAACCAAGGGTCTTGGCATGCAGCGCCTGACGGGGACACACCTCGAAACAGTTGTGTACAAACTGCCGATACTTGGCAAAGGTGGTGCCTTTGAGTATCTCGTCGCCGCCGTAGCGGGCGTCGTTGAAGAGGGTGTGTCCGATAGACTTCATGTGCACGCGTATCTGATGCGTACGGCCGGTTTCGAGACGGCACTCGACCAGAGAGACGTAGCCGAGCTGTTCGAGCAGCCTGTAATGGGTAACGGCAGGCTTTCCCTGGCTACCGTCGGGGAAGACGGTCATCTGCAAGCGATCTTTGGGGTTGCGGCCGATGTTTCCTTCGATGCGGCCTTCGGGCTCTTCGATGCGCCCCCACACCAATGCCACATATTTGCGCTGGGTAGTCTTTTCAAAAAACTGTTTGCCGAGAGAGGTCTTGGCCTCGGGTGTCTTGGCAATGACCAGCAGGCCCGACGTATCCTTGTCGATGCGATGCACCAGTCCGAGCCGCGGATCGGTAACGTCGAAGTCGGGGTCGTCCTTGAAGCGGTAGGCCAAGGCATTGAGCAGGGTTCCGGTATAGTTTCCATGCCCCGGATGCACGACCAGCCCGGCGGGCTTGTTCACCACCAGTACGTCGCGGTCTTCATACACGATGTCAAGAGGAATGTCTTCGGGAAGAATTTCGTTTTCATAGGGAGGCCTATCCATGACTATGGATACGACATCGAGGGGCTTGACCCGATAATTCGACTTGACCGGCCGTCCGTTTACCAATATGCAGCCGGCCTCAGCGGCCTGCTGTATGCGGTTGCGCGACACGTTGCCGGTGCGGGCCACCAGAAACTTGTCGATGCGCAAGAGTTCCTGCCCCTTGTCGGCGACAAACTTGTAATGCTCATACATCTGACGGGTATCACCGTCTTCGAGCTCTATATCTTCGGCGTATTTGTTCTCGTCGTCCATGGTGGAGCGAGTTAAAGCGGGGGCAACATCGCAGGTTCAACAGAAAGGGAGTCGACCACAAGCGAATCGACCGACAATGAATCGACCGACAGAGAATCGGCAGCCGTCAGTCTGCGCGTGGGGGCATACATACCGTTACCCACCGAGAAGACAACACGTGCCGTCACGGGCAGTTTGTCGCCTGCCTCCACCGGCCGGCCGTCGACCATAACGTTCAGTACCAAATCCTTATACTCGGAGTTCCAATAAATAATCTGTGGTGCCGACAGCCCCAATCCCTTGACAATTGCCTCGGCCTGACGGTATGAGAGGTTTTTCAGCTCGGGCATGGTTACCTTGCGGGGGCTCAGTGCATTGATGGTCAGATATACCGTACGGCCGCTTTTTACCGCACTGCCGGCTCGCGGCACCTGATCGAGCACCACCCCGGGAGACATCGTATCGATATACATCGAGTCGATGACAAGCGAACGCATCTGGCTTTCGGCCAGCGAAGCGTCGGCATCAAGATAATAAAGGCCGCACACATCAGGAACTTCGACCGAATCGCCGTGGCGAGTATAATGGTCGAGCCAAAAATAGAGCGCCACGACAGCCACGACAGCTACCGCCAGCATGATAAGGATATGTAATCCGACCGATAAAAAACGAATACGCACTTTCACAGACTCTTATTTTACCTAATAATTGGTGCAAAGATAACATAATTTCGATGGAATCGCCGGGTCGGGGTCGTTATTTTGCCGGAGATTTCCCTAAAAAGTATTTTTACGAAAAAAGCTCTTCTCCTTTTTTTATGTAACAGAAGTGATTATCTTTGCCTAAGGATAGCGAGCGCCCGACATACCGTCTGTAAGGACAAGTGCTCCGGCATCGACCCTGAAAGGGTTTACACTACAAAATTCCGGACAAAGAATGAAAAAACAAGTTTCAATTATCTGGCTTATTATCAGCGCCGTGCTGGTAATACTCATCGCAGCACTCCTGACATACGTCTACCGGCAACGCTCCGAAATCAACAACTTCAAGGAACAAGTCAATATTGAAAAGGAACGCGAGAAACTCGAAGAGGAATATACGGCTATCTTCCGGGAATACCGGCAGTATGAAAGCAATCGCATACGATTCAACAACGACTCGCTCATCTGGCAGCTCGACAGGGAAAAAGCCCGGGTAAAACGCCTGCTCGAAGAGATACGCAACCGGAAGGACATCGATGCCCTCACCATCGACTCGCTGCATGAAGAGCTGAAAAGCCTGCGCAACAGCATTAAAATCTACCAGTCGGCCATCGACTCGCTGGGACGGGAAAACAAATTGCTGAAAGCCGAAAAAGACGACGCCCTCCTACGCTACCGGAAAGCGACACAGGAAGCCTCTCAATTACAAAAAGACAAAGACGAACTTTCTGAAAAAGTATCTCAGGCCAAACGTCTTGAAGCCATAGATATAGAGATTGCCACCCTGAACCGACGCGGACGAAAGACCGACGACAAGGACAAAGTCAGCCGACTGAAAATCAATTTTGTCATAGCCCGAAACACCATGGCACCCACCGGAGAGAAGAGAATCTATGTTTGCATCAAAAAGCCCGACGGGTCGACACTCGTCAAGGATAGGAGCAATACATTCTCCATCGACGGACGGGAACATTACTTCTCCCTGCAACAAATCATCGATTACACCGGAGACAGCGAAAAAATGTACTTCTCCTGGAATGTAGAGGAGTATCTCCCGCAGGGACTCTACCAAATCAACATTTATGCCGACTCCCTGCTCATCGGCAACCGGTCGTTCTCTCTGGAAAATTGATTTTTTCGCCCCCTCAACCCGACCGAGGCAAAACCGCCCATTGTTCATATAGTCGAATAGTATTTTCTATTCGGCCTAAATCGACAAAATCACCGACAAATCGAAAACTCTTTCTCAAAAAGGATTTTAAAAACCAATCCAATCATCTATATTTGCCTACCTGAAAGGCAATAAAAACAACAAATCCGGCTCCCCAGTTATAAATATTTCCAAAACTCGGCGACAACCAGAACAAAAAAACAAGGCGGCATCCAACAAACCGGCTTACATATTTGTATATAAAAAGACATCTCAATATTTAAAAACAATGAAAAAGCGTATTGTCATAGGAATTTTCGGTATGCTTGTTGCCCTGTCGGCCCAGTCGCAACAACCGCTCACCCTTGACTCCTGCCGGCAGATGGCCCTGCACAACAACAAGCAGTTGCGTATTGCCGAAGCCAAAATCAATGCCGCCCGCTACAACCGCAAAGCTGCATTCTCGGCCTACCTGCCCAGCATCGACGCAAGCGGGGGATATATTTATAATTCCCGGGAAATATCTCTTCTCAACGACAACCTTAAAAGTTCCCTCCCGCAAATGGGTACCGCCCTGCAACAGTCTCTGGGAGCCGTTTTAGCCTCCAATCCTGCACTGGGTCAGCTGCTGGCTTCTCTCGGGAACATAGACCTGGCCACCCCGCTCAACAACCTCGGGCAACAGATTGTCGACGAATTCCGCACCGACACCCGGAACATGTGGGTAGGCAACATCTCTCTCACCCAACCCCTCTACCTCGGAGGCAAGCTGCGGGCCTACAACAAAATCACCCGCTATGCCGAGGAGCTGGCCCAAAGCCAACAGAACACAGCCGCACAAGAGATTGTATATCAGGTCGACGAACTCTACTGGCAAGTCGTTTCACTCACCCACAAGAAGCGACTGGCCGAGAGCTACGCCGCCCTGCTCGACTCGCTGCAATACAACATACGGGCCATGATAGAAGAAGGGGTCGCCACCCAGTCCGACGGACTGACTGTCGCAGTGAAATCCAACGAAGCACAGATTTCCCTCACACAAGTCGACAACGGACTGAGCCTGGCCAAGATGGTCCTGGCCCAGATGTGCGGCATGCCCATCGACGAGACCTACACACTGGCCGACGAGACCATGGAGCCCGAGACCTACACCGCTGCCCGACACACCCTGCTCCCCGACATGGAAAGCGTCTTTGCCAACCGCAGCGAGATACAGAGCCTCACACTGGCCGGAAAAATTTTCCAGAACAAACAGAAAATAGCCCTATCGGGCATGCTGCCTACCGTGGCTCTCACCGGCAACTATATGATTTCCAACCCCAACCTGTTCAACGGCTTTGAGAGAGAATTCAAAGGCTTCTTCAACGTAGGCGTACTGGTGCGCATACCCCTGCTCCACTGGGGCGACAACGTATATAAATACCGTGCGGCCAAATCGGAAAGCCTCATCGCCCGGCTCGAACTCGATGAAGCCAAAGAAAAAATCGAATTGCAGGTAAACCAGGCCGCCTTCAAAATCGACGAAGCGGCCAAGCGCACCGGCATGACTGCCAAAAATCTTGAAAAAGCCGACGAGAATCTGCGCAACGCACAAATAGGCTTTGAAGAAGGGGTACTCACCACCGACAATGTACTCGAAGCCCAGACCGCTTGGCTCAAAGCCCGCTCGGAATACATCGACGCTCAGATAGAGCTTAAACTATGTAAAGTTTACTTGGCCAAAGCTCTCGGTGAAATGAAATACTAATCCTCAGAAAAACAAAAAACAATATACAATGGACACTCCCAAAAGAGACAAAGAAAAAGGCTTGACCATCGGACTGGTCGCCGTCATCATCGTCATCGTCATTCTGGCCCTTATCGGATTCTTCCTGCTCGAACCGAAAAGCGAGACCATTCAGGGGCAGGCCGAGGCCACACAGATACGCATCTCGGGAAAACTTCCGGGCCGCATCGCCGAATACTGGGTTGAAGAGGGCCAACGCGTACACCGCGGCGACACGCTGGTGCGCATCTCATCGCCCGACGCCGAAGCCAAGCTCATGCAGGCAACGGCCATGGAAAATGTCTACAAGGCTACCAACGAGAAGGTCGACAAAGGGGCCCGCAGCGAGGTCATTCAATCGGCCTACGATATGTGGCAACAGGCACTGGCCGGACTTGAAATAGCACAGAAATCGTTCAACCGCATGGAGGCCCTCTACCTCAAAGGGGTGGTATCGGCCCAGAAACGCGACGAGGCCGAAGCCCAATACAAAGCCATGGTCGCTACCGAGAGTGCCGCCCGCTCGCAATACGAAATGGTGCGTAAAGGCGCCCAGAGCGAAGACAAAGAGGCCGCCGCCGCCATGGTAGCAGCCGCCCAAGGTGGTGTGGAACAGGTGAAATCGGTCCTCGCCGACTCTTACCTGACAGCTCCCATCGACGGTGAAATCTCGGAAATATTCCCCCATGTAAGCGAACTGGTAGGTACCGGTGCCCCCATCATGAATGTCTTGCAACTCGACGACATGTGGGTAACGTTCAATGTGCGGGAAGAATTGCTGCAATACTTCACCATGGACAAAGAGATTACGGCCCAGATTCCGGCTCTCGGCAACAAGACCGTTACGCTCAAAATTTATTTCATCAAAGATATGGGCACCTACGCCGTATGGCGCGCCACCAAAGCTACCGGAAGCTATGATGCCCGCACCTTCCAGATCAAGGCCCGCCCCACCCAGCCGGTCGAGAATCTGCGTCCAGGCATGTCAGTTCTGGTAAAGAAACCGCTCCATTAAAACCATCAACGCTATGGGAACATTCACAACAGGGCCCAAAATCTTGTGGCAGGTTATCGTCAGGGAGCTGCACCAGTTGGTGTCGCGCCCCATATACCTGTTTTCTATCGTAATCGCGCCGTTGATAAGCTACGCATTTTTCCTCTCCCTCATGGCCAACGGTCTGCCCGAGGAATTGCCAACCGCCGTAGTCGACCTCGACCACTCCGCCACATCGCGCAACCTTACCCGGCAGTTTACGACCGTCAGTTCCCTGGCCATAACCACAGAATACGCCAGTTTCTACGAGGCTCGGAAGGCCATGCAGAAAGGAGAAATCTTCGGATTTATCATCATTCCCCCTTCATTCGAAGCCGACATCATGGCCAACCGCCAGCCCGAAGTATCGTACTACACCACCGATGCCTTCCTCATACCGGGAGCATTGGAGTTCCGCAGTTTCAAGACGACCACCACCCTGGCGGCCGCCGCTGCCGTGCAACAGACGCTCCTGGCCCGGGGTGAGTATGAACGCGACATTCTGCCGCAAATACAACCCATCACCGTCGACATGCACCCGCTGGGCAACCCGTGGATAAGCTACTCCATCTACCTCAACAACACTTTCCTGCCGGGAGTGTTGGGGGTCATCATCTTGCTTACCACCATCTTCTCCATAGGGTCGGAAATCAAACGGGCCACTTCGCGGGAATGGCTGAAAACCGCCGACGACAACATACTGCTGGCCATACTCGGCAAATTGCTGCCTCAGACCCTACTCTTCTTCCTCATGGGAGCATTGTGCCAGCTGCTACTCTACGGCTACTTCGGCTTCCCGCTGCAAAACGGTATCGGGCCCATGCTGGCAGCCATGCTGCTTTTTGTCATGGCCTTACAGGGTGTGAGCATATTTTTCATATGTATGGCGCCATCATTACGCATAGCACTGAGCATGGGAGGCCTGTTCGGTGTGGTATCGTTCTCGCTGGCAGGCATCTCATTCCCCGCCGAAGCCATGTACCCCACCTTCCACCTGCTCACCGACATTCTACCGCTGCGGCATTACTTCATTATCTATGCCGACCAGGCCCTTAACGGTGTTCCGCTCTATTACAGCCGTATACACTATATGGCCCTCTTCATTTATGCACTGCTGCCCCTTCCTTTCCTGCCGCTGCTCAAACGAGCGCTGCACAGACAAGTGTATGTGGCCTGACATTTAAGAAAACAATGCAATGGGAAACAGATTCTTCACATCGATAAAAACGGGCCTGGCCGATATAGGTTACATCTGGCGCAAAGAATATGTGGCGGTGTTCCGCGACATGGGAGCGCTGCTCTTCTTCTTTGCCCTGCCATTTGCCTACCCGTTGCTCTACGCGTTCATATATAATCCCGAAGCCGTCTACGACGTGCCACTGGCCGTTGTAGACAACTCCCGCACACAACTGAGCCGGGAGATGTGTCGCCGCATCGATGCCTCGCCCAACACCAAGGTTCTCTCCTACTGTGCCAACCTCGATGAAGCGAAGGAACTTATGTATCAGCGCGACTGTTTCGGCATACTGGAAATTCCGGCCGACTTCGACAAGAAACTGGCCCGCGGCGAACAGAGCCCCGTTGTCTTCTATTCCGACATGAGCCTGCTGCTCAACTACAAGAATTTCCTGATTACCCTCACCGACGTCTCACTCGATATGGGCAGAGAGCTGCAAAGCCGCACCCTCACGGGTGCCACACCGGCGCAAATCGATATGGTAACCAACCCCATACCCGCCTTCTCGTTTACCCTCTACAACCCCACGGGCGGATTTGCCTCGTTTGTGATTCCCGCCCTGCTCATCGTCATCATGCAACAGAGCCTTATACTCGGCATCGGCATCCTGGCCGGCGGGTTTTATGAACACCGCAAATTGCGGCACTACTACCAGCACCGCGAAAAAATACGCAACAATATCCTGCACCTCGTACTCGGCAAAGCCATCTGTTATTACAGCCTCTACATCGTTACGACCATGTATATGCTGCACATCATTCCCTGGCTCTTCGATTACCCGCAACTGGGCAGCCAGTGGGAGATTTATGCCTTCATGGCACCGTTCCTGCTCTCGTCGATATTCTTCGGAATGACGCTGTCGGTATTCGTTCGCGAACGGGAAAGCGTTTTCCTCATCATCGTCTTCACCTCGATGATTTTCCTCTTCATCAGCGGCATTACCTGGCCCTATGACCGTATGCCCGTCGTATGGCAGGTATTGGGCAGCCTCATACCATCGACATGGGGCGTGGAAGGGTTTGTGCGCATGAATACCGAAGGGGCGTCGATTGTCGATGTCAAAGGCCCCTTCCTGCACCTTTGGGGTCTCACGATTTTCTACTTTATTACAACCTGCATCGCTTACAGCTACCAGATATGGAAAGACAAGCAACGCAAGCGCACAGAGGCAGTATCAGATACTACTGAAAGCAAATAATGCGGAAACGGCCCTGCCGCCCACGACCCGCAGCACAGGCAAAAAAAGGAACCGTATCTCCCACTATGTGGGGTTGATACGGTTCCTTTTTTATTCTATAAAGAGAGAAAGGCCTTGCGGCACGGCGTAGCGAGGCAAGGAAGAATCGGAAATCGCCCGTTGCGACTTCGGGTGACAGAGGTATGGAATCGCTACCGGGCAGATATTTTCAGGCCGACGGCGGTAATACCGGGCAGGCAACTGTCGCGCATGCCCTGCTGTATAACGACCCGCCATATACCGGGTTGACCGAAACGTACCAAAGTCTTGAACGGTATTTCCTGCTGCATCTGCACCCCTATGCCCGAACCCAGCCAGCGCCCATAGGCATCGCACAAGGTGGCATTAAGGGTATCGAGATGCTGTGTACCATCGGGCGAGACGGTAGTGATGAAGAGCCAAAGATTGGCATAGTCATAGTCGTCGGTATAGCGCAACCCCACCTGCATATCGTAGAGGGAGAGGGTGTCGGACACAGGGCACTCTATCTGCACCAGCGAATCTACATACCAACCCTGCGGGTCGATATGTCGATAGCTTTGCACTTCGTTGGGGGCAAACCGGCAACCTGTTGCCAACCCCAGCCACACAACCAGAGCGAGTATAGGCCTACGCATTATTATCAGAAGATTTCTCGGCCGCGGGTTTGGGTCGGGGTGTCTGACGTTCGGGCACGGCCTCGTTTCCGCGGCGATTGTCGCGCTCGCCCCGTTCTGCATTACCTTCGCCGGCACGACGGTTTCCCTTTTCGGTACGTTCGCCGTTTTCATTGCCACGACGGTTGTCGCGTTCACGCTCGGCGTTATTTGTCTCGTTCCCGCGACGGTTGTCGGCCCGACGGGGATTATTGTTACGGCGGTTATCGTTGCGACGTCCCCCATTGGGGCGCGGTGTCTTCTCGCGCTGCTGACTGGCCGGCTGGGCCTCGGTATTCGATGCCGAAGGGGCAGAGGCGGTATTCTCCGCGCTTGCGGCGGGAGCGCCGGAACGGCCGTTCTCGGCCGGGGAGGTGTTATCACCTCCGTTCCGTTTCTTTTTCTTGCGGTTGCCGGCACCATTCTGTCGACTCTTCTTATCGAAACGGGTTACACTGTCTTGCCCTACAACATCTTCAAACTCCTTGCGCACCGGTTCTTTTCCGCTCTCGACAACGAGAGTATCGGGTTTCACGCCGCGCTTGTTGAGGGCTATCACCTCAAAGGCACGTCCGGCATCGATGGTTACCAGGTTGGCAGCCACCTCTTTGGAAGAGGAGTAGGTTATCTGTCGCTTGAATATATCGGTCTTGAAATGATAGAAGGTGCCTTCGAGCGTTTCGAGCGGTATTTCGCGAGAAGGCAGACGCTTCTGTGCCTCGACATAGGCATCGACCTCGAAGTTGAGGCAGCATTTGAGCTTGGCACACTGCCCGGCGAGCTTCTGGGGGTTGAGCGATATGTCCTGGAAACGGGCGGCACTGGTGGCGACCGACACAAAATTGCTCATCCACGACGAGCAGCAGAGCTGTCGTCCGCAGGGGCCGATGCCGCCGATGCGTCCGGCTTCCTGTCGGGCGCCTATCTGTTTCATCTCGATGCGCACCCGGAAGACCTCGGCCAGCACCTTGATGAGTTGCCGGAAGTCGACCCGGTCGTCGGCGATGTAATAGAAGATGGCCTTGTTGCCGTCGCCCTGATACTCGACATCGCCTATTTTCATGTTCAGGTGGAGGTCTTCGGCTATCTTGCGGGCCCGCAGCATGGTGGAGTGTTCACGGGCCTTGGCCTCGCGGTATTTTTCGAGATCATTGGGCTTGGCCTTACGGTAAACACGTTTGAGGTCGGGGTTATCAAGTTTCACGCCGTTCTTGCGCATCTGCAACAGGACCAGACGGCCGGTGAGGGTTACGACACCGATATCGTGGCCGGGGTTGCCCTCTACGGCAACGATGTCGCCCTTTTCGAGACGCAGGTGAACGGAGTTTTTATAGTATCCCTTGCGGGTGTTCTTGAACTGCACCTCGACCATTTCGGTGTCGTCGTGCGACTCGGGAATATCCGACAGCCAGTCATAGCAATGGAGCTTCCCGCCGCATTGCGCCACCACGGCGGCCGACTCGTCGGGCGAGGGCAGCGGCTCGGGCGCGGTATTGTTGGGGTTTTCGGGTTGTTTACTGTCCATATTCATCTTTTATATGCCCACCGGGTGTCCGGTCCCTGCACAGGGGCCGGACACCCGGATAGGGTTGATTGGCTGTTCTTACTTGGCAAAACTTACGGCACGTGTCTCGCGGATGACGGTAATCTTCACCTGTCCGGGATAGGTCATCTCGTCTTGTATGCGCTTGGCGATTTCGGCCGAGAGGGTTTCTATCTCGGAATCGTCGATTTTGTCGGCACCTACGATGACGCGCAATTCGCGGCCGGCCTGTATGGCGTAGGTTTTGAGTACACCCGGATAAGAGAGGGCCAGCTGTTCGAGGTCGTTGAGACGCTTGATGTAGGCCTCGACGATTTCGCGACGGGCACCGGGACGGGCACCCGATATGGCATCGCACACCTGAACGATGGGGGCCAGCAGACTGGTCATCTCGGTCTCGTCGTGGTGGGCACCGATGGCGTTGCATATTTCGGGTTTCTCCTTATACTTCTCGGCCAGCTTCATACCCAACAGGGCGTGCGGCAGTTCGGGTTCGTCGTCGGGCACCTTACCTATGTCGTGGAGGAGTCCGGCACGTTTGGCTTTCTTGGGGTTAAGACCGAGTTCCGAGGCCATGATGGCGCAGAGGTTGGCTGTCTCGCGCGAGTGCTGCAAGAGGTTCTGTCCGTAGGACGAACGGTATTTCATCTTGCCGACCAGGCGTATAAGCTCGGGGTGCAGGCCATGGATACCGAGGTCGATGGCGGTGCGTTTTCCGGTCTCTACGATTTCCTCTTCGACCTGCTTGCGCACCTTGGCTACCACCTCTTCGATGCGGGCCGGGTGGATGCGGCCGTCGGTTACCAGCTGATGAAGGGCCAGCCGGGCAATCTCGCGACGCACGGGATCGAAGCCCGACAGCACGATGGCTTCGGGGGTGTCGTCGACGATGATTTCGATACCGGTGGCGGCTTCGAGGGCGCGTATGTTGCGGCCTTCACGTCCGATGATGCGACCTTTTATCTCGTCGGAGTCGATGTGGAACACGGTAACGGAGTTTTCTATGGCCGTCTCGGTGGCAACGCGCTGTATGGTCTTGATGACGATGCTCTTGGCCTCCTTGTTGGCCGTCATGCGGGCTTCGTCCATAATATCGTTGATATACGAGGCGGCTTGTGTCTTGGCCTCTTCTTTCAGCGACTCGACGAGGCGGTCTTTGGCCTCTTCGGCCGAGAGTCCCGAAAGGTGTTCCAGTTTTTCGATTTCGGCCTTGTGCAGGCGTTCGAGTTCGGCTTTCTTTTTCTCAACAACCTCTACCTGCGAGGTAAGGTTGGTGCGAATGGCTTCTACTTCGGTTTTCTTACGTTGGAGTTCCTGTTGTTGCTGGTTGAGTTGCATCTCTTTCTGCCGGGCTTTGGCTTCGGCCGACTGCACCTTGCTGCTGCGTACAGCCATCTGCTTTTCGAGTTCGGCCTTCATTGAGATAAACTTCTCCTTGACTTCCAGCATCTTGTCTCTTTTTATTGTTTCGGCTTCGGCTCGGGCCTCATCGAGAATCGAGCGAGACCGGGCGTTAAGACGTACCTTGTAGAGTATCACACACACGACTACTCCCACAACTACGCCTATCAAGGCTCCGGCCGACAGTAATGTCATCATTTCCATCTGTTCGTGTTTTTAGGTTTAAAAAAAAACACCGCATCAAGAGCGTCATGTCTTGTTGCAGTGCAGGATAAAGTATTGTTTTTTGTATAGTTATACAGCATCATCGGGAGAGGTCCCGGTCTGTTGCAGATAGCGTTCCAATTCGGCATCGATACGACGTATCTCCTCGGCCATAAGACCTGCGTCGTTCGACGCTTTCAACCGGAGATAATCATAAGCAATGTCCCAAGCTGCCATTGAGAGCAAATCTTGCAAATCGAGGCGTTCGCAACTCTCAAAGTGCACCTCATACTGTCCCGCTCTTCTGTTTATCAACTCGGCGGCTCTCCGCGCAAGGGGTTCTTGTTCGACGAGTTTATCACGCTCGACATACAATGTATAAGAGCGGTTGGCTATTGTAACAATTATACGTTGTTTACTTTGTTTATCGTTCATCGCATCTGGTCTATTCGTTCAAGAGAGAGATGCATTTATCGATTTCCCGCACCAACTTTTCAAATCGGCTGCGCGCAGCCGCCACATCGCCCTCTTGCAGGGCTACGGTCTGCGCCATGGCCAGATTTTTGTACCTGGCATGTATTCTTTCCAACTCTTCCTGCAAGCAAAGTATCTGTTTTTCTTTCTCTTGCAACAGAACATCAAGATGTTCGCATCGCTCCATCAAAGCGGTATAGCGGGTTGTCAACTCGCCTATATGCATCCGCAGACTGTCGACGGCATCTCTCGGAGTCTTGGCCATTTTTTATACAAAAATCTACACAAATATAGCGTTTCATTTCCAATAACGCAACTTATTGTCGCCTTTTCTCGATTTTTTTCATTTTATTTTCATTATTTCTCTCTATTATATATTCTTTATCCCTATCTTTGTAAGGCAATTAAGAATACCGGAAAAGCCCTTTGCACAAGGAGTTTTTGCCGTATTTTTTGTTTTAACATACATCTATCTGCAACGACAAATTTAACATTTGTTAATAAAAATAAGAGTCCTCATTTACAAACAAATGAACTTAACAACACTAAAATAAAGTGCAATTATCTATGAAACTGAAATCATCTATTCAGACTATCGCTTGTGCGGTACTGTGCATTTCGCTGTTTTCCTGTGAAGGAAAAAACTCCAAAGGCATGGGCGGATTTGCCCGTGAATACGCCGTCATGACCGTACAACCCTCTTCGATGGAGTGGTTTAGCAGCTATCCCGCTCGCATCAAAGGCAAACAAGACATTGAGATACGTCCCAACGTCAGCGGGTTTCTCACCGAGCTCCTCGTCGACGAAGGCTCCCTGGTAAAGAAAGGCGACGTGCTTTTCGTTATCGATACCATTCCCTACAAATCGGCCCTGAAAGTAGCCGAAGCTACCGTACAATCGGCCAAAGCAACTGCTGAAACCGCCCGACTCACGGCCGAGAACAAACGTGAACTGCAACAAAAGGGCATCATCAGCGAATACGATCGCCAGATGGCCGAAAACGACTACGCATCGGCTCTCGCCCAATTGGCCCTGAGCGAGGCCCAGCTGGTCAACGCCCGCAACAACGACTCCTACACCCGTGTTACCAGCCCCCTCACCGGTATCGTTGGCTCAATCCCCTACCGGGTGGGCAGCCTTGTATCGTCGGCCATGACCACGCCTCTCACCACCGTATCGGACAACTCCGAGATGTATGTCTACTTCTCCATGACCGAGAAACAGATTCTGGAACTGACCAATCAATACGGAGCCAACAACTTCCTGTCGAAACTCCCGGCCGTATCGCTGAAACTGGCCGACGGCTCGACTTACCCCATAAAAGGAAAAATCGAAACCGTAAGCGGTATTATCGACACCCAGACCGGCTCGTCGAGCATGCGTGCCACCTTCAAGAATCCCGACCGTGTACTGCGTAGCGGCGGTGCCGGCAACATCATGATTCCGATGAAGAACGACAAAGCCCTGCTCATTCCCCAAAAAGCCACCTACGAGATACAGGACAAGAAATTTGTATACCTGCTCAACGACGACATGACCGTTAAATCGACCGAAGTAGAAATCGCCACCATCGACAACGGAAAAGAATACATGGTACTCTCGGGACTCAAAGAGGGCGACCGCATCGTTGTCGAAGGAGTAAATTCGCTCAAAGACGGCATGACCATAAAGGTGGCTGGTACACAAGCTCAAAGCCAAGCACAAGCCGGCAAATAAGAATCAGAGCATAAAGCAACCGAATAAAAACAACTTCGCAAATACGACATTATGAAGTTAGACAGATTTATCAACCGCCCGGTACTCTCGACCGTGATTTCGATATTCATGGTCATACTGGGTATTTTGGGGCTCCTCTTCTTGCCCGTCACCCAATATCCCGATATTGCACCGCCCACAATCCAGGTGTCCACCTCTTACACCGGTGCAAACGCCCAAACGATTCTGAACAGTGTCATCGCGCCGCTCGAAGAGTCGATCAACGGTGTGGAAGACATGACCTACATGACCTCTACCGCAACCAACACCGGTTCGGCCAGTATCACGATTTACTTCAAACAGGGCACCGACCCCGACATGGCCTCGGTAAAAGTACAGAACCGCGTATCCCAAGCACAAAACCTGCTGCCCAGCGAAGTAACCCAAGTGGGTGTGACCACGCAAAAGCGGCAGACCAGCATGCTCATGGTATTCTCGTTGTACAGCCCCGACGACCGCTATGACATAGAATTCATCGAAAACTACGCCAAAATCAATATCATTCCTTTGATTCAACGTGTCTCGGGTGTAGGTGAAGCCAACGTCATGGCATCGGACTACTCGATGCGTATTTGGCTCAAACCCGATGTCATGGCCCAATACGGCTTGATGCCCAGCGACATTACCGGCATATTGGCCGAACAGAACATAGAGGCTGCCCCGGGACAATTTGGTGCGCAAGGCGACCAGTCGTTCCAGTATGTGCTGACCTATAAAGGCCGCTTGACCACCCCCGAGGAATTCGGCAACATGGTCATCAGCGCCAACGATAACGGCGAGATTCTTTACCTCAAAGATGTTGCCGACATCGAACTGGGCCGGCTCTACTACAACTTCAAAAACTTCCAGAACGGGCACAACGCCGTATCGGCCATGATATACCAGACCGCCGGCTCCAATGCCACCGCCATCATCGAAGATATTACCGAACTGCTCGACGAGATAAGGCCAACACTTCCCCCAGGTCTCGAAATCGATGTGACGATGGACTCCAATGACTTCCTTTACGCATCGATCTACGAGGTTATCAAGACCCTCATCGAAGCCTTCATTCTCGTGTTCTTCGTGGTGTATATCTTCTTGCAGGATATTCGTTCCACGCTTATTCCTACCATTGCCATTCCCGTATCGCTCATCGGTACGTTCTTTGCCCTGTACCTCATCGGATTCAGCCTTAACCTCCTTACCCTCTGCGCCTTGGTATTGGCCATCGCCATTGTGGTCGACGACGCGATAGTGGTCGTCGAGGGTGTCCATGCCAAGTTGGACCAAGGATACAAGTCTCCCCGAAAGGCTGCCATCGACGCCATGAGCGAACTCTCAGGTGCCATCGTCTCGATTACGCTGGTGATGATGTCGGTATTCATTCCTGTGAGCTTCATGACCGGAACATCGGGAACCTTCTATCGTCAGTTCGGTCTCACCATGGCCTTCGCCATCGGCTTCTCGGCCATCAACGCCTTGACGCTGAGCCCGGCCCTGTGTGCCATGCTGCTTAAACCGCACAAAGAAGAGGGCAACAAGAAAAGCAGTTTCATCGACCGCTTCCACATAGCCTTCAACGCCGCCTACAACTCCATGCTGGGCAAGTACAAAAACGGCGTGGCCCACTTTGTACACCACAAGAAACTCTCGACCATTGGTGTCGTTGCCGGTATTGCCGTGCTGATATTCCTCATGAACATCACCCCGACCGGATTCGTTCCCAACGAAGACACCGGAACCATCATGGTTACAGCCGACCTGCAACCGGGTACCTCACAGGAACGTACCGAAGAGGTTATGGCCCAAATCGACCAGATACTGGGCGCCCAACCTGCCATGCAGAGCCGTACCCAAATCATCGGATTCAGCTTCCTCGGCGGACAGGGCAACACCTACGGTTCGTTCATCTGCAAACTCAAACCTTGGGACGAACGTACAGAAAAAGGCATGGATGCCAACTCCGTCATCGGAGCCATCTACGCCCAGTGTGCCACCCAGGTGAAAGATGCCCGTGTACTCTGCTTTGCACCGCCTATGATTCCCGGTTACAGTATCAGTAACGGTTTCGAGCTGAACCTGCAAGACAAGACGGGAGGCTCACTCGACAACTTCTACCAGGTAGCCCAGGAATTCATCGCCGAGCTGTTGAAGCGTCCCGAGATTGCCCAGGCATCGACCACCTTCAACCCCAACTTCCCGCAATACCGTGTCGATGTCGACGTGGCCAAGTGCAAACAGGCCGGCATCAGCCCCAGCGACGTACTCACGGCCCTGCAAGGTTACCTGGGAGGTCTCTACTCGTCAAACTTCAACCGTTTCGGTAAACTCTACCGTGTCATGATCCAGGCCGACCCCGACGCTCGCGTCAGCCCCGAAAGTCTGAACAACATCAAAATACGCAACGGCTCGGAGATGGCCCCCATCACCAACTTCATCACCTTGCAGAAGGTATACGGCCCCGACAACATCAAGCGTTTCAACATGTACACCTCCATGTCTATCAACGGTAGCCCCGCCGACGGATACAGTTCGGGTGAGGCCATCAAGGCCATACAGGAGGTAGCCGCCCAGACACTGCCGGTAGGTTACGGATATGAATTCTCGGGTATGACCCGTGAGGAACAAAGTTCGAGCAGCGGAACAACCGCCATTATCTTCGTACTCTGTCTCGTATTCGTCTACCTGCTGCTGAGTGCCCAGTACGAAAGTTACATCTTACCTCTGTCGGTAATCCTCTCGATACCCTTCGGTCTGGCCGGCAGCTTTATCTTCGCCTGGATTATGGGTGTTGAAAACAACATCTATCTGCAAATCGCACTCATCATGCTCATCGGTCTGTTGGCCAAGAACGCCATTCTTATCGTTGAGTTCGCCCTCGACCGCCGCCGCACCGGTATGCCCATCATCAACGCCGCCATCGACGGCGCCGCTGCCCGTCTGCGTCCTATCCTCATGACCTCACTGGCCATGGTCATCGGTCTGTTGCCCATGATGTTTGCCTCTGGTGTAGGTGCCAACGGTAACACCACACTCGGTGCAGGAGCCGTGGGCGGTATGCTCATCGGTATGATTTGCCAGATTTTCATTGTACCGGCACTGTTTGTTGTCTTCCAGACCATACAAGAACGTTTCAAACCGCTGGTATGGGACGACCTCGACAACAAAGACGTCATTTCTGAAATTGAACAATATGCGAAATAACATTTAAACCCGAACGCATGAAACATGTCTTTTCATTTACCATATGCAGCCTCGTTCTGGCCACCACGCTCAACAGCTGCCACATATACAAGAAATACGAACGTCCCGAGGTGGACGTACAAGGTCTGTTCCGCGACACGGTATCGGTAACCGATACCCTCGCGGCCGACAGCCTCAACATAGGAGATCTGCCCTGGACTGACATCTTTACCGACCCCATACTGCAAGACCTCATACGCCAGGGTCTTGAAAACAACAGCGACTTGAAGACCGCCATGCTGCAAGTCGAAGCGGCCCAGGCCAGCTTCCGCGCCTCGCAACTGGCCTTCCTGCCCTCAATAAACCTTACGCCGCAAGCCTCGGTATCGAGTTTCGACGGTAATCTGCATTTTGGAGGTCGAAGCACATGGAGCTGGACCGCTCCCGTAAGCGCCAGCTGGGAAATCGACATCTTCGGTCGTGTACTCAACTCCAAACGCAATGCCAAGGCGGCTCTCATGCAGGGAAAAGCCTACCAGCAAGCTGTGCGCACACAACTCATAGCCACCATCGCCAACGGCTACTACACGCTGCTCATGCTCGACAAGCAACTGGCGATCACCGAGGAAACCGCCATCTCGTGGCAACAGAGCGTTGAAATCATGAAGGCCATGAAACTCGCCGGTATGACCAACGAAGCCGCTGTGGCCCAAAGCGAAGCCAACTGCTACGCCATCGCAGCCTCGATACCGGCCCTGCAACAGCAGATACGCGAGACCGAGAACACCCTCTCGACCCTGCTCTACCAAGCTCCGCAGGCCATAAAAAGAGGCTCGTTCGACGAACAGACCTTGCCCGAAATCCTCCATGTAGGTGTTCCGGTACAGATGCTTGCCAACCGACCCGACGTACAAGCCGCCGAAATGTCGCTCGCCGCAGCCTACTACACGACCAACATAGCCCGCTCGGCCTTCTACCCCAACCTGGTCATTTCAGGTTCGGCAGGTTTGAGCAACCAGAACGGAACCGTCAACCCCGCCAAGATACTTCTCTCGGCAGCCACATCGCTGGTACAGCCCATATTCAACCAAGGCAGTAACATCGCCAACCTGAAAGCAGCAAAAGCTCAGCAGGAAATCGCTGCCATCAACTTCCAGCAAACCATTCTCAATGCCGGACAAGAAGTGAGCGACGCCCTCTATGCCTACCAGGCAAACAAGGACATTCTTTCGCAGCGGTCGTTACAAATCGATGCCCTGCAACGCGCCGTAGAATCGACCGAATCGCTCATGAAACTGGGCACCTCGACCTATCTCGAAGTATTGACCGCCCAACAGTCGCTGCTGAGCGCCCAGCTCTCGGAAGTCTCCGACTCTTACCAGTGCATGGTGGCCGTCATCAGCCTGTACCACGCTTTGGGCGGTGGCCGTGAGATAGAAGAAACCTCCAAGTAAAACCTTAAAATGCAACACTATGATAAGTCCATTAGCATACGTCGACCCCAAAGCTGAAATAGGGAATAACGTAACAGTACACCCCTTTGCCTATATCGACAAAAATGTTGTCATTGGCGACAACTGCGAGGTATTACCTTATGCCAGCGTATTAGCAGGAACGACTTTGGGCAAAAACAACCGGGTATTTCAAGGTGCCATTCTCGGTGCTGAACCGCAGGACTTCCGCTTCAAAGGCGAAGCCACCCGGCTCACCATCGGCGACAACAACATCATACGCGAATATGTCGTTATCAACCGTGCTACTTCTGTTCAAGGAGAGACCCGTATAGGAAACAACAATTATCTTCTCAAAGGTACCCGCATCGGACATGACTGTCGCATCGACGATGACTGCATACTCGGTATCGACTGTGACCTCGCAGGCGACTGCCACATACACAGCAAAGCTATTTTGGCAGGACGCGTCATCATCAAGGAAAATTGCCGCGTAGGCAGTTGGTCACTCATCAAGAGTGGTTGTCGCACAAGCAAAGATATCCCGCCATATATCATTGCCGCACATAACCCCATTACCTACAAAGGCATTGACGCTTTCGTTATGCGACGTAACGGCTTCGAAGAAGCCACAGTCGAAAATATAGCTTTGGCCTACCGACAAATCTATTCATCGGGTACCAGCCTCGAAAATGCAGTGCTGCGTATCAAGGACGTCTGCAAGCCCACTCCCGAGATAGACTACATACTCCGCTTCATCGAAGAGTCGAAAATGGGAATCATCGCCACGTACGGAGAAGAGGGTTTATAGGCCGTCGCCGCCATCATAAAAATTCATCTGTCGCCCTGCCGGAATATCGGTGGGGCGACGTTTTTTATCGATAAAAAACGGCTCTCCGTCGAACGGCTTTAAACTCACCCGTCCGCCTGGTGTCTAAACAGCAGAACCCTAAAAAAAGAAGACAATGAAAAAGATTCTATGCATCTGCCTTCTGGCAGCCAGTATGGCCGGAGCATCGGCCCAGTCGCAGGAAGCCCGCGAAAACCGGGCAAAGGTCCAACGCCTGCGTATCACCCCCGAGATGATAGCGCAAAACAAGACCGACAAAATGAGCGAGGCCCTTTCTCTGACAAAGAAACAGAGTAAGAAACTCTACAAAATCAATTTACAGGAAGCGCAAGATCAGCAGCAGGCCATGCGTCCGCAACGGCAGCGGGACGAACGCCCCCAGGGTGAACGGCCGCAAGGTCAACGCCCCAGACCCGAAGGTTTCGGGCCGCAAGGCAGTCGCCCCGACAGACCTCAACACGAGGGTACGAGAGACACTCTTTCTCCCGAAGAACTGAAAGAGAGGGCAGAGATTCGAGAAAAGAAAATTCAGAAAATTATAGGCAAAGAAAAGTATGCACAATGGCAGAAAATAGCTGCCGAGGAGAGGACTAAGAAGGAGGCAGAACGTCGCCGCACTCCCGAATCGGCTCCGACAAAACCCGGTACCGCACAGCCACTTCCCGTCGAGAAGGAATAAACGCTCTCCTGCAACACAAATAGAACGCATAACAAGCGCCTGTGTCCGGTTTCGGACACAGGCGCTTTTCTCAAAAAATCCCGGAATAAAAACTATGCTTCGTCTTCGCCATTGAGCATCTCGCCCACAAAACGGGCGGCTGTCTCAATATAAACAGGACAGGGACGACGCTTGTAATAAGCCTCGTTACGATCAAGAGGAACCGGCGAATCTGGCCCTTTGCCCAAGCCCAGCAACTCCCGACACACAATAGAACCATTCTCCCGACGGAACCGCTCGGCCAGCGCCTGCACCGCCACATAAGAACGGGTCTTCGACTCTTTATCATTGGGGCGTGGATTGGGATATTTCAGGCCGGTGAGCATAAAGGCTGCACTCACCGCACCGCACACCTCACGCAACCGGCCCATACCACCGCCAAGAGGTGCCACCAGCGTTGAGAGCATTTCGGGGTCAACACTGAACAAGTCGGCATAAGCCAGCATTACCGACTGGGAACAGTTGTATCCGCTCATGAACAATTCGCGTGCTTTACGGGCACGAGCTTCTACATCAATTTTTTCCATATAGGCATTTACCATAAAATAGGCTCCATACCATGAGCCATAAGATACTCGTTGGTTCGACTGAAATGGTGATTGCCAAAGAATCCCCTGTGTGCCGAGAGCGGCGACGGGTGCGGCGATTGCAACACCAGATGTTTCGCGCGGTCGATAAACTCTCCCTTGCGCTGGGCATAAGCCCCCCACAGGATAAAGACGAGATGCTCCCGCTCCTCGGCCAAGCGATGTATCACCGCATCGGTAAAACGTTCCCACCCCCGGTTCTGATGCGAACCGGCCTGATGAGCCCGCACCGTGAGTGTGGCATTGAGCAACAAAACTCCCTGGTTGGCCCAACGGGTAAGATTGCCGCTCATGGGTATAGGCGTACCTATGTCGTCGTGAATTTCCTTGAAAATGTTTTGTAACGAAGGAGGAAACGGCACACCGTCGTTCACCGAAAAACAAAGGCCATGGGCCTGGCCCGGCTCGTGATAGGGGTCTTGACCGAGAATTACCACCTTCACCCGCTCAAACGGACAAGCCTCGAAGGCGGCAAACATCTCCCGGCCGGGAGGATAGACTCGTGTCGTGGCGTACTCGTGGCGCACGAAATCGGTAAGCTGCTCAAAATAAGGAGCATCAAACTCGGGTTGCAGCCTCTCGCGCCAACTCTCTTCGATACGAACATTCATTATTTTAAAGTTTTAAACCGTTTCGTTTGGCAAAGCTACAAATAATTCTTACTTTTGCCAACCGAAAAGGCCCCGTAGTTTAGTGAATAGAACGTCAGATTCCGGTTCTGAAGGTCACAGGTTTGAGTCCTGTCGGGGTCACAAATCATAACGAACCTCGCAAGTTGTTTGCTTGCGAGGTTTTTTTATGCAATATGCTCCCGGCATACCGGCTTGCCCCTCATGGGCTGCGGCCGTCATCGCCCGCAAGAAACATTTTTCTGCACCGCTCACCCCCACTCCCCTCACATTGCCCTGCACAACCCACAAAGCCGCCGGCCGAAGCTCCGCCTCGGACATACAGCTTCCCGCCCCGGACTACCATCCTCTTTCTTTTTATAAAATATTTTAGTTTTTTGTTTTTAAAGTTATATATAATTTATTATCTTTGCTTCATTATTTACCGAGAGCATTTTTTTGTTTGACCTGCTTCTTGATGCCGCTCTTTCTTATACACGAGCTTTTCCGCAGTTTGGCCTTAGAGATGGCATACTGCTCATAGCATGATTAAAAAGACGTCAAGCTTTATGGGAAATTATGATGTAGACTGTGTCTCCTTCTTGAAAATCGACCGCCACATAGAATATGCGGGCATGCTTTATCAAGGGGCACCCAACGGGTACGGTGTCGTTATCGACAACCTCCATCGCAACATCACACTGGGGATTTTTGCCGCATGGGAACTTAAAACGGCTTACCAGAATGAACTGTCGGAACTGCTTCAAAAAGCCGACGCATTTCAGGCAGCCACGTTTTACGAAACAAACATTTTCCTGGGAGAGGTTTTTTGCCAACGAAAAAAGGGGGTGCGACAGGGTATTGCCATCACGCCTTCGCACCTGTACATAGGAGCCTTTCCTCTGACAGACAACATGAAACGTGTCATAGGGAAAAGATTTGATTTATCAGGCCAGATTACGCACGGCACGTGGGAGATACCCATCGCCGACATCTATGAAGAGCGGGGCTGGACACGCCCCGAATTTCCTTTCTGAAAAACGCGAGAAAAAGAAGTCGAGGAAGAAGAAGGGAAAAGCACGGCAGGGGCAGCAAGCTACATACGACAACGGGTATAACCCACCAGACGGTCATAGCGGGCCCCCTGCGGACGGTGGTAGATGCGTATCTGGTACTCGTTGCGGGTCTCGTAGAAATTACCCTCGATAGGAGCTGCATCGGCCGCACGGCCGGGACGTTGCAGCACATAGCGGTAGTTATAGGCCCCTTGTTTGAGCAGGAGCGACTTTTCATAGGCCCGTGTCGCGGGGTTGTAGGTCAGCCGGGTCGACTCGTCGCGACGGCCGTGCGTAAATTCACCGTCGAGATAGACCTCGCCGTCGAGAGGCGCCCCGGTCGCCAGGGTAAAATGCACGACAAAATAGTCGGCCTCGGTATCGGCCTCATCGCTCTCGTCGGTGCGGATAAAAAAGCGACCCTTCTGCGTTTCGTCGTAAAGATAGGCTCCCCCTGCCCGCGGGCTGTCGGGACGCAACAGGGCATGGTAATAGGGGTCGAAGTAACGCATACTCTCCACCCCAATCGTGTTGTAATGGCGCGAAACCGTCTCAAAACGGCGGTATTCGTTACCGGCCGTGAATATCAGCTGCGGAACATGCCCGTACTCCACCTCCTGATTGCGCACATAGAGCGGTTGCGACAGCCACACACCCGACTCATTGTCGGCATTTGCTGACACAACAGCCTTTATCTCCTCACGCGGATTGCGTATTTCGTATTGGGGATACATCACCTTGAAAGAGAGTTGCTGGTGCGCCTTGTTGTAATCGACATCGGTACGGGTGGTTATCTCACACGAAAGGGCTACCAGATTCTCGGTGAGAGAAAAACAGGCCGTGAGCAACAGAGAATCGGGGTTGTTCTCGTGATAAACCAGAAGTGCATAATTGCCCGAGACACGGAAGCGCATATCGTCGTTGGGCAAATCGATACGATAATGCACATAGTTGCAATAGGTGTTGAACGAGAGTGCATAGTCGTCGACCGACAACCCGTTGAAACCGTCGATGTACTCCACCTCGGAAAGCAGTGAAGGAGTCCAGTCGGCATCGCAATGCACCACACGGTAATAGAGGTATTGCGGATTGTCTTCGAGCATGTCGAACGAGACGACAATGCCGTTGTCGCTGCCGAGCAGTGCCACGGGAGGAGCCAGCGGGTCGCCCGAGAGACGCACCTGCAAGGTATGCACGTTCGGATTAAATATTTCGGTACGGTAAGGCTGCACACCGCACACGGCCTGCACCGCCAGAAGTAATATAAAAGAGAGTATATATCGCATAAAAGCGTCGGATTTCAATTTCTCAACACCTCCCGTCTGCTTCCTGCCGAAAGCGGCAAAGGGAACGGCCGGCTCACCACTCCACGACAACGACAGCCTCACCTATCTCTCCGGAGATGGGAGGCGTGAGTTTGGCCACGCGCAGCAAACCGCCGGTAATGGCCGGGAAACGCTCGGAGAGAGCGCGGCAAATGCGTCCCGCCACATGTTCGAGCAACGCCGAGGGTCGGGCCATCTCGGCAGCCACCAGTGCATAAAGGGCCGCATAGTTGAGCGTATCGTCGAGGTTGTCGCTCACCATGGCCTGTTCAAAGGGGAAACTCACCCGCAACGACACCTCATAGTCGTTACCCACCCGGCGCTCCTGAGCGGCGACCCCGTGGTAAGCATAAAAACGCATCTGGTTCAGTTCGATAAAGGTATTCATCTGTCGGGATTATTTTCTACAAAAATAAATCTTTTTGCAGAAAAACCGTGTTATTCTGTCGGGAAATTGTATTTTTGCAAACAAACCATGATTAAGCAAACGATATGAGCAAAGAGACTTCCAACGGAATGATTCACAATAATTTTTCGGCCAACACCACGATTGTGGGCAACATCAACGCCGCGAGCGACATACGCATCGACGGAACCCTGCAAGGCAACATCGAGTGCGCCGGGAAAGTAATCATCGGCGAACAGTCACGCATACAGGGAAACATCACGGCCGCCAATGCCGAAATCAACGGCAAAGTCAACGGCAACCTCACCATACAGGATACCCTCACCCTGAAATCGACATCGAACATCGAGGGCGATATCGCCACACAAACGCTGATTATCGAGCCCAAAGCCATCTTCAACGGAAGTTGCAAGATGCAAGATGCCCGACGCACCGGCAAAGAGGGGAAATAACCTGCAAGGAATGTATCCTCGCCAAGAGACAGCCCCGACAAACGGGCCGCCTCAGCAACAAACCATCAACAGAGCCGCCGGTAAGAGTTGCCGGCTGTTCTGTTTTTTATGTTTAACCGGCACCAACCCATAACACCCCCACTCCTGCCATGATAGAATATATCCGCGGCGAAGTCGCCGAACTCACCCCCACACTGGCCGTAATCGACTGCCAGGGCGTAGGCTACGGCCTCAACATCACCCTTACCACATACAGCACACTGGCCGTAGGGCGGGAAACACGTCTCTACGTCTACGAAGCCATACGCGAAGATGCACACCTCCTCTACGGTTTTGTCGACCGGCGGGAGCGCGAACTCTTCCTGCTGCTCATCTCGGTATCGGGCGTGGGACCCAACACGGCACGCATGATTCTCTCGTCGCTTTCACCGGCCGAACTCGAACAGGTCATCGCTGCGGGACAGGTCAATACGCTCAAATCGGTGAAGGGAATCGGAGCCAAAACTGCCGAACGCATAATTGTTGACCTCAAAGATAAAATAAAAGCAGGGGGTAATACGTTACTTATAAGCCCAACGACCCAACAGCAGGAATTGCAAGATGAGGCCGTCGCCGCACTGGTGATGCTGGGATTCCCCCAGGCTGCCTCGCAAAAGGTCGTGCAGAAGCTGTTAAAAGAGAATCCGGCCCTCAAAGTCGAAAGCCTGATAAAGACCGCATTGAAAATGCTGTAATCACCTATATCGACGGTCGGAGAAATAGAAAACGATTGGCCTCACGGCGACCGTCCGATAATGAGAAAGAGACTTTTTGCCATATATATCATTCTGGTTATAAGCGGAATATGTCTATATTCCGCCGGAGCCTCATCACAAGCTGCCCCCCCGCCGGGGCAACAGGCCGCCGCAAGCGATACCACACCGCGCACCCCGTCGCGCTTCCCCGTAGCCAAAACCTCGATAGAGACCTTCGACGACCTGCACCGGCTGCCGCCGGCCGACTTGAAGACCCCCGAAAACGTCCGCACCGAAGTCGAGTACGATGCCAAGACCAACTGCTATGTAATACGCACCAAGGTGGGCGACATGGAGGTGTCGACCCCCTTCATGCTCACCGCCGACGAGTACAGCGACTACTCGCTCAAAAAATCGATGCAGGAATATTACCGGGCCAAAAACGCCGAGAACTTTGCCAAGGGGGGCACCGAGTTTGACTTCCTCGACATGCAGTTCAACATACAGGCCCTCGACAAGGTATTCGGCCCGGGTGGCGTGCGGCTCAAAACCAGCGGGTCGATGAGCCTCACCCTCAGCCTCGTTACCAACAAAATCGACAACCCCGCCCTGGCCGAAAGCGCCCGGAAGAAGACCTACTTCGACTTCGACGAAAAGATTCAGGCCAACATCAACGCATCGGTAGGTACTAAGATAGGGTTCAACATGACCTACAATACCGACGCCACCTTCGACTTCGACGCCCAAAAGATGAGTCTGAAATACGAAGGCGATGAAGACCAAATCATCAAGACCATCGAGGGAGGTAACATAAGCATGACCACCGGCTCGTCGCTCATACGGGGCGGTACCTCGCTCTTCGGTCTGAAAACGACCCTGCAATTTGGCAAGCTGACCGTTACCGGACTCGTGTCGCAGCAGGAGACCGACTCAAAGACGGTGAGCAGCGAAGGCGGCAGCCAGACCACCGAATTTGAAATCGGAGTCGATGCCTACGACCAGAACCGGCACTTCTTCCTGGCCCACTACTTCCGCGACAACTACGACAACTTCATCTCGCGGCTGCCCTACATCACATCGGGTATCACCATCAACCGCATCGAGATATGGGTCACCAACAAGCAGGGCTCCTACGACAACGCCCGCAACATCGTGGCCTTTGCCGACCTGGGTGAGACCCAGGCCGACAACCTGGCCAGCAACCACTGGTCGACCACCGGCGCACAATATCCCTCAAACACGGCCAACAGTCTCTACAACGACATCATCGCCTCCTACCCCGACGCCCGCTACATCAGTCTGGTAACGCAAGCGCTGAGCCCCCTCGAAGCCTTTGGCATCTACGGTGGCGAAGACTATGCCAAGATAGAGAGCGCCCGCCTGCTGTCGTCGTCGGAATATACCCTCAACAGCCAGCTCGGTTACGTCTCGCTCAACAGCCAACTGTCGAGCGACGAAGTGCTTGCCGTGGCCTTTGAGTACACCAAGAACGGACAGACCTACCAGGTGGGAGAGTTTTCGACCGACATCACCGACACCGAACAGAGCCTCTACGTCAAGATGCTGAAAGGCTCGACCGTCACCAACAAGAAACCGATTTGGGACCTGATGATGAAAAACGTCTACTCGCTGGGCGCCTACCAGATAGAGCAGGAAAACTTCCGCCTCAACATCTACTACCAGAACGACTCGGCCGGTACCAACACCGCCTACCTGCCGGTGGGCAACATCAAGGAGAAGACCCTCTTGCAGGTGATGAACCTCGACCGGCTCGACAACAACCAGGAGACCAACTCCGACGGTATCTTCGACTATGTGTCGGGCTACACCGTACTGCCGTCGTCGGGACGCATCATCTTCCCGGTCGTAGAGCCGTTCGGCTCGCACTTGCAGGCAGCCATCGGCACCCCCGACGCCTCACGCTACGCCTACCAGGAGCTCTACGACTCGACCCTCACCGTGGCCAAGCAGTTTGCCGACAAGAACAAGTTTATTCTCAAAGGCGAATACCAGGCCTCGTACAGCTCCGAGATACACCTCAATGCCTTCAACATTCCACGCGGGTCGGTGCGGGTAACCGCCGGCGGCGTAACCCTCACCGAGAATGTCGACTACACGGTCGACTACAACATGGGTGTGGTAACGATTCTCAACCAGAGCTACATCGACTCGGGCACCAGCATCGACGTCTCGTTCGAAAACCAGAGCCTGAGCATGCAGCGCAAGACGCTGGTGGGCCTCGACCTCAACTACGCCTTCACGCCCGACTTCAACCTGGGGCTCACCCTCATGCACATGAAAGAGAAAGCCCTCACCGAGAAGGTAAACCTCGGCAGCGAAGTACTCAACAACACGCTGTGGGGCATCAACACCTCCTACAACACCGAGTTCCAGTGGCTCACCTCGTGGCTCAACAAGATACCCACCGTTACAGCCACCGCTCCGTCGCGGCTGTCGCTCACCGCCGAGTTTGCCCAACTCATTCCGGGAGAGAAGAAAAATACCTCCACGCTCTCCTATCTCGACGACTTCGAGGGCTCGCAAACGACCATCGACATACGCACACCCTACTCATGGACACTGTCGGCCACGCCGTCGATGTTCATGGAGTCGTCGCTGTCGAACGACCTCAACTACGGCCGCAACCGGGCCCTGCTGGCCTGGTACTACATCGACCGCATCTTTACGCAGCGCAACTCGTCGGCCACGCCCGCCCACATCAAGAACGACCTCGAACAGCTCTCCAACCACTACGTGCGCGAGGTAGAATACACCGAGGTGTTCCCCAACAAGGAACTTAACTACGGCGAGTCGTCGGTCATGCAGGTACTCAACCTCTCCTACTACCCGCAAGAGCACGGACCCTACAACACCGACGCCCAGAACATCGACGAAGAGGGGCGGCTGCTCAACCCCGAAAAGCGGTGGGCAGGCATCATGCGCAAGATGGATATCACCGACTTTGACAACTCCAACATCGAGTACCTGCAATTCTGGCTCATGGACCCCTTCCTCTACAACGAAGACGGCAGCAACAAGGGGGGTATGCTCTACTTCAACTTCGGAGAGGTGTCGGAAGACATTCTCAAAGACGGCATGAAATCCTACGAAAACGGCCTTCCCATCAACAACGATACCTCTTACCTCTCCACGACGGTGTGGGGGCGTGTCTCGCGGCAGCAGTCGCTCACCTACGCCTTCGACAACAGCAGCGGCGCCCGTGTGCGGCAGGACGTGGGTCTCGACGGGCTCTCCGACGACGACGAAGCGGGCTTCTCCTCTTATCAGGAATTTGTCGCCGGACTCCGAGCCAAGCTCTCAGGTACGGCGCTCAACCGCATGCTGGCCGACCCGCACTCCCCGCTGAACGACCCCGCCCGCGACAACTACCAGTACTTCCTGAGCGAACGTTTCAACGAGGAAGAGACCGACATTCTCACCCGGTACAAATACTACAACGGCACCGAGGGGAACTCCCTCTCGGCCGACGAGGTCGACGACCGCTACTACCAGTCGTCGCGCAGCGTGCCCGACGTCGAAGACATCAACCAGGACAACACCCTCGACGAGTACGAGCGTTACTACCAGTATGCCGTGAAAATCACCCCCGAGGCCTTGCAGGTGGGCAGCAACTACATTACCGACGTGCGCACGGTAACGGTGCCGCTGCGCAACGGCGAGTCGTCGACAGTGCGGTGGTACCAGTTCAAGATACCCTTGCGCGATGACAGCGAAGACGCCTCGCACGAGCCGCGCCAGACCATCGGGTCGATACAGGACTTTTCGAGCATACGGTTTGCCCGCATCTTCCTCACGGGCTTCAACAAAGAGACCCACCTGCGCTTTGCCACCCTCGAACTGGTGCGCGGCGAATGGCGCACCTACGAGTACAAACTGCATTCCGACATCAGCGGCAGCAGCAATGCCCCCGCCGAGGGCGACATCGACGTGTCGGTGGTCAACATAGAGGAAAACGCCGGCCAGACACCCGTCAACTATGTACTCCCCCCGGGCGTAACCCGCATCATCTCGCCCGACCAGTCGCAGATTACCCAACTCAACGAACAGGCCATCTCGCTCACCATCAGAGACCTGCCCTCGAAGAATGCCCGGGCCATTTACAAAAGCGCCGGCACCGACATGCGCAACTACAAGAGCCTGCAAATGTTTACCCACGCCGAGCAACTCATCGATGACGACACCGACCTGAAAAGCGGCGAACTGTCGGTATTCATTCGCCTGGGTTCGGACTACTGCAACAACTACTATGAATACGAGATACCCTTGCAGCTCACCCCGGCCGGCCGCTACAACACATACAGCTCGGCCGACCAGGAAAAGGTGTGGCCCGAGGCCAATATGTTTGACTTCCCGCTCGAACTGCTCACCTCGCTGAAACAGGAGCGTAACCTCGCCCAGAACACCAACGGCTCGGGCGTGAGCAGCACCACACCCTATTCGAGCTACGACCCCGACAAGCCGACCAACAAAATCACCGTCATGGGTAACCCCTCGCTCTCGAACGTAAAAACCATACTCGTGGGCGTGCGCAACAACTCGGGCCGCAAGAAGAGTGCCACCGTGTGGATAAACGAGCTGCGCCTCAAAGGTTTCAACGAGGAGGGCGGCTGGGCTGCCAAGGGCAACCTCAACCTGGCCGTGTCGGACATCGCCACCCTCAACATGAGCGGACTGGTAGAGACGACCGGTTTCGGCGGCATCGACCAGAGCCTGAGCGAGCGTCGGCTCGACGACCTCTACCAGTACAACTTCGCCGCCATGGTCGACCTGGGCCGCTTCTTCCCCGAGAAAGCCAAAATCAAGGCGCCGATTTTCTACTCCTACACGATGGAGAAATCGCTGCCCAAATACAACCCGCTCGACCAGGACATACTGCTCTCCGATGCCCTCGAAGCCGCCGCCAACGATGCCGCGCGCGACTCGATAAAACAGCTCTCGATAACCCAGTCGACCGTGAAGAGTTTCAGCCTCTCGGGCTTCAAGGTCGACATCAAGAGCAAAAACCCCATGCCCTACGACCCGGGTAACTTCACGTTCAGCTACGCCCAGAACAAGCAGCACGAGAACGACCCGACCACCGCCTACGAAAACACCAACACCTACAACGGCAACCTCATATACAGCTACTCGCCCCTCATCAAGCCGTGGCAGCCCTTCGGAAAGATAAAGTCGAAATCGAAGAGCCTCAACGTTCTCAAAAAGATGAGCATCAACTACCTGCCCAACAATCTCTCGTTCGGCACCAGCATATCGCGTTACTACTACGAGCAGCAACTACGCAGCATCGACGAAAGCGATGTAACGCTGCCCGTGTCGGTGAGCAAGAGCTTCCTGTGGGACCGCCAGTTTGCCATACAGTGGAATCTCCTGCAAAGCCTCTCGATGAACCTCTCGACCGCCACCAACGCCCGCATCGAAGAGCCGTCGGGAGCCGTAAACAAACGCCTCTTTGCCGACGAATATACGGTGTGGAAAGACTCGGTAAAGAACAGCCTGCGCCACTTCGGTACCCCGTGGGAATACCAGCAGAGTTTCAACGCCACCCTCAACGTGCCCCTCAACAACATACCCTCGCTCAACTGGATAAGCCTCACCTCGTCTTACAACGCCACCTATAACTGGGACCGCGGCGCCACCATCGACGACACCACCTCGGTGGGAAACTCCATCAGCAACCAGGGTCGCCTCTCGGTAAACGGACGTTTCAACTTCGAGAGCCTCTACAACAAGTCGAAGTTCCTGAAATCGGTCAACCAGAAATTCAACAACCGGGGCAACAACAGCCGCACCCCGCAGAAGCGCAACCGCTACCAGCGCACCGTCACCCTGCGTGCCGACACATCGACCCTCGTGCGCCACAACCTCGACAGCAAGAAACCCGTCGTATCGGCGACTCTCAAAGGCGAAGCCTACCCCATCAAATACAAGGTCGTCGATGCCAACACGATACGCATCGAGACCCGCGCCGACGAACGTGTCATCGTTACCGTACTGCCGGGGAAAGGGCGCGAAGAGAACAAGTGGTACCAGGCCGGGCTCTATGCCACCCGCTTTGCCATGATGCTGCGCAGTGTCAACGTGCAGTTCAGCAACACCCGCGCCATGACCCTGCCGTCGTTCGAACCATCGATAGGCGACATCTTCGGACAGTCGTCGGCCTACGGAGCCATGGCTCCGGGTCTGGGCTTTGCCTTTGCCACCGTGGGTACCGGCTACATCGACCAGGCCGTCGACAACAACTGGCTCATGACCCAGGACTCCTCGCTCATCAGTCCGGCCATATACAACCGCACCAACGACTTGCAGACCGACATCGTACTCGAACCGCTGAGAGGGTTTAAAATCACCCTCAACATCGCCCGCAGCCAGAGCCACAACGACCAGATCTATTTCATGTACGACAACAAACCCACCATACAGGGAGGCAACTTCACCATGACCCACATGGCCATATCGACCTCGATGAAGAGACTGTCGCCCGACAACGGATACCAGTCCGACGCGTTCGACCGCTTCCTGCAAAACCGGCAAATCGTTGCCGACCGCCTGGAAAGTCTTTACGCAAAGACCTTCTATCCGGCCGCCGACTTCTTAGGCGAAAGCAACTTGGCCGGACAACCCTATAACCGTATAAACGGAGGCATAAACACCAGCTCGGCCGATGTCATGATACCGGCCTTCATCGCCGCCTACACCGGGCAAGACGCCAACGAAATAGAACTCACGGCTTTCCCCTCGTGGAGCCAGCTCATTCCCAACTGGAAAGTTTCCTACGACGGACTGTCGAGGCTGAAACGGATGCAGAAACACTTCAAGAGCTTCATCATATCCCACGCCTACAAATGCACCTACAACGTAACCAGCTTCTCGTCCTACCTCAACTGGGCCGGTGTGGGAGGCGACATGGGCTTTGTCAAAGACTCACAGACGGGGCTTCCCACCCCCTCGTCGCCCTACGACATCTCGTCGGTAACGATAGTAGAGAGTTTCTCTCCGCTGCTGGGCATCGACTTCACCCTCAAAAACAACCTGTCGGGCAGCCTCGCCTATAAAAACAGCCGCAACCTCAACCTGAGCATCTCCTCGGTGCAACTGGTCGAGGCCATCACCCAGGACGTTACCGTAGGGGTAGGCTACAAGATTACCGGGCTGCGAGGCTTCTTCTCGGGTAAGGGCGGGAAACAGGGCACATACAGCAACGACCTCAACCTGCGGGGCGACTTCTCGTTTGCCAAGACCCACTCCCTCATTCGCCGCATCGAGCAGAACTATACCCAGGCTACGGCCGGCAACAAGTCTATCAACATGAAATACTCGGCCGAGTACAAACTCAGCCGTTACATCACCCTGCAAGCCTACTACGACCTGCAAATCTCCACGCCGCTCATTTCGTCGAGCAGCTACCCCACCCTCAACAGCGACATCGGCATCACCATCAAACTCGACCTCGCCCGATAACGTCTGCCGAGTGCAACATGGCACTGCCGTCGCAACATTCTCATACGAAGAGAGGGGAGAGACCCGGTCGGGTCTCTCCCCTCTCTTCCGACACGGACATACCGGTCAGGAAATTGGGAATTTTCAAGCAAAAGAAAGGGCTCCCGCGTGTGGAGCCCCTTCTCTTACATTATTCTCAGGCGGGATAGGGATTGTCGGCCAGTGATTGCAGCACCTGACGCTCGGCATCGGTGAGCGACTTGCCACGGCGGGCCATCATACGCCCGGCCATCTCCATGACCTTCGTTACGGGTACAGACTGGAAGCCTTCGGCTCCGCCCTGCACAAAAGAGTCGATGACCGTGCGGGGGAATCCGGGACCGTAGACGTTGGCACCTACCCCCACAACGGTGGCGGTGTTGAACATCGTGTTGATGCCCGAGCGGGAGTGGTCGCCCATAAGCAGGCCGCAGAACTGCATGCCGGTAGGCTTGAAACGGTGCGTGACATAATCCCACAACTTGATTTCGGCGTAGTTGTTTTTGAGGTTGGAGCAGTTGGTATCGGCACCGAGGTTGCACCACTCGCCGATAACGGCATTGCCCAGATAGCCGTCGTGGCCCTTGTTGGAGTAGGCCTGCATGACGACGTTGCTCAACTCGCCTCCCACCTTGCAGTAGGGACCGAGGGTGGTAGCGCCATAGATTTTGGCGTTCATGTTCACCGTGGCATGGGTGCAGGCAGCAAACGGGGCACGTATGCACACCCCCTCCATCACCTCGGCGTCGCGGCCTATATACACCGGGCCGTTGTTGACGTTGATAATGACACATTCGAGCTTGGCCCCCTCTTCGATAAAGAGCCGCGGGGTACCGTCGGGGAAGGTGGGTTCACCTACCAGCCGGCACGACTCGGGCAGGGGCTGCGAGGTGCGTCCGGCAGTGAGACGACGGAAGTCTTTTTCGAGCTCGCGGCCGTTCTCTCTGAAAATGTCGTAAGCGGCATATATCGCCACGTAGGGGCTGTCATAGGCAACGGTGGTGGCAAAACGGCGGGCGTCGAAGTCGGCACGGCTCCCGGCAAAGGCCAGCAGCTCGCCCTCGTGCCCCACCAGGGCGCTGCCCACGGCCAGCCGGGCCACGGCTGCGGCAAGGGCAGCATCGGGGCACACATGGCCGGCCACAAAACGGGCCTCGGCCGGGAGTGCCGGGTATTTCACCGCGAGATAATCGGCCGTGAGAGCCGTGTACTCGCTGGGCAGATAGTGCTGCCACTTCTCCTTTATCGTAGATATGCCCACTCTCACATCGCTCACCGCACGGGTGAAGGCGATGGGCAGGCAGGCGCAATGCCGTTCGGAGGTATCAAAAAGAACGATATTTTCCATATTTCCTAAATAAACAGATTTCACTTTTTTGCCAGCAGGCCCGACCGGGGTGGGCGTGCTGCATCACTCCTCTTCGTCTCCGCCGGGAAGGTGGAGAATAAAGGTGGTGCCGCCTATCGACACGATGTCGGCGTGCCCGAGGCGCACCTGGTCGCGCTTGCCGAGGCGGTCTTGCCGCAGATAGGTGCCCGAGCGGGCCGAGCAGTCGCGGAGGGTGTAGACGGGCTCACCCCGCTTGTTGAGCCGGACATTGATGATGCAGTGTCGGCGTTCGAGGTCGGCATCGCTGCTTTCGATGGCAATGTCGACATCGGTGCCTTTATTGCGGCGGCCTATCACGTTGTCGCCAACGATGAGGGGAAACTCCTGACGTTCGCAGCAGTTGTTTTCCAGCACGACAATCTTGCCCCAGTCGGCCGTGTCGGGCTGACGGACAATCTCTTCATAAGACAACGAAAAACTTTTTCCGCAGTGTGAACACACCAGAAAAAGCGATTCACCGGCGCTGCAACGCTGCTCGTCGAAGGTAACATAGCCGTCGCAACGGGGGCAGAGAACTCTCTTCATACTTTGTGAAACTTTTCTACAAAGTTAAACGATATTCGGCAGAGAAACAAATCTCCGGCAAAAGAGAAGCGGAAATCGCATTTTCCTGTCGGGGCGATTGTTTTTCTTACAGTTTATCGTATCTTTGTCAATGGCGGAGAGTCTATCCCGGACAGGTTGCCGCAAGTCGCTCCGCCCAGGCGGCAGGCTGCATCAGCAACCATACAGCGGCAGGGAGGGCCCGCCCCCGAAAAATGTCAAAAAACCGTTCTGGAACAGGCCGAAGGCCTTCGTCCGGACATACTAAATATGAGTTTCTATGAACGAGCAAATCAAGCAAATCGCCTCCCGACTGAAAGGTCTGCGGGAAGTTCTCGACCTGACAACGGCCGACGTTGCAGCCGTGTGCGGCATCGAACCGCGGGAATATGAAATGATGGAATCGGGACATATCGACATTCCCGTAAGTATCTTGCACCAGATAGGAAGCCACTACGAGATAGACCTGTCGGCACTCATGTTCGGCGAGGAGCCCCGCATGAACAGCTACTTTCTCACCCGCAAGGGCAAGGGAGCCAGCGTACAGCGCACCCAAGCCTACAAGTACCAGTCGCTGGCTGCCGGATTCATGAACCGCAAGGCCGACCCGTTCATCGTTACCGTAGAGCCTCACGACGAAGAAGAGCCCATCTATCTCAATACCCACCCGGGACAGGAATTCAACTATGTGCTCGAAGGCCGCATGACCCTGCAAATCGGGAACAAGCAACTTATCCTGAACGAAGGCGACAGCCTCTACTTCGACGCCAACCGCCCCCACGGCATGAAAGCCCTCGACGGTAAACGTGTACAATTCCTTGCCATCATCTTTTAATTATCGGCCCCATGTTAGAGAAATTTCTGAAACAGACACACTTCTCCTCACAAGAAGATTTCATCAAAAACTTCCATATAAACGTACCCGAAAATTTCAACTTCGGATACGACGTCGTCGACGAATGGGCCCGCATAGCCCCCGACAAAAAGGCCCTCTGCTGGACCAACGAAGAAGACCACCACATCGATTTCACCTTTGCCGACATCAAGCGGGAGAGCGACAAGACAGCCTCGTTTTTCCAGTCGCTGGGCATCAAGCGCGGCGACATGGTGATGCTCATACTCAAACGCCGCTATGAATTCTGGTTCTCCATCATCGCCCTGCACAAGATAGGCGCCGTGTGCATACCGGCTACTCACCTGCTCACCGAAAAAGACATCATATACCGCTGCAACGCCGCCGACATAAAGATGATTGTCGCCGTAGGCGAAGAGCCCGTCATCGGACACGTCGACCGCTCGGTGGCCGACTCGCCCTCGCTGCAATACCGGGTGTCGATAGGCCCCACCGTTCCCGAAGGCTGGCTCGACTTCCACGCCGGCATCGAGGCGGCAGCACCGTTTGAACGTCCCGCCATGGCCAACACCAACGACGACACCTCCCTGCTCTACTTCACCTCGGGTACCACCGGAAACCCCAAGATGGTGGCTCACGACTTCACCTATCCGCTGGGACACATCGTTACCGGGTCGTACTGGCACAATCTCAACGAAGAGAGCCTGCACCTCACCCTGGCCGACACCGGCTGGGGAAAAGCCGTGTGGGGAAAACTCTACGGTCAATGGATTGCCGGAGCCAATGTCTTTGTATATGACTTCGAGAAATTTGTACCGGCACACGTACTCGAAATGATAGAGAAATACCACATCTCCTCGTTCTGTGCCCCTCCCACGGTATTCCGCTTCCTCATACGCGAAGACCTCTCCAAATACGACATCTCCTCGCTGCGCTACTGCACCATCGCCGGCGAAGCTCTCAACCCCAAGGTCTACGAAGAGTTCTACCGCATCACGGGCATCAAACTCATGGAGGGCTTCGGACAGACCGAGACGACCCTCACCATCGCCACCTACCCGTGGATCGAACCCAAACCGGGCTCGATGGGTATTCCCAACCCGCAATACGATGTAGACCTGCTTACGCCCGACGGTCGCTCGGCCGAGGAGGGCGAACAGGGACAAATCGTTATCCACACCGACAAGGGCAAACCCCTCGGACTCTTCAAAGAATATTACCGCGACCCCGAAAAGACGCACGAAGCCTATCACGACAACATCTACTACACGGGCGACGTAGCCTGGCGCGACGAAGACGGCTACTACTGGTTTGTGGGACGTGCCGACGACGTCATCAAATCGTCGGGCTACCGCATCGGCCCGTTTGAGGTAGAGAGCGCCCTGATGACTCACCCCGCCGTGGTAGAGTGTGCCATCACCGGCGTACCCGACGAGATACGCGGCCAGGTGGTAAAAGCCACCATCGTCCTGGCGAAAGAGTATAAAGAGAAGGCCGGCGACGAACTGGTGAAGGAGATTCAAGACCATGTAAAACGGGTAACCGCTCCCTACAAATACCCCCGCATCGTAGAGTTTGTCGACGAACTGCCCAAGACCATCAGCGGAAAGATACGCCGGGTCGAGATACGCCAGAAATCCAACCACTAATACAGCCGAGGCCATGTCTATCTACAAACGCATCACAGTAAAAATAGGCAGCAACGTACTCACCCGCCCCGACGGCACCCTCGACGTTACCCGCATATCGGCACTGGTAGACCAGGTGGCCGAGTTGCACCGCCGCCACGTCGAAGTCATTCTCGTCTCCTCGGGTGCCGTGGCCTCGGGCCGCAGCGAGCTGGGTATCGAACACGACAGGAAACTCGATGCCGTATCGGCCCGACAACTCTTCTCGGCCGTGGGCCAGGCCAAGCTCATAAACCGCTACTACGAGCTCTTCCGCGAACACGGCATCGCCTGCGGCCAGGTACTCACCATGAAAGAGAATTTCGCCACACGCCGCCACTACCTCAACCAGAAACACTGCATGGAGGTGATGCTCGAAAACGGAGTGATACCCATTGTCAACGAAAACGACACCGTGTCGGTAACCGAGCTGATGTTTACCGACAACGACGAACTCTCGGGCATGATTGCCACCATGATGGGTGCCGAAGCCCTCATCATTCTCAGCAACATCGACGGCATCTACGACGGGAAACCCGGCGAAGCCGGCAGCCACGTCATTACCGAAATCGCCGCCGACAGCCGCGCCGAACTGTCGAAATATATACAGACCGGCAAGTCCTCTTTCGGCCGGGGAGGTATGCTCACCAAGTGCAACATCGCCCGCAAGGTGGCACAGGAGGGCATCGAGGTGATTATCGCCAACGGCAAACGCGACAACATACTCACCGACCTGCTCGGCAACGGAGAGACGGTGCTCTGCACCCGCTTCCTGCCGGCCACCAAGACGACATCGAGTGTCAAGAAGTGGATTGCCCACTCCGAAGGTTTTGCCAAGGGTGAGTTGCACATCAACGCCGGCGCCGCCCAGCAACTGCTCTCGCACCGGGCCGTGAGCCTGCTGCCCATAGGGGTGACCGAGGTAAGGGGCGACTTCGAGAAAGACGACATCGTGCGCATCTGTTCTCCCGAAGGGCAATCCATCGGAGTAGGACGCATCAGCTGCGACAGCGAGAAAGCCCGCACACTCATCGGCAAGAAGGGGGCCAGACCTCTGGTACACTACGACTATCTCTACCTCGACCGGGAAGCGACTGTCTGAGTGCGCCCCGGCTACACCGTTACCGATACAAAAGTAAAAGGCCGTCTCAGTCGAGACGGCCTTTCTTGGAATAAAACATAAATTGGGAGGATAAGATTAAGTAATTTATTCGGTCTTCTTGGCCGCGGTCTTACGGGTAGACGGTTTCTTCACGGCTGTTGCCCGCTTGGCCGCATGTTCCTCTTTGGCTATTTTCAACTCTTTCTTCAAGACATCTATCTCGGCCGCCTGGTTACGAATGGTCGTGATGAGCGAGTTGAGCTCTTCGTTCTCTATCGTATCGGGATACTGCTCCTGCACGCGCACGATGAAATCGCTCAGCACATTCATATAGTTGGTAAACGCCTCATAGGCCGAGTCGTAAGGGCTATAATGGCTGTGTATGGCACCGTCGGAGAGGAACTTGGTGCACATATAGTAGAAGTGATCACTGGTTTGCAGATAATGCCAGTCCTGTTTGAGACGACGGTCGTCGCACAAGCGCACGCGTTCGGCCACGGAGTAGAGTTTGTCGAAAGCTTCATTTTGCAGCAGGTTACCCAGCCAGGCACTGGTGTCGCGCTCCTCGTCGGCCCACGAGATAGGATAGCTCACCGAGAGCGAATCGACCGGTTTGAGCTTGGAGATGACCTCGGTGGGTGTGGAGAAGGTGATGCCCATCTGCTCGGCAAAATAGGGAAGCGCTTTCATAAATTCAAAGATACCGCTCTCCCGCGGCTGCAATTCGCCCAGGGTCTCGTAGTTCATGAACAGGTTCACGACCTGCTCGGTCTCGGGAATGGAGTTGATCCAGCCCATATACTTGTCGGCCGTGAGAGGATACTCATTCCACTCGTAGTTGGAGAAACGGAAGGTGATGTCGTCGCTCAGCTTGTAGTTTTTGAGCAACAGTTTCAACTTGGGCACCGCCGTGGAGCAATAGAGATAGTTGGGGCTCTTCCAGCCGAGTATGTGCTTGGCACCTTCGGTGATGCAGCCCTTGAAACCCATATCGGCCACCATGCAGGCAATCTCGTCGGAGTATATCAGCTCGGTGTTGCGGAACACCTTGGGTCGCTGCCCGAAGAGCTCTTCGATTTTGTCGTCGTGTTCCTTTACCTGCAAAGCAAACTCCTCGGGGTCGCGCAGCGAGGCCAGCGAGTGGGCATAGGTCTCGGAGAGGAACTCCACACAGCCGGTGCGAGCCAGCTCCTTCATGGAGTCGATAAACTCGGGCACATAGATTTCGAGCTGTTCGAGAGCCACACCCGAAATGGAGAATGCCACCTTGAACTTGCCGTTGGAGTTCTTTATCATTTCGAGAAGGGTCTGATTGGCGGGCAGGTACGAACGATGGGCAATACGGGTGATAATCTCGTCGTTGTTATAATCGTCGTAGTAATAATGGTCGTTACCGATATCGAAGAAACGATAACGTTTCAGCCTGAACGGCTGGTGAATCTGAAAGTAAAAACAGATGGTTTTCATATACAGTAATCTTTATTTCATCAGATAAAATATTCTCAGGGCTGCATAACTTTGTGGTAGATATCTATGACCTTCTTGCCGGCATATACCCATTTTATCTCGTCAACTTCCCGTTTTCCCTCCTCTTTCAGCTGCTGATACATAGCCGGATAGGTAATGATGGAATAGATGGCATCGGCCATTGCCTGCACATCCCAATAGTCTATTTTGACGACATTGTTGAGAATTTCGGCACACCCCGACTGTTTGGAGATAATCGACGGAACCCCCACCTGCATGGCTTCAAGCGGCGAGATACCGAAAGGCTCCGACACCGACGGCATGACATATACGTCGCTGGCTTTGAGCATCTCATAGACCTGCTTGCCCCGCAAAAAGCCTGTAAAATGGAAGTGATCTGAGATATTGCGCTGCGCAGCCAGACATATCATCTTGTTCATCATATCGCCACTGCCGGCCATGACAAAACGCACGCGATTGGTCTTGCGCAACACCTGGGCGGCTGCCTCGACAAAATACTCGGGCCCCTTCTGCATGGTAATGCGGCCCAGGAAGGTTACGACCTTTTCCTTGGGGTTATGGGGCATCTGTATGGCCATGATTTCGGGGCTGAGGGGTTCAACCGCATTGTGTACGGTGGTAACCTTGGAGGGATCGATACCATATTTCTCAATCACCGTCTGCCGGGTAAGATTACTTACGGTAATGATATGATCGGCCCATGTCATACCGTCTTTTTCGATGGCAAAGACGGTGGGGTTGACATTGCCACGGCTACGGTCGAAGTCGGTGGCATGGACATGTATGACCAGCGGTTTGCCGGTTATCTGCTTGGCGTGTATTCCGGCCGGGTAAGTAAGCCAGTCGTGCGAATGAATGACGTCGCAGGGATAGGTGCGAGCTATCACACCCGCCACAATCGAATAGTTGTTTATCTCTTCAAGGAGGTTGTCGGGATAACGGCCCGAGAACTCGATACAGCCAAGATCATTGGTATGTAAGTAGTTAAAATCGGCATAAATATGATCTCTCAAATCGAAGTACTCCTGAGGATTCATGCAGTAACCGAGACGACCGGCCACATAATCCCACGAGACGTCACGCCACACGACCGGGGTATTTCCCGCACCGACGATGTGGGCAAAGCTTTTATCTTCGTCTCCGTAGGGTTTGGGTATGACAAAGGTAATATCCATGTCGCCGCACTCGGCCATACCCTTTGTAAGGCCATAGCTCGCCGTACCTAAACCTCCCAAAATATGCGGAGGGAATTCCCACCCGAACATGAGTGCTTTCATGTGCTTTTCAAGATTTAAATTTTTCTACTTATATATGGTTATATTTTTTCAACAGACGCAAGACTCGCAATATCTCTCCCACATTCGCAGCGAGACTTATTCCGCCCCGGCCCGAATAGGGCGGGTTGCCGTCGAAGAGTTCCGATATGGTACCTATACAGGTGTTCGACATCTCTTCTTCAAACCCGATGAGCATACGTTCCAGGAAAGAAACGCCACTGATGCCAAAGAGTTTGAGATAGGCATCGGCATAAGCCCCCATGAGCCACGGCCGGGCCGACCCTTGGAAATAGGCACGGGCACGCTGGTCTTCATTGCCCACGTATATGGGAGAATATCCGTGGCTTTTAGGGCTGAGTGTACGGATACCCTTGGGGGTAAGCAACTCCCGGGTAACGACATCGAGCGCCTTTTTACGCTCGCTCTTGTCAAGCGGAGAGTAGTCGAGCGAAAGGGCAAACAGCATATTGGGACGCACACTCCAATCGGCAAAATTGGCATCGACATAATCAAACAGATAGCCGTAGTCGTTAAGGAACATCTCCTTAAACGACATCGCGGTCTTTGCGGCCAGATTTTTCAGTGTATCGGCCAGGGCTGCACTTTCGGGTGCTACGAGAATCTGCTCTGCGGTAAACATCAGGGCATTATACCACAACGAGTTATACTCCGACAAATAGCCCGTACGCTGCGTTATAGGGCGCCCCGACGCATCAACGGCATCTATCCAGGAGATGGGGGTATCCCGGCCATTGGCATAAAGCAGGCCGTTATCCTGCAAAAAGAGGTTGGCCACCTTTCCTTTGATGATGGCCTGTACCATATCGACAATCAGGCTGCCATAGCGGGAACGGCACTCCTCGACCGAGACCATCTTGGCATACTGCTGCAACGCCCAGACAACCCACAAAAGCACATCGGGCTTGTCTATATCCTTTATCACAGCGTCGCGCTCGCCTTTCTCCATCCAGCGGCGGAGGGCTTTCTGTGCCGTTGCCATAATTGCATGAAACATATCCACATCGTCGATGGCAAGGGTACAGCCGGGCAAAGCCACAAACATATCACGCGCACTTACCTTGAACCACGGATAACCGGCCAACAGATAGATCTCTTTTCCTTGCTTGTAATAGAATTGCTGTGCCGAATTTTTCAGACAGTTATAAAAGCTTGTGCGGCTCGTGCGCACACCCATCTCCTTGGTGTAAAGAGAGGTAAGCGAACGCGTCTTCACTTCGCTGGTTCCCGCCGAGAATATGATCTTCTCGCCCTTCTTGATGGGCAGCTCAAAATAGCCGGGCACATAGAGGTCTTCCTTAAAGTCATAGCCCCGTTCCTGGTCTTTGATGTATTCAATACCCTTATACCAGTTGGGCTGCGAAACAAACTTCACCGGCTTGTTGAACTGCATGTACAACGTAGGATATCCGGGATAAAGGCAGCAGCTGATACCATTCTCCACCTCTTCAAAATGGCCGTTTAGCTGGTCATTGGCCACACACAAGGAGTTGGCGTTACGGAATGCGAGGAATGGCCTGAACTGCAAGATCGTATCGGAATGGGCGTCGAGCAGCGTATATCGGATAAGGATACGGTTCTCGTGCGAAATAAAGACTTTCTCCTTGGAGAATATGACACCTCCTACGCGATACGTAGTCTGAGGCACCGTTTCACAAGTAAACTCCCGTATATATTTATGCCCGTTGGGGCTGAAACAGTCGCCCTGATACTTATGCAATCCCAAGTTAAAGGGCGCGCCATGCTGTATCACCGTTTCGTCAAACGACGACAGCAGCACATGATTATCATCGTCCATCTCGGGAATAGGTATTACCAGCAGGCCATGTTGTTTGCGGGTATTGCAATCGACAATCGTCGTACAATGGTAAGCTCCCGACCGATTGGTGCGCAACATCTCCTTAGGAAGAGATTGCGACAGATTGGTCATTATGTTTTTATCAAACTTCAAATAGCTCATATCTTATCTCAAAATATTATATTTTCCTGGATAAAACCCATAGAAACTGTTTTTCGAATATAGAAAATGATTCTCAATATTCCAAATTTTTACAAGAGATATTTAATTGGAAAATAACAATTTCCTATATTTTTATCGACAACCTCAAAAAAATCTTCTTTTAATTGGATATTTACATTTTTCTTGTTATTTTTGAACGAAAATTGGTGCTCAAAAAGCCCCTCGTCCGAGATAAAACCAAAACAGGTCAACATAAAACGTACGACCTGTTTTTGTTTTTATAAATACACGCCGCCTACTGCTGACTCACAAACGATTCGAGCAGTTTGGTGAGATTGCTGACAAACATACGCACCGAGATGGCCAGCAGGATAATGCCGAACAACTTACGCAGCACGTAAACAAATGCCTTTCCGAAAATCTTCTCGACCATAAAAGCATAACGCAGCACCAGATATACAATCACGATATTCAGCACCAGGGCGATGAGAATGTCGGGCAGACTGTACAGCGCCCGCAGCGAAAGCAGGGCGGTAAACGAACCGGCACCGGCTATGAGCGGAAAGACAATAGGCACCAGCGTTGCCGACCCGCCGGGGCCATCGTTGCGGAATATCTCCACGCCAAATATCATCTCGATGGCCATGACAAATATCACCAGCGAACCGGCGACGGCGAACGAAGAGATATCTACCTGAAAGAGTTGCAGAATGGCATTTCCGGCAAAGAGGAAAGCGACAAAAGCAATCAAGGAATATATCGCGGCCTTGACCGGCGAAATCTTCATTCCCTTGTTTTGGAAATCAATGAACACTGGCAGAAGCCCTGTTACGTCTATAACAGCAAAAAGCACTACAAACGCGCTGACTATCTCCTGCAAATCGAGATAAAACATTGTCTGTTCCATAGCAAATAGAGATGTTTAGGTTAATTTGACACCGACAGCAAAGTTAAGAAAAAAGAAAGAAGTCAATTCTTTCTAAACAAAGAATTTGATTTTATGTTTATTGGGTAGAGATTTGAATAATTCTTCTTATTTTTGAATTATTAAAACGTGGAAAATATGGACAGTATGTATGACGTATTGCTGCAATTACCTCTTTTCCAGGGGGTAAATCGTGTAAAAATGTCGGAAATCATAGAGAAGACACGCTTTCACTTCTTAAAATATAAAGACAACGAAATCATTGCGCACCGGGGAGAAGAATGTACGCACATGAAATTCATCGTATCGGGAAGCGCGCGCTCGGAGTTAAAAAACATAAACGGAAAGATACGTGTAGCCGAGACATTGCACGCGCCCGACATACTTTTCCCCAACCATCTTTTCGGCCGCAACACCACCTACCCCAGCGAGATTACCGCCCAGGACAACTGCGGCATTATGCAAATCGACAAGCAATCTTTTGTATCGCTCATCCAACAGAGCCCCATATTCATCATCAATCTTCTCAACATTCTCTCCCGCCACTCCCAGAAAAGCCTTGAAACATTCCTTGCGCTATCGTCGGGAAGCGTCAAAGAGCGACTGGCTTTCTGGATACTGAGTTTCACACAGCGCAACGCCACCGACATACAGATAATCTGCAAATTGAAAGACCTGTATACCTTCTTCGGCGTACAGCGTTCGGTCTTCATGACCGCACTCAACGAACTGTGCGACGCGGGCATCATCTCTTATTCCCCCCAAGGGATACAACTGCTCGATCGGCACAAACTGAGCGAGATTCTCTCCACCGACTCCGACGAATAATTCCACCGCACACAACGCGACACCCCGTATAAAACGACAAGAGCGGAGGCTGTAAATACAGCCTCCGCTCTTGTTTTCATATCGTCGATATGGAGAGAATTATTGCAACTTGGCCAGTGCCTCCTTGATGCGACGCAAAGCCTCTTTGAGGTTTTCATCAGAAGTAGCATAGGAGAAGCGCAGACATTCGGGCGCGCAGAAAGCTGCACCGCCCACGGTAGCAACGTGACCCTCTTCGAGGAGATACATGGCCAGGTCGGCCGAGTTGGCAATCACCTTGTCGCCAAATTTCTTTCCGTAGTAGTACGATACATCGGGGAAGAGATAGAAGGCTCCATGAGGCACATTTACCTTAAAGCCGGGTATCTGACGGGCCAGCTCCACAACCAGGTCGCGACGGCGTTCAAAGGCCTGACGCATCTCCTCAACGCAGCTCTGGTCGCCCGAAAAGGCTGCCACAGAGGCTTTCTGCGCGATAGAACTGGGGCCCGACGTGTACTGGCTCTGCAACTTGTTGCAGGCCTTGGCCAGCCACAGGGGAGCGGCGATGAATCCGATACGCCAGCCGGTCATGGCATAGGCTTTGGAAACACCGTTTATGATAGCCACGCGGTCGCGCACGTTGTCAAACTGGGCTATGCTCTGGTGGCCACCGATGTAGTTGATGTGCTCATATATCTCGTCGGCCAGAATGATAACGCGGGGATACTTGGCCAGCACGTCGGCAAGGGCCTTCAACTCTTCGCGGCTGTACACACTGCCGGTGGGGTTGGAGGGAGAGCAGAGGATAATGGCCTTGGTCTTGGGGGTGATGGCGGCTTCGAGTTGCTCTGGGGTAATCTTGAAGTCGTTGTCGATGGTCGACGGCACTACAACGCTCTTACCTTCGGCCAGTTTCACCATCTCGACATAACTTACCCAGCAGGGAGCGGGTATTATCACCTCGTCTCCGGGATCGACAAGGCAGAGTATGGCATTGCATATCGATTGTTTGGCACCGTTTGAAACGACAATCTGCTCGGGGGTGAAATCGAGGTGGTTCTCGTTTTTCAGCTTGGCGCAGATGGCTTTGCGCAAATCCATATAACCGGGCACCGGCGAATAAAACGAGAAGTTGTCGTCGATGGCTTTCTTGGCAGCGGCTTTGATGTGGTCGGGGGTAAAGAAGTCGGGTTCTCCCACGCTCAGGTTGATAATATCAATGCCCTGTGCTTTTAGTTCGTTACTCTTCTGCGACATAGCCAAAGTCTCTGACGGAGAAAGGCTTGCCAAACGCTCTGATACTTGATTCATCTTTCTAATTTTTTGAATGTTCCAGTGTGCAAATATATAAAGAATATTCTTTACGGGAATATTTTTATCTTATTTTCATACATTGACTGACAAAAGGCGCAGCAAGAACACCTTTTGAAAACAAATTGTCATTCACCGAAAAGATATTGTTTCATGCCCGGCGTCATGGCCACCGAGGTGGTGGCCGAGTCGACGGCATAGATAAGATAAGTTTCTATACCGGGATTGCGTGCGGCAATGTCGAGACTCTTTTCGACACCGAGCACCATAAATGCCGTAGCATAGGCATCGGCCGTCATGCAGTCGGGAGCAAGCACCGTAGCACTCAGCAGAGAGTGCTGCACGGGATAACCCGTGGCCGGATCGATTGTGTGGGCGACACGCCGCCCGTCGACCACCCGGAAGTTGCGGTAATTGCCCGATGTGGCCAAAGCCGCGTTGTCGAGCAACAGCACCGCCTCGATTTCACCGCCTGCCACATTGGCCTCATCGGGGGTATCGATACCCACACGCCAGGTTTCGCCCCGATCGTTCTTGCCTCGGGCTACTATCTCACCTCCTATTTCGACCAGGAAGTTTTCGACACCTTTGCTCCGGAGAAACGAGGCAACCACATCGACGGCATATCCTTTGGCAATGGCCGAGAAATTGAGGGTCATACGAGGGTCGTCTTTATGAAGGCGGCCATCGACGAGAGCCATACGCTCCATACCCACAAGGTGCCACAGGCTGTCGACGGCCTCGGGTGTTACCGGCTCACCTGTCTTGAAGCCGAATCCCCACGCATTGATGAGCGGAGAGACCGTAGGGTCGAAGGCGCCACCGGTATCGCGCCATATCTCCCGGGAACGGTTAAAGACGGTCTCGAACCAAGCATCGGCCACGACCGACGTATCGTTGCGGTTGAAGCGCGAAATAACCGATGCGGGGTTAAACGGCGAGAGGGAGGCATCGAAACGTTGCAGTTCGGCCTCGATTTGAGACTGATAATCTTCACGGGCTTCATAGGTAAAATGATATATGGTATTAAATATCATACCTTCGTTACGATGGTAGGCATTTCCTCCGGTCGCACGACATTGCCGCAGAAGCACCACTCCGGCTATAACAATCACACACAATACACAGGCCAACCAGCCTTTCTTATTTTTCATTCTCTCTGTTTTACAATTTGGCTCGACGGGTCACTTATCTGACTACCGACATGATATGAAGCAAAGATACAAAGAAGGCTGTGATTTCAAAATGTTTCACAGCCTTCTTTTCCCATAGTCAAGATTTATAATTTATCAAAAATGTCTATATCCGCGAGGGCCATGACCACCGGGACCCTGCGGCCCGCCGGCATTGCCCTTACCTCCGATGGTATTGAACTGGTAGGCAAAGTAGAGCATGCAATAACTGCCTATGGCATTGGTCTCCTGGTCTTGTATATATGTACCGGTTACCGAACGGCTGATGTTGGTATTCTGTCGCAGAATGTCATACACCTTGAAGCGGATTGTTGCGTTTTTCTTTTCCAGGAACGAGTAGGCAACAGAGGCGTTCCAGATGACCTTGTTCTGGTTATAACCTTCGGCATAGCCGGCCGTGCCACGATAGCGGCAGTCAGAGCCTATCGAAACACCGCAGGGAAGGAACCAGTCTATCTCGGCCCGGGCACCAAAGTCCATGGTGGTCTGGTCGTTATCGGTCTGCATCGTATTTTTCACATACGAAATGGCATAGTTGCCACCGATGCTGGCATTGAACAACTCCGAAGAGTAACGCAGCGAGAGATACTCCCGGATATTGGCGTTGCGAGAGATGTTCTTTTCACTGTCGGTATTTCCTCCCAACGATACAAATCCTACGGAGTTGTCATAAGACAACCGGGTGTTGGAGTTGAAACTGAACTTCTTGTTACGCTTGAACGGCATATTGTAGAAAGCCCACAACGAAGCGTTCCATTCACCATTGACATTGACCGGAGTGCGAGTGCGACCACCATCAGCATTATAGATGGTCTTCTCAATAATACCGTTCTGCGTGGCCTGGCCATCAACACCGATGGAGAACGACTGGTAAGTGTCGATATCGTAAGACCTATAACGGAACGAAACGCGATGAGAGAACTCCGACTTCAACGCAGGATTACCGATATATATGTTGAGAGGGTCGGTAATATCGGGCGATGCCTGCAACTGCCGGGCCGAGGGCTGCGAAGTGTTACCTCGGTAGTTCAACCACAAACTCTTGTGCTTGGTAATGCGATAACGCAACTGGACGGTCGGAGAGAAATTGAGCGCACGCTGGGTAATGTCATTATCCACATTACGACCGAAAAGGTAGCGGGTCTCACGCTTCTGGTGTTCCATTCTCACACCGGCGTTGAAGTTCAACTTGGAATATACACCGCGCAAAGAAACCTCTCCTCGATGGGTACGATAAAGACTGCGCGACACATTGCTATAATTCACATCGGGTATCGGCATTCCCAGAGAGTCGAACTCGATATAATTGCCGGCTTCATCTATATTATAGGTATAGGCATCGGAGTTGTTGTTGTTGTAACGGTACTGGTAGACGAAGTTGAGGTAATAGTGGTCCGACAAGGGCTCGACGTAGGTAACCCGGGCATTATACGAGGCTCCTGACTGTATGTTGTCGTCTTTCTGCATGCGGGTAGAGTCGAGAATACCCAGACGGTAAAAGTTCATGACATCGTTGGTAGAACCGTTTTCTTCATTACGATTGGCATTGTAATTAAAACTGAAACTGAACTTGCGACGGGGGTCGCTCTTAAAGGCACGGCTGAAACTGAGTCGGCCCGAAAGGTTATATCCCTGTCCATCGCTCTGCGATATGGTTTTCTGGTCGTTGACACTGTCGCGATAGGCCAACTCGGCATCGCGGTATCCACCCATCGTCTCGGAATAGCTGTTGTTTTCGAGATGCGACTTGTTAAATCCGAAACGGGGCATAAACTCCAATCGGGTGAGGGTATCGATTTCCCAGCGCAGGCGGAAGTTCATGCTGAGACTATGGCTGCGGTTAATGTTCTCACCCTCACGGTTGACAAACGACGAACTGTCGCTGGTGAGGAAGTTCTGACGCTCACTGCGGCTGTCGTAGTAACGGTCGCTACCCATATAACCCACATCACCGCCGATGCGCAGTGTTTTCTCTTTGTTACCGACATTGAAATTTCCACCCAGCATACCCGAAGTACCTGTACCGCGGTTTCCGCCGGCCATCATGCGGCTACTGCCCGAGAACATGGAGGCGCCAAGGTCGGTTGCTCCCTGGTTGTTGGTATTGTTGAGGCTACCGAGTACCGAGAATTGATTGTTGTCAATAAAGCGGTTGGCCATGGCATTAAGCTCATACATGCCGGTAAGTTCGTCCATCTCGGTACCACCACCAGCCTGTGCCGTACCGAACCAACCCTGCTTCATTCCCTTCTTCACGGTAAGGTTGATAACAGTCTCTTCTTCTCCGTCGTCGACACCCGAGAAACGAGCCTCATCGGACTTGCGATCGACCACCTGTATCTTATCTATCATACTGGCCGGCAAATTCTTCGACGCCACCTTGGGGTCATCGGTAAAAAATTCCTCTCCATCTATAAGAATCTTCTTTACTTCTTTACCCTGTACGGTAATTTTGCCATCGTCCGAAACTTCTACACCGGGCAATTTCTTGAACATATCTTCCACCACAGCATTGGGCTGCGTCTTGTAGGAGTCGGCATTGAACTCCAACGTATCTTCCTTGGCCACTACGGGAGGCACGACGGCCGTAACCACGGCCTCGCCCAGGAGTATGGCGTCGGGCTCCATCTTTACCATGCCGATGGAGGCCGAAGGCTGTACCCGCAGCAGTTTTACGGACTTATAGATAGGCTTGTAACCCAAGAAGGTAATGTTCACGAGATAATCGCCCCGTTTCAGGTCCTTGATGGTGAATTTACCCTTGTCGTCGGTCATCGTCCCGGTGCCATTGACCAAGGAGCTGTCGGCCGCAGAGAGCAGCCGCACCGAAACGGCCACCATCGGCTCGTTTTTCTCGTCTATCACCTGACCGGTAACAAAATATTCCGACTGGTTCTGATTTTCGGCATCGGGTCCGTTACCCTCCATTCGCATCGGCGGACGCACCGGATATTGTGCCATGCCCGACATACATATCGCCAACATGATGCCGAGAAGAAGATATTGTTTCATTTGGCTATTGATTTCTTAAATATCGTTTCGATTTTGTTGCTTTGACAGCTTCGCAAATAAATGGTTTAATAGAGAATCGCCTTTTTCTTTCGATTTAACAGTCGGTAACACACGACTACCAGGAGTAATCAAAATGACAGCGGACGATATATCCCTATAAAAAATAAATACCATCTTGACTGTTTTTCTTCCATACGTCAATACTTCTCAAAAACAGGTGCAAAGGTACATCGAACCGTAGAGGAGAGAAAAGAAATGCAAAAAAATTTTATCCTGCATATTTTATCGTATCTTTGCCGCGCAAACGAAAAAACATCGCCGGCGTTATGAAAGACCTGTTTAAACTTCTCTTACGGTTTGTTCCTCCCTATAAACGGTATCTGATTCTCAATATCTTCTTCAACCTCCTCTCGACATTGCTGAGCATCTTCTCCTTCATGCTCATCATTCCTATTCTGGAAATTCTTTTCAAGACGAGTGAGGCCTCCTATACCTTTATTCCTTGGAGCGAGGGCGACCTGAAAGACATACTCATCAACAACTTCTACTGGTTTGTATCGGAACAAATCAAGACCCACGGCGCCATTTGGACCCTCATGCTGCTGGGCGTGTGGCTCATCGTGATGACCTTTGCCAAGACCATGACCAGCTTTCTGAGTTCGGCCTGCATCATACCGCTGCGCGGCGGCGTAGTACGCGACATACGCAACTTTGTGTACCGCAAGGTGGTGAGCCTGCCCATCGGATTTTTCACCACCGAGCGCAAGGGCGACATCATGTCGCGTATGACCGGCGACGTGGCCGAAGTCGAGAACTCCATCATGACCTCTCTCGACATGCTCTTCAAGAACCCCATCATGATCATCAGCTACCTCACCACCATGTTTATTCTCAGCTGGCAGCTCACCCTCTTCGTGCTTGTACTGCTGCCGCTGGCCGGCTATATCATGGGGCGCGTGGGAAAATCGCTGAAACGGAAATCGCTCGATGCCCAACAGCAGTGGGGCAGCATAATGGCCCAGATTGAAGAGACTCTCGGCGGACTGCGCATCATCAAGGCTTTCAATGCCGAAAACCGCATCAGCCAACGTTTCGCCAACATCAACGACAAATTCTACCGCACGACCAACCGCATAGGCCGCCGGCAAGCTCTCGCCCACCCGATGAGCGAATTTCTGGGCACCACCACCATCGCCATCGTGCTGTGGTTTGGCGGCGCACTCATCTTGAAAGGCAACAGCGTCATCAACGCCGGAGAATTTATCTACTACCTGATTATCTTTTACAGCATCATCAACCCGGCCAAAGATCTGACCAAAGCAGCCTACACCATACAGCGAGGCCTGGCCGCCATGGAGCGCGTCGACAAGATACTCTCGACCGAAAACCCCATAAAGAACCCCGAAAAACCGGTAACCGACGTGGCTCTGAACCACGCCATCGAATACCGCGACGTGTGGTTCAAATACAACGAAGATTGGGTTATAAAAGGGGTGAACCTCACCATCAAGAAGGGTCAGACGGTTGCCCTCGTAGGCCAGTCGGGCTCGGGCAAGTCGACCATGGCCGACCTGTTGCCCCGCTTCTACGACGTAAACAAGGGAGGCATCTTCATCGACGGGGTCAACGTCAAAGACATGAAGGTCTATGACCTGCGCGCCATGATGGGCAACGTCAACCAGGAAGCCATTCTCTTCAACGACACCTTCTACAACAACATTACTTTCGGCGTAACCGACGCTACACAGGAGCAGGTCGAAGAGGCCGCACGCATAGCCAACGCACACGACTTCATCATGGCCACCGAACAAGGGTACGACACCCCCATCGGCGACCGCGGCTGTCGCCTCTCGGGCGGTCAGCGACAACGCGTGAGCATAGCACGGGCCATTCTCAAAAACCCGCCGATACTCATTCTCGACGAGGCCACCTCGGCGCTCGACACCGAGTCGGAGCGACTGGTACAGGAGGCACTCGAAAACCTGATGAAAAACCGCACCACACTTGTTATCGCCCACCGGCTGTCGACCATCAAGGATGCCGACCTCATCTGCGTCATGCAGGAGGGACATATCGTTGAGTCGGGCCGCCACGACGAGCTGATTGCCCTCAACGGATACTACAAGCACCTGGTCGACATGCAACAATTCTGATGCTGGCTACCTCCAAGAAAACGCTCGGCCGCAGGCTATCGCTCGGTTGCCTGCTTGCCGCCCTGCTCATAGCCCTTTTCGCCCCCCGAGCAGGAGCGAAGGAGACCCTTATGTCCTACGGCACCGAGAGGCCGGAGACAACCGTCCTTGCCGACAACTTCGACAACGGGGTTTCAAAAGAAAAGCACACCTGCTCCATATACCTCGCAGGCGATACCCAGCCCTGCCTCCTGCAACAAAACCCGACGCTCCACCCCTGTAACGGCGAAAGCCGGCAACAAACATCCTCTCCGGCCGGATTGCAACAGCGCCATATCCGACTGTTCCATACATTCAACAAAGCCATAGAGGCCCAACAGGCCACCCGGCAGAGCTTGCTGCACAGCGACGGTTACTTCTTCTACATGCTCTGTCGAATGTTGATGTAGCCCCACCTTTTCCTTATTCACAATAATCACTGCCCGCTCGCCAACGGGTAGACTCCGTAGACGGAAAGCCCATACGCTCTCCGGCCTACCTTGTATTTATATCTTACCACAATCATTTCACACAACAAAAAACATATCTCCTATGGAAACCACTCAAAAACAAAACAATAAGAACCCTTATATTACTTCCAAAAACAGCCTTTCCACAACAGGCATCATCGTTGTCATCGCCGCAGCCGCAGCCTTCTATGCCGGCTCGCTCACCGACGGAAACTCTGTGCTAAGCATGAGCCTCTTTATGCTCGGTGTGGCCTTGGGTATCTTCGGGCTTATCAAACTTTTCATGGGCAAGAAAGTCTGTTATTGCAGGGAAAGCGGCAAAAAGGTTTCGTTGCACCGCCTTACCTTCAATAAAAGCGAGATGAAACGTGTACAGAACATTCTCGAAGAAAAGAACTTCGAGCAACTGAAAAACATAAAAAGAAGCGACAACAAATCGTCCGACATACGACTCGACATCTATATCAGCAGCGACAAACAATACGCTACGGCACAGATTATGGAATTTGTCCCGTTTGAATATCAGGCCGTCGGAGAAGCCCAACAATATCACGATAATGAGGCCGAAGCATTGGCAGCACAAATCATTTAAAAAAAAAATTTTTCAACAAATGGTCTACCGCCTATGTCTAACAAGCGGTAGACCATTTTATTTCTAAATATATAAAAGATGTTAATAAATGGAATTCGTGTATTAAATTTTCTGTTCATAAAAGAAAATAGCATTTTCTTTGCAAAAGATTTAATTGATTGATTTTTAAACAAAAAAACAAGGCACACATTTCCAGGCTATGAAAAAGCTTCTAATCCCCTGTTTACTTGTCTTCTTTACTGGTTGCGTAGATAAAGATTACGACAAGGAAATCGACATGAATGTAACGATTGCCGAAAACGGAATATCGATTCCCATCGGCGAAACCGACAGATTCACGCTATCCAAGCTCATCAGTACCGATGATAACCTGAAAATCAACAACGACAGCATCTATTATATTTCCGAGTCGACAGAGACTTCAACCGAATTTGCCGCCATGCGAAGTGTTATCATCGACCCCAGCAACGGACTTACGCCCCACATAGAACCTACGGAAATTGCACTTTCCGAAGAGATAGCCGCCGCTGTCGAGGCCGGTATTACCTACGACGCCACCATTCCGCTCCTGCTGTCGGCCGATGTACCTGTCGACCCGTCAAATCTGATTGTCTCGGAAGATGTAAAACGCATCGACACCATCATGTTCGATGCTCCCAAACGAGCCGTACTCACTTTCACGACCGAGCTCTTTGCCACACAAGGTCCGGCCGACTACACACTCTCACTATCGGATATGGAGATAGCATTTCCCGAGATGCTGATGCTCTCGGCATCGGGCAATATCGGCGATGCCACACTGACCGACACCGATGACAACGGGAACCCGCTGTATGTCAAAGACCACAAACTCACCATTCCCCTCAAAAAAGCCGAAAGGGGAACATTTTCCATTACAATTGACATCTACGGATTGTGCGGCGGCGATATACAACCCGACGGGTCAAACAATTTTGAACTCATTCCCGATAATGGCGAAAACATTCTCAACATTCTCAACAATCGGTTTACCCTCGACGGAAACGCTTCGGTCGACATTGCCCTAAACGGCCCCGGAACCACCCTTGCACAACAGCCGCAGGTTCGCACCGACTTTGCCATCGAAGAGCTCGAAATCACCCGCATCACCGGTATCATAGATGCTTCGGCACAAGAATCCTTCTCCATAGAGTTGGGTTCCATGCCCGACTTCCTCGAAGGCAACGACATCACGCTCGACCTGGCCAACCCCTACATCCGTTTCAGCGCCACCAATCCCATGGGCATACCGGTAAATGCCTCACTCTCCGTAACGCCGAAAGATGAAAACGACGAAAGTATCACATCGGAACCTATCGTCATCAGCCCCATCTACATCGAAGAGGCCACGTACGACAGAGCCAACCAGACCATGATACCCAAGGAAAACAACCTCTATATCTCTCAAAAGGCACCCACAACCGACTGGGTCGATGCCGACAAGAAAACATTCTGGTACAACGACACCCTCTATACCTGGGTACAAGGCGACCTGCCCGCCCTGCTCAACACACAAATACCGTCATCTATCGAGGCGAGCCTTTCGGCTCAGACCGATAAAGAATCGGTACACATCGCCCTGCTCAACAACCAGAGCAGCCTCGTGCAGGCCGACTGCGACATTACCGTACCGCTGGAATTTGGAGAAAATTTTGCCATCAGCTTCTCCGAAATAGAAGGGGGTATCGATGATATTTTCAAAGACCTCACCATGAAAGAGGCTGCCATCATCGCCAACTACGCCACCACACTGCCCCTCAATCTGGAATTTACTCTTTCACCGCTTCAAGAGATATCAGCCCAGGAATACCACAATCTGCCGGCCGACGAAAGACTCACCAACGACGATGCAGAGAATACCAAATACTTCCGTATACTCAAAAACATCGGGCTCGAAGTTCTCGACGCCGACCAGAACGGAAAAGGAATCATTGCCGGCACTACCGATTTGAGCCTCGTCGACCCGACAGCTTCGACCGGGAAAATCATCATACGACTCACCGAAAAAGAAAAAGATGCCTTAAAGTCGCTTACCCATCTGCAATACAGTGTGGCAGGAGACCTGGCCGAAGGACTGCAAAGCGGAGCCCTTCGCAGCACCCAATACCTGCAAATGAAACTCAGTGCCAGAGTTGCCCAAATAAGTATGGACTTGGATTCTTTATAAACCGATATAACCCGATAAAATCTTATGAAATCATATATAAAATACATTTGGGCAGCCATTCTGCTCTGCATTATTACTCCGACAATAACGGCACAGCCATTGAGCAATGCCTACTTCCTCGAACGTGCGCCGTTGCGCCATCAACTCAACCCGGCGCTGGTTCCTGAGAGAGGATATTTTACTTTGCCTGCAATGGGCAACCTATCGATGAGCGTAAGTTCGGACCTGAACTATTCGACCTTTATATATCCTTCCGAGGGAGATAAACTCAACACATTCCTCAGCCCGGCTATCTCGGCCGAAGAATTTGACAAGAAGTTGAAAAACCGGAACGTACTCAACACCGATCTTGGCCTTTCGATACTCTCTTTCGGTTTTCACAAGTGGAACGGCTTCAACTCATTCGACATCTCCCTGCACAGCAGCATATCCATGGCATTGCCGGGCGACCTCTTCCGCTTCCTGAAAAACGGAAGTGAAGAAGGTGCCGTCACCCAATACGACCTGAAAGATATATCGGCCTACGCCGACGCTTATGTAGAAATCGCTCTGGGGCACGCCCACCACATCAACGACCAATGGACAGTGGGTGCCAAACTGAAAGCCTTGCTCGGCGGTGCCCAGGCCGACGCTCACTTTGAACGGCTGACCCTCACCATGAGCGAAGAGCAATGGAAAATCGAGAGCTACGGCGTCGTCGACATGTCTTGTGCCGGAGCCCAACTTGAAATCGACGAAGAAACCGGAGAAATATCGGGCTTTGATTTCAACACCAATAACCTCGGCCTCGCCGGCGGCGGTGCAGGCATCGACCTGGGTGTTACCTACTCGCCCATCGAAAACCTCATCGTATCCATGGCCATTACCGATATAGGATTTATCTCCTGGAACAAAAACCTGAAAGGTGTTACCCCTGAGGGCGAGGTCATCTACGACGGATTCACCGGCATCGGCAGCGATGACTATTCCGACGAAAACGGAGAATCTCAAAATGTATTCGACGACCAGGTCGACGAACTGACCGACGACCTCAAAGCCCTGATTGAGTTCAGAGAAGGAGATGCCCCGGAGAAGCGCATGACATGGCTTAATCCGACCCTCACATTCGGAGCCGAATACCAGTTGTTGCATAATCATATATCGGTAGGTCTTCTCTCGACCACACGCTTTTACAAAAACAATACCCACACATCGCTCATGGGCAGTCTCAACCTCAAACCTTTCAGATGGTTTATGCTTGGTATTAACGGAACGGTATCAAACCTGGCCAACTCTTTCGGTGCCGTTCTCAACTTCGGTCCACTTTTTATCGGTGCCGACATATCGACCATGCGGGTAACGCCCGACTTCATTCCTCTTGGAGAATTGGCTGCAAACATCAACTTCGGTCTCTCCATACCCTTGGGCAAAGACCCCAGGCTGAAAAAAGAGAAAGTTTACAACAGTGTTCCCGAGAACATGTAAAAATCTTTCCATTCATAAACGAGCAGCGGTCGCCATACGGCGACCGCTGCTCGTTTCTTTTCGACCTCGGAGAGAAACCTGCACACAGGAATCGGGTACACCTCATTGGGCATGGAGAGCCTCCCAGAGTATGGGACAGGCTCCAAAAACACAGAGCCCCGTACTTCTGAAAGACGGGGCTCTGTATAGAGAGATACAAGGAAATCCTTATCCTCTTTTTTCTTTGATGCGGGCTTTCTTTCCGGTAAGGCTGCGCAAATAGTACAATTTGGCGCGACGTACTTTACCCACTTTATTTACAGTGATGCTGTCGATAAACGGCGATTCGAGGGGGAAGATACGCTCTACACCCACGTTGTCCGACATTTTGCGCACTGTAAAACGCTTTTTCTCACCGCAACCCGAGATGCGGATAACAACACCGCGATACTGTTGGATACGCTCTTTGTTACCCTCTTTGATGCGGTAGGCCACCGTTACGGTATCACCGCTCTTGAACGAGGGGTGTTGTTTGCCCGTAGCAAAAGCCTCTTCTGCAACTTTGATCAAGTCCATTTTTAATAGCTATTTAAAATGTTTGTATTGAAACGTAATATAAACAGGTAACACTCTTCCCTGCCAGAGATTACGAAAAGCGGGGCAAAGTAACAAAATTTTTATGGCATAACCAAATGAATGTGTGCTTTTTTGCACGTTGCAGAGGCAGCGAGAGGCTATCCCTACCAAACTCTTGGCAACTAATAAATGTTAATTATCGCGAAGGTCCGCTCAGGCGGGACAAAGTTTCGTATTTTCGTCTATATATTTTATACAGCTCTGAATTTATGCATCTGCTCCGGATACCGCTCTATCTGCTTCTGCTCCTCTCGGCTTGGTGCGCCGAAACGCAAGCTCAGGAAAAAGGGCTGCTCATCGTCCACACCAACGACATACACAGCCAGATAGACCCTCTCTCGGACGATACCACTGATACCACCGGTGGCTTTCTGCGCCGGGAAGCCGTCATCGACAGTCTGCGACGCAGCGGGAAAGCCATACTGCTGGTCGATGCCGGAGACGCCGTGCAGGGAACCCCCTACTTCACCATGTATCACGGCCGGGCCGACATGGTCCTCATCAACCGGCTGGGCTACGACGTCATCACGCCGGGCAACCATGAGTTCGACAACGGTACAGAGGCCCTGGCTGCCCTCTACCGGAAGGCCCGGCCCGAGATTGTCAACTGCAACTACGACGTGAGCGGCACCCCGCTCGACGGACTCTTCAAGGCCGGTATCATCAAAGAGATTGGCGGGGTGAAGACAGGTATTCTCGGTGTAGGGGTAGACCTGCAATCGATGGTAGATGCCGAGAAGATAGCGGGTATCGTCTGCCGCGACGGCATCGCGGCTGCTCTACACACCGCCGACAGTCTACGGAAGTGCGGAGCCGAACTCATCATCGTCCTCTCGCACATGGGCATCGAGCAGGACACCCTCCTGGCCCGACGGAGCAAAGACATCGACCTCATCGTCGGCGGGCACTCGCACACCCTGCTGACAAGGAGCCTGAACATCGCCGGAAAAGACAACCCGGTGTGTATCGTACAGACAGGCGAGAAAGGCCTGCACCTCGGAGTCGTAAGCTACGACCGGGGTCGGCTCGACGGCTATACCATACCTCTGACAGCCCGATACGACAGCCTGGCCAGCCCGGAAACAAAGGCCCTCATCGACACATTCAGGCAACCGCTGGAAAAGACAACAGGCACCGTCGTGGGGAGAGCCCTCCACCGCATGAAGATAGAGCGGCCGCAAAGTGCCCTCTCCGACTTTACCGCCGACGTGCTTGCAGCCCAGGCCTGCAAAGAAAACCGCCGTTGCGACTTCGCCCTCATAAACATGGGTGCCATACGCCGCGACATCGCACAGGGGCCTATCACCCGCGGAGACATCATGGCCTGCTACCCGTTTGAGAATCGCATCTGCTACCTTACGCTGCGAGGGCGAGAGGTGCGACAGCTCTTCGACATCATCGCCGCCCGGGGCGGAGAGGGTGTAAGCCGGGAAGTGCGTCTCATTGTCTCACCCGATAAAAAGGCAAAGCACCTCACCATAGGCGGGAAGAGGGTGCGGCCATGGCGCCGCTACTGCATGGCCACTACCGACTTTGTGGCAAACGGCGGCGATGGCATGACACCGCTCACCCGATGCCTGCAACGCACCGACACTCCGTTTCTGCTGCGCGATATTATCGCGGCCGCCATCAAAGACTCCACAGAGAAGAGCGGTGGCATATCGGTTGCAACCGGAGAAAGAATCATCTGTGAATAACCTATCGATAAGAATGTATGCATAACGACTTGAAAAAAATTTTCCTCCTCTTTCTCCTGTGTGGAACGGCGTGGCTCGCAACAGCGCAGGCACGTCAGCCCCCCCGTCTGATGAGAGAGGTCGACCAGCGGGCGATGAATCAGTGGGTCGACTCGGTCATGCAGCGGCTCTCGGTGCCCGAACGCATCGGGCAGCTGTTTGTCGTCGGGGTCGAAAACAACCTGAACGAACGGAATAAAGAACGGCTCCGCGCCCTCATCGAGCAGTGTCATGTGGGCGGACTGCTCTTCTCCAAAGGGACGGCCCCCGACCAAGCCACCCTCACCAACATGGCCCAGTCGCTGGCCCGCGTACCGCTGCTGATTACCATGGACGGAGAGTGGGGCCTTGCCATGCGATTGAAAGATACGCCCTCCTACCCCCGCAACATGACTCTGGGTGCCGTCGCCGACGACTCGCTCATCTATGCCTACGGGCGCGAAATGGGCCGTGCCTGCCGCCGCATGGGCATACAGGTCAACTTCGCCCCGGTACTCGATGTCAACAGCAATCCGCAGAATCCCGTTATCGGCAACCGCTCGTTCGGCGAAAATCCCGACAATGTAAGCCGCAAGGCCCGCCTCTACGCACAAGGGCTCGAAGACGAGGGTGTGATGGCCGTCGGCAAGCACTTCCCCGGCCACGGCGACACCCACGAAGACTCACACCACACCCTGCCCTCGGTTCTGCGCGACCGCGCCCACCTCGACACCTGCGAACTGCTCCCGTTCACACGTTATATCCAGGCCGGATTTTCGGGCCTCATGGTGGGACACCTGCTGGTACCGGCTCTCGACAGCACCGGCAGCCAGCCCTCCTCACTGTCGCCCCGCATCGTTACCTCGCTGCTGCAAGAAGAGATGGGTTTCGACGGACTGATATTTACCGATGCTCTTGAAATGAAAGGGGCCCGCTCGGCCTCTATCGCCCTCGACGCACTGCTGGCAGGAAACGACATTCTGCTGAAACCGCTGAAACCCGAAGCCGAATTTGAGCAACTGCTGCAAAGCTACCAAAACGGCACACTCCCGCAGGAAATCATCGACCGCCACTGCCGCAAGGTACTGCAATACAAATATATTCTGGGGTTACACACCCGGCCGACGGTCGAGACCGATTCCCTGACCGAGGAGCTGAACAGTCCCGAGTCGCGCCTCCTCATACGCCGACTCTCGGCACAGGCCATCACCCTGCTCGAAAACCGCGACGAGGTACTCCCGTTCACCCACCTCAACCGGCAGCGGTTCGGTGTCATCACGGTCGGAGCGCAGAATGCCGCACCGTTTGTCGACAGGCTGCGTGAATACGCCCCCATCTCCTATGTAAGCCGTCTCCATGCCGCATCGAGCGAGGAGGAGATAAAGGGCATCATCGATGTCATTACCCACAGCACGACAACCATTGTCGCACTCTTCTCCCGAAAAGAAGAAGATCGCCAGCTGGCACAAAAGATATTGAAAAAGGCAAAGGGGAAAATCCTCGTCTTCTTCTCTTCGCCCTACACCCTGCCGGAGTATGATGCCCTCATCGCCGAGGCCGACGCCGTAGTGATGGCCTATGAAAACACTCCCGTCATGCAGGAGTGTGCCGCCGAGGCACTCTTCGGCGGAAGTGCGACCGACGGGAAACTGCCCGTGACGGCAGGTCCCTATCCGGCCGGCAGCGGCCTCTACACGCCCGAATGTCGGCTGGGACACGCCTACCCCGAAGAGGTAGGTATGGACAGCCGCACCCTGTGCCACATCGACAGCATCGTACAGGAGGGTATCGACAGCATGGCCTTTCCGGGCTGCCAGATTGTTATCACCCGCCACAAAAAAATCATTTACGACCGGGCCTTCGGCCACTTCGACTACGAAAAGAGCCACGCCGTAGAGAGCGACGACCTCTACGACCTGGCCTCCATCACCAAAGCCATGGGCACCCTGCCCGCCATCATGTGGCTCAACGACCACGAGCAGGTAAGCCTCAACGCACCGCTCTGTTTCTATCTGCCCGAGATGCGCGACTACGGTCTATCGGCCATCACCCTGCGGCAGACGCTGATGCACGAGAGCGGACTTCCGGCAGGCATCTCTCTGCGTCGTCTGCTCATCGACCCCGACAGCTACACCCCGCCTCTACTCAAACGCGGCCGCGACAGCGAATACCCCGTCCAGGTAGACCGGGAGTGGTTTGCCCGCCAGGAGAGCCGGCTGAAACCCTGGCTTTTCAACGAAGAGAAAAATAAAACATTCCCCACACTCATTGCCGACGGGCTGTATGCCTCGCCGTCACTCTCCGACAGCATCTGGCACAAAATACTTTCGGTCTCGCGGGCCGACCGCCAATACCGATACAGCGATCTCAACTTCGTCATTCTGCAAAAACTTACCGAGCGGGTCTCGGGTGAGCCGCTCGACCGGTTTATCGACCGCCGTCTCCTGCAACCCATCGGGGCCTACCACACGACGTTCAAGCCCCGCGAGAAATTTCCCGTGAGCCAAATCGCCCCCACCGAGAACGACCAGCTCTTCCGCAAACAGCTCATCACGGGTTATCCCCACGACGAACTGGCCTGCTTTCTCGGCGGCGTCAGCGGTAATGCCGGACTTTTTTCCAATGCCCGCGACATGGCCAAGATATTGCAGATGCTCCAAAACAACGGAACTTACGGTCTCGAAGACTATTTCGAACCTACTACCGTGCTGAAATTTACCACCGAAAAAAGCTCTCTGAGTCGCCGTGGACTGGGATTTGACAAGCCCGACCCCGAAAGACCGCAGAACAGTCCCACCTGCGAAGAGGCCCCCGCCTCGGTCTACGGGCACACCGGATATACCGGGACCGCCTTCTGGGTCGACCCCGACAACGACATTATCTATATTTTTCTCAGTAACCGGGTATATCCCCACCGATGGAACACCAGTCTTTTCGACACGAACATTCGCACCCGCATACAATCGGTCATCTATCAATCGCTACAACCCGACAGCCTGTCGGTCGAATAAGCACCGTCGTCGGCCCGACCGCAACGGCCGAATACCGACAGCCACTCGTCGACCTGCCGCGTAGCTCCCGCACCATTTCCCGCCTCGGCAAAATGCCCCTCGGGTATAAAAAACACCTCGACAGGCCATACCACCCGCACACATACCGGCCGGAAAAGCCGCCGCAAGACCGGCGCCATACTCACCACAAGCGGCCGCGACGTCGCCACCGGCACCAATGTGCGACCCGAAAAGGAGTCTATCCCCACCCGCTCAAAAAATCGGTGCCATTCGCCGGGGAGAAACACGTCGCCCCAAAAAGCCGACACCAGCATCATCACGTCGTAACGGCACAACCAGCCGCCCCACACCTCCCTGACGGGCTGCGCCGACTGCCGCGCCAGGGAAAGGCTGCCGAGCAATACCTCCACCACCTCGTCCACTTGGGGAGAGGTATCATAAATCACTCCTATGTTCTCTTTCATACCCAAAATCTCCTCAACAACAAAACAGGGATACATAAGAAACATACTCCGAGAGCAGATTGTTCAGCACGGCACATCGCCCCCGTCGCCGACATACACAAAGGGTCTACGCCGCCCTCTCCCTCTGTTCAGAGAGAGGGAGAGAGGGAGAGAGGGAGAGAGGGAGAGAGGAAGAAAAAGGGAAAAAAGGAAAAGAGAGAAAAAAATACCGAAAAAAAGAGAGGCTGTGCCTGGGGCTTCCCCACCGGCACAACCTCCCTGTATACATCAAGCCGCAGTCTTACCTCCGGCTATACATATTCATTTCCAAAACGGGTCTTGGCATCGTTGACAAACTGACGGATTCGCTGCTCCTCGCTCTTGCGGCAGATGAGCAACACATTCTCCGAGTCGGTAACAATGTAATCTTCGAGGCCGTCGAGAATGACCAGCTTCTTCTCCGAAGTAGAGATAATGTTACGATGACTGTCGTAACAGGTGGCACGGCCGTGCAGCACGACATTATCGCTCGTATCTTTCTGCGACAGGGCATAAAGCGACCCCCACGTGCCTACGTCGCTCCAACCGAACTCGGCACACAGTACATACACGTCGGAGGCCTTCTCCATGATGCCTATATCAATCGATATATTGGGGCAGGCAGCCAAATGCTTTTGTACCACAGATTCGCCACCGGGACGACCGAAACTCTCGGTACACGACTCAAAACGCATCGAAATCTCAGGCAGATAACGCTTGATGGCATCGATTATCGACTGCGCTTTCCAAATGAAGATACCAGAATTCCAGAAAAACTCACCACTGTCTACAAACACCTGAGCCAGCTCGCGGTTGGGCTTCTCAGTAAAGGTCTTCACCGTGCGAATGGCACCTTTCGACTCATCGCCTATCTGTATATACCCATATCCCGTCTCGGCACGGGTAGGCTTCACGCCCAAGGTCAGCAGGCACGGAAGCTCCTCGACGAAATCCATACCCTGCAATATCGCCCCACGAAACACCTCTTCACGGAGAATCAGATGATCGGCAGGTGTAACCACAAGCGTCGCCTCGGGGTCGAGCGCCCGTATGTGATAGGCTGCCCATGCCACACACGGCGCCGTGTTGCGCCGCTGCGACTCGGCCAGGATGCGCTCGCGCGGTACCTCGGGCAACTGCTGCATCACCAGGTCGACATACTGCTCATGCGTAGAGACAAATATATGGTCGGGCGGAACAATGGCCGCAAAACGGTCATACGTCATCTGCAACAACGAACGCCCCATACCGAAAAGGTCAAGAAACTGCTTCGGACGGTCGGCCCGGCTGAACGGCCAGAAACGGCTGCCTACACCGCCGGCCATAATCACACAATAACGGTTTGCTCCCATAGCAAAATAGATATCAAAGTTGGTACGGCTAATATACTACATAATTTCGGCAACACGACCCGGAAAAAGATTTTTTTTAGATAAAAAACAACCTTTTCAATGCACGCGCAACACCTGTTCCATCACCGCCGAACAGCTCAAAGGGCTCCTCGTGCCTGCCTGCAAAACAAATACGGCACGCAGCCGCACACCATTCAAGACACGCGGCAGACTTCCCCCTCACAACCATGCGGCAAGATATCGCCACAACACACTACGACCCGACCTGGGGCAAATATCATCGGCAGGCAGACAGGCCACAATCAGCGAAAAAAAAACGTGAAAAAATTTGCAAACCACAAAAGAATCACTACCTTTGCAACGCTTTATCGAGCCCAGATGGCGGAATCGGTAGACGCGCTGGTCTCAAACACCAGTGGATTCACTTCCATGCCGGTTCGACCCCGGCTCTGGGTACTTCAAACCCTTGGTAATCAACTGATTATCAAGGGTTTTTTTATCGGGCGTACTAAAAGTGTACTTCCTGACGAAAAGAAAAAGAAAGAGTACTTTCGCCGTTTTAGCAACCTT
>CALUZW010000011.1 GCA_944325415.1 uncultured Bacteroidales bacterium | reverse complement strand
AGGATGAATCAATTATGATGTTTCATGTCGAGCTTTATCCGTTTCAACTCGTCGAGGGTGTAGACCGGAGGTTCTACACCGGCAGGGAAAGGCAGGCAGGAGAAGGTCTGAAAATAGAGCAGACAGGCATCTTTCCACCACACGGCATCGTGCAGCTGCACCCGGAGACGTGCCTCTACATGGGCAAAACGCTCGGCATCGATATAGGGAGCTACCGACTGCCAAATACCGGCCAGCTCACGGGCAGAGTCGACGCCCCGCTGATAGGTGAGGCAAAGTTCGTCCCACAGCGTACGCTGCGAGGCCATGACATGGTTCCACGGGAGGTGATGAAACCAGAGCAGCAACGTCTCGGGGCAACGGCCGGCATCGTTGTAAATAGAGCGCAGCGGCTCGGCATACTGGGAGACGGCATCGCTACCCGCCTGCGTGCGGTCGGAACCTATGCCCGCACTGTCGGCCCGATGATAATACGAGGGGAGCCAGTCGGGACGCATGCCCTTGCGGTAGCCCCACGGTTCGGGCCCGTAATGGTGGCCAAAGGCAAAGAGGTGATGCAGCCCCAACGGCATCATGTAATCGACCACGGCTTCGCGCGAGAGCATCATGGCCCGTTTCAAGGGGACGACACAGCGGTCGTCGTGCGAGAAGGTCTGCCGCAGCCACTCCCGGGCAATCGTCTCGGACGAAAGGGTATCGCACCACGCCAGCCGGCCGAAGGCGTACCAGTTGGCCTGGGCAAAATGGTGGCCGCACCAGTTGGTATCAAGACCGATATTGGCCACGCCGGCAATCGCCGTATGGGAGAGCGGGAAGGCCGAGCCATCGGTAACACGGGCTACTGTCGAGCCGGGTCCGTCGACATAGGTGTCGCTGTCGAGGCACTCCTCATAGAGCGGTGCGAGATAGGCCAGGTGATTGGAAAACCCGAGATACTCCTGGGTAATCTGGAATTCGGGCATGACCGGTGTGTGGCGCATGGCACCGAAAAGAGGGCTGAACGGTTCGCGCGGCTGGAAATCGACCGGGCCGTTCTTGACCTGTATGATGACATTATCGCGGAAGAGCGAATCGAGCGGGAGGAACTCGGTATACGCCTGCTTGGCACGGTCGGTCTCAGTGGGGTTATACACAAACGCCCGCCACATGACCACCCCATCGTAGGGAGCCAGCGCATCGGCCAGCATGTTGGCACCGTCGGCATGGGTGCGGCCATAGTCCTGCGGACCGGGCAGACCTTCGGAATTGGCCTTCACCAGAAAACCTCCGAAGTCGGGAATCAGCCTATATATCTCCTTCACCTTGTCGCACCACCAGCCGACAACACGGGCGTCGAGCGGGTCGGCCGTAGGAAGGCCGCCGAGAGCCATCGGCGAAGAGAAATTGATGGAGAGATATACCTTCATGCCATAGGGTCGCAACAGATCGGCTATCTGCCGCACCTTATCGAGATGCAGCGAGTCGAGTACCCGGGGCGAAGCATTCACGTTGTTTAAGACCGTACCGTTGATACCCACCGAAGCGTTGGCCCGGGCATAGGCACGGTACAGGGCGGGACGCAACGTGTCGCCCTCCCACCAGATGGAACGGCCGGCATATCCGCGCTCGACACTTCCGTCGAGATTGTCCCAATGATTGAGCAGACGCAGCTCATACGAGGGTTTTTCCCGTATATCATACGAGGCAGCCAAACACCCCGATGCGTAATCACGCATAAGCCGATAGACCCCATAGAGGGCGGCACGCTCGCTCCCGCCGGCTACCACACACAGGCTGTCGACAGTGCGCACGATGAACTCCTCCTCGCCGAGGCTCCGCAACTCGGCCTTGGAGATATACCGGCGCAAGCGACGATCGCCGGATGTTGACACAAGAGCGTTTTTTACCGGCAGAAGGGCCATCTCGCAACGGGCAATGTCGAGAGTCGAAAGGTCCTCAGACATTTCAGGAGCCGCCGGCAACCACAGACGGCTCCCGTCTTCGGCGGCAAGAGGCAAGACTAACAGGCTGCACAGAAACAGCAGCACACACTTTTTTTTCATACTTCTATATATAAGTATCATTGGTTTGAGATTTCTATTTCAAACGGAGATGCAGGCAAGCCCTCTTCGTTGTACAGCAACGACTTTCCGGGATTATCGGCCCACGCATAGCGCACCCGCCGAGGCTCGTCGACAGGCAGTTGCAGCGTCACGGTGTCGGCACCGACAGCCAGTACACGGGCCCAGACATACCGGCCGTCCTTTCCCTGCACCGAGAATCCCCGCAGAGACGCCGCGGAGGCAAGGGGCGCACCGCCGTTGTCGAACCGCAGAATCAGGGTTTCTCCCTCACGACGGGCCTCTTTAATCATCGGCGAGACAACCTCGTCGGCTCCGTAAGAGAGGCAGAAAAGCTGACGGGCTACTCTGTCGGCCACACTCTTCTTGTCAAGGGGATGTATATCGTTCCACTCACCGGTACCCAGTGTCACGGCTAGACCTGTGGCCGGCAGTTCGAGAGAGGCCCGGCGCTGCACTTCACGCATGGCAGCCCAACCGCTCTCCGACGGATAGGAACGTTCGGCCATAAACTCAGGCAGCTGCACAACGACAAAGGGAATGGTATCGCCGCCCAACAGGGTGCGCCAGCGATGTACCATCAGCGGAAACAACTCGGCATAACGGCGGGTATCGCCCGTGTTCGACTCACCCTGATACCACACCACGGCCCGTACGCCACAAGAGGCGAGCGGAGCCATCATACTGTTGTAGAGTCCCGTAGGCTGCCACACAAAGAATGTTTCGCCTTTCAACGGAGGCATCACGGCACCTCGACGGAAGCGCCACTTACCGTCGAACGGGAGCCACTTGTCGTCCTGCTCGATACCATAGGGCTTGTCGGCTACAAATGCCGGGGTTCCACCGTAACTGAGAAGGCGCACCGATACCACATTGTCGCCGTCGCTACGCAACAGACCGGCCGGAAGGGTATATTTGCGTGGGGGATACTGATAGGAGGTCGTACCTACGAAACGGCCGTTGACAAAAACCGAATCGGCATCGACCAGACAGCCCAGCCGCAAAAGAGAGGCCCGCGCAGTATCGAGGGTCGAAGCATCGAAGTGATAACGCCACCAGGTCGACCCGTTCAGCACGCGGCCATCAGCATCGCGTGCCCAGGTGGGGTCGAAAGGCGAGCGACTCTCCCAGTCGCTGTCATCGGTCGCACAAGCCGCCCAGCGGCCGCAACCGGGGTCTTCACGGTTGAGGGCATCGACCCACACGCGACGGCGCTGACGTTCGCTCTTCACGACCGACTGCACATAGGATTTATCGCGGTTGAGATAGAGGGTGTTCCGTATCGACGGATAGTCGTGCAACGACGCTTCGTCGAGCCACGACTCCACGGCCGAACCACCCACCGCATTGTTGATAATACCCACAGGCACTCCCGTGCGCTCATAGAGCCGGCGGGCCAGGAAATAGCCCAGCGCCGAAAATTGCATGGCCGACTCAGGGGTAAGCACCACCCAGCGGCAGGACGGCAGGTCGTCTTGCGGACCTTCAAAGGTATAGGTGGTGGGTATGCGCAACTGGCGAATGGCCCGATTCTCGTAAGAGGCGACCTCATCGGCAAAAAGGTCGACAACGCGCGACACGGGCAGTTCCATGTTTGACTGCCCGGCACAGAGTATCACATCGCCCACCCACACATCGGTGAGCGTGGTATCGTTGACACGCAACGTAAAAGGTCCGCCGGGTTTTTGAGCCGGAAGGGTTATCTGCCAAAGGCCCTGCGAATCGGTCGTGGCACGGTATTTTTTTCCGCGAAAAGTAAGGGCGATTTTCTCGCCTGCCTCACCCCAGCCGTGCAACGTAAGTGGCTGCTCGCGCTGCAATACCATGCCCGAGGCGATATGTTGTGGCAGTCGCACCCGTGCCAGGCCGTCGTTCAGACCAAACGTCAAGGCGCAAAGCGTAATTATCGTAAAAAGAAGAAGTTTTTTCATGGTATAATTTTTTAAGGACTTATTCAACAAATATACTGAAAATCAAGCACAACGACAAGAGCAGAGAGGGTTGTTTCTCCGACACCGACAACACGCGGACACTCGCTATATTCCATGAATATAGCCGGTCTCCACAACAAATATCTGAGAAAATTATTTTCGGTGCCCGATTTTACCCGATACCGGCACAGAGAGAAAAGCCGCCCGACACATTGCTCTGCCGGGCCAACGGATAGCAGGCCCCGTAGTCCACACCACAGACACCCGACGGTCATTGTGCCATCAGCAGCCGCTTGCCGGCAACAGCACACCGTTGCTGCGATGAAGCCGGCGGCTACTCCTCGTCGTCGTCGAAAAGAAGATCGCGACAGGCGTCGCCACAGAGCGTACGCATCTCGCGGTATTCGTTCCACTCGGCATCTTTTTCGGTATAGATGGTAATGGGCAGCTGTTCAAACGGGGCCAAAGCCTGATTGAGCCGCTCGCCGAAAGCCGGAATATTACGGGTATAGAAAACCCAGGTGCGGGCGCCGTCGCCCGTGTAGACACCGGTGAGAATGGCCAGTTTGTCCTTCTCCATGGCTTTGCGCAGAGCCTCCTGCGGAGCCTCCATACGCATCGACTCTTCCTCGGTGGGCATGCCCTGTGCATCGGATTCATAGGGCCAGGTTATCTCTACGCGCTCGCGCAACTTGCCCGACTCCATAAAGGCATCGACCTCGTCGCGGCCACTCACAAACATCACGGCTCCGTTGTCGCTCTCGGTCACCGTCGTAAACCAGTTATCAGATAGTTTCATATAAAATATTCTTTTTTCAGCCAGGCAGCCTGTCGCACCCAGGCAGTACCCGCAGATACCCACCCGCGCCACCAAACAGCCCTCCCCGACAAAGATAGTGAAAGGCGAGCGCAGAGGCAAGGAGAAAACAAAGTTTTCGCTCGTTGACTATGCCGAGCCGAATCCTTTCTTCTGAAAAGATAGTGAAAGGCGAGCGCAGAGGCAAGGAGAAAACAAAGTTTTCGCTCATTGACTATGCCGAGCCGAATCCTGTCTTCTGAAAAGATAGTGAAAGGCGAGCGCAGAGCGGGGGAGAAAACAAAGTTTTCGCTCGTCGACCATGCCGAGCCGAATCCTATTTTCTGAAAAGATAGTGAAAGGCGAGCGCAGAGCGGGGGAGAAAACAAAGTTTTCACTCGTCGACCATGCCGAGCCGAATCCTATTTTCTGAAAAGATAGTGAAAGGCGAGCGCAGAACGGGGCAAAAAATATTTCTCTTTCCTACCTGAGCAACAGCGACATACGACAGAATACAAAAAATCTCTGCAAGAACTCTATCGAATATCAAAGCAACCCCAGCAGGCGGAGTATCGTGGGGGTGAGCAGGGCGGTGAAGATGCCGTTGAGGGTGAGGCCGAGGCTGGCATAGGCGCCATATTTGCCACTTACCTCCATGGCAGCAGAGGTACCCACGGCATGGGAAGCCGTACCCATGGAGAGCCCCTGTGCGATGGGACTCTTGACATGGCCAAGCGACAACACCTTGAAGCCGAATATCGCCCCGAAGATGCCCACACACACCACCACGGCGGCCGTGAGCGAGGGTATACCGCCGACGGCCTGCGTCACCTCCATGGCGATGGGGGTGGTTACTGACTTCGACGCCAGCGACACGATGACCTCCTGTGTGGCACCCAACAGTTTGGCCACCAGCACCACCGAGACGATGCCCACGAGGCAGCCCACCAACTCGGAGATGATGATGGGCAGGAGCTGTTTCTTGATGGTTTCGAGTTGCAGGTAGAGGGGCACGCCGAGGGCAACGACAGCGGGTTTGAGCCAGAACTCGATGAGGTATCCGCCCTCCTGATAGGTGTCGTAACTGATGCCGGTGAAGCGCAGAAAGACGATGAGCAGGGCGATGGTTATCAAGATGGGATTGAGCAGAACCAATCCCGTCTTCTTCTGCAACACCTTGGCGGCAAAAAAGATGGCGAAGGTGAGCGTGAGCAGGAAGAATTTATTTTCGAAGAAGTCCATTGGTTTTTCGGGTTAACTGGTGAGACCATCCGGTAACAACCAGCACCAATATGGTGCTGACTACCGTTGCAATGACGATGGGCCAGAACTGGGCGGCTATCACGTCGAAATAGAGCATGAGCGCCACTCCGGGGGGCACAAAGAAGAAGCCGAGATTGGCAACCAGAAAATCGGCCAGGCCGCGCACCCAATGCAACTTGACCCAGCCCAGTTTAAGAAACAACGTGAGCAACAACATTCCGATGATGCTCGACGGGAGCTTCACCCCGGTGAGATAGACAACCAGTTCACCTAAGGCCAAGCAACCGAACAGAATAGCACATTGCCGTACCATATTGCATACCTATTGAAAAATTCGGCGCAAAGGTACAACTTTTAAGAAGTACGTTGTCTCATCTTCACCCAAAAATACGAAAAAAACTTCTTGGGGAAACGAAAGTTTTTCGTTACATTTGTGGAGTGCTTTCCGGCAACGGCAGGTACATGTAAACTTTTTACGCACATCATATTCAAAACCCCCATCGCATGACAGAAATCACACTTCGGGAATTTAACACCTTTCTATTGATAATGAGCAGCATAGCCGCCATTGTTTTTGTAGCGCTCTATTTTCTGAAAGCCGGATACGGCATGTTCAGAGACAGCCGCTGGGGCATCTCGCTCAACAACAAGGTGGCCTGGGTGCTGATGGAAGCCCCGGTATTCATCGTCATGGCCCTGCTGTGGTGGGGGTCGGAGCGGCGGTTTGAGGCGGCACCGCTCGTCATCTTCCTGCTTTTCGAACTGCACTATTTCCAGCGGTCGTTTGTCTTTCCCTTCCTCATGAAAGGGAAAAGCCGCATGCCGGTGAGCATCATGCTCATGGGGGTGGTCTTCAACGTGTTGAACGGATTCATGCAGGGCGAATGGCTCTTCTACCTCGCCCCGGCCGACCGCTACACGACCGGCTGGCTCACCTCGCCGGCATTCATCATCGGCACCCTCATATTCCTCACAGGCATGGCCATCAACTGGCACTCCGACAACGTAATACGCCACCTGCGCAAGCCGGGCGACACACGCCACTACCTGCCGCAGAAGGGGCTCTACCGGTATGTAACCTCGGCCAACTACTTTGGCGAACTGGTCGAGTGGACAGGCTTTGCCATTCTCACCTGGTCGGCCGCCGGAGCGGTGTTTGCCTGGTGGACATTTGCCAATCTCGTGCCCCGCGCCAACGCCATCTACCACCGCTATCAGGAAGAATTCGGTCCGCAGATGGGGCGCCGCAAACGCATCTTCCCCTTCCTTTACTAATCTTGTAAAAACATCGACATATCATGGATTCCAAACTCTTTACCCCGATAACCTTCGGACCGCTCACCCTGCGCAACCGCACCATACGCTCGGCCGCCTTTGAAAGCATGTGCCCCGGTAACAAACCCTCGCAAATGCTGCACGACTACCACAAATCGGTGGCCGACGGAGGCGTGGGCATGACCACCATCGCCTATGCGGCCGTGTGCCAAAGCGGACTGTCGTTTGACCGCCAGTTGTGGATGCGCCCCGAAATCGTTCCGGGGCTGAAAGAAATCACCGACGACATACACCGTTCGGGTGCCGCCGTATCGATACAGTTGGGCCACTGCGGCAACATGTCGCACAAGAAAATATGTGGCGTTACCCCGGTCTCGGCATCGAGTGGATTCAACATCTACTCACCTACCCTCGTACGCGGGCTGCACAAACGGGAACTGCCCGAGATGGCCAAGAACTTCGGCCGTGCCGTAAGCCTAGCCCGTGAGGCCGGCTTCGATGCCGTAGAGATACACGCCGGCCACGGATACCTCATCAGCCAATTCCTCTCGCCCTATACCAATCACCGCAAAGACGAATACGGCGGCTCGCTCGAAAACCGCATGCGCTTCATGGACATGTGCATGGACGAGGTGATGAAAGCTGCCGGGAACGACCTCGCCGTCTTCGTAAAGATGAACATGCGCGACGGTTTCAAAGGGGGCATGGAAATCGACGAGACCCTGCAAGTAGCCCGCCGGCTGGAACAGTCGGGCGCCCACGCCCTGGTACTGAGCGGCGGCTTTGTGAGCCGTGCGCCCATGTATGTGATGCGCGGAGCCATGCCCATCAAGACGATGACCTACTACATGGACTGCTGGTGGCTGAAATACGGCGTCAAAATGTTTGGTCGCATGATGGTACCCCCCGTACCGTTCAAAGAGGCCTACTTCCTCGACGATGCCCTCAAATTCAGGAAAGAGCTGAACATTCCGCTGGTCTATGTGGGCGGCCTCGTATCGCGAGCCAAAATCGACGAGGTACTCGACTGCGGCTTCGAGGCCGTGCAGATGGGACGCGCCCTGCTCAACGAACCCGACTTCGTGAACCGCATGGCCCGCGAAGAGAACGCCTGCAACAGTTGTGGACACAGCAACTACTGCATCGCCCGCATGTACACGCTCGAAATGGCCTGCCACCACAAGGTCGAAGGCCTTCCCTCCTGTCTGCAAAAAGAAATCAAGAAGCTGGAATTCAAATAAAAAACAGTCGGACAGATGAGCCGGTAAAAAGAGAAACAATCCGATTTTCTTTTTACCGGCAATTATTTTTGTACCTTTGCGACGACAGAAAACAGATGGGAGCCGCAGAAACACGCTCGGCACTCCTACAAAAAAATTCATATAACACCGCCATCATAACCCATGACGCAACAATCGTCAACCACCAAAAACCTAGCCGTCATCACCGGAGCCGACGGAGGCATGGGCCGTGAAATCACCCTGGCCGTAGCCAGAGCGGGCTATCGGGTTGTCATGGTATGCTTCAACCCCGAAAAAGCCGAGCCTGTGCGCCGCTCAATCATCGAACAGAGCGGAAACAAAGCCATCGAAATCATACAGGTCGACCTCTGTTCTCTGGCCTCGGTAAACCACCTGGCCGAAGAGTTGCTGCAACGCAATGTCGCCATAGACCTGCTCATGAACAATGCCGGCACCCTCGACCCCCGACACATCGAGACCACTGACGGTCTGGCCCGCACCACCAGTGTCAACTACGTTGCACCCTACCTGCTCACCCGCAAACTGCTCCCGCTCATGCACCGCGGAAGCCGCATCGTCAACATGGTATCGTGCACCTATGCCATAGGCCGCATCGATCTGCCCGACTTTTTCGCCCGCGGACGGAAAGGCTCATTCTGGCGCATTCCCATATACAGCAATACCAAACTGGCCCTCACCCTGTTCACCCTCGAACTGGCCGACCGCCTCAAAGAGCAAGGCATCGCCGTAAACGCCTCCGACCCCGGTATCGTGTCGACCAACATCATCAAGATGCACAACCCGGTCATCGACACCCTGTGCGACCTCTTTTTCAGGCCCTTCATCCGCACCCCCCGGCAGGGAGCCGCCACAGCCATCGACCTGCTGCTATCGCCCGAAGCCGAAGGCCGCACAGGCACATTCAACGCCAGTTGCCGGGTAAAGCCCCTCTCGTCGAGATATACCGCCCACCCCATGCGGCGTATTCTGTGGGACGAGACCGAAAAAATCGTCAAGGAATATCTAATCTGAAAAAACATCAGCCTACTCATTACCGATAATACGCACTAAAAAACGAAACCTTATGAAGTTAAGAAAAAGATTGGCAACCCTACTGGCCGCCACACTCGCTCTCTCACCGGCCATGGCCGATGAAGGCATGTGGCTCCTGCCCTTTCTCAAACAGCAAAACAGCGAACAACTGAAAAAAGCCGGACTGCTCATCGACGTCGACGACATCTACAATCCCGACAGCACCTCGATGAAAGATGCCGTAGTCATCTTCGGCGGCGGCTGCACCGGCGAAATCATCTCCTCCGAAGGACTTATTCTCACCAACCACCACTGCGGTTACGACGCCATACAGCAACACAGTACCGTCGAACACGACTACCTCACCGACGGTTTCTGGGCCATGAGCAAAAAAGAAGAGTTGCCCACGCCGGGACTGCAAGTGCGGTTTATCGAGAAGATTGTAGAGGTAACCGACTCCATCGACAAGGCCGTTGAAGAGTCGGGCGACGAGATGAACGCTTACAGCACCCTCTTCCTCAACAAGCAGGCCCGCAAACTGGCCGGAGAGGAATTCCTAGCCGAAAACCCCTTCACCGAAGTGGTTATCAAACCGTTCTACGGCGGCAACCGCTACTTCATGTTTACCATCACCGTCTACAACGACGTGCGCATGGTAGGGGCACCTCCCTCGTCGATCGGTAAATTCGGTGCCGACACCGACAACTGGATGTGGCCGCGACACACGGGCGACTTCTCGCTCTTCCGCGTCTACACCTCGCCCGACGGCAAACCGGCCGAATACAGCGCCGACAACGTGCCGATGAAACCCAAACGCTACTTCAACATCTCGCTCAAAGGGGTAACCGAGAACGACTACACCATGATCATGGGCTTCCCCGGAACGACAAACCGCTACTACACCTCGTGGGAAATCGAAGATATGCGCGACGTCGTCAATGCCACCCGCATCTATATGCGTGGAGTGCGTCAGGCCGAGATGCTCGACGAGATGCTGGCCGACCCCGCCGTGCGCATACAGTACGCCAGCAAATATGCCCGTTCGAGCAACTATCACAAAAACGCCATCGGCATGAACCGCGGCATCGACAAGCTGAACGTCATCGGTGAAAAACAAAACGAAGAAGAGGCGCTGCGTCAGTGGGCCCGGGCCAACAACCACCCCGAATACATCGCTTCGCTCGACAGCATCGAGGCCATCATGAAAGAGCTCTCGCCGGTGAACCTGTCCTACTACCAACTGCTCGAAGGCATCGCCATCGCCGTCGAATTCACGCAAGTACCTCCTACGGCCGCCCTCATCAAAGCGCTGAAAGAGAAAAACCAGCCGCGCGTCGACTCCCTGATGACGATACTGAAAGAGAACTACGCCAAATTTGCCGATAAGGACTACAACGCACAAGTCGACCGCCGTGTGGCCAAAGCCATGCTGAAAGCCTACCGCGACGCCGTACCCGAAGGGGAACGCATCGCCATCTTTGACCTTATCGACAAGAAATTCAAGGGCGATATCGACCGTTATGTCGACGCCGCTTTCGAGAAATCGGTATTCGCCAGCCAGGCCAACTTCGACAAATTCTGCAAAAAGCCTTCGGCCAAGACTCTCGAAAACGACCTCATGATAGCCCTGCGCAACGCCTACATCGAGAAGTCGCTCGAACTGGCCGCCGAGCGTAAACCGCTGAACGACCGCCTTACCCGCGCCAAGAAGATTTATATCAAAGGTCTGCTCGACATGGCCGGTGATGCCCCCACCTACCCCGACGCCAACTTTACCATACGCCTTACCTACGGTAACGTACTGCCCTACTCCCCAGCCGACGGTGTAGACTACCGCTACTATACCACCCAGCGCGGTATCCTCGAAAAAGAAGATCCCGACAACTGGGAGTTTGTGGTACCGGCCAAGCTCAAAGAGCTTATCCTCAAAAAAGACTTCGGCGAGTATGCCATGGCCAACGGCGACCTGCCCTGCTGCTTCCTGAGCAACAATGACATCACCGGCGGTAACTCGGGTAGCCCCGTCATCAACGCCAAGGGTGAACTCATCGGCGCCGCCTTCGACGGCAACTGGGAAGCCATGAGCGGCGACATCGTCTTTGAAAAAGACCTGCAACGCTGCATCAACGTCGACATACGGTACATACTCTTCATCATCGACAAATACGCCGGTGCCAAGAACCTCATTGAAGAAATGACCATCATACGCGAATAAGCACCACGCTCCCCGATAACAGGAAGGGCCGAATCCACAAGGATTCGGCCCTTCTTTTCTCTGTTTGAAAATAGGATAATGACTATCCCCGGCTCGATATCTGCCCGACAAAACGGCAGAAACGTTCAAGACCGTCGAGCAGACGGCTGCGCGGGCAGGCAATATTCCACCGCATGAAACCCTCGCCCTCGGCACCGTACATTGTGCCGGCATTGAGCCACAGACCCACTTCGTCGATAAGCTGCTGCTCCAACTGGGCCGATGGCACGCCGAGTACACGGCAGTCCTGCCATTCAAGATATGTACCTTCGAGACGGGTCAACGGAAACTGCGGCAGATGACGGGCACAAAATTCCCGCATGAACGTATCGTTCTCTTTCAGATACACCAGCAGTTGCGACAACCACTCCTCCCCCTCGCGATAAGCCGCAATAAGAGCCTCCACGCCGAAAGGGTTGACATCGCACACTTCGTTGATGTTGATGGCCCGGTCGATGCGCGCACGCACCGCAGCATCGGGAGCCACGATATTGGCAATCTGCAAGCCTGCGATGTTGAATGCCTTGCTGGGTGAATTACAGGTTACGGAGCAGGCCTCGAACTCGGGAGAGAGAGATGCAAAAGGGGTATAGGTATATCCCGGAAACACCAGCTCGCAATGAATCTCATCGGCCACGACGGTAACGCCGTTTCGCAGACATATCTCGCCCATGCGACGAAGCTCGTCGCGTGTCCACACCCGTCCGCCGGGGTTGTGCGGGTTGCAGAGAAGGAAGAGTTTCACCCGGGGGTCGGCAGCTTTCTTCTCAAAATCGTCGAAATCGACGGTATAGGTTCCGTCGGCATGGAGCAGCGGCGAAGCTACTGTTTCACAGCCGTTGTTGCGTATCGACGAGAAAAAGCAATTATAGACAGGCGTCTGCACCAGTACCCGGTCGCCGGGAACGGTCAGCGCCTTGATAATGGCCGACACGGCCGGTACAACCCCCGAGGTGTAGATGACCCAGTCGCGTCGGATAGACCAGCCGTGCCGCCAGTCGAACCACTGTATAAGCGCATCGTAATACGCATCGGGCACACGCGTATATCCAAAAATACCATGTTCCACCCGACGGCGCAAAGCAGCCACGACCGGCTCGGCCGTGCGGAAATCCATATCGGCCACCCACAGGGGCAACACATCTTCACGGGGCGACGAGTCCCATTTGTAAGAGCCCGTTGCCCGGCGGGGTATCACTTCATCGAAATCATATTTCATAGACAACCGTTTTTATTCTTCACCAAGTACCTTTATCCGACAATCGGCCGGAGCCTTTATATTCTCGTCGAGAATAATCTCTCCGTAACTCTGAGCCACGATGCAACCGCTCCGCGGATTCTTCACACTGTGTACCGGACTGTTGATGGTGGCATGGACGGTACTGTACTCAAAAGCCAGGTCGGCATCGGGAGTAAAAGTACAATTTTCCAGCACCAAATCGTGTGCATAACAGAAGGGTTGTGTGCCCGATATCTTGCAGTTGACCAACCGCAGGTTGCGGGAATGCCAGCCCAGATACTCGCCGTCTATCTCGGAGTCGTAGACCGTAACATTCTCGGTGTTCCAGAAGGCATCTTTCGAATCGATGACAGCACGGCGTATCTCTACATTGCGGCAATACTGGAACGAGTAGTTCCCTTGCTGACGATAATCCTCAATGTGTATATTCTCGCTGTGCATGAAAAGATAGTCGGCCTCCTTCACTTCGACATTCTTCAAAACAACATTACGGCAATGCCAGAGGGTCTCGGCCGCATGCGGCAACTGAACATTTTCGAGATGAAGATCGTCCATCTCGCGGAACATCTTCGGTGCCTCAACCAGCGTGTCGCTCATTTGGAGATGACGCGAATACCACAAGGCGGCACGCGCCCCTTCGGTAAAAAGACAATGACGCACGACAAAACCGTCGTTGTGCCAGAAAGGATACTTTCCTTCGAAACGGCAATTTACGGCTTCTACGCGGGCACACTCCTTCAAAGCCGACTCACCGGCATGAATCGTTACATTTTCGATATAGAGATCTTGCGAGGCAAACAAAGGGCGCTCGCCACCAAATTCGGCATTTTTTATCTGTTTCATAGACAAGAAGATTTTTATACGGAACTTTTTTACGTTACAAAAATAGACAATACAGCAGGCAGATGCTGTATACAGATTCCCGTTTTACCAACCCGGAATACGGTCTTTACAGACGGCCTATCCAGCGGCCCCACTTCATGCGGGCCAGAAATATCAACCCTCTGAAACACAACTCTACGCACATGGCTATCCACACCCCCCGCAGCCCCAGGGTAGGAGCCAGCAACGCGGCCAGTGTGAGCCGCACCGCCCAGATGCTCACCAGATTCATCGAGGCGGGTATAAGCGTATCGCCGGCCCCGACAAAGACACCGTAGGAGACAATGGCCGCCGCAAACATAGGCTCGGCAAAGGCCTCGATGCGCAACACCGAAACCGCCAGCGAAACGACCTCGGCATCGGGTGTCATGATACCTATCATGAATGGAGCAGCCAGGTACATGACTGCCCCCATCACCGTCATGACGGCCATACCCATAATGACCGTAATGCGGGCAAACCGACGGGCCAAGTCGAGACGACGGGCACCGAGGCTCTGCCCCACCAGTGTCGTAGCGGCATCGGCTATTCCGTATCCGGGCATATAGCAAAGGCTCTCGGCCGTAATGGCGAAAGAGTTGGCGGCAATGGCATAGATTCCCAACGGAGCGACAATGACGGTCGACATGATTTGCGCACCACACATCACAAACCGCTCACCACCCATAGGGGCGCCGATGCGCAGGGCCCGACGCAGGCAAGTGCGGTCGAATACCACTTTCTCCCTTCGCCGCCACAACCGCAGCTCGGGCGAGCGGAAACAGAGAAAATACAACATGAGCAGCGCGGTAACGGCCATGGCAAGCGCCGTGCCCAGCGCCGCACCTTTCACCCCCAGCCCGGCTCCGGGCAGGAGAATATCGTATCGGCCTATCTCATATTCCCGGGTCGGAAATATCAAGAAGAGATTGAACACGACATCGAGGAGACACATCAGCACATTCAGGATGCTCGGCACCGACACATTGCCGCTGCACCGCAACATACTGCCGGCCAGCATATGGAGTTGGAGAAACGGCAACGAGAGTGCATATATGAGAAAATAGGTGGAGGCATCGGAGAGAATGGCCTCATCGCCCCCAAGCCAACGGGGCAGGGCGTGGCTGATGCTGCCCCCTACCGTCGCCAACAGGAGCGCGAAAACCGACGACAGAACAAGGGCCTGACGCAAAACGGCACGGGCGCCACAGTCGTCTTTGGCCCCGAGCAGATGGGCCACCTGCACGGCAAATCCGGCCGCCACCGAACTGCACAGCCCCATAAAGAGCCACGCCGTCGTCGACACAAGTCCGATGGAGGCTGCGGCATTCGCTCCCAGGCTACCCACCATCGAGGCATCGATATACTGCATGACGACCGACGAAATCTGCGCAAAAATCGAGGGCAGACTCAACTGAGCCGCCAAATAAATCTGCTGGCGCACCGTCATGGGACGACCGCTGCGCACAAACTGCAACAAATCTTTTCTTTGCTGGTGCATAGAGTGTGTATTCCCGGGAAGGGCCGGTTTTTTCTTCGAGGGCACAAAATTACGCAATTCGGACCGACCTCTCTCCTGCCGCAATAAAATTTAACGAACCGCCCGATACCGCCCCGGCATCGGTAAGATGTAAGCCGGGCGAGCACAATGCCCGACTGGAAGAACGCACCTCGGAAAACGCCTCAATTCTCCTCGCGGAAGCGGTTGGGCGTACAACCTATGCGTTTTTTGAACAGCCGGCTGAAATGCTGGGGATAGAGAAAGCCCAACGCATAGGCAATCTCACTGATGCTCTGTCGGCCGCCGAGCAGCATCTTTTTGGAGAGATCGATGATTTTATCCTGTATATACTCCTGCGCCGTGCGACCGGTCTCTTTTTTCACCAGGTCGCCGAAATAGCCGGGCGAGAGAAAAACCTTGTCGGCAAAATATTTCACCGTGGGCAATCCGTTTTTGGCCGGCTCGCCCTGACGGAAATAGTCGTCGAGATAGTGCTCGAATTTTTCGAGAATATCGCTGTTCACTTTTTCGCGTGTAATGAACTGCCTGTCGTAAAACCGCAGACAATAATCGAGCAACAATTCGATATTGACCGAGAGTAACTCCTTGCTGTGACTGTCGACCGGATATTCCAACTCGGCCTGTATCTTGTGCAGACAATCCATGACGATGGCATGCTCCGACTCCGACAGATGCAACGCTTCGTTCTGCGCATAAGAGAAGAACGTGTACCGATTGATTTTCCGGCCCAGGTCGGTACCATAAATAAGGTCGGGGTGGAATATAAGCCCGTAGACCTGCGGTCGCACTTCGTCTTCTTCACTGTCGACACCAATCAACTGACCGGGAGCAAAACTCACAATCGTTCCCTCCTGATAGTCGTAATAACGACGTCCGTACTTCAACGTACAACCTGTTCCGTATTTCAGAAAGAGGGCATAGACACCGTAGTTCATCTTCACATGATTCACCACCTGTGTAGACTTTGTCAGGTCTACCACCGTAACCAACGGGTGCCAGGTAGGCAGTCCATAGAGCTTGTTGTAAGCATCGATGCTGTCGAGCTGTATGATGGGATTGTCCATATCTCCGTTTTTTTGAGTTGAACAAAGATAGGAATATTCATAACACGCTGAAACAGAAACCGGGCAGAATCAGCAATCGGGGTTGTTCATACCACAATCCATATACAAGCCGGGCACTCGGTATCACCTAATTTTGTACCGGAACTTAAAAGAAAATCATATATGGATATTTTTGAACGAATGAGAGCGGGCGAACTCATACTCGAAAGCGACCCCGACTATCCCATCTTGCAGAAGGCTTTTGAAAAAGGTATGCAACTCGTAGAGACACTGAACGGGTCGTACCATACCGATGCCGAGATACGCGACATACTCTCGCAACTCACCGGGAAGCCTGTCGACCCAAGCGTGAGAATGTTCCTGCCGTTTTACACCGTATTCGGACAGTTTACGAGTTTCGGGAAAAATGTATTCATCAACTCGGGCTGCACGTTTCTCGACCGCGGAGGCATTACGCTGGAAGACGATGTGTTTATCGGGCCCAAGGTATGTGTCATCACCGAAAACCACCCCGAAGAGCCACATTTGCGGCACAATGTCTACACACGTCCTGTGGTCATAAAACGCAATGCGTGGATAGGTGCCGGCGCTGTCATACTGCCGGGTGTTACGGTAGGCGAGAATGCCATCGTCGGAGCCGGCTCGGTCGTAACGCGAGATGTACCCGATAATGTGATTGTTTCCGGAAACCCGGCCCGATTTATCCGTAACATAAAAATATAATTGCCATGAAAAACCGACTCTCCATTCTGTTGCTCGTCGTATGTCTGTCGGCAGGTACCATCGCCTGCTCGACCGACGAGCCCCCCATGCCCTCGGATACCCCGACACAGACAACGCCAGCTCCTGCTCCTGATGAGGACAACGGCAACGAAGGTTCGACGGGAGACACCGATGCCGAAAACCCCGAAGAGAATGACAACAATGAAAATGACAACCCAACCGAAACCAATATGATACACGTAAAAATAGGCAATGCCACTTTCACCGCCACGCTCGAAAACAATCCTACCGCCACCGCACTCAAAGCGCTGCTCCCGATGACGGTTGTAATGGAAGAACACGCCGGCAATGAGAAGTTTTACTATCTGCCACAAAGCCTGCCCACCAACTCCTACCGCCCCGGCACAATCAATGCCGGCGACATCATGCTGTGGGGCAGCGACTGTCTGGTGGTATTCTATGAGACCTTTTCAAGCTCATACAGCTATACACGCATAGGCCGCATCGACAACCCGTCGGGGCTGGCTGCCGCCGTGGGCAGAGGCAACGTGTCGGTTACGTTCGAATAGCTCTGTTCCATCACCCCCGGTATCCAAGACGAGCCCCGGTCGTTTCGTAAAACGACCGGGGCTCGTCTCTTTCGTTATCTCTTCGCCGGCGAGCCGGGCAGCATTACAGCCGGCATCGGTGGCATGAGAGCAGTCTGTATCTTATTCGCCTTTCTCGGGTGCCGGAGCATCGCCCGAACTGGGACGACGGCGACGATGGTTACGACGGCGCGACTTCTTGGGAGCTGCATCGCCACCCGCCGAAAGCGCAGACATAGCCGGGGCATCGGACGGCTGAACGGGCCGGGCAGCAGACTCTGCGTCGGGGCGTTGACGACGTTTCTCACCTCTTTCCGGCCGACCTTGCCGGGCAGCCTGTCCCGATGCCGAACCTCCCCCCTTACGGGAGCGGGAACGGCTGCGCCCACCTTTGCGCGAAGAGCGACGGTCGAGCGAGAGTATGTCGTACTCGGGTGCTTCGCCCAGCCCCTCGGGCAGCGATGCCTTGGGAATTTCGCGTTCGAGGAATTTCTCTATACGGTAGAAACGATCCTGATCGTCGACCGAAACAAAAGTGATGGCCTCGCCCTCGGCATTGGCACGGGCGGTACGGCCGATGCGGTGAATATAGTCTTCGGGGTCGTGCGGCACATCATAGTTGATAACCAGCACAATATCGGTAATGTCGATACCTCGCGACACAATATCGGTAGCCACCAGAATATCAACCTTGCCGTTCTTATAATCGAGCATCACCTCCTCGCGCTGAGGCTGGTCGAGGTCGGAGTGCATGGCCCGGGCATTGTAATGCCGGCGGCAAAGCGCCGTGGTGAGCTGTTTCACTTTGAGTTTCGACGAAGAGAAGATAATGGTCTTGCCCTTCACCCCTTTGGCAAAAATATCGTTGATGATGCCCATCTTCTGGGGTTCGTAGCAGATGTAGGCCGACTGACGTATCGACTCGTTGGGTTTGGAAATGGCGATGTTCACCTCGGCCGGTTCGTGCAGAATCTGCCGGGCCAGTTGGCGTATCTTGGGCGGCATGGTGGCCGAGAAAAGAAGCGTCTGACGCCCCTCTTTGGGCAGGAACGAGCATATCTGCATGATGTCTTCGTAGAAACCCATATCGAGCATGCGGTCGGCCTCGTCGAGTACCAGATATTCCACACCGGAGAGATCGGCCTTGGTGTTGAGCAGATGCGATATGAGACGGCCGGGTGTGGCAATCATCACATCGGCACCCATTTGAAGGCCGCGCTTCTGCTGGTCCCACTGGGCACCGTCACCTCCGCCGGCCACGACAAATGTCGAAATGGGCAGGAAATAGGAAAAGCCCTCAAATTGCATATCGATCTGTTGCGCCAACTCCCGTGTAGGGGCAATGACGATGGCCCGTACGCAATCGCGCGACGAGGGGCGGCGGGTAAGCAGGTTGAGCAGGGGTAATATATAGGCAGCCGTCTTTCCGGTACCGGTCTGGGCACAAGCAATCAGGTCTTTCCCTTCGAGAACGACGGGAATAGTAGCCTCCTGCACGGGAGTAGCCTCCTTGAAATTCATTGCTTCAAGACCTTCCAGCACATCGGGTTCGAGATTTAAATCCTCAAATTTCATATTCTTTCATTTTTTCGAGGGACAAAGATAGTGAAAGGCGAGCGCAGAGGCAAGGAGAAAACAAAGTTTTCGTCCTTTGACCATGCCGAGCCGAATCCTGTCTTATCAAAAGATAGTGAAAGGCGAGCGCAGAGCCAAATGAAAACAAAGTTTTCAGATTCGGCTATGCCGAGCCGCGTCATTTGTCATTCCCGCCTCCGAACGGGAATCCAGTGAAGTGAGAAAGGGGCGTTTTATGGATTCCCCATCATGCGGGGAACGACAATGCCCCATTTCAATTAGGAAGGAAGAAGGGAACAAAAGGGGGGAAAAAAACCGCCCTTACCGGGCCGGGAGGGCGGCAGCCGAGTGAGGGAAGAGGGCGAGGACTGTGTGAGCGCAGCGAGTTCCGCAGCCCCCGAGCGAGGCGTCGGCGTCCGAGCGAGAAAGCCCGATACCCGGCGGCGGGTCTTCTTGGTTCGTTCTTCTCACCGAAGAGAAGAATGAACGGGAAAGGTATTTTCGGATTCAATGTAAAACTCCCCATAAAGAAGGATTTGTGATGCAGATTCCCGTCAAGCAGAGAATGACAATGCCATGAGCGAGCGAGACATCTATCGTCTTTCTTTGAAAAATTCAATGAGAAGCCCGGTGCACGCCTCTTGCTGGTACATACGTTACGCCGGTTTTTGTGAAAGGCTGCGACGCACCACTCGTCACACTTCGGCCGAAAACAAGTAGGCCTGCCTCTATCCAAAGGCAGGCCTGTCTATCTTTATGCCACAAAGTTATCAGCGAATAAACAGGAGCTCGCGATACTTGGGCAGTGTCCACAGCCGGTCATCGACAGCCAGTTCGAGCTTGTCGATGTGGTAACGTATCTCATCGAGTTTGGGAGCAATCACATCGTGATAGGCAATAGCCTTTTCACGTTCACCGACGATGCGGTTGGCCACCTTGCGGGCCTCGACCAGTTCGTCGACCTTGGCCTTGATAGCAATTTCGCGCTCGGCAATATCCTCAATGATTTCGAGGTTCTTGGCCGAGAGGCGAGCAGCCTTTTCGGCGGGGAAGAGGTCGCGCATCTTGTAGACATTGTCGATGAGGGTCGACTGGTATGAGGTGGCCACGGGTATGATATGGTTCATGACCAGGTCGCCCAGAACACGAGCCTCAATCTGTATCTTCTTGGTATAGGTTTCCCACTTGACTTCGTTGCGGGCTTCGAGCTCCTTACGGGTCATGACGCCGGTCTCCTCAAACATCTTCACCGAACTCTCTTTGAGGTAGTTGTCGAAGATAAGGGGCACACTTGTCTCGCAGTCGAGGCCGCGGCGGGCGGCTTCGGCCTTCCACTCATCACTGTAACCGTTGCCGTCGAAATGTATGGCCTTGCACTCCTTGATGTATCGGCGCAACACATGCAAGATGGCCACCTGCTGGTCGGTGCCCTCTGCAATCAAGGCGTCGACATCGTGTTTGAATCGGGTCAACTGATGGGCCACGGCGGCATTGAGGGCAATCATGGCAGAAGCGCAGTTGGCCTCGGAACCGACAGCACGGAACTCAAAGCGGTTGCCGGTAAAGGCAAAGGGCGAAGTGCGGTTGCGGTCGGTATTGTCGATAAGCAGCTCGGGTATCTGCGGAATGTTGAGACGCATGCCATGCTTACCGCCGAGCGAGGAAAAATCGTTGTCGTCGCTCTCTTCGATGTGGTCGAGTACCTGCGAGAGCTGCGAGCCGAGGAAGCTCGATATGATGGCAGGAGGTGCCTCGTTGGCACCCAGACGGTGGGCATTGGTGGCACTCGAAATGGAGGCTTTCAACAGACCGTTGTGCTTGTAGACGGCCATCAGCGTGTTCACGACAAAGGTGATGAAGCGCAGGTTGTCGAGCGGTGTTTTGCCGGGAGCCATGAGCAACACGCCGATATCGGTACCGAGCGACCAGTTGTTGTGCTTGCCCGAGCCGTTCACACCCTTGAAGGGTTTTTCGTGCAGCAGCACGCGGAAACCGTGGTTGCGGGCCAGTTTACGCATGAGGGCCATGATGAGGAGGTTGTGGTCGTTGGCCAGGTTGCACTCCTCGTAGATGGGGGCCAGCTCAAACTGATTGGGGGCCACTTCGTTATGGCGTGTCTTGACGGGTATTCCAAATTTCAGGGCTTCGATTTCGAGCTCCTTCATAAAGGCAGCTACGCGGCTGGGTATGGCTCCGAAATAGTGGTCTTCGAGCTGCTGATTTTTAGAACTTTCGTGCCCCATGAGGGTGCGGCCGGTCAGGAGCAAATCGGGACGGGCGGCGTAAAGTCCCTCATCGACGAGGAAATATTCCTGCTCCCAACCCAGATAGGCGTAGACCTTCTTGACCTCGGGATTGAAATAATGACACACATCAACAGCGGCCTTGTCGACAGCCCGCAAAGCTTTGAGCAGCGGAGCCTTATAGTCGAGCGACTCACCGGTATAGGCAATGAAGATGGTGGGAATGCAGAGCGTGTCGTCGACAATGAAGGCGGGAGAAGAAGGATCCCAAGCCGAATAGCCGCGTGCCTCGAAGGTGTTGCGGATACCGCCGTTGGGAAAACTCGACGCATCGGACTCCTGCTGGGCCAACAGTTTGCCCGAGAACTCCTGAATGACGCCTCCACGGCCATCGGGTTCGATAAAAGAGTCGTGCTTCTCGGCCGTACCCTCGGTAAGGGGGGCAAACCAGTGGGTGTAATGGGTAGCCCCCATCTCTACGGCCCAAGTCTTCATACCCTCGGCAATGCGGTCGGCTATCGAACGGTCGAGCGGAGCCCCGTTGCAAATCACGTTCATCAACTGCTCATACACATCGGGAGCCAGATACTGCTGCATCTTGGCCTGGTTGAATACATACTTACCAAAATATTCCGAAGGGTGTTCCGCGGGAGTCGGAACCTCGACAGGCTTTTTCTTGAAAGCTGTCTCTACAACTCTGAATCGAAGTGTTGACATTTTTCTGTTGCTTTTTTAATAAAAGAATTGACTCCCTGGTGACGAGAAAGGGAGGCTTCTGTTGCAGCGGCAAAGGTACGTAAAAATTTTTATCCGACGGGGCTCCACTCCTTTTTTTAAACGGCTTTCGGCTTTTGGGGCTGACCCACCAGCGACTGCACGACGGCACACACGCGCTCTACGCCGAAACGACCGGTATCGAACGTAAGGTTGTAGTTGCGTATATCGCCCCAGTGGTTGCCCGTGTAATGGCGATAATGCTCCTCCCTCGACCTGTTGATTCGCTCTATCTCGGGCAAGGCCTTCTCGGGGGATATGCCGTATTGCTCGGTTACACGCCGCGACTTGCTCGACATATCGGCGTGCAGAAAGATTTTCAACACATCGGGGTAATCTTTCAAGATATAATCGGCACACCGCCCCACGATGACGCAGGGACCCTCTGCGGCAATCCGCCGGATAACCCGACTCTGTGCCACAAAAAGAGCGTCGGCGGGTGAAAGGCTCTTTTCGAGGGGAGCGCCATAATCTTGCATAATCATCTGCAACAGCATGTTACCGGGAAGGCTTTGCTCGTTCCGGCGCACGAAATTTTCGGTAAAGCCGGCTTCCTTGGCAACCAACGTAATCAGTTCGCTGTCATAAAACTTGTATCCGAGAGCCTTGGCCAACTGCTCACCTATCATGTGGCCGCCACTGCCATATTCACGCGATATGGTAATCACGGTATGCGACACGCCGGCACGCAAAGTTTCGTCGGGAGCAGCACTGCCAGCCACCTCCCACCGGCGGAGGAAGTCGAGCCACGGACTGATAAGCCGTACAAACGGACCGGTGAGCAGGGCCACGATGACAGTACCCTCGCGCAAACCCTCTATACGACCCGAGAGAATGAACGACAAGGCGACAGCCACCACCACCAGAGTAACGTCGAAGGCTATCTTCACCGTACCGAACTGTATCTTGAACCGCTTGGAGGCTATCTGCACCGTGTACTCGCCACTGACCATGGTAACATCGGCTACCACTTCGAGGCTTACCCCTAAGGCCAACACGGCACAACCCACTACCAGGGAGAGCAACTTCAACCCATAGAGCGAGGGCTCGTAACTGCCCAGCATCGCCATCGTCAGGTCTATAAACAGACCGAAAAGTACCGAAACCGGAATCTGCATGAGCAGGTCGATGCGCTTTTCAACAATACCGCGACGCCCGAGCATCAACATCTGGGCCGCAATCAGGAACATATTCAGAATAAAGATGTAGGTACCCATCGTCAACGGTGTGTTCAGACTCATGACGTAGGGAATACTCGATATGGGCGATGTACCCAAATAAGATTTTGTAACCAGGCTTACACCTAATGCACTGACAAACAATGCCACCGCAAAAACCGAATAGCGGCGGATTAACTCTTTTTTTACCATTAAAACCTATTTTTTTTCGCGGTGCAAAGATAAATCTCTATATTTAGACCGAAATTGCAAATTACGTAATTGTTTTTACAATTCAAGCCAATCAATGAATACTCCCGAGCAGTGCATATACCCATGTACGACAACCGGCACATCTCCCGATACGATAGTCGTGAAAGAGGCTTGTCGGGAAGAGATTCTGCTGCCGGCCCATACCCATGCCATGGACCAAATCGTATTCACGACATCGGGCACGCTGAGAATCGACATCGGCGGAAAAATCCTGTTCGTTCCCGAACACCACGTCGCCTGCATACCCCGTGAGGTAACACACACCCTGTCGAGCAACAACCGGCGGGTATCGGCCACCATCATCTACACGTTGTGCGACCCGGCTCCCGCAATTGCCGTATATCAATCGAGCGAACAGATAACCGCCCTGCTGAAATTCATACACGAGTCGTGCCCCTCCCGCATCGAACGAGAGAAGCTGCCGCAGATACACCGGTTTCTGCACGCCTTCATACAGGTAATACCCAGCATGTGCCGCACCTCGGAGATTCCGTTGACTTTCGGCCTCGTTGCCGACCACAACCGCATACGGCCCATTCTCGACTACATTGCCGGGCACTGCCACGAAGAGCTGAGAATGAGCGAACTGGCCCGTCGTTTCGGCTACTCCGAGCGAAACCTCAGCCGCCTCTTCAAGCAAGCCGGCATACGATTTACCCACTGCGTCAACACACACCGCATCACCCAAGCCATAGAACTGATGGCCGAGGGAAACATTCCCTTGCGAAAAATCGCATACAGCACGGGATTCAACACCCCCAGCAGTTTCAACCGGGTATTCAAGCAGATTACCGGACGCACACCGGGAGAATTCAGCCGGGAAAAAGAGAACATAAAAACCCCACTCACAGAAAGAAAGCAGACACCCACCAACCGGCATCAAAAATAAAAAATCTCCCGATTTTATACCCTGAACTGTTGATAAGAGAGGTTGAACAATATTATTTTCAAAAAGGGTGCGATTTTTTGACATAATATTGCTACCTTTGCCCAAATTTAAAATACACCTCGACAGTATGTGCGGAATAGTTGGTTATATAGGAGAACAAGAAGCATACCCCATACTCATAAAATCCCTAAAAAGACTGGAATACAGGGGCTACGACAGTGCCGGAATCGCTCTTATAAATAACGCAGATGAACTGAATGTCTATAAGACCAAAGGCAAAGTGGCCGACTTGGCTCATCTGGCCGAAAGCAAGGACACAACAGGGCACATAGGCATTGCACATACCCGCTGGGCCACTCACGGAGAGCCCAACCAAATCAACGCACACCCCCATTACTCGGCATCGGGCAATCTGGCTCTGATACACAACGGCATCATCGAAAACTATGCCACCATCAAAGAGAAACTGCAACACGAAGGATATACCTTCAAAAGCAGCACCGACACCGAGGTGCTTGTACAGCTCATCGAGTATATCCAGGTGTCGCACAACCTCGACCTGCTTACCGCCGTGCAGTTGGCCCTGCACGAGGTAATCGGCGCCTACGCCATAGCCATTCTCGACCGCCGGAATCCCAACACCATCATTGCTGCCCGACAGAGCAGCCCACTGGCCATCGGTATTGGCGAGAACGAGTTTTTCCTGGCCTCCGACGCCTCCCCCATCGTCGAATACACCAACCGCGTAGTCTACCTCGAAGATGGAGAAATCGCCGTCCTGAAAAAAGGCGAGAAACTGCAAGTCGTTACCCAGAACAATGCCAAGGTCAACCCCAAGATAAATACCATAAAGCTCAACATCGGGCAGCTCGAAAAAGGCGGATACCCGCACTTCATGCTGAAAGAAATCTTTGAACAGCCCGACTGTATCAAAGACTGCATGCGGGGCCGCGTCAACGTCGAGGGCACCGACATCGCCCTCTCGGCCATCATCGACAACAAGAAACGGCTGCTCAACGCACGGCGTTTTGTCATCGTGGCCTGCGGCACCTCATGGCACGCCGCCCTGATAGGCAAATACCTCATCGAGCAGTTCTGCCGCTTCCCAGTCGAAGTAGAGTATGCCTCGGAGTTCCGCTACCGCAACCCGGTCATCGACGAAAACGACGTGGTCATCGCCATCTCCCAGTCGGGCGAGACGGCCGACACGCTGGCAGCCATAGAAGAAGCCAAGAAAAAAGGCGCCTTCGTCTACGGTATCTGTAACGCAATAGGTTCGTCGATAGCCCGTTCCACCCACACAGGCTCATTCATACACGTTGGGCCCGAAATAGGGGTTGCTTCGACAAAGGCCTTTACCGGACAGGTAACAGTGCTCACCATGCTGGCTCTGGCTTTGGCCCATGCCAAAGACTGCATCTCGCCCGAAGAGTTGCAAAAAATAGTGTGTGAGCTCAATCAGATTCCCGACAAGATGAAACAGGTGCTGAAACTCAACGACAGCATCGCCCAGTTGTCCAAGATTTTCACCTACGCCCACAACTTCATCTATCTGGGACGGGGATACAACTACCCCGTGGCACTCGAAGGAGCTCTGAAACTGAAAGAAATCTCCTATATCCATGCCGAAGGTTATCCGGCTGCCGAGATGAAACATGGCCCCATAGCCCTCATCGACGCTGAAATGCCGGTCGTGGTAATAGCCACCCACAACCAGCAATACAAGAAAATCATCAGCAACATACAGGAGATAAAGGCACGGCACGGAAAAGTCATCGCCTTTGTCAACGAGGGTGATACCGAAATAAAACGTATAGCCGACTTCTGCATAGAGCTGCCTTACACCCTGGCCTGCCTCGAACCGCTCATTACCACCATACCCCTGCAACTGCTGGCCTACCATATCGCCATCTGCAAGGGCAAAGATGTAGACCAGCCACGCAACCTGGCCAAATCGGTAACCGTCGAATAAAAAAGAAAGATTGTACATTTATAGGTTATAAACGATATGGAACCCCTCAAACACGAATGCGGCGTAGCAATGATAAGGCTGTTGCGACCGCTATCGTACTACAAAGAAAAATACGGCACATGGATGTATGGCCTCAACAAGCTCTACCTCCTCATGGAAAAACAGCACAACCGCGGGCAGGAGGGAGCGGGACTTGCTTGTGTAAAAATGTTATCGCAACCGGGCGAAGAGTATATGTTCCGTGAACGGGCATTGGGCACGGGAGCCATTACCGAAATCTTCGAAGCCGTACACCGTAACATAGCTGCATCGACCTCCGACAAAAGCCTGCTCGACAATGCCGACTACGCCCAACGTTATATACCCTTTGCCGGAGAATTGTACATGGGTCATCTGCGATACAGCACAACCGGCAAGTCGGGCCTGTCGTATGTACACCCGTTTCTGCGCCGCGACAACTGGCGTGTCAAGAACCTGAGTCTTTGCGGCAACTTCAATCTGACCAACGTCGATGAGATTTTTGCCGAAATCACCGGACAGGGACAGCACCCCCGCCAGTATGCCGACACCTACATCATGCTCGAACAGATAGGACACCGCCTCGACCGCGAAGCCGACAAGATGTATGACCGTCTGAAAGCCTCGGGTCTCGACGGCATCGAGCTCACCCGCGCCATTGAAGACCACATCGACATGGCCAACGTCTTGCGCCGCACCAGCCCCATGTGGGACGGCGGATATGTCATCTGCGGTGTCACCGGCAGCGGCGAGATGTTCTCGATACGCGATCCGTGGGGATTGCGGCCGGCCTTCTGGTATGCCGACGACGAAGTGGTCGTCGTGGCCTCGGAACGCCCCGTCATACAGACTACGTTTAACCTCTCGGCCGACGCCATTCACGAATTGCAGCCCGGCCAGGCCCTGCTCATCAATAAACACGGAGAGTACCGCACCGAACCAATCAACGCTCCCCGCGAGAAAAAAGCCTGTTCGTTCGAGCGCATCTATTTCTCCCGGGGTTCGGACAAGGATATTTATCAAGAACGCAAACAGTTAGGAAAAAATCTGGTGGGACCGTTGCTCAAAGCTGTCAATAACGACATTGAGCACACGGTCTTTTCTTTCATTCCCAACACGGCCGAAGTAGCATTCTTCGGTATGATGGAAGGGTTTGAAGAATACCTCAACCAGTTGAAAACCGACTACATACTCTCCCACCCCAACGTTACAAGAGAAGAGCTGGAACGCATACTCTCCATGCGTGTACGCTCCGAGAAGGTCGTTATCAAAGACATAAAGTTGCGCACCTTCATTGCCGAGGGCAACACGCGCAACGACCTCGCCGCGCACGTCTACGACATCACCTACGGCAGCCTCACGCCGCATGTCGACAACCTGGTAGCCATCGACGACAGCATTGTGCGGGGAACGACCCTGAAACAGAGTATTATCGGCATACTCGACCGTCTGCACCCGAAGAAAATTGTCATCGTATCCTCGTCGCCACAAGTGCGATACCCCGACTATTACGGCATCGACATGGCACGCATGGACGAATTCATCGCCTTCAAAGCCGCCATTGCACTGCTACGGGAACGCCAGATGGACGACCGCATACTCGATGTTTACCACCGCTCTCTGGCTCAACGCACTCTTCCCAAAGAAAAAATGGAGAACCTCGTGAAGGAGATTTATGCCCCCTTCACCGACGAAGAGATTTCGGCCAAGATTGCTGAGTTGCTCACGCCCGCCGGAACACAGGCCGAAGTGCAAATCGTGTACCAAACCCGAGAAGGACTGCGCGCAGCTTGTCCCAACCACACCGGCGACTGGTATTTCTCGGGCAACTATCCCACGCCCGGCGGCACCAAACTGGTAAACGAAGCCTACATCAATTATATAGAAAAAGAGATATTACCCCACAAAAACTAAGCGCACGACAATGCAAGCAAGAAAAGAAGTTCAATTGATTCTCGACGACGGAAGCCGTTTCAGCGGGTACTCGTTCGGCTATGACAAGCCCGTGGCCGGAGAGGTAGTCTTCAACACGGCCATGACCGGATACCCCGAAAGCCTCACCGACCCCTCCTACTCGGGCCAGATGATGGTACTCACCTACCCGCTGGTAGGTAACTACGGCGTACCCAGTCAAACGTTTGAAGCCAACGGTTTATCGACATTCCTCGAATCGGAAAAGATTCATGCCGAAGCCATCATCGTATCGGACTACTCCGAAAATTACAGCCACTGGAATGCCGTAGAGAGCCTGGGCGAATGGCTGAAAAAAGAAAAAATTGCAGGTATCACCGGCATCGACACGCGCGCACTCACCAAACTGCTCCGCGAAAAAGGGAGCATGAAAGGCAAAATCGTTTTTGAGAACGAAAACGAAATCGACTTTGTCGACCCCAACCTCATCAATCAGGTAGCTCGTGTGAGCTGCCGCGAAGTCATCACCTACGGTACCGGAAAGAAACGGGTCGTACTCGTCGACTGCGGCGTGAAGCACAACATCATTCGCTGCCTGCTCAAACGCGACGTTACCGTAATACGGGTGCCTTGGGACTATGACTTCAACACCATCGAATACGACGGGCTCTTCATCTCAAACGGTCCCGGCGACCCCGATATGTGCGACATCACCGTAGGGCATATCCGTGAAGCGATGAAGAAAGAGAAACCCATCTTCGGCATCTGCATGGGCAACCAGCTCCTGGCCAAAGCCGGCGGTGCAAAAACGTTCAAACTCAAATACGGACATCGCAGCCACAACCAACCCGTGCGCATGGTAGGCACCAACAAATGCTTCATCACCTCGCAGAACCACGGATACGCCGTCGACAACAACACACTGGGCGACGATTGGGAACCGCTTTTCCTGAATATGAACGACGGTACCAACGAAGGTATACGCCACAAACGTCTGCCCTTCTTCTCGGCCCAGTTCCACCCCGAAGCCGCCAGCGGTCCCACCGACACCGAATTTCTGTTCGACACATTTATTGACAAGATTTAAAGCCACGCCCCTATGGATACAACCATCAAGAAAGTTTTGTTATTAGGCTCAGGAGCCTTGAAAATAGGTGAAGCCGGAGAGTTCGACTATTCGGGTTCGCAAGCCCTCAAAGCGCTGCGCGAAGAGGGCATCGAGACCGTACTCATCAACCCCAACATCGCCACGGTACAAACCTCCGAAGGGGTGGCCGACCACATCTACTTCCTCCCCGTAACCCCCTTCTTCGTAGAAAAGGTCATCGCCAAGGAGCGCCCGCAAGGCATTCTGCTCTCCTTCGGCGGACAGACGGCCCTCAACTGCGGTGTAGCCCTCTACCAAAGCGGCATACTCGAACGCTACAACGTACAGGTGCTGGGTACGCCGGTACAAGCCATCATGGATACCGAAGACCGCGAACTCTTTGTCAAGAAGCTCGACGAGATAAACGTGAAAACCATCAAGAGCGAGGCCGTAGAAAACATCGCCGACGCCCGCGCGGCCGCCGCACGGCTGGGCTACCCCGTCATCATACGCGCCGCCTATGCGCTGGGTGGACTGGGCAGCGGCTTCTGCGACAACGAAGAGGAGCTCGACCGTCTGGTAGAGAAAGCCTTCTCCTTCTCCCCGCAAGTGCTGGTAGAGAAGTCGCTCAAAGGCTGGAAAGAAATCGAATATGAAGTGGTGCGCGACCGCTTCGACAACTGCATCACGGTGTGCAACATGGAGAACTTCGACCCGCTGGGTATCCACACCGGCGAGAGTATCGTCATTGCCCCGTCGCAGACCCTCACCAACAGCGAATATCACAAACTGCGCGAACTGGCCATTCGCATCATACGCCACATAGGCATCGTGGGCGAGTGCAACGTGCAGTATGCCTTCGACCCCGAATCGGAAGACTACCGCGTCATCGAGGTCAACGCCCGTCTGAGCCGCTCCTCGGCCCTCGCTTCGAAAGCCACCGGCTACCCGCTGGCGTTTGTTGCCGCCAAATTGGGTCTCGGCTACGGACTCTTCGACCTGAAAAACTCGGTTACCCAGACGACGTCGGCCTTCTTCGAGCCGGCTCTCGACTATGTCGTGTGCAAAATTCCGCGCTGGGACCTGGGCAAATTCCACGGCGTATCGCGCGAACTGGGCAGCAGCATGAAGTCGGTGGGCGAAGTCATGGCCATAGGCCGTACCTTTGAAGAGGCCATACAGAAGGGTCTGCGCATGATAGGCCAGGGCATGCACGGTTTCGTCGAGAACAAGGAACTGGTCATCGACAACATCGACAAGGCCCTGCACGAGCCTACCGACAAACGCATCTTCGTCATCAGCAAGGCCATGCGTGCCGGCTACACCGTCGACCAAATACACGAACTCACCCGCATCGACCGCTGGTTCCTCGACAAGCTGCACAACATCGTGCGTACAGCCGATGAACTGGAAAAATACAACCAGCTCGAAGCCCTGCCTCTCGACCTGCTGAAACAGGCCAAACGCGAAGGATTCTCCGACTTCCAGATAGCCCGCGCCGTACTGAAAGGGGGCGACATGGATGCCAACATTCTGCGGGTGCGCCTCTTCCGCAAGAGCCACGGCGTCGTTCCGGTGGTGAAACAAATCGACACCCTCGCCGCCGAATATCCGGCTCAGACCAACTACCTCTACCTCACATACAGCGGCACCGAAAACGACGTGCACTATCTCGGCGACCACCGCTCGGTTGTGGTACTCGGCTCGGGTGCATACCGCATAGGCAGCTCGGTAGAGTTTGACTGGTGCGGCGTAAACGCCCTCAACACCATTCGCAAAGAGGGGTACCGCAGCGTGATGATTAACTACAATCCCGAAACGGTATCGACCGACTATGACATGTGCGACCGCCTCTACTTCGACGAACTCACCTTCGAACGGGTACTCGACATTCTCGACCTCGAAAACCCGCACGGTGTCATCGTCTCGACCGGCGGACAGATACCCAACAACCTCGCCCTGAAACTGGCCGACCAGGGAGTGAATATTCTCGGCACCTCGGCCAAGAGCATCGACAACGCCGAAGACCGCAACAAGTTCTCGGCCATGTGCGACCGCCTCGGCATCGACCAGCCGGCCTGGCGCGAGCTCACCTCGATGGACGACATCAACGAGTTTATCGAAGAGGTGGGATTCCCCGTACTGGTGCGCCCCTCCTATGTACTCTCGGGTGCAGCCATGAACGTATGCTCCAACCACGACGAGCTGGTGCGCTTCCTCGAACTGGCCGCCAACGTGTCGAAAAAACACCCCGTAGTCGTTTCGCAATTTATCGAACACGCCAAAGAGGTGGAGATGGACGCCGTGGCCGACAAGGGCGAAATCATCGCCTACGCCATCTCGGAACACATCGAGTTTGCCGGTGTACACTCGGGCGACGCCACCATACAGTTCCCGCCCCAAAAGCTCTACATGGAGACCATTCGCCGCGTAAAACGCATCTCGAAACTCATCGCCAAGGAGTTGAACATCTCGGGACCCTTCAACATACAGTTCCTCGCCAAGGAGAACGCCATCAAGGTAATCGAGTGTAACCTGCGGGCATCGCGCAGTTTCCCCTTCATCAGCAAGGTTTTGAAAATCAACTTTATCGACCTGGCCACCCGCATCATGCTCGGTCTGCCGGTAGAGAAACCTCACCACACGCTCTTCGACATCGACTATGTGGGTATCAAAGCCTCTCAATTCTCCTTCTCGCGACTGCAAAAGGCCGACCCCGTACTGGGCGTCGATATGGTCTCGACCGGCGAAGTGGGCTGCCTGGGCAACGATACCGACTGTGCCATACTCAAAGCCATGATTTCGGTAGGCCAGCGCATACCCGACAAGAACAAGGGCATACTGCTCTCGACCGGTACGGCCAAGCAGAAAATCGACATGCTTGCCGCCGCCGAGAAACTGCATGAGAAAGGGTATAAGCTCTATGCCACCGGCGGTACCCACAAGATGCTCGCCAGCAACGGTATTCCCTCGACCCTCGTGGCATGGCCCGGCGAAGAGGGTGCCCCGCAAGCACTTGACCTCCTGCACAAAAAAGAGATTGACCTCGTGGTGAACATTCCCAAGAACCTGACCGTGGGAGAACTCGACAACGGCTACAAGATACGTCGGGCTGCCATCGATCTCAACATACCCCTCATCACCAACTCGCGTCTGGCCTCGGCATTCATCTCGGCTTTCTGCGAAATAGACCTCGATACGCTCGAAATCAAATCGTGGGAGGAGTATTGATAACGTAGTTCCTACCTATTCCATACCGGGCAGCCCGCCATACAGCGGGCTGCCTTTTTTTTGCCGGAAAGAGATTAAAGGGAAAAGAAAAGAGACGAAATTCCCGAAAGTCCACCTTTTAAACATAAAAAATCTGCCTGCAAGCACAATTATATAGTTACATTTGTCCCAGACGACATGAGTCGCCCACATATTTCCACTGACAACCTGAAAAACATGAAAATCTACAAAGCCCTTTTTCTCGGCATACTGGCTCTGTCGGCAACACAGGCCATCGCCCAAACCGATACACGCATAGAATCTTTTCCCGTCAGTCAGGTGCGCCTTACCGACAGTCCTTTCAAACACGCCCAGGAAATGGACATCTGTTACCTGCTTGGGCTCAACCCCGACCGGCTGCTGGCACCTTACCGCAAAGAAGCGGGACTGACACCCAAAGCTCCCAACTACGGAAACTGGGAAAACAGCGGACTCGACGGCCATATAGGCGGGCACTACCTGTCGGCCCTCTCCTATATGTATGCGGCCACCGGGAACAGTGAAATCAAAACCCGGCTCGACTATATGCTCGACGAACTGCAAGCCTGCCAAGAGGCTGCCGGCGACGGCTATCTGTGCGGCGTACCCGGCGGACGGGCCATGTGGGAAGAGATAGCCCGCGGCGACATTCGCGCCGGGCGTTTCGACCTCAACGGTAAATGGGTTCCTCTCTACAACATACACAAGACCTTTGCCGGTCTGCGCGACGCCTACCTGCAAACCGGCAGCCGGCAGGCCAAAACCATGTTGATAAGGCTCACCGACTGGTGGCTCGGCCTCGTGTCGCAACTGAACGACGACCAGATACAGGAGATGCTTACCAGCGAACACGGCGGCCTGAACGAGATATTCGCCGACGTAGCGGCCATAACAGGCGATGAAAAATACCTGCAACTGGCCCGCCGCTTCTCCCACCAGGAGATACTGCAACCGCTGCTGCGGCACGAAGATTGCCTCACGGGTATGCACGCCAACACACAGATACCGAAAGTCATCGGTTTCAAGCGAATAGCCGACGTGGGAGATGATGCCTTGTGGAGCGAAGCTGCCGCCTACTTCTGGAAGAGTGTCGTCGAGAACCGTACCATCTCCATCGGAGGCAACAGCGTCAGAGAACATTTCAACCCGACCGACGATTTCAGCAGTATGCTCCACAACGAACAAGGCCCTGAGACCTGCAACACCTACAACATGCTGCGGCTCACCAAGATGCTCTACGAGACCAGCGGTAACCCGCATTACATCGACTACTACGAACGGGCACTCTACAACCATATACTCTCGACGGTAAACCCCGTGCAGGGAGGGTTTGTATACTTCACCCCCATGCATCCGGGACACTACCGGGTCTACTCCCAACCGCAGACCTGCTTCTGGTGCTGCGTAGGGTCGGGACTCGAAAACCACGCCCGCTACGGCGAGATGATTTACGGACACAGCGACGACACACTCTATGTCAACCTTTTCATACCGTCGGTCCTTCAATGGGGTAAAAGTGAAATCGAGCAACAGACAGTCTTTCCCGAAGCGGAAGAGACAAGTTTCGTCATTCGCCGGCAAAAAGGACGGCGGAGTTTCACCCTCCGACTCCGTCTTCCCGAGTGGGCCAATAAAAAAGAGGTGGAGCTGTCGGTAAACGGCACACCGCAACCTGTTGAGGTTGTCGACGGATACATCACACTCACGCGCAGCTGGTCGCAAGGCGACAAGGCCCGGTTGCGCCTGCCCATGCACCTGCAAGCCGTGGCACTGCCCGACGGCTCGGCCAACTACTCGTTCCTTTACGGTCCCGTGGTACTGGCGGCACAGATGGGCAAGCAGGAACAAACCGGCCTCTTTGCCGACGACAGCCGTGGCGGGCACATAGCCGCCGGGAAACGGCTACCCCTGCAAGAAATGCCTGTCGTGGTAAGCGAAGAAGCAACCCTGCTCTCGCATCTCGAAAAGGTCGAGGGCAGCCCCCTCACCTTCAAACTGCACGATGTATATCCACAACGCTATGAGGGAATGGTACTACAACCCTTCTATCGTCTCTACGAGTGTCGGTATATGATTTACTGGCCCTTGATTTCCGAAACCGAATTACTCAGCCGCACCCAAAAACTGTCTGCCGACGAAGCCCGGCGCTCGGCCCTTGATGCCATCACCACCGATATGGTGGTGTGCGGTGAGCAACAACCCGAGAGCGACCATGCCGTCCAGGCCAGACAGTCGCGTACCGGCGACGATGAGGGGCGTCACTGGCGCGAGGCAAACGGGTGGTTCAGCTACCGCATGAAGACAAGAGAAGGGGCAGCAAGCCGACTTCATATCACCTATCTTCCGGAGTTCAGAAGAGATGCCCGTATCGAAATAAACGGACAAGAGGTGGGAAGGCTCACCGACAGCCACCTGTCGGACACGGCTGTGGCCGAAATTGAAATTCCGCAAACGCTTCGTGGTGAAGAAGTATTGACGATAACGATAAGCAAAGGAGTGCAGAAAGTTACCCCCCATATCTACGAAATACGCCTTACCACCCGATAATCAGGCCGGGGAGAAAACAAGACGTCACCAGTCTGCCTTGTTATCGGATACTCACACCAATGCGTATCGTTATCAGCGGGAAAACCGACACGGAATTCATGCTGCACGTAATATCGCACAGCCCTATTCTCATATAAGAGTAGGGCTGTGCCGATAAATACAACGATGAAACGAAATAAAAGCACTCGTATATAAATACACGACCCCATAATTTCTTCAAAAAAATTGAACCGACACCGAAACTTTTTGATGCGCGCCTTCGTCTAAATCATAAAAAAGATTTTAATTTGTTCCATTACAACTTATCACCCCATGAAAAAGACTGCTATCGCACTGGCACTCACAACCATGCTGCTATTTGCCAACACATCGTGCATCACCATTATAGCCTCGTCGTGCAACAACGACAAGAGTGCCGACACGGCAATAAAAGCCAGTAAAACCTACAAGACAAAAAACGTTGCCGTCGAAGAGTTCAATGCCATAAAGGCCAGTTCGGCAATAGACGTCGTCTACACCCAGACCGAAGGAGAACCCACGGTCGAGGTCTATGCTCCCGACAACATCATCGACCACATCACCGTCAAGGTAAAAGATGAAACACTGGTCATAGGGGTAGAACGCCATACCCGCATAAAAGGGAGATGTCAAAAAGTAGTACGCGTATCGGCTCCCGCCGTGCAACGCTTCCAATCATCGAGCGCGGGCGACATCGTTCTGAAAAACGGACTGACCACCACCGGTAAAGTAGAAATAAAAGCCAGCAGCGCTGGCGACATCAAGGGCGAAGGCATCGCCTGCACCGACCTGTATATCGACGCCAGCTCGGCAGGGGATATCCAACTGAAAGAGATTACCTGCACCCATATCGAGGCCAAGACCAGTTCCGGCGGCGACATCGAACTCTCGGGCCGGTGCGAAAAGGCAATTTACAAGACATCGAGTGCCGGCGACATAAACGCGAAGAAGATGGAAGCCGTCGACGTAGATGCAACCGCCAGCTCGGCCGGCGACATCAGTTGCCACGTATCGGGCCAACTGACAGCCCGCACATCGAGCAGCGGGGAAATTTCCTACAAAGGCAATCCGTCGGCCATCGACTATTCTCCTAAAAAAGGGTTAAAAAAAATCGATTAAGAGAGGACAGCCACACGGCCATTTCACTATCTTTGCGCCGTTGATACATCATTTAATAATCAAAACAAAAAACTATCATGAGAACGATGTTCCGATCGCTCCTGGTCAGCGCGATCATTCTGTTGAGCATGACTTTCACCTCATGCAGCAAAGACGATGAACAATTCGGCATAATCGGTAGCAGCGACAATGCCGAGATGATAATCGGTGAATGGCATTTCACGGGAAACATTGCTCCCTCACTCGTTCTCAATGCCGATGGCAGCTGTGCCATTTACTACGGTTCCAGCTCCATCAGAAACGATGGTACAGGAAATTGGGTTTACGAGAAAGATTCCCGCACGCTGGTATGCATCATATACAATAGCGACGGCTCGGTGAACACATCGTTTACCTACTCTGTAAAAGCCTTGACCGACCAGATATTGACCGCTGAATGGTCTTCGGTCAAATATGGAACGAGAACCGATACGTGGGTAAGAAAATAGCCCAACAATTGCAAAGATTGAAAAAAGTGCCGATAGATACAATTTATCGGCACTTTTTGAGTTTATTGATTGAGCATCGCCGGAAAGCGGTGCCCCATTCATGCGCATGAAAAATAAACGATACCTGCTCCTCCTGCTGATGGTGCTGCCGAGTATGGGTCTGTTGCGGGCGCAAGACGACACGCAACTGAGCCAATATTGGGCCATGCCGTCGTATTACAACGCCGGAGCAGCCGGTATATACGAAAAACTAAACCTGCGCGCCGCCACCCGCCAGCAATGGGTGGGAATGCCGGGAGCCCCCAAGTCGTTCCTGGCACTGGCCGACATGCCGCTGCGCTTTCTCAGAGCCGACCACGGCGTAGGGGTGATGCTGGCCAACGACAGTTACGGACTCTTCAAGACCACCTCACTCGGCCTGCAATATGCCTACAAGGTGCGGCTGTGGGGCGGGCAACTGAGTCTCGGCCTGCAACTGGGACTTGTGAGCCAGACATTCGACGGCACCGAAGTATTTATTCCCGAAAGCGATTACCATCAGCAGACCGACAACGCCATACCCACCACCGAATTGCAGGGTACGGCCTTCGATGTGGGTTTCGGTGTGTACTATACCCATAAATATTTCTATGCCGGACTATCCTCGACACACCTCACACAACCCACCATATCTTTTGACGAAAACTATGAAGGCTCCATCACCCGCGCCTATTATTTCATGGCAGGAGGCAATATTCCCCTGAGAAATGCGTTATATGAAGTGCAGCCGTCGATGTTGGTGAAGACAACTTTCCAGATGACGCAAGCCGAACTGACCCTGCGGTTGAGATACAACCGCTTCATCTGGGGAGGATTGGCCTACCGCTGGAAAGAGGCCGTAATCTTCATGGCGGGCTGCGAATTTAAAAACTTCCTGCTGGGATACTCCTACGACTACTCGACATCGGCCATACAGAAAGCCACGAGCGGCAGCCACGAAGTATTTGTGGGATACAGCATGAAACTCGAACTGTCGAAAGGAAAGAAAAACAAACATAAAAGCATACGAATACTATAAGCTATGTATATGAAACGGTACATCTCATTCCTCGGCCTGGCCGCCATTTTGAGCAGCTGCGCCTCATCGGGAAGCTCCAACGGAGGTGAGCTCACCGGTGTAGGTGGTATGGCTTGGGGCGAACCCAACCCCTACGGCATGGTCCTTGTGAAAAGAGGTTCTTTTGAAATGGGGCACAACGACACCGACAGTCTCTGGGGCACACGCCCCAATGCCCGGTCGATTTCGGTCGATGCCTTCTGGATGGACGATACCGAAATCACCAATTCGGAATACAAACAATTTGTATATTGGGTGCGCGACTCCATTATACGCGAACGGCTGGCCGACCCGGCCTACGGCGGCGATGAGACCTTCAAAATCGAAGAAGACCGCGAAGGAAACCCCGTAACGCCCCACCTCAACTGGGCCAAAGCCATTCCCTGGCGCAACCCCACAGAAGACGAGGCCCGAGCCATAGAGAGCGTCTACCGCATCGACCCCATATCGGGGAAACGGGTTCTCGACGTTACCCAGCTCAACTACCGCTACGACGTGTACAACCACACCGAGGCAGCCAAGCGCCGCAACCGCATGGACCCGGCCCGTCGCATACTCAACACCGACATCACTCCGGGTAACGAGGAGATTCTCATCTCAAAGGATACGGCCTTTATCAACGACGACGGACAAATCGTTACGCAGACCATCATACGGCAGCGGCAGAGCGAATTTGACTTTCTCAACACCTACATCATCAACATCTACCCCGATACGACGGTGTGGGTCAACGACTTTGAGAATGCCTACAACGAGCCCTATATGCGCATGTATTTTGCACACCCCGGCTACAACGACTATCCGGTGGTAGGCGTATCGTGGGAGCAGGCCAACGCTTTCTGCGTATGGCGCACCAACCTCCTGCGCTCGGCCATGATACAAGACCGCATGGTCGAACCCTACCGTCTGCCGACCGAGGCCGAGTGGGAATATGCCGCACGCGCCGGCAAGAGCGAGAACAGCTACCCGTGGGACGAGAATGCCACCCTCACCGACAAAGGCTGTTTCTATGCCAACTTCAAGCCCATGAAGGGAAACTACCTCCAAGACGGCAATCTGATAACCTCTCGTGTGGGCATCTACCCGCCCAATGAGTTCGGCCTCTACGACATGGCCGGCAACGTATCGGAATGGACGGCCACGGCCTACACCGAGTCGGTCGACCGCTACACGAGCGACATGAACCCCGACTTCCGCTACAATGCCGCCAAAGAAGATCCCTACCGCATGAAACGGAAAATCGTACGCGGCGGTTCGTGGAAAGATGTATCGAACTTCATACGCTCCGACATACGCATGTGGGAATATCAGAACGAGCAACGCTCCTACATCGGATTCCGCTGCGTGCGCACGCAGGTAGGATTTGCCAAAGGACGCAAAAATTAAGAACCGAAAAAAAATTTGTCAGCCATCATGGGAAAATATAAAAGATATAAAAACAGCATCGAAAAATTCCTCTCGGGAGACTCGGGAAAACGGTTTTTCAACTTTGCATACAGTATAGGTGCCGCCATCGTCATCTGGGGTGCCCTTTTCAAAATTCTGCACCTCCCCGGAGGCAACGTCATGCTCTCGATAGGTATGGGTGTAGAGGTCCTGATGTTTATCCTCACCGCATTTGACCGCCCGGCCAAGGAATACCACTGGGAAGAGGTATTCCCCGTACTGGCATCGAAAGACCCCGAAGACCGGCCCGACTTCAAAGGCGGCGGAGGCATCGTCGTTAACGGCAATCTGGCCGGCGACGGAAACACAGCCGTCTCGGGTGCCGACGCCCGACGCATCGCCGGTATCCCCTCGAATATCGAGGTAAGTGAAGAAGACACCAGGAATCTGTCGGAAAGCATACAGAAACTCTCGGCAGCCGCCGAACAGATTTCGCGCATGGCCGAACTCACCGACGCCACACAGAAGTATCTCGACCAGATGGCCGCCATCTCGGAACAAATGTTGCAGTTCCGCCAGGCCACCCAGTCGCTCACCGACGTGTCGAACCTGCTGCTCAACTCCTACCGCCACATCACCGACAACAGCGACGGCATCACCCAACACACGCAGGGATATGTCGAACAGATGGAATCGCTCAACCGCAACATTGCCGGACTGAACACGATTTACGAGATACAGTTGAAAGGCATCAGCTCGCAACTCGACAACATCGACCGTGTAAACGTAGGGCTGCGCAACATTCGCCAAATGTACGAAGACTCGATGCAAGACAGTTCACGCTACTGCGAAGAGGTAGAAAAGATGACCCAATACATGGCCCAGCTCAACGCCGTATACCGCAATATGCTCACGGCCATGACCATCAACATGTATAACCCGTCGCCCCGACAAGAACAGCCGCAACAACCGGCCACCGACAACGACAAAGACACACAACCCAACGCATAACCACCAGCACAACGGACTATGGCATCACACAACTCCAATATGTCGCCCCGGCAGAAGATGATAAACCTCATGTATATCGTCTTGACCGCCATGCTGGCCCTGAACGTGTCGTCGGACGTGCTCAACGGATTCCGCCAAGTCGAGGAAGGTCTCGTGCGCACGACCGAGAATGTCGCCGTGCAGAATGAGTCGCTCTACGCCGAACTCACCACTTACTACCACAACAACCCCGAGAAATCGGGCGAATGGTACCGGAAAGCAACCACCGTACACAAGCACACCGACTCGCTCTACACCTACATCGATCACCTGAAACTACGCATCGTGCGGGAGGCCGACGGAAAAGACGGCGACGTCAACAACATCGAACGCCAGGACGACCTCGAAGCCGCCTCGTTCATCATGCTCTCGCCTACCACCCGCGAAGGTGAGAAACTGCGCAAGGCTCTCATCGAATACAGCGAAATGGTCAACACGATGATAAGCGACACGGTAAAGCAGCGCCTCATCAACGAATATCTCTACCCGCGGATGTCGAAAACCGCCGTGGGTGAGAAAAAAGCCACCTGGGAGGAGGCCAACTTTGAAAACATGCCGGTCATAGCGGCCATCACCCTGCTCACCAAGATACAGAGCGACCTGCGCTCGGCCGAAAGCGAAATTCTGCACACGCTGCTGAAAAATATCGACAGCGGCGACGTGCGCGTCAACCAGCTCAACGCCTACGTCATACCCTCGTCCAAGACGGTAATCCGCGGCGGAAAATACTCGGCCAACATCGTACTGGCCGCCATCGACACAACAATGGTGCCCACCATCCATATCGATGGAGAAGAGCTGAGCAACAGCAAAGACGGGCTCTACGAGGTAACCTGCAACCGTTCGGGAATCTATACCCTCGACGGCTATCTCGAAGTGCCCCATGGCGACGGCACATCGACCCAACATCCCTTCCACACGAGCTACACCGTGGTCGACCCCTCGGCCACCGTATCGGCCACGATGATGAACGTACTCTATGCGGGCATTGACAACCCGCTGAGCATCTCGGTACCGGGCGTCCCCAACCACGCCGTATCGGCCACCGCCACGGGCGGACGCATCACCCGCGACAGAGACATCTGGCAGGTAAAACCCTCGAAGGTGGGCCAGGACGTGGTCATCACCGTGACAGCATCGATGAACGGCCGCAATCAGGTGGTAAACACCACGACATTCAGAGTGCGGCAACTGCCCGACCCCATGCCCTACATCGCCTATAAGGACGACAACGGAAACATGCAACGCTACAAGGGCGGCCGCCCCTTTGCCAAGGCACGATTGCTTGCCGCTCCCGGCATCGAGGCCGCCATCGACGACGACCTGCTCAACGTCGAATACAAGGTGCTGAGTTTCGAGACGGTCTTCTTCGACTCGATGGGCAACGCCATACCTGAGGTGTCGGACGGCAACCGGTTCTCCCAACGGCAGAAAGACAGCTTCCGCCGGCTCTCGCGCGGGAAACGCTTCTACATATCGCGCGTCAGAGCTATCGGTCCCGACGGCATAGAGAGAGACCTCTCCCCGATAGAGATTATTGTAAACTGATTATAACGACAAGAAACATACGATTATGAAAATCACGGCAAAACATATACTGGTTCTTCTCGGGCTGTGCGCCATACTTCCCGTATGCGAAGCACAAAACACGGTTGTGCGCCGCAGCAGCACGACGGCCAACCGCACCGACAAAAACGGCCTCACAGTCAGAGCCCAGACTCTCTACCAGAACGGAGAGCCCTCCGAAGCCGATATTCCGTGGACCCGCGGCATCTACCGGCAAATCGACCTCACGCAAGAGAAGAACATGCCGCTCTACTACCCCGAAGAGATTATTGACGGACAGGAGAACCTCTTCCGTATTCTGCTGGGACTGGTAGCGACAAACAAAATCAAAGTCTATGAATACCTCGACGGCCGGGAAATCTTCACCGAAGAATACGAGGTGAAAGTCGAAGAGATGCTCGAACGCTTCCACATCTTGTATGAGTTGAAAGCCGGACGCACCGCCAAGCGCAACACCTACATCATCGAGGAGAGCGACGTACCCTGCAACGAGGTGCTGTCGTACTACGTCAAGGAGAAATGGATTTTCGACCAGCGCTCCTCGACCTGCTACCCCGTCATCGAAGCCATCTGTCCGGTGCTGCACCGCGTAGGCGACTTCGGAGGCGAAGCCGTGCGCTACCCCATGTTCTGGGCCCGATACGACGACATACGTCCCTATCTGTCGCAACATTACATCATCACCGACAACCAGAACAACATACGCAACTACACCTACGACGACTTCTTCAAACTGCGTATGTTCGACGGAGAGATATATAAGACACAGAATCTGCAAAACATGTCGCTCATACAGCTCTATCCCACCCCCGAGGCCCAGGACAGCGCCCGACAGGTCATAGAAAACCAGTTGGCCCAGTTCGACCGGAGCCTTTGGGTAGACCTTGAAAACCCGGCGGAAACACCGAAAGCCGAAAAGAAAGCCGTGAGTGCATCGGCCGACGACGCCAAGGCAGCAGAGCCCGAAAAGAAAGTATCGACCCGCTCGTCGAGAGGCTCCTCCGCTCAAAGCGACGAACCGAAGAAGAGCCGCACCAAGTCGGTAAAACGCAACAACAGCAGTAGCAGCCGAAGTGCTGCCCCCACCTACTCGGTGCGCCGTACCCGATAACACACATAAATACACGTTCCCCTTCACAGCGGCCTGTATCTGCCATAGATATAGGCCGCTGCGCATGAAACGGCTCTTGTGATAAAAAAGATAAAACCGTATCCATTACCAAAAGAATAACTACATTTGTAGTCACCCGATACTATCGGTGAGGAAAATTCAAACGTACAGAAAACGAAACAATCGACAAGTATGAAAAAAATCATCAATCCCTGGTTGCACAAAGAGGGTTATTACTGCTTCGGCTGTGCCCCCGGAAATGAGGCCGGCGTAAAAATGGAATTTTATGAAGATGGCGAAGATGTTGTCAGCGTATGGCGACCCGAAGCCAAATACCAGGGCTGGATAAATACATTGCATGGCGGTATCCAGGCTGTTCTGCTCGACGAGATATGTGCCTGGGTGATTCTACGCAAATTACAGACAACCGGCGTTACCTCGAAAATGGAAACCCGTTACCTGAAATCGGTCGACACGACCGACCCCTACGTCGTATTGCGGGCACACATTGTCGAGCAGCGGCGCAACATCGTCATTCTCGAAGCAACCATACACAACCACAAGGACGAACTCTGCTCCAAGGCCGTATGCACCTACTTTACCTTCCCGCCAGAGAAAGTACGCGATGAGATGCGTTTCCTCGGCTGTGAAACCGAAGAGGGCGACTACACCCTCGAATCGCTGCTTAAATAGGCACACCGACAGAAAAATCAACCACAAAAAAAGAACGTCGCCTACCTGACAAAGGTAGGCGACATTCTTGTATAAGGCAGCAGAAGAGGTACCTAATAGGCTTTCTCCTCTCCGTGCAACATATTGGCGACGGTCTTGAACATAATGCGTATGTCGAGCCAGAAACTCCAATGTTCAATATACCATATATCGGCCTGTACCCGGCCGGCCATCTCGGAGAGTTCGCGGGTCTCCCCACGGAAACCGTTGACCTGAGCCCAACCGGTAATACCCGGCTTGACAAAGTGGCGCACCATATAACGGTCGATAAGACGCGAATACTCTTCGTTGTGTTTGAGCATGTGCGGACGTGGCCCTACCAGACTCATGTCGCCCTTGAATACGTTGATAAACTGGGGCAGCTCATCGATATTGGTACGACGCAGGAAGTTCCCCACCCGGGTCTTTCGGGGGTCGTCCTTGGTTGCCTGCAACGTGTCGCTTTGGGCATTGACCTTCATGCTGCGGAACTTTATACATTCAAACACTTTTCCGTCGAGACCATTTCTCTTCTGCTTGAAATAGACGGGGCCTTTCGACGAGAGTTTGATGGCTATTCCCACAAATATGTAGATAAAGGGATAGAGCGTACAGAGGAAAAGGCCCGAAACAAGAATATCGAACAGCCGTTTTTCAAAACGCTTTCCGGGACTGCTCAACGGTTCACGGCGTATGGCCAGCACGACCACATCGTCGAAGGTCTCCATCACCATATTGCGTTTCAGGTAGTTCCGCATATTGGGAACACTGTAAAAGCGTATGAGATTTCCCTCGCAATAGTCGATAATGGGCAATATGTCGGCAGCACGGTCGGAGGTAAGTCCACAATAAAGTTCGCCCACATTCTTGTGGTCGGCAAGCCATGTCAGGGCATCGGCTACGTTCCCCAACTTGACCACTCCGGGAGGGAACCCGGTCAACTCCTTATCGGTGAAGACTCCCAGGAGATTGTAGCCCATAAACGACACCTGCATCTTCTCGGCAATCTCTTTAAGGTTGTCGCCCTCACCCACAATCACCACATTTACAATATCTCGCTTTCCGATACGCAGATTTTGCACAATGCGGCGCAACAACAGTCGTTCGAGCGAAAGGAAAACAAAAAGCGCGGCATAGTAGGCCAACATCATTCCCAACGATTGCATCAATGTATTTTCGATATAGGCCAGGAATGCGATAATCAAGAAATGGTCTATGATCACCCGACCCACACGTGCCAGAACGTTCTCGACCCGTGCGATACGATTGAACAGGACAACGCCCACCAACTTGAAGCAGATGAGATAAAAGACATTTATCGTTACCCAGCAATCTATATCGGCCATGTCGGCAGTACACAACGACAGATATTTGCTTATAATGCAAGCCAATCCATACAGGCCGTTAACCATCAACAGGTCGGCTACCAATACAATAAATTTGTAATATGGATAATTTCGGGTCGACGAGTAACTGTTAAGCATATCTATTCTTTTTCCAAAAACGCCTCAAAACATATATTCGAGACATCTGAAATTTCATCAATAATCTTAAAATATTTCCTCTCTATTTTGGTAGATCCCCCCTCTGTGCCCTCCCTCCTTTTTCGCAAATTAAAGGTTCGGCTCAGAATTAAAGCAAAAATACAACTCACAAGAGATTTTTACAAGAAAACACACCTTTATTTTTCTGAAAATTTTTCCCGCATACCGACCCGTCGCATACCGACACCCCCGTTTTCACCTCGGAACACCAGCCACAAAAGAGGTTCTTACGGTAGATTGGGAGAAAAATTATGTCAAAAGAGTCCTGCTAAAAGTCGAAAAATGTATAAAGATGGGCATATAAAACATGGTACTGTCGTATATTTCGAAATTAATGACTATCTTAGCTAGATGACTGCCGCATGACAAGAAAGAGCGGCATGAACAATTATCCCGACTAACCAACATGGAGATATGCCGTCCAGACGGACTACTCCCTTAAATATATCGCTCTATGGGAAACCAAGTAGAAATCATCTGCAAGAATAATGGGAAAACACTTCTCGTCGACGAGGGAACCCACCTTATCGACATTTATCGAATGGCCGGAGTGGAACTGCCCTACGATGTACTGTGCGCACAAGTAAACAACCGCACCCGCGACCTTTCCTACCGGGTATATCAGCCCAAACAGATCTATTTTTCCGACGCCTCTCATATCATGGGCATGCGCATGTATGTGCGCTCACTCTGCTTCGTATTGTATAAGGCTGTAACCGAATTGTTTCCCGGTACCCGGCTACGCATCGAACACTCGGTGTCGAACGGATATTTCTGCTGCCTGAATCAACGGGAAGAGATACCCGAATCGACAGTAAAGCTACTGAAAGAGCGTATGTGCGAGATTATCAAGAAAGACCTGCCTTTTGAACGTATCCAATCGACGGCCGAAGTAGCAGCCGCACATTTCAAAGAACAGGACATGGACGATAAAATCGACCTCATCGAGACTCTGCACCCGCTGTATGCCACCTATTACCGACTTGGCAACCTCTACGATGTTTACTATGAGTACCTGCTTCCATCGACCGGCTACTTAAAGGTGTTCGACCTGATAAAATACCACGACGGCATGTTGCTCATTCCCCCCAAACGGAAGAATCCAAACGAGTTAGCCGAAGTTACGTCCCAAGACAAGATGTTCAATGTATTTAAAGAGAATCTCAAAATAAGTGAAATCGTGGGACTGAACAACGTAGGCGACATGAACCGGTCTATCCTGAAACATACCTCAGGCGACTTGATAAAGGTAACGGAAGCTCTGCACGAAAAACAAATCTCACGCATCGCCGACCAGATTACCGCCCGCCACAACAGCGAAGAGGGCGGAGCCCGCATCATACTCATATCGGGCCCCTCCTCTTCGGGAAAAACCACCTTTTCCAAGCGGCTGTCGATACAACTCATGACCAACTTGCTCATACCCATCACCATCTCGCTCGACAACTACTTCCTCGACCGGGAACAGACCCCCCGCGACGAGAAAGGCGACTACGACTACGAATCGCTGTACGCTCTCGACCTGGATTTGTTCAACAGCCAGCTCAACGACCTGCTGCAAGGCAAGGAGGTGAGCCTGCCCACCTACAATTTCGAGACAGGAAAGAAAGAGTTCCGGGGCAACACCTTGAAGATGAAAGAGTCTGACGTACTGGTACTGGAAGGCATACATGCATTGAACCCCGCCCTGACCCCCCACATCGATGAACGGCAAAAATTCCTTATCTACGTATCGGCCCTCACCACCCTCTCTATCGACGACCACAGCTGGATACCTACGGCCGATAACCGGCTGCTGCGCCGTATCATCAGAGACGAAAAGTACCGCGGTACATCGGCACAAAAAACCATAGCCCGCTGGGCCAGCGTAAGGGCCGGCGAGGAGAAATGGATTTTCCCATACCAGGAAAACGCCGATGCCATGTTCAACTCGTCGCTGCTCTTCGAGCTGGCCGTCATCAAGCAACAGGCTGTGCCCGCCCTCATGTCGGTACCCGAGAACTGTCCCGAATACGATACTGCCAAACATCTGCTGAAACAACTTTACTACTTCCTTCCGCTCGACGAGAACGAGATACCCTCGACATCGCTGCTGCGGGAATTTCTCGGAGGTAGCAGCTTTATATACTGATCATCGAAATGAAACACGACAATATAGAGGCCGTCTTTACCGACTTCGGCGGCGTATTGCTTCACCTCGAATTCGAGCGCTGTTTCAATGCCTTCCGCCGTCTGGGAGTCGAAGCGCCCGAAGATGTACTGTTCCGCACTCCCGCATTTGCCCAGGCCATGCGCCGGCTCGAAACCGGCGAAATGGAAGGCGAAGCTTTCTTCAAGACACTGCGCGACATGTTACGCATTGAGGCTGACGAAGCAGAGATAGGTCGGGCCTGGAACCTGATAATCGGCGACATACCCCGCTATAAACTGGATGTCCTGCGCCACATACGCCAGCACTGCCGGCTCTACATGGTGAGCAACACCAACGCACCGCACTTCGACCATACCCGCCAGACTCTCTTCCGGGACGAGGGACTGACCGTCGACGACTACTTCGACAAGCTTTACCTCTCACACGAGATACACGCCTTGAAACCCGATGCCGACTTCTACGAGAAAGTGTTGCAGGACAGCGGAGAAGACCCGTCGAAAAGCCTCTTCCTCGACGACCTCGCCTCCAACATAGAGGGGGCACAACGGGCGGGATTCAGAACCTGCCTCATCGACCCGGAAGAGGACCTCGGGAAAAAGATAGCCGAATTATTGGCATAATCGGAGAAAAATGGCTATCTTCGTTTTTGGAATTGAACCACAACAGGAGTGAATCCATGCTCAGACAAGAACAGAAACTGCAACAACGACAGACCCTGTCGCCCCAACAAATACAGGCAATACGACTTATCGAACTGCCTGAGATAGAGCTGGAAGAGCAAATACGGCAAGAACTTATCGACAATCCGGCCCTCGACGAGGGCGAGGCCGCCTCGACGCCTGAGGAGGAGAACGAGATATCCCGCCAGGAAGAAGAGGGTGAGACCGCAAACGAAAGCGCCGAAGACCTGCTGCTGGGCGACTACAACAACAACGACGACCTCCCCTCATACATCGACCGCGAAATTCCCGGAGAAAACACTCCGCGCGAGGAGATTCCCGTATCGGGAGGCACCACGTTTCACGATTATCTGCTGGAACAGCTCTATCTGCGTGAACTGTCGGAAGAAGACAAACAGATTGCCGAATACATCATCGGAAACATCGACGACAACGGCTACCTGCAACGCGCCCTCCCGTCCATAGCCGACGACCTCCTGTTTCAGGCCGGCATCGACGTACCGGTTGAGAAACTGAGCGAACTGTTGCAAATCATTCAGGACTTCGACCCGGCCGGTGTCGGCGCATCGGACCTGCAAGAGTGTCTCAAACTCCAACTCGAACGCCGCCGCGGCACCGATGCCGCTCAACTGGCCTACGAAATCATAGACAAGTGCTTTGAGGCTTTCAGCAAACGCCACTACGACAAGATTCAGAAACAACTCAACATCTCCGAAGAGAAACTGAAAGAGGCCATTCAGGAAATCTCCCAGCTCAACCCCAAACCGGGCAGCAGCTGGAACGACACCTTCACCGAAAGCCTCACCCACATCAGCCCCGACTTCCTGGTCGACGAAAACGACGGCGAGCTCACGCTCACGCTCAACAACGGCAACATACCGTCGCTGCGTATCAGCCGCAGCTACAACGATATGCTGAACGACTACACCGGCAACAAGGCCAACCAGACCCGGGAAAGACGCGATGCCCTGCTCTTTATCAAGCAGAAAATCGACGCGGCACAATCGTTCATCAACGCCATACAGCAACGGCAACAGACCCTGCTGGCCACCATGCAGGCCATACTCGACCGGCAACGCGACTTCTTCCTCACGGGCGACGAAAGCCGCCTGCGCCCCATGATTCTGCGCGACGTCGCCGAACAGACGGGATATGACATATCGACCATATCCCGCGCCACCAGCAACAAGTATGTGCAGACCCCCTTCGGCATCTACCCGCTGAAATTCTTCTTCTCGGAATCGATGCAGAACGACTCGGGCGAAGAATTCTCATCGCGCGAAATCAAAAAGATTCTGCAAGAGAGTATCGACAACGAAGATAAGCGGGCCCCTCTCACCGACGACAAGTTGTGCGAACTGCTGAAAGAGAAGGGCTATGCCATTGCCCGACGCACGGTAGCCAAATACCGCGAACAGTTGGGCCTGCCCGTAGCCCGGCTCAGAAAAGTCATATAACACGCTCATGAAAAAAACGGCTCAAATCATATCGTACCTGTTCCACCCCTACCTCCTTCCCCTATACGGAGGAGGCATCATCGTGTCGTGCAGTTTTCTCGAAATACTTCCGCTCTATTTCAAGTTGCTCATCGTCGGTGGAATATTCCTGTTCTCGGGCATCCTGCCCCTGCTGTTTCACCTTACCCTGGCACTTTTCTACTTAAACAAAAGCGATAAAAAACCGTATGTGAGACTCACCGAGATACTACTGTACACGGTATTCCTCGTCTTTGCCGCCATCTATGTACACCGGCTCAACCTCCCCTTTTGGGCCCAGGGATACCTGGCAGGTGCCGCTTTTTCGTCGGTCCTGATATGGATAATCAACATCATCGGGTGGCGCATCAGTTTCTACATGAATGCCTTAGGTGCCATCATGGGTCTTGTCATCACCCTGCAACTGGCCAACATGGCCTTGCCCATAGGCTTGTTTATAGCCCTGATTGTCGTTACCGGCATGATGGGAACGGCCCGCCAACTGCTCGACCGCAACACGCTCGCGCAGATTCTGACCGGCTGGGTCTGCGGCCTACTCGGCGTACTCATCATCAACCAAGTATTCAAGTATCACCTGTTATCACTATAACCATTTAACATGAATCCCATCGTAAGCATTATCATGGGCAGCACCTCCGACCTGCCCATCATGGAAAAGGCAGCCCAGCTGCTCAACGACTTTGAAATTCCGTTTGAGATGAATGCCCTCTCGGCCCACCGTACCCCCGAACAGGTAGAGGTATTTGCCAAGAATGCAGAGGCTCGCGGCATCAAGGTCATCATAGCCGCTGCCGGTATGGCCGCCCATCTGCCCGGCGTCATTGCCGCCTCAACCCCACTGCCGGTCATCGGCGTACCTATCAACTCGTCGCTCGATGGTATGGACGCTCTCCTCGCCATCGTACAGATGCCCCCGGGCATACCCGTAGCAACAGTCGGCATCAACGCCGCCCTCAATGCCGCCATTCTGGCCGTACAGATGCTGTCGCTCGGCGACGAACAAATAGCCGGCAAACTGAAAGCCTACAAAAAGGGTCTGGCCCAGAAAATCGTCGATGCCAACGAGAAACTGGCTCAGGTAAAATACGCTTTCAAAACCAACTGATTTCCTGCAACTGCACCGATTGTCGCTTCCGAACACTTTTGATAAGAGAAGAAATTTTTCCGGGAGAGACAATCGGTCTTTCTTTTTTCTTACGCCATGGACTTTTTCAATTACAAGCGCCGCCGCACCACCGAAGTCCGTATCGGAAAGACCCCCTTGGGTGGCGACAACCCCATACGCATACAATCGATGACCAACACCCCCACGCAGGAGGTGGAAAAGAGTGTCGAACAGTGCATACGCATCATCGAAGCCGGAGCCGACTATGTGCGGCTCACCGCACAGGGCACCCGGGAGGCCGAGAGTCTGGCAGCCATCGAAGATGAACTGCATCGGCGCGGCTACCGCACCCCGCTGGTGGCCGACATACACTTCAACCCCCACGTTGCCGAAGTGGCGGCCACCATTGTCGAGAAAGTGCGCATCAACCCCGGCAACTTCGTCGACAGCGCCCGTACGTTCAAGCACATCGATTATACCGACGAAGAGTATGCCGCCGAGCTGCAACGGCTGCGTGCCCGGTTTATCCGGCTGCTCGACATCTGCCGTGAGCATCACACGGCCATACGCATCGGTGTGAACCACGGGTCGCTCTCCGACCGCATCATGAGTCGTTATGGCGATACCCCCGCAGGCATTGCCGAGTCGTGTATGGAGTTTCTCCGCGTATGTCGCGACGAATCATTCCCCGATGTAGTCATATCGATAAAAGCATCGAACACCGCCGTTATGGTCAAATCGGTAAGGCTGCTGCTGGATGCCATGGAAAAAGAGGAGATGCACTACCCGCTTCATCTGGGAGTAACCGAAGCCGGCGAGGGAGAAGATGGCCGCATCAAATCGGCCGTAGGCATAGGCACTCTTCTGGCCGACGGTATCGGCGACACCATACGGGTTTCGCTGAGCGAAGCACCCGAAGCCGAGATACCCGTGGCCCGCAAGTTGGTCGACTACATCACGGCACGCGCCGGACACCCGGCTATCCGGGGTGAGAAAGCCGAAGGCTACGATGCCCTGCGCATGGAGCGCCGGCCAAGCCTTGCGGTCGGCAACATAGGGGGTGGAAAGGTCCCGGTTACAATAGCCGACAGAACCGACGGGAAAGAACCGACTGCCGACTATACATTGACTCACGATGCCGAGGGGCATGCGTTTATCACGGCCAGCAACGAACCCTCGAAACGTTTCCCGCTGTTCAGCACAGACGAACTGGACCGGCTTGCGGCATGCTCGGCGGAACAGAAATTTCTGCAACTCTCCTACGCCGAACTCAACGAGCGCGTGTGGACAGCCCTGTCGCAAACGCAGGGGCTGGTTGTCGTCCTCACCTCACAGCACCTCAACCCCGTGGGCGAATGTCGGGCATTTTTCCACGCATTGCTCAACCGCGATTGCCCCGTACCGGTCGTGGTGCGGCTCTCCTACAACGACTCACAACTCGAAGATTTGCAGCTGAAAGCGGCCGCCGATTTCGGAGCCCTGCTGCTCGACGGTTGGGTCGACGGCATATGGCTCAATCACACAGGCGAAATTCCGGCTCATAAAATCACTGCCTGCATGTATGGCATACTGCAAGCCTCCCGCCAGCGCATGAGCAAGACCGAGTATATCTCCTGCCCGGGCTGTGGCCGCACCCTGTTTGACCTGACACAGACCATCGCTCGCGTAAAAGCCGCAACATCGCATTTGAAGACCTTGAAAATAGGCATCATGGGCTGTATCGTAAACGGTCCCGGCGAAATGGCCGATGCCGACTACGGATATGTGGGAGCAGGCCGCAACCGCATCAGCCTCTACAAGGGGAAAACCTGTATCGAGAAAAACATTCCCGAAGAAGAGGCCGTAGAACACCTCATCGCCCTCATCAAAAAAGAGGGCGACTGGACAGAGCCGTAAACTTTCGCCCCCGGTTATCGGTTAACAATAAAACATAAACATTTCTGATATGACTCTTGGCAAAACGTTTCTTCCACTTCTGACGGCAGCCCTCCTGTCGCTGCAAGTACTTCCCTCAGAAGCCTGCACCGGCATCACCCTGAAAACGGCAGCCGGTAACTCCATTGTAGCCCGCACCATCGAATGGGGCGGCAGTAATCTCAACAGCCGATATGTCGTCGTGCCCAGAGGACACGCTCAGACGTCGTATCTGCCCGACGGGAAGAAAGAGGGCATGACATTTCTGGCCCGGTATGGATATGTGGGACTGGCTGTCGAACAAGACGAGTTTGTAGCCGAAGGGCTCAACGAGGCAGGATTGTCGGCAGGGCTTTTCTATTTTCCCGGCTACGGACAGTATGCGCCCTACGACCCGGCCCAGAAATCGAAAAGCATCGCCGATTTGCAACTGGTGTCGTGGATTCTCGGCGAATGTGAGACGGTCGATGAGGTAAAGAAAGCGGTAAACCGGGTGCGTGTCGTCGCCATCGACCCACGGGCCTCGACCGTACACTGGCGTTTCACCGATGCCGGCGGCCGACAGGTCGTACTGGAAATTATCGGCGGGAAAGTACAATTCTACGACAGCCCCCTAGGCGTGCTTACCAACTCACCCGACTTTGCCTGGCAGATGACACACCTCAACAACTACGTCAACCTTGCTCCCGGCACAAGCCCGGCCCACAAACTGGGCAACATTACGCTCTCGTCGTTCGGAGCGGGCAGCGGTATGCTCGGACTGCCGGGCGACATCACCCCCCCGTCGCGATTTGTACGGGCCGCTTTTTACCAGACCTCCGCTCCGGTACAACAGAACCCCGAGCAGACGGTGCGCCAGTGTTTCCAGATACTCAATAATTTCGACATTCCCATCGGCATCGAATTCTCCGAGGGCGAGACACCCACCGATATTCCCAGCGCCACTCAATGGACCTCGGCTACCGACCCGACAAACCGCAGGATTTACTACCGCACGATGTACAACAGCCTCATACGCTGCATCGACTTGAAGAGCATCAATTTCGGGAAAGTCAAATATCAGGTAAAACCGCTCGACAAAGTCGACCGGCAACCCATAGAACAAATCTCCATAAAATAAGGCAAAAAGGGGCCGGGAAAAATTTCCCGGCCCCTTTCCATTTCTCCATACACTCTCAATTACTCTCCCAGATAATACGAGGGCACAGGAGCCTGCGGATAGCCCATGGAACGATGGGCCACATAGTTGCGGTAGAGCGGGTCCTGCATGAGTGTAACCCGACGGTCTCGGGCCGGAATATTGGTGGTGTAGATGCGTATCTCACCCGGCAGAGCCGTAACCACCTCTTCGCGCCAATCGCCATAAAGGTCGGCAATCATCAGAATATCGCCCTCTATGCCTTGCGTCAGCGTCTCACCCTGCCACTTGACAACACTCTGTGCCCGGCCATGCGACGAAGAACCGGCCCCCCATCGGTTGTCATCACCCGCAAAGGTCTCCCGCAGCAGGTCGGCATCCCACCAGGCCCAGTTGCGGCAGGGCGGAACACCTTCATTCTTGCTCAGATAGGTACCATCGGCCGCGAGCAGGTATTTATCCGTAGTCCCCCCTTTTCTATCTTCGCGAGCAAAACATTCAAGCCCGGGGTGTGTTGCATCAATGTCGGCCACCATACCATCGCCTACATGGAACGTCTTATGCCCGATATTCCATATCTGTTGTCCGGTGCGGGCATCGACCATGCAGACACCACGTCCGTTGTCGTGCCACGGTTCAAGACAGAGGAATACCTCCATACCGGGACGAGAGGGATCTATGTCGGTGAGATAGGCCTTGTCGGGATGTCCCAGCCCGGCCGACCACAACAAAGTACCGTTGTCGTCGAGCATGCACGAACCCAGCAATATCTCGTCGCGGCCATCGTCGTCGACATCGCCGCACACCATACTGTGGGCTCCCATACTGCGCACGATGGGGTTCTCCTCATCACCGTCCCAGCGCCAGGCACGTTCGAGTTTCGTACCGTTGAGCTGCCAGGCATCGACCACCATGAGCTTATAGGTTCCCCGGCAGGCCAGGATATAGGGGGTCTTTCCATCGAGAAAGGCCATGCCTATCTGGTTACGGTTGCGGCGGATGAGATTGCCGTAGCGGAAGTTACGTTCGGGCCAGTCAACCCGGGCTATCTCACGGCCGGCCATTCCGTCGAGTACCGAAAGATACTCTTCACCGGTATCGACCCGCCCCTTGGCATCGCGCTGCACGTCGTCGGGAGCGGTTTTCAAAGCCACTTCGGCCTTTCCGTCGCCATTGAAATCGTAGACCACATAGGGCGAATACCAGATACCGGGCTCGATACCCTGCCCCAGGTCTTTCGACCACAAGAAGGTACCGTCGCTGAGATAAGCCTCTATCTGATAGGTTTTCCCGTTGAGGTCGCCAGGCATTCCGGGGTCGACATTACTTTCGGGAGTACGTATGATATAATCGTAAACGCCATCACCGTTCAAGTCGGCCACAGCCACTTTTCCGGCCTTGACCGAGCGGTTGAGTTTTATCGAGCGGTAATTTCTGACACTCTCGGGAGAATAAGCGACAAAAGCCGACTTGTCAAGTGTCTTTCCCCTGCGGTCAACGGCAACCACTTGATAGCGTGCCTCACCGGCAACCGGCGAAGGGTCGACAAAATCGGTCGTCGCTTTCAAGGGCTTGCGATTAAGTTTCTTTGTCTTTCCGCCGGCTTCGCGGTACACGTTGAATGCCACGTCAGGGGCATCGCTTTGGAGCAGACGCCACGAGAGGTAGAGTGTACCCTCTTTCTGGCCTGGTGCAAGGGTTAGCCCGCGGTCGAGCGTTTCGCTCACGCGTGTCTGGGCAAACCCTTCGACAAGGGGCTTTGGCTCGTGCGAAGGATCCAATATTTCATAATAATAGTTTCTCTCGCGAGTGTCCTGCGCATACGCACCGGCCGCCAATGTACTCAACATCATGACGGCAAATGCCATTCGATTCATGTTTTTCATAATAAGTATACTTTCGGTTAATAGTTTTGAAATTTCGGTTCAAAGCTCTTTGGAAAACAAAAGTAACGAGATAGTGCCGGCAAATGTCGTCCCGACCGATAATTTTTGTTAACACATCGACAACATCGGCTTCGCGACTCTTTTCTGAACGGCAGAAAAGAGCGCACCGGCAATAACCGCGCCCGCAGAAATAAACTTTACTCCCGGCTGATTGTTGTTTATATACAAACACATTCTTACCTAAAACAAATAACGCTTATGATGGAAATGACAACAATCTCCTTTTGGGGAAAGAGCCGCTACTGGTGGGCCGTCTTACTGATTGGTATACTATTGATTCCCTGCGGAATATGGCTGGTAGCCCGACCGTTTACCGGATTCTCGGTCATATCGTCGCTACTGGGCTGGGCTTTAATTGTACTTGGAATTCTCGAACTTATCATTTCGAGCGACACCGGCCGGCACGAACGGGGCTGGGGCTGGTGGATAGCGGGCGGTATTCTCGACATCATCGTCGGATTTCTACTGGTAGGGAATCTGGTATTGAGCGAAATCGTACTGCCCTACTTCTTCGCATTCATTCTGCTATACCGGGCCATCAAAAACATCATCGCAGCCGTTACGCTCGAAAAAGGCTACAAAGGCCGGCAACTCTATCTGCTCAACGGTATTCTGCTGCTGGCCGCTTCGCTGTTTTTCTTCTTTGCTCCTTTTATGGCATCGGTAGTCATGGTATATGTGTGTGCCTTTGTCTTCATCTACTGGGGCATCACCTTGATTATCTTCGCGAGAGACCTGAAACCGGGCAAGCGGAACTGACACTCATTCCGATTCCTAAAAAAACGAAAAACGCCGGCTTATACCGGTGTTTTTCGTTTTTATTCACTATTTATCATCAGATTTTTCGTCCTTTACAACTATCTTTGTTTCCTGACACATTAAACTTTATCGGTAATTCTGTATCAAAAGATAAACGTCCTAATCTGAAAAAGGAAGGAGGCTCGTTATGAAAAATCTATATGGCATATTTTCTATCATCTTGGTCATAGCGCTCTGGTGGCCCGAGACGGCCGTATCACAATACTGGGACGACCTGTACATACGCCCCAGCACACGCGAAGAAATCAGACAACAGAGAGAAAAACAGGCCGAGAAAGAACGCATCGAAGCTGAAAAAAAACAGGCAGAAGTTGAAAAGGCCGCTGCCATGACCCCCAAACAAGAGACCACGGGCGAGACTTTCGTGCCCGACAGTCTTTGGGATGTCGACACCTACAACCGTCGCTATGCCGAGGAAAGTATCGGTGTACAAGCGTCGAACAACGTTGACGACGTCGACGCCTACAACCGCAGATATACCGACCAGAAATCATCATCGGCCGACGACACGTCGTATCTCGAAGATGATGGCTATTACCTGAACGGATTCTACGGCACGCAAAGCGACCTCGAATATGCCGAGCGCATCCGCAAATTTCACAACCCGCGGTTTACCATACATATCACCGACCCGGCATACAACGAAATCTATTTCCTGAACTCCTGGGACTGGAACGTATATATCGACGGGACCTATGCCTATGTAACACCCACCTGGACCAACCCTTGGTACTGGGACTACATGTGGTCGCCGTACAGCTATTGGGGCCCGTCATGGCGATGGCACTCCTACTATTGGGGTTGGGGCTATCCCTCCTACGGGTGGGGATGGGGGTGGAGCTATCCACACTATCACTACTATCCACACCACTACCCCCACTATCGCCCACCGCACCGGCCCGACTACCGTCCTACCCCGACGACAAGACCCTCATACAGCCCCGGAGGTTGGAGTTCGCGTCGGCCTACCCAGAATGTATCAAGACCGACAGGTACAAACGACAACAGGGTCATTATCAACTCCCAAAACCAGCGGGTAAGAATGGGTAACACCTCCCGGTCGTCACAACGGCAAAGTTCGACCCGGCAAATCGAGACCCAACGCAACTACAACCAAAGCTACACGCCCAGCTACAACAGTTCCTCTCGCGGAAGCAGCATCGGCAGTGGAAGCAGCAACACCTCACGGGGCAGTGTAGGCAGCAGCCGTAGCAGCAGCGGCGGAAGCCGTAGTCGCCGGTAAACAAAAGATAAAAGCAAGGGAACTATTTAAGAACATACTATCATGAACAAGATATTCCAGAAAACAGGGCTGCTGCTCCTGGCCGCAGGATTTGCAGCCCAGGCATCGGCCCAGTCGGCCGTCGAGGCCTTGAAACTGACCGACACCGACTTTATCGGCTCGGCCCGCTTCGTCAGCATGGGAGGCGCTTTCACCTCACTCGGCGGCGACATCAGCACCCTGTCGCAAAATCCGGCCGGTATAGGCGTGTACCGCTCCAACGAAGTGGTAACGACACTGACCATATCGCCGCAGTCGACACGCGTAGACAACCTGCCCGGGAACAGCCGCAACAGCAAGACGCGGGTCAACTTCGACAACCTTGGCTTTGTCGGCACATTCAACCTCCGAGGTTCGATGTTACGGAACATCAACTTCGGCGTAGCTTACAACAGCCGGAAAAACTATGCCCGCAACTATCGCGTCAGCTACAACTCACTCAACGGTTCGCTCACCAACGCCATCGCAGGGTTGTGCAACGAGAATCCCAACAATCTGCTCACCGCAAACGGTGCCTACGACAACGGCGCACCATGGCTCGATATTCTTGCCTATGACAATTTCCTCATGGCCTACTCCCCCACGGCAACGGCAGCCAACAACACCTACTACGGACTCTTCTCGCAGGGAAGCACCACAGGCAACGGATACCTCGATGTGCGGGAAAGCGGCTATAACAACGAATACACCTTCAACTTCGGCGGAAATGTGGCCGACCGTGTATTCTTCGGCATCGGGCTCGGAATTACCGACCTTAAATACACGCTCGTCTCGGATTATGGCGAGAATCTCTACCAGACAACCGGCGAGACCGAAATCGAATCGACGCTTTACCCCATCACCTCATCGGGATACTCTCTCTACAACGAATTGACACTGAACGGAACGGGTGTTAACTTCAAGGCCGGCCTCATTGCCTATGTAACCAACTCATGGCGCATCGGTGCTGCCATACACACCCCCACCTACTACTCGGTGCGCCGCAATGGCTACGGCGACATCATCAACAACTACGTCTACCTCGAAAATCAGATAGAGACCCAGGCTCGCTCACAAAGCAACACCCCGGTATCGACCCAGCACTTCTCGCTGCGCACCCCCCTGCGCTTCATGGTGGGTACCTCCTACCAGATAGGCTACAAAGCCATCGTAAGTGCCGACTACGAATACACGGCCTACTCCCGCATGAAACTGAGCGACGACAACGGTTATGAACAGACCTATGCCTACGACAACGACGACATACGCAACTATCTGAAAAACACCCATACGGTACGACTCGGCGGTGAATACCGCGTCACCCCGCAACTGAGTCTTCGGGTCGGATACTCGTTTACATCATCGCCCGTCTCGGACGAATGGCTCGACAACACCAGTTATGTACCCACAGCAGGCACCCTGCCCAGTTACTCGCTGAGCCGCACCAAAAACAACTACTCGGGCGGCATAGGATACCGCTTCAAACACGCCTACATCGACGTGGCTTACCTGCACCGCCGCACCAGCGACGAGGTCATGGCCTACTCGGCAATTCCCGATAAAAACATTTCTGGCTCGGAAAAAGCGCATCTGATAACGAAAAATAACAATATAATTCTTACCTTTGGCGTGAAATTTTAAAAAATAAACATTCTTTCTTTTTTCTCTAATGAAAAAGAAAAAACAGAAAGAAATAACCACAGCCTAATAAAAAGCAATGAAAAAACTGATTTTCCTTCTCGGCCTACTCCTGACCTTCGGTCTGGGAAAAGCGCAGATGCAAGACCCGGTTCATTGGAAATTTTCCGTAACCGACGTGTCTAAGACAGAAAAAGAGTTGCAATTTACCGCCTCCATCGACGACCATTGGCACGTTTACGGAATAAATATTCCCGAAGACGGTCCTACCCCCACGTCGTTTACCTTCACTACTGTCGAAGGCGCTGAACTGGTAGGCAACGTAACCTCGGCATCGAACCTGATAACCAAATACGACGAAACGTTCGGCATGGAACTCAACTGGTACGAAAAAGAGGTAACCTTTATTCAACGCATCAAACTCACCGGCGAAACCTTCTCCGTAAAAGGATACCTGCGCTACATGTGCTGCGACGACCAGTCGTGTCTGCCCCCGACCAACGAAGAGTTTGAATTCACAGGGAAAGGACTCTCGGCTGCCGAAGTAGCTGCTGCCGCCCAAAAGGCTGCTCCTAAAAAGGAGGTAAAAAAAGAGGTAAAAAAGGAGACTGCTCCTGCCGAAAAAAAAAATAGCAGCGCGGTAAAGACGGCTGCTCAACCCGCCGCCACCCAAAGTGAGCCGGCAGCCCAACCGGCCCAAGAGATTGCTGCCGAGACTACTCCGGCTCCCCAATCGGAAATCACCGACCTGTGGTCGCCCGTCATCGACAAGCTGCAAGCCCGTGGCGAGACAACTACCTCGGCCGACACCTCACTGTGGTTTCTCTTCTTCTCGGGCTTCGTAGGCGGACTGCTTGCTCTGCTCACGCCCTGCGTATGGCCCATGATTCCTATGACGGTGAGCTTCTTCCTGAAACGCTCCAACAACCGCAGCCGCTCGATACGCGATGCCATCATATACGGACTGGCCATCATCATTATCTATGTGGGTCTGGGTCTGCTCATCACCGCCATCTTCGGCGCCAGCGCCCTCAACAGCCTCGCAACGAACGCCGTCTTCAACATCTTGTTCTTTGCCCTGCTGGTGGTATTTGCCATCTCCTTCTTCGGAGCTTTTGAACTGACTCTCCCCGCTTCGTGGACTACGAAACTCGACAGCAAGGCCGACTCGACCAGCGGACTGTTGAGTATCTTTTTCATGGCCTTCACCCTGGCTCTGGTATCGTTCTCCTGCACCGGTCCCATCATCGGCACCCTGCTGGTACAGGCTGCCTCGATGGGCGTAGCCATCGGCCCGGCCATCGGTATGTTCGGCTTCGCTCTGGCTCTGGCCATTCCCTTTGCCCTGTTTGCCATTTTCCCCTCGATGCTGCAATCGCTGCCGCGCTCGGGTGGCTGGCTCAACTCGGTCAAGGTGGTACTAGCCTTCCTCGAATTGGCCTTTGCCCTGAAATTCCTCTCGGTTGCCGACCTCGCCTACGGCTGGCACATTCTCGACCGTGAAGCTTTTGTTGCCTTGTGGATTATCATTTTTGCCCTGCTCGGCATCTACCTGCTCGGCAAGATACGCTTCTCTCACGACAGCGAGACCCAACACGTGTCGGTACCCCGCCTCTTCCTGGCCATGATTTCACTGGCATTTGCCCTCTATATGGTTCCCGGTCTGTGGGGCGCTCCCCTGAAAGCCATCAGCGCCTTTGCTCCCCCGTTGTCGACCCAGGACTTCAATCTCTACAAAGACGAGGTACACGCCGCATTCATGGATTATGATGAAGGTATGGCCTACGCCAAGAAAGTGAACAAACCTGTACTTGTAGACTTCTCGGGCTACGGCTGTGTAAACTGCCGCAAAATGGAGGCTGCCGTATGGACCGACCCCGCCGTAAAAGATGTCATCGAAAACGACTATGTACTCATCACCCTCATGGTCGACGACAAGGAGGCTCTTCCCGAACCGATAAAAATCGAGGAGTATGGCAAGACCCGTACTCTCTACACCGTAGGCGACCGTTGGAGCTACCTGCAACGCCATAAGTTCGGCGCCAACGCACAGCCGTTCTATGTGCTGCTCGACACCAAGGGCGAACCCGTAGGTCCCTCCTACTCCTACAAGGAAGATGTTCCCGCCTATCTCGAATTCCTGAAAAACGGGCTGAAAGTATTCAACGCCGAGAACAAACGCTAATACTTCTGTCTCAGACGCAGATACAAGAAGGGCCGCTCATAGGTGAGCGGCCCTTCTTTATGCCATGAAACGGTAGCCGAGGCGTCGCATTGCCGCAGCACTACGGCACTACCGGCGACGCCGATAGGTTACAAACGAATAGGGATAGGTATGCCTGTCGTCGACCGGAAAATCCTCCCGCGACGTCTCTTCCCACACGGCCGGGTCTATGGCCGGGAAGAATGTGTCGGCATCGGGAAAACTGTGGTGTATCTCGGTAATATAGAGGCGGCTTGCATCGTCTATGGCAGCCCGGTAAAGCGTTGCTCCGCCGATGATAAAAAGCTCATCCTCATCGGGCTGTGCAGCCAGGGCTTCAAGAAGCGATGCGTAAGCCTCGACCGTCTCGGGCAACCGCTCGGGGTGCGACGAGAGTACCACATTCTTGCGCCGGGGCAGAGGTCCGGCCGGGAGCGACTCAAAGGTGCGGCGCCCCATAACGACGGTATGGTCAAGCGTCAGCGCCTTGAAATGTTTCAGGTCGTTGGGCAAATGGCACAACAAGTCGTTATCCTTACCGATGGCACCATCGGCAGCCACGGCAGCTATCAGAGAGAGATTCTTCATAAAAGAAAGATTATACCGAGACAACCCCCTTGATATGCGGGTGAGGGTCGTAGCCGGTGAGGGTGAAATCTTCGTATTTGAAATCGAAAATCGACTTGACGTCGGGATTCAATATCATCTGGGGCAAAGGCCGCGGTTCGCGGGAGAGCTGCAGATGCACCTGTTCGAGATGATTGGTATAGATGTGGGCATCGCCCAAGGTGTGGACAAAATCGCCGGCTTTGAGGCCCGTAACCTGCGCCATCATCTGCAACAGCAGGGCATACGATGCGATGTTGAACGGTACCCCCAGAAATATGTCGGCACTTCGCTGGTAAAGTTGCAGGCTGAGACGGCCGTCGGCCACATAGAACTGGAAGAAGGCGTGGCAGGGAGGGAGGTTCATGTTCCCCAGGTCGGCCACATTCCAGGCACTCACAATGATGCGGCGCGAATCGGGATTGTGCTTGATGGTCTCCACCGCCTCGGTTATCTGGTCGATATGTCCGCCATTGTAATCGGGCCACGAACGCCACTGATAGCCGTAGATATGGCCAAGGTCGCCATTAGCATCGGCCCACTCGTTCCAGATGCGCACGCCGTTTTCTTGCAGATACTTGACATTGGTATCGCCATTGAGAAACCAAAGCAACTCATAGATAATCGATTTGAGATGCAACTTCTTGGTGGTGAGCAGAGGGAATCCCTCTTCGAGATTGAACCGCATCTGATGACCAAACACGCTGATGGTGCCGGTTCCGGTGCGGTCAGACTTCTTCACCCCTTCGTCGAGGACCCGTTGCAGGAGGTCGAGATATTGTTTCATGATTTTGTCCGATGGTTAATAGCCCGAGCGATATTTACCCTCGGTGCTGTCGTCGATGATACTTAAATAACTGGCATAGCGCGAGGCACTGATGCGATGCTCTTTGAGAGCCTTCAACACGGCACAGCCCGGCTCGTGGCGATGGGTACAGTTGCCGAAGCGGCAGTCGTGCGAGAACTTGAATATCTCGGGGAAGAAGTGGGCCACCTCTTCGGGCGCAAAATCGATGGTTCCGAAACCTTTGACACCGGGCGTATCGATGATATACCCGCCCTGAGGCAAGGGAAACATCTCGGAGAATGTCGTGGTGTGCATACCCTTGTGGTGCGACTGCGAGATGGCTCCGGTCTTCAAGTGAAGTCCCGGCAGAATGAGGTTGATGAGCGACGATTTTCCCACGCCGGAGTTTCCGGCAAAGAGGGAGACCTTGTCGTGCAACAGTGCCCGCAGGCTGTCTACCCCCTCGCCCGTTGCCGCCGATACCGGCAAACAGTCGTACCCGATGTAGGTATAGAGGTCGACAAGACCTTGCAACAACTCCTTGTCGTCATCGTCATAGAGATCGATTTTGTTGAATACCAGCCTCACGGGCACACGGTAGGCCTCGGCCGTAGCCAGAAAACGGTCGATAAAGATGAGATTGGTCTGCGGGTGGTTGACGGTAACGATGAGCAGGGCCTGGTCGACATTGGCCGCCAGGATATGCGACTCTTTCGAGAGGTTCGATGCCCGGCGTATGATATAATTGTCGCGGTCGTCGATAGAGACAATAAAGGCGGTGCCTTCGCGGTTTTCTTCGATATTCACCCGGTCGCCCACGGCAACGGGGTTGGTGCTGCGAATTCCCTTCAAGCGGAAATTTCCCTTGATTTTACACTCTACCAGTGCGCCGTCGTCGGTGCGCACCTGATACCAACTTCCCGTGTTTTTTATGACTAGGCCGTGTCGCATCTTGTTCTATATTAACAGAGAGAGAGGAGCCGCCCCCGGCAAGGAGTGAGTCCTCTCTCTGTTTTCAACTGTAACGATAATCTTTATACGGTGAGTATCTCCTTTTCTTTGGCGGCAAATATCTCGTCGATTTTCTTGATGTAACGGTCGTGTACTTTCTGTACCTCGTTTTCGCCGTCTTTCTCCACATCTTCGGGCATACCCTCCTTGATGGCTTTTTTCAGGCCGTCGATGGCATCGCGACGGGCGTTACGCACACTTACCTTGGCATTTTCGGCCTCTTGCTTGGCCTGCTTTACAAGGGCCTTGCGGCGCTCTTCGGTAAGCGGCGGCATACGCAGAAAGATGACCTCTCCGTTGTTCTCGGGGGTAATGCCTATCTCGGAATTCTGCAACGCCTTCTCTATCTCCTTGAACATGGGCTTCTCCCACGGCTGTATGGTTATCGTCTTGGCATCGGGGGTAGATACGGTGGCCACGTTGCTGATGGCAACCATGCTGCCGTAGTATTCGACACGTATCTGGTCGAGAATACGGGGATTGGCTTTTCCGGCGCGTATCGTAGCCAGAGCCTCGTCGAGGAATGCGACACTGAGGGTCATCTTCTCCTCGGCGTCACGGATATAAGTCTTAACGTCGTTCATAGTATGGTGTTTTTATATGTTTCGCGAAAGCAAAGATAAACGATTTTATCGAATTGACAACATCTGCCCCCACATCAATATACAAGGGTACCGATGTTTTCGCCGGTCATCACCTTTTTGAGATTGCCCACGGTATCCATGTCGAAAACGATGATGGGCAGGTGGTTCTCCTTGCAGAGGGTGGTGGCGGTGAGGTCCATTACTTTGAGCCCGCGGTTGTAGATTTCGTCGTAAGAGATTTTGTCGAACTTCGTGGCAGTGGGGTCTTTCTCGGGATCGGCCGTATAGATGCCGTCGACACGTGTGCCTTTGAGCATCACCTGGGCTCCTACCTCAATGCCTCGCAGAGCCGAAGCCGTATCGGTGGTGAAGAAGGGGTTGCCCGTGCCGCCCGAAATAATGGCAATCTCGCCGCGCTGCAACGAGTCGATGGCCCGTGCCGGGCTGTAATGTTCGCCGATAGGGTGCATGGGCGTAGCGGTGTAGACGCGCACTTTCTGCCCGATGGATTCAAGAGCCGAACTCAGTGCCAGACTGTTGATGACCGTGGCCAGCATACCCATCTGATCGCCCTTCACGCGGTCAAAGCCACGAGAGGCACCACTCAGACCGCGGAAGATATTTCCGCCGCCAATGACGATGGCTATTTCGATGCCGAGGTCGGCAATCTCCTTTATCTGTGCTGCATACTCCTGCAAGCGGGTCTCGTCTATACCATACTGTTTCTTTCCCATGAGGCTCTCGCCACTGAGTTTGAGAAGGATTCTTTTATACTGTGATGCCATATCAATAGGTTTTTATTCTTTTTCATGCAAATGTAGGAAAAGGCGCGTAGAGAGACAAACAAAGAGAACAACTCATTTTTCCATTCTCGACCATACCGGGCCACATTCCATATTTTACAAATGTAATAAAAGCTATCACAAAAGAGTGCAAGCAACGCGATTTTTTTGTTCAGCACACTCAGGCCCGGCCCGCTCTGTTCATGCGCAATACCTTCGGGGCCAGGAAGGTCTGCACCGCACCCCGTGAGAAAAGATAAACGATGAAGGCCGCCCACAAGGCATGATTGCCATAATCAGCCCGCCCCGACAGATAGATAATAAAAAACAGCAGCGATGCGACAAACATCGACAGCAGCATGCCCCGTGTGGCCGTGGCTCCTATGTAGATGCCGTCCCACATAAAGGCGGCAAAGCCGGCTACGGGAATGAGCAGCGCCCAGTAGAAATAGCCACCGGCGGCCTCTATCACCGAACGGTCGTCGGTGAGCAACGAGAGAAAAGCCTCGCCTCCTAAGCCGTAAAAGAGAATGAAGAGAAGAGCCAGACTGCCTCCCCAGGCAAAAATCTGCCGCACGGTGCGATGCAGCAATTTTTCGTTGCGGGCTCCGATATATTTCCCGGCCAGAGCTTCACCGGCATAGGCAAAGCCGTCCATCACATACGAAAAGAGGGTAAAGAGCTGCATGAGCAGGGTATTGACAGCCAGAACGACCTCGCCCTGCGCCGCTCCGGCCGAGGTAAAGTAGAGGGTAACAGCCACAAGGCAGAGGGTGCGGAAGAAGATGTCGCGGTTCACCTTGAAGAAGGCGGCCATGGCCGCCCTGTTTCCCAGCGAGGCACGGCAGTCAAGCCGACGACGCAACGGCTTATAGAACCGCCGCCACAGAATTATTGCCATAAAGAGCCCGGCATACTGGGCTATGAGCGTACCCAGCGCTACCCCCTCGACCTTCAACCCGGCGACATAGACCAGCAACAGGCTGGCCACGATATTGACCACATTCTGCGTGATGGCTATCCACATGGGAAAGCGGGCATTCTGCATGCCGATGAACCAGCCCGAGAAGGCATAGAGGCCCAACACAGCGGGGGCACCCCAAATACAGATGCGGAAATAGAGTGAGGCCAGACGTTCCACCTCGGGTGTAGCCTCGATAAAAAGAAAGGCCGTCCGACACAACGGATATTGCAGAGCAATGAGCAACAGAGCCACCATCGCGCCCACCCCGAAAGCCCTGACCAGCAGACGGGTTACCTCGTCGAGGTCGTGCCGACCGTAGGCCTGCGAGGTGAGGCCGCTTGTTCCCATACGCAAGAAGGCAAATACCCAGTAGAAAATATTGAAGAGCATGCCTCCCACAGCTATCGCACCGATATAGGCAGGCGCGCCGAGATGGCCCACAATGGCCACATCGACAAGACCCAGCAACGGCACCGTGATATTGGAGACGATGGCCGGCAAGGCTATGCGCAAAATCTCTCTGTGCCCTTCGACCCGACACATACTATTTCATGGTTACGATAGGCAGGTCGAGAGGCCCGTCGTGTAAGGTAGTGCGCTGTATATGGCCGTTATGTTCGGTAGGCAGCAGAGGACTGTGCCGCAAGACGTGGCGCACACGGGTACGCTGGTCGGCCGTGAACTGGTTCTGCGCACCGTAGTTGTAATCCATAGCATTGACCGAGCGGAACTGCTCGCCACTGCACCCTTCACGCAAAAAGGCTTCGGAAAGGAATGATTCGAACGGAAGATTCTGCGACGCCCACGTCAGGTAACGGAGATAGTCTTCGCGATTGTAACTGGGAGTGTCGTCGCAATAATCGGAGTCGATGCACATAGTCTCGTCGTCGTCCTCGGAGAAGACGTGGAACAGGCCCAGATAGTGTCCCAACTCATGAGGCAGGGTATAGTACATCTCCTCACCATACATATACCGGCTGTTCAATGATACGCAATAAGGATAGGAGAGGTTTTCCAGACTCAGATAGGAATATGAGATGGCTGTCAAACCAGGAAGATAGTTATTGATATGGGTATAGGGAAAATGCGAGATACCCATCACAACACCATTCTCATTGTCGAGATCCGACGAGAAAGGATAGCACATGATATTGATGTAGCGATTGGGATCCCACAACAGTTTGACGTATTTGCCGGAATTGTCGTACATGAACTCAGCACAATTCATCTCGGCCTCTTCGCGCTGCACATACTCCACCCCGGGCATAGCCAGTGTCTCTCCCGTCGGTGTTTCTGTAGCCAGCACCAGTTTCACCCGCAGGTTCTCGCCGCCAAAGGCTCCGGCATAACAGTCGTTGGCCACACTGAGCAAATCGGCAAAATGGCCGGCATCGATATATTGCAGCGAATCGCTCGGATCGGTGTACAAAACATGGAACACCACCGGCAGGGTGATAACCTCGGCCCCATACTGGGTTATCTTTATGGTATGCCGGGTATCGTCCGAGACGGCCTGCATGGTACATGTACGGTTCTCTTCACCGCCATTCGATGTTACCTGCACCGAGATAGAGGTCTTTCCCATACCGGTTGTGGTCGTCGGCACACACCAGTCGGTCGCACCGGTAATCGTCCAGGTCCGGCGACAGGGTATCTCCACAACAAGTTGGTTCTCACCCTCATCGAGGGTATACGATTTTTCCGACTTCACCTGCACGATTTCTTCTTCGCTCGAACAAGAGACAATCGCCATAGCGGCAACAGTACAACAAATCGCCACAACACAACCGGCAATGCAGTTTTTTATTCTTTTCATATTCATATCATATAGCAGACTTCCTTAAACATGAAATGGCGTATCTCACCCTTATCGGTACGCAACGTAAGACGCCCCGACGGCTCCACACCCACGACCTCGGCACTGATAGACTCCTGGGCCAGCACATCGAAATAGGGATAAAAACCGCTGCCCCGATAGAGTATCTTGCGGTACCGCTCCGAGACGGCCTCGTCGTCGCCGGGCCGGTAGGCATCGATGTTGGCCACCAGTTTCCCTACCAGCCGGTCGAGCAGCGTGCGTCGGTCGAGCGGCGCACCCAACACCTGAGCCATGGATACGGGGTTCGGGGCCGACGAACGGAAGACCGTCTGATTGACGTTTACCCCGATTCCGGCAATGGAGAGCGACACATCGGCACCCATCATGTCGTTTTCGATGAGTATGCCTACCAGTTTCTTGTCTCCGCAATAGATGTCGTTGGGCCACTTCACCGTAACAGCGGGCAGATAATCGCCGAGTACCTCGACAAGCGAGAGCGACACCAACTGTGAGAGTACAAAAGAGCACGAAGCCGGCATCGCCTGCGGACGCAGCAGCGTACTAAACAAGAGATTGGCACCCCGTTCACTCTCCCAGCAGGTACCTTGCTGGCCTCGGCCGGCCGACTGATAATCGACCCACACGGTCGTTCCATGCGGCAATGCCGGATTGTGGGCAAGACAGCGGCGCATCTCTACATTGGTCGAGTCGGTCTCGGGCAGGTATATCAAATGTTCATCTGTCATCTTCTTTTCCATATAATGGATACAATCGTTGCAGGGCTTCGATATAGAACGGCTGGTCGCGACGTGGCAAGCCCCGCACCACTTCGCGATAGGAGTGGCATATCCACGCTTTCACCTCTTCGTCGCGAGCCCGCCCGTAATCGACCGTGTTCCAGTATTTCTTGTTGCAATGATAGCCCGGCTGCACATAGTCGTAGCGGTCGCGCAGGAGAAGGGCGCGGTCGGGATCGCACTTCACGTTGGCTCGCGTAGCCGTCGAGCTCAAATCGGTGAAAAGGAACATCTTGCCGGCCACCTTGAATACCAGGACATTCTCGTCGAACGGGAAACATTCGGTTGCCGCCGGCAACGAGAGGCAAAAGTCGCGCAGAGTCTCTATATTCATATTCATTCAACGTAATGTCGGGAAGAAGGCATCTTCGATATGGTCGATATCATAGGTTCCGTCGGGCTTCTTCACCAATGCAATCACATCGAAACGCACCTCGAAAGGCAAATCGAAATAGCGCACATAGGCATCGGCTGCATCGATAATGCGCCGGCACTTGGCCGGCGTAACAGCCTCCTCGGGACGCATGTATTCGAGCGACGAACGGGTCTTCACCTCCACTACGACCAGGAGTCCTTCTTTGTAAGCCACAATGTCGAGTTCGTATTTGCCGTTGCGCCAATTGATGTCTCGCACGACATATCCATGCGCCAGCAGATACTCGGCCGCCCGCTCTTCGCCACTCTTCCCGGTTTCGTTGTGTCGTGCCATGGTGTATCGAACAAGAGTCTCTTCCAGCCAACAAATATAATCAATTTGTTCATACCGCAAAAAATTATCAGACCCAAAACCCCTTATCAAATGTAATATTGTATATTTGTAGCAAACGCAAAAACGATTTCAACATGAAAACTTTCAACAAAGCTTTATCGGGACTCTGCATCGGTATCGGACTCATTATCATGGGAGCTATTCTCAGCCGCAGCATCATTACGGTCAAAGACCGAGACCGCATCGTTACCGTCAAAGGCCTTGCCGAACGCGAAGTCAATGCCGACCGTGTGATATGGCCATTGGTGTTCAAGGAGATAGGAAACGACATGACAACCATCTACAACGAGATAAACCGAAAGAACAAAATCGTGTGCGACTTTCTGAGAGCAAACGGCATAAGCGACAGCGAAATTTCGATAGCCGCCCCCCAGATTATCGATATGCGCGCCGAACGCTACGTCAACAACAACGAGATAAACTACCGCTATAACGTAACCTCGGTCATCACCGTCTCGTCGGGACAGGTCGACAAGGTGCGGCAACTCATCGCCCGGCAGGTCGAACTGCTGAAAAAAGGGGTAGCCATCACCGGCGACGATTACCGCTACACGACGCGCTACTCCTTCACGGGGCTCAACGACATCAAGCCCGCGATGATCGAAGAGGCTACGATAGCGGCACGTAACGCCGCCGAGAAATTTGCCAAAGACTCCGACAGCAAACTGGGCAAGATACGGAGAGCCAACCAGGGGCAGTTTGTCATCAGCGACCGCGACGAGAGCACCCCCTACATCAAAGAGGTGCGGGTAGTTACAACCATAGACTATTATCTGAAAGACTGACCCACGTGGAGAGAGAACAATCGCCGGCCGCACAACGCGACCGATACTATATGCAGCAGGCTCTTGCCGAAGCCCAGGCTGCCGGCGAGCGGGGAGAGATTCCCGTAGGAGCCGTCATCGTACACAAAGAGCGCATTATAGCCCGCGCACATAACCTTACCGAGACACTTCGCGACGTTACGGCCCATGCCGAGATGCAAGCCATCACGGCAGCAGCCGATGTATTGGGTGGCAAATACCTGCCCGAATGTACCCTCTACGTTACCCTCGAACCCTGCGTGATGTGCGCCGGCGCCATAGGCTGGGCCCAAATGGGACGGCTCGTATTCGGGGCTGCCGACGAGAAACGGGGATACCGTCGCTTTGCAACGGCCGCCCTGCACCCCAAGACCGAGGTAACACACGGCATCATGCAGGATGAGTGTGCCCGCCTACTCACCGACTTTTTCAAGAAACGCCGCTGACCACACCTTCGCTGTCGGACAGCCATCTCATGCCTGCACGCGACCGGCCGACAGGATAATATCAACTACACTCTCTACGGTGCGGTCGCTGTTGGTAATTCCCGACAGCTCGACCCGCAGCGTTCCATCGGCATCGACATAACCCGACAGTGATGAGATGACACATATCTCCTCGGTAATGACACAACTGGCGCTCGGATTCTCTGCCGACAAGAGTACCCGTCTGTCATTACCACTATCGACCACAGCCTCAATATCATTTATCGTCGACTGCATGTTTACCACGTAACTTTCACCATCGCAGGTATAATAGGTGTCGTAGTTGATGGATATCTTCACCGTCCCGTTCTGCGCAACCGAGAAGGCAATCGGCATCGAAGAGAGTTCCTCGGACTGTCCCGAAACCAGATTATACCCATCGATAAGAATCGTCATCGTCCCTTCGTAATTGCCCGACACAATTACCCCGTTCCATGTATCGGGGTCGAAGTTCTCTTCACAACCCGCAGTAACGGAGAGGAAGAACAACAAGATTACTGTCTGCATTATCTGTTTCGGCACGATCTTTTTCATATTTTATTTTTTTCAGTCCTTTTTCCCGGAAGAGTTTCATATCGTACTACCGGGCATCGGAGAATGGTATGTATATGACAAAAGCCGTTCCGAAACGCCAACGCTTGTTGATATGACTCTCGTAGCTATTGTAAAAATCGGGCATATTCTCGTATATATACTGCTGGTTGTAGGCCGGACTCAAATCGTGGGTATAGAAGAAAACGATGTCGATAACCCGCTTTATACAGAATCCGAACTGTGCCCCCACTGAATAGTTGCGGCGATTTACAACATTCAGGTCGACATTATCGCCCATATTAAAGTTGTAACTGCCCTGCACCCCTATATAGGAAGCTCCCCAGTCGCCCCCGCCCAGTCGCAAGCGCAATGCCAGAGAGATAGGTATCTGCGTATAGGTCGTCAATGAATTTTCAGAATCGATTTCGTCTATTTCGGGATTACTTTCGACCGCACCAGAATAGGCATCGTCCATAATCGCGGCAAACTTTCCTCCGCGATTCTTACCCATTTTGTAGCCACCGATGTTCAAGACAGCCGTGAGCCAGGTAAACTGCTCCTGCCCCATTTTGAACGAAAGGTATCCTCCCATGCTGCATTTATCGGTCCACAATATATCCCAGCCACCACCCAGCGAGAAGAGGTCCTCCGAGTTGTAATAGTCCGAGAGGCGTTTGCGCTTGGCCTTCAACACGACAGCTGTCGACGACTCTTCGCCGGCCCTGAGGGTTATCTCCTCGGTTTTCGACTTGTATCCGTAAGCACTAACGGTTACCGTATGGGTTCCGGCAGTCCCTTCAAAACGGCACGAAGAGGTACCTATGTAGGAACCGTCGACATAAATATTGGCCGATGAGGGATAAACCGTTATCTGCACAGCTCCGGTGAGTGGCACGGGCGATATTGTCTCGGTATTGGACTGTCCCGCCACAATCACCACCGAACGTGTCGCATCTCTGTATCCGCGAGCCCGCGCCGTCACGGTATAACGACCGGCTGCGGCCGTATAGATACAAGGTGCATTCCCCACATGAGTTCCGTCAACAAAGACCTCAGTACCGGGAACCTGACTATGAATGGTTACCGAACCGCCGTTCTGCAAGGTCAGGTCAAGAGGAGTTACCTTCCCCTCCTCTATGGTTACGGTTCGCGTCTCGGCCACATAGCCGTTCTTCTCCACCCTAAGCGTGCGAGTACCCACCAGTATATTCCGGAATATGTTCGGGGTCTCTCCCAGCAACTCACCGTCGATATAGGCTTTTGCCCCAATAGGGGTAGTATTGATGTTTATAGAGCCATAACGGGGCACGGGTGCTTCCAGCAAGATTTCGGTTGTTTCGCCCGCTCTGATGTCGACCGTCTTCCGGGTAGGGTAATGCGACTCCTTACGCGCCTCGACCGTGTAGAGACCTGTATTGAGACGGCCGCTCCAACGGCCAGAACCTTTCAATTCCTGATTGATATATATGTCGGCATTACCGGGGGCCTGTATCGAAACCTCGGCAAAGTTGGGTTCCAAGGTGGCCGAGATGGTCTGCACCGAAGCATCGCCGGCAACATCGACCGTCTGTTTCAACGGTTTATATGAGGACAATCTGAATTGCAGCTTGTGTTTCCCCTTGGGCAGACGTTCGGTCGTAAAGGGGGTTGTTCCGGCAGGTTTGTAATCGTCGTCGATATAGACTTCGGCTCCCGGGGGTGTAGAGGTCAGCTGCAACTGCCCGTAAGCAGGACGCAGGGCAATTTTCAGGTCGGTGCGGCCATGCGAAGAGATGTCAAACTGTCCGACCTCGGTCTCGTAAAGAGGGGCGGTTATGCGATAGGTGTGTTTTCCATATTTCAACAGTTTCGATACGGTGCCGCCGGAGACTTCGGTGAGTATGTCGTCGATGTATACCTCGGCATTGGCCGGAGTGAGCGTCATTGCCACATACTGTCCGCCGGCATCTTCCTGCACGATGGTCGTAACCTTTCCCGTAGCCAAAATCATTTCATAGGTGCGGCCTGCCTCGATGGTACAAGGATAGTAATAGTCGCGCAACATGCCCAGCTGCTGATGCGAGATGGTAATCTTGCGGGCTTTCTGTGGCACATAAAGCCATATCTCACCCGTCTTTTGCACGGTAGCCACGGTACCCAGCATACCACCATCGAATACAAAGCCGGTCTCGGTGGTTACAATTTTTATCAGAGCAGCCACCTCATTGTTCTGGTCACGCTTCATGGTGCCGACCGTATTGGCGGTCAGGTCGGTTTCGAGCAGGCGGAAATCCTTGACCGAGATGTTCTGTGCCGACAAATCGGTCCACACGAAACCGAACAACAGAGAGAATACAAGTATGTTTAGGCAAAATCTTCGACGTGAATTCATTTCTTTTACTGGTTTGGTTCCGAAAAGGAATCGCGACTCTTTTCGGAGATATTTTTATGGGCCGGTATGCTTTCGCGCAGACGGCACCGTATATGCAGATAGTTATCGGCTATACCGCCCGACTCCGTATCGACGGCAAGCGGCAGCTCTATGGAGATACTCCGGCCCATGTTTTTCATTGCTCCCCGGTAGTTCTCCATCAACGACTTTATCGTTGTCTCGCCCTCCTCTTCGTAGAAAAGAGCATCGAGGTGTGGCAGTATATAAGCTTGCCAGAAACCTTTGACAAGCCGACGCATGGGTCGAGGTTCAAAGGCGATCGTATCGCCCCCGTCGGCATAGGTGCAATAGATTTTTCCCTTATCTATCGGACGGCCGTTGCACCACGACCGATAGTCGGACTGCTGTTGCAGGCGGTGTATCTCTTCGCGCAGAAACATCACGCTGTCAAGCCCGTCGACGTGCAACTCGGTCTGATAATATCCGGCCCAATCGTCGGTCTTCTCAAACCGATAGGTGTAGAACAGTTCCATATTGCCCCGAATGCGGCATTGCCCGTCGGGTCTCGGATATATAGCCACCCGGCAAAAAAATTCGCCGAAAGGCGAGACATGTTCGGCACGTATCTGATAGTCGAAGGGATAATCGACAACCACATTCATCATGCGCCGAATGTCGGTGGTCACTGTCTGGCTGCCAGCCTCGCTGTTAGAAAAAATCTCTTCGACGCACTGTGCCACACAACCGCCATGCAGAAGATGGCACAAGGCTGCCCGGGCGATGGCCTGACTGCGGGCTTCGCCCCGGCTCAGGCCCGGTTCGGAAACGCCCAACTCGTCATTACAACCGACCGTCGACAACACCCAAGCCGGCAAGGTATCGACACCTTGCACTCGCCATTGCATCTCGGCGGCAAGATTCTGCGAGAAGACGGCAATGCAGCCGGTCCACGCAAGACAGATGGCAAAGATGTGTTTTCTCATCGATACAAGAGGAAAGGAGAGGTATCTTTCACGATACCTCTCCCCTGTTACAGGGGGCTATGCGATTATTGCATTTTGGCCATCTCTTCTTCGAATACTTTCTTGAACTTTTCGTAGTCATAGTCGATGCGAAGTTTCGAGTCATCGCTTATCGAGCTATTCAAGGCTGCCAGCACATCTTCGGAAGCCAACTCCACGCACACATAGCAGGTGTAGGTGCCGTTGGCATTTTTGCGATATTTCTCGCATATCGTGTGCGAGCCGGTGAGGCGTTGGTTTACAACAGTGCGGCCCAGGTCTTCATAACGTTGGGTACTCTCAGCTTCTTCGCCTTTGACATAATTTTTGGCATAATTGTCGGCCACGGCCTTGATGGTCGTGTTGATAATTGTTGCCAACTCCTGACGGGCCGATGCCGTAGCCTGCTTGCGGGCTACATCTTCGTTACCGGCAATGGCCGATGCCGATGCTCTGAAATGTGATGCTTCGGTGCGGAATCCGGGACCCGAGCAAGGGGTTTCATATACCTCAGACTGTGCTGTCTTGGAACTGCCGCAACTTGATACCAAGCCCACAGCTGCGATAACCAATGCCATCATAAAAATTCGTCTCATAATCTACTGCCCTGAATTGTGTCGGGCACAACTTTTAATGAATAGATGGGGTTTATTTCTCTATCAAAACATTCCTATATCGTAAAGGCCGAAATTGGGGTCTTTCTCGGGTTGCCAGGTACGCACCTTGATGACAGGTCTGTCAGGGTCGTTGAGATCGACCATCAGGAAGAGGTAGCCCTGGTCGCCATAATTGGTACTGTAATAGTCCTGCTTTATCTGTATACCATAAAGCTCACCACCGGCTCCGGCCTTCACCACATCGTTGTTGCCGAAGCGTATGTTGATAAACTCGTTGCTGTCGAAACAGCGGGCCAGGTTGCGGAGATACTGATCCTTGGTCTGCCGGTTGTACCGGACATACTGGTTGGTGCGATAGCTGTTCAACTCCACATCGCCCGTAATGCGCCGGGTTACCGCACCGGTAATGATGACGGCATTATCGTCGAAGATGTCGCGAATGTAATCGAGCCGTTTCAAAGCGTAGGCCGTCTTGTAGTTTTCAAGAAAACTCATGAGGAATATGCGGGACTTTTCGGCCCATACCGAGTGGTACAGAATATCTTCCATGGCCTCCTGCCCCAAACCGAAAGCGAGACTCTCGACCTTTTTCTCTTCGTCAAACGTGAAGACGATATCTTCAACAAATTTGCGGTTGTTATTTGCAAAAGAGAAACTCATCGGTACACTCCGGCAGATAACCTTGCCATCGGCCTCGATAAAACTCAGAGAAGAGGTATCCAACAGACGGGCACGGCCATAGGCAAGCAGGCGCTCAAACATATCCCAACCCTGCTCGGTAAAGAGAGGCCTCACCGTGTCGTAACTCTTGCTCTGCACGGCATCCAATATACGGCCGATTCGCACTTCGTAATACTCGGCGGCCTCACCTTCGAGACAACTGATCTCGCCCGCATCGGCAACTTCCGGGGCCGACTCGGCAACCGCAGATGTAGCCGAAGGGGTGCAAGTGGCTGTGGCCATCTGCGGCTCGGCTGTGCGATGCACCCAGATGTAGGCATCTCTGAACGCCGTTCCCTTCATGACCTTGACGACGCTCTCTATCTCCTTGTCGATATGCGCCTCTCCGGCAAATTCATATTCACAGCGTATCTGTATATTGTCGGTCGCCATGCCGGGCAACAACTCTATCACCCCCAACCCGTCTTTGGCGCTGTAAATGTTGCTCCAATTGCGGCCGTCGAAATAGGTGTAGTCGAAACTGCTCACCGGTTTTCCGTCGCAGGTAATATTCAGCAGAGCCATATTCTCGGTCTCTCCGTCGGGCATCGGCTGACGGGTAATCTCTATCGACGAAAAAATCTGTCTGATCTGTTCAGGTATCCAGGTTATCAACAGACACGACTGCCCTTGATTGTCGTAGGTTATTTCAGAGGAAGAGGGCAGGCTTTTCAGTAGGCAATAGGCCCAATAAAGATTCCGTAAGGCTTCATCAATCTTGCCGTCGTTTCGGGCCCGCAAGGCAAAAGATACCATATCCTCGACCTTGGTACGGCGCGAGGCAAAGATGCGGTCGACATCGTTTTTTTTCACAAAACGGAACACATGCGCATCGGGCTCGTTACTGATAACAAAACGTTCGGTATTCTGCAATGTAGCGTTGGAATAGGTCTGCAATACGGCCTTGAACGAACTCTGCGTACTTACCCCCTCTTTATCTACAACGTTCTCGTCGACCTTACTGTACCGGCTTTCTACGGTTACAGAAATCTGAGTAATCAGGTCGTCCAACGCCGCACGGTCGGCTTCGGTAAGGGTTACCCCCCTGCCTTCGCCCCAAAGATAAGCGTTGTTCGCCTTTATCTCCGATATGCTCTGTGCCGAGATTTCCGATACGACACAGAGTACTATGAATAAACAAACGACTATTCTCTTAATCATATAACTCGGAAAAAAATCCTGCTTCGCAAAAATACAATTTTTATGGAAAATAAGGTATTGATATTTTATTTTTATATAAAAAAGAGACCGCTTCCATAATTTGTGGAAGCGGCCTCTTTAAGGCTATCGCAACGGGAGGAGCGTCAGAAAAGTTTTTCGGGGTATTCGCCGGCATCGATGAGCGCACGTATCTGGGCCACTACCGAGGGACGGTCTTCGGCATAGGTGACGCCGAACCATTTAGCCGTCGTATCAAGCACCTTAACGGTCGATATCTTATTTGTAATAAGGTAATTGACCATAAGCGGAATGAAGTATTCGGCCTTGATGTTACCGGCATTCTCGCGGAGGAAACCGATAAAATAGTCTTCGGAATGACGGAAATAGTCGGGCGTGAATCCCCACATATTCATCGAGACAGGCGTATTCTCGTCGACTGACACCCAAATTTCACCGTCTTTGTACATGACCTGTCCATCGCGTCGCTCTATCTGGGTGCGCTCTACCACCGAAGTAAGGAAGCCTTCCGAATCGGTCTCACATATACCTCGCGAAACCGAACCACTCTCGGAGAGGGTATTGCCTACCCGATAACCCACCATGCAGTAGTCGTCGTGCTTGCCGTCGAGGTTTTTGAGATAATCGGCAATGACGGCAAAACTGTCGCGGCCGTAGAAGTCGTCGGCATTTATCACGGCAAAAGGTTCCTTGATAACATCTTTACCCATGAGTACGGCGTGATTGGTACCCCAGGGTTTCACCCGGCCTTCGGGCACGGTAAAGCCGGCCGGAAGATAGTCAAGCTCCTGAAAGACAAGCTCTACGGGTATGACGTGAGCATATTTCTTGATGATTTTTTCCCGGAAATCATCTTCGAACAGATGACGTATGACAAAAACGACCTTGCCGAATCCACCCCGGATAGCATCGTAAATCGAATAGTCCATGATGGTTTCGCCATTAGGACCCAGCCCGTCAAGCTGTTTGAGCCCGCCATAACGGCTGCCCATGCCGGCGGCCAGAACAAAAAGTGTCGGTTTCATATAAGCGTTGTTTTTAGTTTGAATTTTTAAGATAAGCAAAGATACGATTATTTCTTCGACATTGACTACATGGCTCCCCATTTTTGGGAAGAGAAAGAACCCTCACTCCATCTCATGCCACATTTGACGCTCGTAATGAAGGAGTTTCGTACCGCTTCAAAAAGGTAGAAAAACAAAAAAATGACACAAAAGTTTGTTTTTCTGAAAACGATTCTCTAAGTTTGCAGGGTAAAAATAAAATTGTATCGTCATTAAAACCGGAATGCCTATCGAGAAAATACTACGCTGAAACCATATTTTTTAGCCGTAATGAAGTATTTGTCAAAACTATCCGATGAAGAGTTGGTAGTATTGTATTCAGAGGGTAACAACCAAGCATTCGACATCTTGCTGACACGATACAAAAATCGTATCTACTCTTACATATTCTACACCGTCAAAGACAATGATCTCACCGAAGATATCTTCCAGGAGACCTTTGTCAAGGTAATAACAACCATCAAGCAGGGCCGCTATGTCGAGGCGGGCAAATTTTCGTCGTGGGTAACCCGCATTGCCCACAACCTCATTATCGACCACTACCGCCAGGAGCGGAACGAGAATCTGGTATCGAACGACGACAGTGAAGAGAAAGACATCTTCAACCGCAAGGAACTGAGCGAAGGTACCATAGAAGACTCCATCATCACCCGCCAGATACACGCCGACATACGCCGACTGGTAGCCGCCCTGCCCGAAAACCAGCGCGAAGTGCTTATCATGCGATACTACAAAAACATGAGCTTCAAAGAGATAGCCGACGCCACACAGGTGAGCATCAACACGGCTCTGGGGCGTATGCGCTATGCACTGCTCAACATCAGAAAAATGGCCGAAGACCATCAGATACAACTTTCTTTCTAAAAAAGAGGACCGAAACATACTAAACCGGCAGGCGTATACGTTTTGATAACAGTAACGAAAAAACGTACCGCCTATGAAAAAAACAACTACTCCCTCTTCGACCGGATACGACAAGAAGACGACACCGCGTGGCCCGAGCAACGCCACACTCATGCTTCTGAGAATGGCGGCACGTACCTACTCACCCACTCCGCCACCGGCCGGCTCGATGGCTCATTATGCCCTGAACTGATTTTTTCGCACAATCTTTTTCGTAAATCCGACTCTATGGTGTATCTTTGTGTTACTACAAAGATGCACCTGTCATGAAACCTCTTATCGCCCCCTCTCTGCTGTCGGCCAACTTTGCCAACCTGCAAGCCGACATCGACATGATCAATCGCAGCAAGGCCGACTGGCTACACCTCGATATTATGGACGGAGTGTTCGTGCCGAACATCTCTTTCGGCTTCCCCGTGATTGAGGCCATCGCCCCGCTTACCCGCAAGCCGCTCGACGTGCATCTCATGATTACCCAACCCGAGAAGTTCATTTCCCGCCTGCAAGACCTCGGCGTCTACATGGTAAATGTACACTATGAGGCCTGCCTGCACCTGCACCGCACCCTGCAAGAGATAAAAAAAGCCGGCATGAAAGCCGGCATCACACTCAACCCGCATACGCCGGTAGTACTGCTCGAAGACATCATTACCGATGCCGACATGATACTGCTCATGTCGGTAAATCCGGGATTCGGCGGCCAGCGGTTCATACCCCAGACAACCGAGAAGATAGCCCGTCTCAAAGAGATGATTCTCCGTAAAAACGCCACCGCCCTCATCGAGGTCGACGGCGGCATCAACCTCGAAACGGCGCCTCTCGTCGTCGGTGCCGGGGCCGACATTCTGGTGTGCGGAAACAGCGTATTCTCGGTCGATAATCCAGAAGAGACCATTGCCCGACTGAAAGAGCTGTAAAACGGCTTCCGCCGAAAAGCGGTACCACAGAGTTCGCTCACTTTCCCGGCGATAAATCGCACCACCGGACAGCGCCTCCCCCACAGAGGTTCGTCCGACATCCGTTTGTACCATGAAACGACAGTTGCTCGATGAAGCTCCATTCGCCCGACTGACCGTACCCTTTGCGGCCGGCATTGCCCTGCAAGAGTTTTTGCCGGCGATGTTTATCGGAGTGCCGCTGGTCATCGGCCTCTTCTTTGCCATACGGCACATCGGCTCACTGCATCGCATCGACACCCGTTTCCGCGACCGCTCCTACTTTGCCATCGCCTGCTATGCCCTGTTTCTCACCGCCGGTGCCTGGACCTGGCAAGTAAGCAACCGGCAGGAGATACCCGATATTTCACTTAACAACTGCCCCTACGCCGTGGCACGCATCGACGAGACCGACCCCGACAGCGGCCAGAGCATCAGTTGCCGAAGCACCATCATCGCCAGGGTCGAGACCGACCGTCAACTCACGGCCGCCGACATTGCCGTGCTGCTGCGTATCGAACGCGACAGCCTCGACGGATACCCGCAGGCAGGCGATCTCCTGCTTTTCCGCCCCCGCATTGCGCCCATCGCCAACAAGCAGAACCCCGAAGCGTTTGACTATGCCTCCCTGATGCGCCACCGGGGATACCTTTACACCCAATATCTGGCCGAGGGAGGGTGGCGACGTATTGACCGGGACGAAAGCCCGACTCTGTCGCAAAGGGCCATGCAACTCCGAGACGACGCTCTGGCACGCATCGACAGCGGAGGCTTCTCCCCCGCTGCCCGCAGCATACTGAAAGCCTTGCTGCTGGGATATACCGGCGAAATCGACGAGGAACAACGGGAGGCATTCTCCGTAGCCGGACTGTCGCACGTGCTGGCCGTAAGCGGTCTGCATCTGGGTATCGTGTGGGCACTAGCGGCAGCCTTGCTGGCTCCGCTGTCGTGGCTGCACCTGCGTCGGCTGCGCGCCGTCGTCATCATGGCACTGCTTTGGGCATACGCATTTCTCACCGGACTGTCGCCCTCGGTCGTCAGAGCCTGTGTCATGGCATCGGTCGTGCTGGCCGGTATCGTCATCGGGCGCAAGGCCCGCCCCATGAACAGCCTGTTTGTCGCCGCTTTTCTCATGCTGCTCCACGACCCCCACACCCTTTTCCAGGTAGGATTCCAGCTGAGTTTTCTGTCGGTCTTCTCCATACTGCTGTTTTATCGGCCTCTCTTCGAATGGCTGCCTCATACCGGCCGGCTGTCGCGCCGCATCGCCTCGCTGCTGGCCGTCTCGGCTGCTGCGCAAGTGGGCACCCTGCCACTGGTCATCTACTACTTCCACCTACTGCCGCTTACCGGCCTACTCACCAACCTCATCGTCGTACCGTTACTGCCCATACTGCTCGGCAGCGGCTTTCTGTGGCTGCTCCTTGCGACAACCGGGGTACAGAGCGGGTTCCTCGCCGGCTGCGTAAACCGTATGGCCGAAGGGCTCGATGCCCTCTCACGCCTGGTCGACGGATATGCATGGAGTTCGATACAGGGTATATGGATTGAGCCGGCCGAACTGGTTCTCTGCTTTATTCTCATCTTCGGCGGCGGGGCGGTTTTGCTTTCGCGCCAGGCACGGGGCGTCGTCGTTCTGCTGGGCACGGCCCTGATTTTTCTTTTGGCCGATACCTGGGGTGGCCCCGCTCCTCTCCGCAACTTGTGGGCCATCTATCAGGAAAGCGGCGGTACCACCACGCTCAATTTTATCGACAACGGCCGTAACATGCTGCTGCCGCTCGACACGCTCCCCACACGCACCATCGAAAAGGAGGCCGGCCGTTTCTGGATAAAAAACGGGGTCGGTGAATACACGTTCGTTGCCGACTCCACGACCTACGGCCACCTTGCCATAGCCCTGCCCTACATGGTCTTTGGCGACAGTCGCTTTCTTGTGCTTGGCGACGACCGATGGAAAGGCACGACCTCACCCCGGCGCATGAGCATCGACTACGCCATCGTCGTGCCGGGATTCCGGGGAAAAATCGACCCGGTGAGACAGATATTCGACATACGCCAGGTCATTCTCGCGCACAATCTTCCCTACTTCCAGCGGAAATCGCTCGAAGAGGAGTGCCGGCGACTGCGCATAGCCTGCCACAGCATACGCAGCGACGGAGCCTTCGTCGCTCCGGTATCGCCCGCTGTCAGAAATCGAAAGAGAGTCTCAGATTGAACTGCCTGCCGGTGAGATAATTGGGCACGGCGTTTTGGTTGTTGTATATGTCGGTAACCCAGTAATAGGAATTGACATTGCCGAAGTCGAGCAGGTTGAACACATCAAGTCCTATCCATATACTCTTGAATGCCCGGAAAAAGGGTTTCTGCATGATGCGGTCTTCGCCACCTGCCAAACGGCGGGAGAGACCGATGTCGACACGCCGGTAGGGCGGGGTGCGGAAATAACCCTCGGCCCGGCCCTTACGGGGAGCGGCCATCGGCAGACCGTCGGACCAAATGGCTTTGAGCGAAAAACGGTACTTGGGAAAGCGGGGCACATAGTCCTGGAAAAAGAGTCCCACACTGTACCGCTGCTCGGTAGGCAAGGGCACATACCCCGATGCAGTCTTCTCCTTGGCAGACATCAGCGAGAAGGTGAGCCACGAATCGACTCCGGGCACAAACTCACCGAAGAGCTTCAAGTCGAGACCGGCAATGTAACCCTCGGAGTTGTTCTGGCCGCTGTACCACACCCGCACGTTGTCGACTTCATAGGAAATGAGCCGGTCGAGTTTTTTGTAGTAGACCTCACCGGTGAGCTTGAAGGGGCGATCGAGAGCCCGAAAGGTGAAATCGCTGCCCAATATCACATGTATCGAACGTTGAGACCTGATGCGGTCGTTGAGGCGTACCGCCCAGTTTCCGCGACTGTCCTGCACCGTATCGCGAAACTCCTTGTAAAATGGGGCCTGATAATAGACACCCGTGGCAAAACGGAAAGTGAGCCGCTGATTGAAGGAGGGGTTGTAACCTACCGATACACGGGGCGAGACGATGCACTCGTTGTTGTAATCCCAATAAGAGAGACGCACCCCGCCGGTAAAGTTGTATATACCCGAGCGGTGTTCGAGCGTATAAGTCTCCTGCACATAGGCCGACAGACGGTTGCTCTCGATATCCTGTGTCGAGCGCAAACTCGATATGAGCGATATGCCTTCGCCCGTATGGGGCAACGTGTAACCCGACGAGTCGCGCGACTCCCACTCCCGCATACGGTCGTGTATGCGCTCACGCTGGTAGGTGGCGCCATACCGCACGGTATGCCGACCCCAACGGGTATCGCCTTTGAGCGACAGAGCATACACATTGGCATTCAACCGGTTGCGCGCATGTTCGTGATAAGAGCCGTATCCCAGCGTACCGGCACTCTCGGTCGTCTCCACACCGTTGGCCAGGTCGAGCTCGTCGAGCCAATATTCGCCCGAGATGTCGTAGGTAACCTCTTCGCGCGTGGTAAAGGCCGAAGCCAGCAGCGACAGGGTCGTAAACGCCGAAGGGCGATAGTTGAGGGTAACGGCACCGAAATAGGTCTGGAATATGTCCTGCTCCTTACCGTCGAAATAGACGGTAAACTGCGCCGCCGAAGAGATGCTGCCGTAACGGGTACTCCGCGACTGGGGGATAAACTGGTAGTTGTTGCTTGATATGTTTCCCAGCAGGGCAACGTCCCAACGGGAATTTATCTTGTAGGTAAGATAGGTCTGGTAGTCGAAGAAGCGGGGTTTGTACTCGCCCTCGGTATCGAGCGTACTGAGAAGGGTCGAATTGGTCTTGAAACGGAATCCGTGCAACTGGGAGAATCGGCCCGTGTTATGCCCCACCGACGCACTCGCCCCCAGGAAACTGCCCGACACGGAACCTTCAAAGGCCTCGGGTTTCTTGTAGGTTATATCGAGTACCGACGACATCTTGTCGCCATACTCCACCGGATACCCGCCCGATGAGAATGCCACCGCCCCCACCATGTCGGGATTGATAAAACTCAACCCCTCCTGCTGACCGGTGCATATGAGCTGCGGGCGATAAATCTCTATACCGTTGACATAGACGATGTTTTCGTCGAAGTTACCTCCTCTCACCGAATATTGCGAACTCAGCTCGTTGTTGGAATGTACACCGGGCATCGTGGCCAGCAGGGCCTCGATAGAACCGCCCGAGGCATCGGGCATCAACTTCCAGTCTTCGGGGTCGATTTTCTGCAAGGTCGTCATCTGCCGGCGATACTCCCGTATCTGCACCTCGTTGAGCGTGCGGTCGTTGTTGTACATGCGCACCGTGAGCGAGACCTTCCCCTCCGGGTCGACCAGTTTGCGACTCACCCGGTGATAACCGATATAGGAGAATATCACCTCGACCGTGTCGGCCGCGGTAAACCGCAACGTGTACTCTCCCTTCTCATTGGTAAATGTCCCGGCCGAAGCGGCAGGTACGGCCACCGTAACGAGGTCCATTGGCGCACCTTCGGCATCGATAACCCGGCCGGAGAGTTCGACACGGCGCTGCGCCTGCGCAACAAGAGAGAGGAGCAGGAGCGACAACAGACAAAGACGACGCAGGTTCATACCGGTATTCGGGTCATTAAAAAACAATATGCTATGTATCTAAACGGAGTTTCTTACGTTTCAGTATGCGACGACGAAAATTTTCCCGCCGACCGGAGCGGACATTCGCTTCCCGACACGGCCGGTGCAGAGGCGGTCTACTCCTCGTCGCCGAGAATCTGCATGGCTATGGCAGCACAGGCTTCGGCATCGGCCAGAGCATGGTGGTGGCGTGTCAGGTCGTATCCACAGCGGGCAGCGACGGTATGCAGCCGATGGTCGGGCAACTCCTTACCGAAGAGGCGGCGCGATGCCCGGCAAGTACAGAAGAAGCGATAGCCGGGATAGGGCATACCATAATAGTCATGCACGGCCCGCAGACACCCCTCGTCGAAAGGGCTGTTGTGAGCCACCAGCGGCAGACCTTCGATGAGCGGGACTATCTCGCCCCACACGACGGGAAAGATGTCGGCCCCGTCGGTATCGGCCGCCGTAAGGCCGTGAATGGCCGTCGTAAACGACAGATAGTAGTTGGGTACAGGATGTATGAGCCGGTACACGGTATCGGTTATCACTCCGTCGCGCACGACAACGACACCCACGCTGCAAACGCTGGTGCGCCGGTTGTTGGCGGTCTCAAAATCTATGGCTGCAAAATTTTTCATGGACGACATTCGTGTTCGGCCGGGAGAAAACGGCAATCGATAAAAGCAGGCATCTCCGAAAGAGGGCCTTCGGCCTGTGTGGCTACGGCGGCTCCGGGCAGGGAGAAACAGACATTTTCAAAGGTCAGCCCCCGCGCGTCGAGGGTTGTAAGCCGCGAGTCGCCACAGCGCAGTGTCATATCACGGAGGGTCAATCCGTCGACATCTTGCAGCGACATCAGTTGCCGGCTGTCGGCATCGATGCGTTCCAGCAGCACCTGTGCAACGGGCGACTCGGGTATGCCGACGGCTTTGAGCAACTGCTCGCTCCCCTCGATAATAATGTCGCGGGCCGTAATGCAGCGGTAAAACGGTGTCAGAGGTGTAATGTCGCGGGCCGGCATACGCACAGCCAAATCGCCCACATAGGTGCGGCTGCCGAGCATGTCCCACACAAAAGGCTGGCGACACGACAGCATGCGCAACCGCTCGTAATGGAGATTTTCACCTCCGCCACCTCGATTGCGGCGGGTCTTGAAGCGCAAGCCGGTATCGGTACCGTCGAACACACAATCGTGTACATACAGGTTGCGTATCACACCGGCCGTCTCGCTGCCGCAGGTTATGGCACCGTGTCCCTTCCGGGCCAGGCAATGACGGATTACGACATTTTCGGTGGGGCGGTTTACCCGCAAGCCATCTTCACAGCGACCGGCTTTCAGCGTAAAACAGTCGTCGCCACAGCTCAGCGTACAATACTCCACCAGCACATGGCGGGACGACTCGATGTCGATGCCGTCGCCCCGGGGTATCCCCACCGAAGAGACCGTGATGCCGCGTATGACGACCGTGTCGCAATAGACCGGCACCACATTCCAGAAAGGGGTGTTCTCAAATGTAACTCCCTCGACATAGACTTGCCGGCAATCTATCGGAGAAAAGAACATGGGCAAAAATATGCTTCCACCTCCACGGCCGTCGTAGAGACGACTCTCGACCGGAGAGTCGGCATCGATAAGATTCTCGATGACATCGCCCTTCATCTGCCGCCGCTGTATTTCGCAATCGCGCGGCGGCCCCACCAGCCGGCCCTTCCCGGTAAGGGCTATGTTCCGCTGGCCACAGGCATATACCAACGCGCCCAGCGAATAGACCTCTACTCCCTCCTGCCGGGTAAAGACCGCCGGCTGATAGTCGGCCACTTCGCCGGAGAAATGCAACTCGGCCCCTTCGCACAGATGCAGGTCGACATTACTCAACAGCTCGATGCGCCCCGTGTGCCATACGCCGGGCGGGACTATCACCCTGCCTCCGCCCCGTTCATGCACATCGGTAATGGCCCGAGCTATTGCCCGCGTAGCCATCGTCCCGCGACATGCGCCGTAATCGGCAACCGAGACCGTCAGAGAGGGGAACACAGGCTTTTTGAGAAGGGGAAAGTCAAACGGAGCCTCTACCGGGGCTATCGTATCGGGCAATGCGGCAGCACCTACCTCCTCTTTCACAGGTACGGCCGCACGCCATGATTCGTTCTCCCCGCACATCGGGAAGAAGAGCAGAGCGACTGCGCAGAAAAAAAACGCACAAAAAGAAAATCCTCTTTCCATAACAAATTTACGGGTCAAAGATAGCGAAAGGCGAGAGCAGAGGCAAGGAGAAAACAAAGTTTTCGCCCATTGACTATGCCGAGCCGACTCCTGTCTTCTGAAAAGATAGCGAAAGGCGAGCGCAGAGCGGGGGAGAAAACGAAGTTTTCGCCCGTTGTCTATGCCGAGCCGACTCCTATCTTCTGAAAAGATAGCGAAAGGCGAGTGCAGAGGCAAGGAGAAAACAAAGTTTTCGCCCATTGACTATGCCGAGCCGACTCCTGTCTTCTGAAAAGATAGCGAA
>CALUZW010000010.1 GCA_944325415.1 uncultured Bacteroidales bacterium | reverse complement strand
TCGGGAACGTTGAGCATCGGCAATTTCAGTGAGACACAGCTCACGGTGGCCGAGATAGGCGAGAAGGTCTACGGCGATCTGCCGTTTGCGCTGCCGGCCGTAACGACCAACAACAACCGAGGCGAGATAAGCTACACCATCGTCGATGAGACGGTAGCAACCATCGTTGAGGGCCGCATACACATCAAGGGCGCCGGCACGACCACACTTGTGGTGAAACAGTCTGCCACCGATAGCTACACCTCGGCCGAGGCCAGCGTACCTCTGGTGGTATCGAAAGCCCTTCTTACCGTAACGGCCGATAACAAGGAGTGCCGCCAGGGCGATGAGTTCCCCGAGCTGACCTACACCTGCAAGGGCTTTGTGGCCGGCGAAGACGAGACGGTGTTTACCGTGCAGCCCGAGTTGAGCTGCGAGGTATCGACCACCGAGCAGTCCGGCACCTACCTGATAAGCGTGTCGGGAGGCGAAGCCGCCAATTACGAGATAGCCTATTACTCGGGAACGTTGAGCATCGGCAATTTCAGTGAGACACAGCTCACGGTGGCCGAGATAGGCGAGAAGGTCTACGGCGACCTGCCGTTTGCGCTGCCGGCTGTAACGACCAACAACAACCGTGGTGAGATAAGCTACACCATCGCCGATGAGACGGTAGCAACCATTGTCGAGGGCCGCATACACATCAAGGGCGCCGGTACGACCACACTTGTGGTGAAACAGGCTGCCACCGAAACCTTCTCGGAGGCCGAAGTGTCGGTCGACATAGTGGTTGCCAAGGCCACCCTCACGGTGATAGCCGAAGACAAGCGTTGCAACCAGAGCGATGCGATGCCCGAGTGGACGCTCCGGTACAGCGGCTTTGTATGGGATGACGACACTACGTCGCTCGATGTTCTGCCGCAGGCCCTTTGCGAGGCAACCGATACCGCCGAGCCCGGCACCTATGCCATCACGGTATCGGGAGGCGAAGCCGCCAATTATGAGTTTGACTATCGTCCGGGAACCCTTACCGTTGTAGCACACTCCGGACTGACGTCGGTCAATGGCGATGAGCCCACGCTCTACTATGCTGCCGGCAAACTCTATCTGTCGGGAGTTGTGGCACGCCTCTCCATCTTCGATATCAGCGGCTCCGAGGTGAAACGTGTCGTAGCCCCGCAAGGTGAGGTATCGATTGCCGAACTGCCGGCCGGACATTACATTGCCGTAGCCGAGTCGGGCAACCGCGCGATACGTTACCGCTTTGTCAAGGAGTAGCACACGCTCTATCCCCACTGCATAGCACCGGGGCAGGCCGTTGCGGCCTGCCCCGGTTTTTTGTAAATTGACGAAAATCTTGACTATACGTTTGTCGGGTCAAAAAAAAGACTTATCTTTGCCCCCGATTTTTGAGGCCATATAATGTCTAATTTAGTAGTAAGAAAATCAATTATTTAACAATTATGGAAGAAAAACAAATTTCCCCCGTTGAAAATTTCGACTGGGATGCCTATGAAAAAGGCGAAGTAGTCGGCGAGAAGAGCCGCGAAGAGCTGGTGGCCACCTATGACCAGTCGCTCAACACCGTTAAGGACAAAGAGGTAATCGAAGGAACCGTTATCTCTATCAACAAACGCGAAGTTGTTGTAAACATCGGTTACAAATCCGATGGCGTTATCTCGATGAACGAATTCCGTTACAACCCCGAACTCAAAGTGGGCGATACGGTCGAAGTATACATCGAGAATCAGGAAGATAAAAAAGGACAGCTCGTACTCTCTCACAAGAAAGCCCGTGCAACCCGCTCGTGGGACCGTGTGAACGCTGCTCTCGAAAACGACGAAGTCATCAAGGGTTACATCAAGTGCCGCACCAAAGGCGGTATGATTGTCGATGTATTTGGTATCGAGGCTTTCTTGCCCGGTTCGCAAATCGACGTCAAACCCATTCGCGATTACGATGTATTCGTCGGCAAAACCATGGAATTCAAGGTGGTTAAAATCAACCAGGAATTCAAGAACGTTGTTGTTTCGCACAAAGCTCTTATCGAAGCCGAGCTCGAACAACAGAAGAAAGAAATCATTGCCAAACTCGAAAAAGGTCAGGTACTCGAAGGTACCGTCAAGAACATCACCTCTTACGGTGTATTCATCGACCTGGGTGGTGTCGACGGTCTTATCCACATCACCGACCTTTCTTGGGGCCGCGTAAGCCACCCCGAAGAGGTTGTTTCTCTCGACCAGAAACTCAATGTCGTTATCCTCGACTTCGACGACGAGAAGAAACGTATTGCTCTCGGTCTGAAACAACTCACCCCGCACCCCTGGGATGCTCTCGATCCCAACCTCAAAGTGGGCGACAAAGTCAAAGGTAAAGTGGCTGTCATGGCCGATTACGGAGCATTTGTCGAAATCGCTCCGGGCGTAGAAGGTCTTATCCACGTATCGGAAATGTCGTGGTCGCAACACCTGCGCAGCGCACAAGACTTCATGAAAGTGGGCGACGAGGTAGAAGCCGTTATCCTTACCCTCGATCGCGAAGAGCGCAAAATGTCGCTGGGTATCAAACAACTCAAAGCCGATCCCTGGGAAAATATCGAGACCAAATATGCTGTTGGTTCGCGTCACCACGCCAAAGTGCGTAACTTTACCAACTTCGGTGTATTCGTTGAAATCGAAGAGGGCGTAGAAGGCCTTATCCACATCTCCGACCTTTCGTGGACGAAGAAAATCAAACACCCCTCTGAGTTTACACAGATCGGTGCCGATATCGAAGTACAGGTACTCGAAATCGACAAGGAAAACCGTCGTCTCAGCCTCGGTCACAAACAACTCGAAGAGAATCCCTGGGATGTATTTGAGACCGTATTTACCGTAGGTTCGATTCACGAAGGTACCATCATCGAAATGCTCGAAAAAGGCGCCGTTATCGCATTGCCTTACGGTGTAGAAGGTTTCGCTACCCCCAAACACCTGGTAAAAGAAGACGGTACGCAGGCACAAGTCGATGAGAAACTCAACTTCAAGGTTATTGAGTTCAACAAAGACGCCAAACGCATCATTCTCTCGCACAGCCGTATCTTTGAAGATGCTGCCAAAGCCGAAGCTCAGAAAGAGGCATCGGCCAAGAAAGCCGCCAAGAAAGCTGCCAAGGCCGAAGAGACAGCCGCTCTCTCTACTCCCGTAGAGAAAACGACCCTCGGCGATATCGAAGAGCTTGCCGCTTTGAAAGAAAAACTCGCTGCCGCTGACAACAACAAATAATTGTCCGGGGTAATCATACCTGCGAAGCGCCGTGCTGTGTACAGCACGGCGCTTCTCTTTTGCGGTATTGTCGCGTAGAATCGGTTGGCCGGTTGGCTGTCGTTTCTCTTCCCGGCAAAAAATGTCATGGAAACGAAATGCCCTAAATTTGTGATACCCGAGGTGAATCGTTACTTTTGTACCTCAAAACATAAAAGACCCCGATGAGCCATGAACCGTTTTGAATTGTCGATATTGGGTTGCGGCTCGGCTTTCCCCACCCTCCGCCATAACCCCAGCGCGCAGGCACTGAGTCATCGCGACCGCGTGTTTCTTGTCGATTGCGGCGAGGGAACCCAGCAGCACTACCGCCGGCAGGGGTTGAAACTCATGCGGTTGCAGCATATCTTTATTTCGCATCTGCATGGCGACCATTGCCTGGGGCTGGTCGGGCTCATATCGACACTGGGCCTGCTCGATCGTGGCGGCGAGGTGATTATACACGCGGTTCCCGATGCTTTACGCATTTTTCCGCCCTTGTTCGAGACCTTCTGCCAGGAGCTTCCTTTTGAGGTGCGCATCGAGCCATTCTCTCCCTTTAAGTCGGCGACCATCTACGAAGACGATACCCTCACCGTCAAGACACTCCCCTTGAAACACCGTATCCCGGCGGCCGGATTCCTCTTTGAAGAAAAAGAGGCGCCCCGCCATCTCTTGGGCGATATGGCCGAGTTTTACAAGATACCCCATTACCGTCGGGCCGAAATCAAGGCCGGGGCCGATTTTGTCCTGCCCGACGGGACTGTCGTCCCCAACAGTCGTCTCACACGGCCGGCAGCTCCGCCAGTGCGCTATGCCTACTGTTCCGATACCGCCTACAACGAGAAGCTCATACCCCTTATCGAGGGGGTCGACCTGCTCTATCACGAAGCTACTTTCGGCGATGAGGCCGTTGCCATGGCCCGGCACACCCTGCACTCCACGGCCCGACAGGCTGGTCTCATGGCCCGGAATGCCCGGGTGAAAAAACTGATGATAGGCCATTTTTCGGCCCGTTACAACGACGAAGAGACACTGCTGGCCGAGGCGCGTGAGGAGTTTGCCGATACGATACTGGCTCGCGAAGGATTGAGATATTCATTTTGACACTGATATGAAAACACCGATTATTTCTGTATGTATGCTGGTAGCCTCGGCCTTTGTTGCCCTTTCGGCTTCCGCCCAGTTTACACCCTATGTTTCGCCTGCCCGGCAGGCGGTCTATACACCGACTTACCGTACCGACGGAGCCGACCGGAAAGTAAAGAATGTGATACTTCTGGTGGGCGACGGTATGGGGCTGGCCCACATGACGGCCGCCTTGCATGCCAACGGTGGCGACCTGACGATGGCCCGTATGCGCCATATCGGTCTGGTCAGGACTCAGTCGGCCAACCGTTACATCACCGACTCGGCCGCTGCCGGGACCGCTTATGCCACAGGTTGCAAGACCCGTAACGGAAGTCTCGGAGTCGATACGGCCGGTTGCCGGTTGCCGAATATGACCGAGATACTTTCGGGCAAAGGCTATGCCACCGGAATTGTCACCACCGACAAAATCTCGGGAGCCACTCCCTCGGCGTTCTATACCCACCAACCCCAGCGTAGCATGACCCGGGAAATCCTCTCCGACCTGTTGCGCACGCGGGCTCTCTTTGTTGCCGGCAGCAGTGTGTCGCTTTTCAATGCCACGGGTGAGGAGCGTCTCGATTCGTTGCGGGCGCAGGGCTTCACCGTGTTGCACGACTTCACGGCCTTGCCCGCTCGGGCTCCCGAGAAGGTGGCTCTTATTGCCTGCGACCGAGATGCTACACAAGTCAAGGACGGACGCGATACGGCCTATCTGAGAAGTGTTACCCGATATGCTCTTTCGTTTCTCGACCAGAAATCAAAAAAGGGATTCTTCCTTATGGTCGAAGGGGCAGAGATAGACCATGCCGCCCATAATGGCGACATCGAGGGGGTTGTGCGGGAAACGCTCGATTTTGACAAGGCCGTGGCCGAAGCGTTGCGTTTTGCCGACAGCAATGGGGAGACGTTGGTCATTGTCTTGGCCGACCACGAAACCGGCGGGCTGGCGCTGGGCGATGGAGACATGGCCCAAGGCAAAGTATCGGGCCATTTTGCCACCGGCGGCCATTCGCCCGTCCTGGTGCCGCTCTATGCTTATGGACCTCACGCCGGCGATTTCTGTGGCGTGATAGAGAATACCGAGGTCTTTGCCCGTATCCTTTCGGCGTTGAATGTGAAGCGGTAGGATAGAGGTTGAGATGAGAAAAAGAGTGAGGCGCTCCCCATAAGGAGCGCCTCGCTCTTTTGTTTTATAAACTGCCTTCGTCACGCCGTCCTCCAACGAGCGGCGCGACAAAGTTGTGTACATGGTTATTTCTTGTGCAATTCGGGATAGCTGATGCGGGTATGATACATGGTTTTGAGCTTCTCGATGAAGGCCTCTTTGATGTCGCAGATGTCGCGGAAACTGATGGGGCTGTTGTTCAGCAGTCCGTCGGCAATCTGGCTGTCGATGATGGTGTTTACCAGCTTGGAGATATTCTCCTCGGTGTACTCTTTCAGGCTGCGCGAGGCGGCTTCTACGGCGTCGGCCATCATGAGAATGGCCTGTTCCTTGGTGAAAGGATTGGGGCCGGGGTAGGTAAACAGTTCTTCGTTTACCTCCTCGTCGGGGTGTTCGTTCACATAGGAGTTGTAGAAATATTTGGCCTTGCTGCGTCCGTGGTGAGTCCTGATAAAATCGGTGATGGTTTGGGGCAGGTTGAGTTTCTCGGCTATCCTGACACCGTCTTTTACATGGCTGATGACAATTTGCGCGCTCTCTTCATAGGGACGGCCGTTGTGAGGATTGACGCCGTTCTGATTTTCGGTAAAGAAGGTGGGGTTGGCCATTTTACCGATGTCGTGGTAGAGCGCTCCCGTGCGTACCAGTTGAGCCTGGGCGCCGATGCAGTCGGCAGCTTCGGTAGCGAGATTCGATACCTGCATCGAGTGTTGGAATGTGCCGGGGCATACCTCCGACAGTTGTCGGAATATGGGGAGGTTGATGTCGGAAAGTTCGACCAGCGTAACCGTCGACACAAAACCGAAGACCTTTTCGAGCAGATAAATGAGTAGATAGGTAAAGAACAGAAGACCGCAGTTAATACCCAGGTAGAAGAAGAGTTGTGGGTCGAGCTTGGTCCAGTCTTCAAAGATGAGGGTATAACCCGTGTAGGTGAAGCAGTAGGTGAGGAAGATGAGTATGACACAGCGCAACAGTTGGGAACGTCTTACCAGTTCTTTCATGTTGTTGATGGCCGTTACGGTTACGGCAGTTTGCAGGAATAAGAATTCCAGCGGATATGGCACGACAAAGGCGCACAATAGTATGGATATGAGACTCGAAATGAGGGCTATGGATTTTTTTAGGAAGACAACAATCGTGATGGGTAGTATGGCAAACGGCACCAGGTACATTCCCGAGGTGGTGAACATACCGCACAGCAGGTAGCAGATGACCGTCATGCCGGTAATCATAATCATGATGAAAGCGAGCTTCTTGGGGTCGTTGAATGTGCGGGGGTAGAAGATTGCCAAGTAGCGGTAGAGGAAGACGAGCAGACAGATGATGACCAGTGCCTGACCCAACATGATGAACATTTTTTGTTGATGGGTACGCGTGTTGTTGCGCTGGTTGACAGTCTCGAACGATTGGAGTATGAGATAGGTGTGCGGGGTCACGATGTCGCCGCGGTTGATGATTTTCTCGCCTTTCTGCACCATGCCTATCGAGGAGGGTATGCGTTGCAGCAGTTCGAAGCGGGCATTCTGCGATTTCAGGCTGTCGTAGGTGAGGTTTTCCGACAGATAGTTGTTCAGGTTGCACGAGTTCAGTATCTGTTGCTGTTGCACGGTAGCGTGGGTCATAATATATTCGTAGGCTGAGCGCAGCGAGAGCAGTTCCGATACCTCGCACTCCTCTTTGACGGTGTTGCGGCTTACGATGCGAACACCCGGCGTACCGTTGTGTATCAGCGAATTGTATGTATTGGTGTCAATAATACCTTTTTTATAGACCTCTTCCAGCGCTTTCAATACATAGCGATAGGCACTGGCCGACTCGGCATTTTGTAGCAGCGCCTGGTGTTCGCGTTTGAAGTTGTTTATTTGTGCTGTACCTACGTTGGGCTCTTCGATGAAAAACGGCCGCAGAGTCTTGACGACGCTGTCCTGTTCGTGTTTCAGTTGTTCCTCGCTTTTATAGATGGGAAAGTCGTAGGCAGCTGTCAGCAGTCCGTATTTCCAGGGCTTTCCTTCTTGAAAAACATATTCCGATTTTTCTTCTCTCGGGAAAAAATAGAGAATAATGGCAACCGCACCTACGAAGTAGGCTGTTTGGCAGAGACCGATGCGGGTCATGAAAATGTGTCGCAAAGTCTTTTTCATCGTTATGAGATTATGACAACTTTTTTCTACGGAGGGCGTATTTGTGTGTACAAAATGTTTACGCCGAAAACGAGTGCAATTTATGGAAAATATTTTATACGGCAAAAGGGCTTTGCCGCTTTCGGGTGGTGCTTTTTTGAAAGGGAATATATCGCTGAATTTCAGCGTAATTGTGCGCTTCGGAATAGAAAACGGAAAGAAACCGCGGTTACCCAGCGGAATAATGTGTACTTTTGTCGTCGGAAAAACAGGTTTATAGGTATTTGCTATGGAGCAGAAAGGTGAGATTGTAGGCGACTTGAATTGGGACGGGTTGCATCGTCCCCGTATTTATTATGCCATGATAGCCACTTTTGCCGGTCTTTTTCTGGCGGTTATCGACGGTACGATATGCAATGTAGCCTTGCCTACGATTTCCGAAGATTTACAGGTGTCATCGTCCGATTCCATTTGGGTTATCAATGCCTTTCAGCTGGTAATCATGATGACACTTCTTCCCTTCTCTTCGCTTGGCGAACTTTTCGGGTATAAGCGTATCTATCTCTATGGCGTGGCGGTGTTTACCGCCGGTTCGCTGTTTTGTGCCCTTACCAGTACTCTTTTGTGGCTGGTTATTGCCCGGGTGTTCCAAGGTATAGGTGCCGCCATGATAATGAGTGTCAATACGTCGCTTGTGCGTATTATTTATCCCAAACGCCATTTGGGCAAGGGGGTAGGACTGAATGCCACTATTGTGGCTATTGCTTCGGTAGCCGGGCCTACCTTGGCTGCCGCCATTTTATCGGTGGGTTCCTGGCCTTGGCTCTTTGCCATCAACATTCCGGTAGGCCTTGTTACCTTCTACTTGGGCCGAAAATTCTTGCCGTCCAATCCTACCCGTGTGCTGGGTCGTCGCTTCAAGTGGAAAGAGGCCCTTTTCAATGCCATGACGTTCGGCCTGCTTATCGGTTGTATCGAAGCCTATTCACACGACGTTTCTCATGGGACCATTTGGGCCGGTCTCCTGCTTCTGCTTTTTGTGGGATTCTTTTATGTGCGCATGCAGTTGCACGACGCCTATCCCATGCTGCCATTTGATTTGTTGCGTATTCCGGCCTTCTCGCTCTCTGTGGTTACCAGCATTTTGTCGTTTACTTCGCAGATGCTGGTGATGATTGCCATGCCTTTTATGTTGGTCGATACGTTCCATTACGAGGCCGTGGGTACGGGGTTGCTGATGACCTCGTGGCCGCTTGTCATTGTATTTGTGGCGCCGTTGGCCGGTTGGCTGGTGGGGCGGGTACACCCCGGAGTTTTAGGCGGTGTGGGGTTGACGGTGATGAGTGTGGGTTGCTTTCTGCTCTCTTTTGTGCCGGTCGATACGACACACTTCGGCCTCATGTGGCGGCTGATGCTTTGTGGTATGGGATTCGGCTTTTTCCAGTCGCCCAACAACCATATGCTGCTCAGTTCGGCCCCTCCCCACCGCACAGGTAGTGCAGGTGGTATGCTGGCGACAGCCCGCCTGTTGGGTCAGACAACCGGTGCTGCCCTGGTGGCTCTCTTGTTTCATATCTTCGGCGATACGGCACCTCACGATGCCATGCTTCTGGCCGGTGTGCTTACACTGTGCGGAGCCCTCTCTTCGGTATCGCGGCTGGGCCTCGCCCGTGTAGAGAAGTAGCACGACCTTTTGAGCCTTTTAGTCGCGTTGTAAATTCCCGTGCCTTGACGTTTGTTTCCGAGGTCAGGACGGAGAGTGGAGCGTGTGGCGTTTTTGTCGGGTGGGGGGAATGGCCCTCTCAGTTTTTGCGCGCGGCCGATTTTACATCGTCTATCTTTTTCAGCCTGTTGCACAATTTCTCGATGTCGCGGGCATCATGTACCATGACACCCACCTCTCCGTGGAACAGGCCTTCGTCGGTCGATATGGTGAGGTTGCGGATATTCACGGCCATATCGTCGGAGATGATGTGGGTGATGCGGTTGAGCACCCCCATGCTGTCGATGCCGTCAATCTCGATTTCTACAAGGAACGACTCGTTCAGGTGTTTGTCCCATTTCACCGAGATGAGGCGCGAGCCGAAACTGCTTTTCAGTTTCATGGCTATCGGGCAGGACTGTTTGTGTACGATGACTTCACCCTTTTCGTTGACATATCCGAGTACGTCGTCGCCCGGTATGGGTTTGCAGCAGGCGGCGATGATGTAGTTGCGCTCGGTGTCGCTGCTTTTGAGTATGTAGGTGGCCTTGCGATCGATTTTCCCGGGTACGACAATCGCCTTGTCGTTCTGCTTCTTCTTGTCGTTCTGTTTGTTGGCGTTGCTTTTGTTGCTGAACGGATTACGCAGATAACGCATGAAGACGTTCCGGTTTTTCCCTTTGAACTGTTTTTTTACCTCCTCGTCGAGGGCGATTTCGTTTTTGCCCAACTGGTAGAACAGCTCCTCCTTTTTATCAATGTCGAAGTAGTTGAGTATGCGGTCGAGTATGCTCAGGTCGTTGGTGATGAGGTGGTTTTCCGAGATGAACTTGTTGTAGATTTCTTCACCTTTGGCTGCGATGATTTTCCGCTCCTTGCGCAGGGCGGCTTGCAGTTGGGTCTTGGCTTTGGCGGTGGTAACGAAGTTTATCCACTCCTCTTTGGGCGTTTGCGATTTGGAGGTAAGGATTTCGACCTGGTCGCCACTTTGTAGTTTCTGGCTCAGCGGTACCAGTTTGTGATTGACCTTGGCGGCGATGCAGTGGTAGCCGAGGTCGGAGTGCAGGATAAATGCAAAGTCGAGGGCCGTTGCATCTTTGGGGAGTGTTTTGAGTTCGCCTTTCGGGGTGAACACGAATATCTCCGAGGCAAAGAGGTTGAGCTTGATGGTGTCGAGAAAGTCGAGAGCGTTGGGCTCGGGATTTTCAAGAATCTCCTTGATGGTTTTCAGCCAGATGTCGAGTTCCGACTCTTCGTCGGCACCTCCCACCTTGTATTTCCAGTGGGCGGCAAATCCGCGTTCGGCAATCTCGTCCATCTTGCGGCTGCGTATCTGCACCTCGGTCCAGTTGCCGTCGGGGCCCATGACCGTTACGTGCAGCGCGCGGTAGCCGTTGGCTTTGGGGTGGCTCACCCAGTCGCGGGTGCGCTCGGGGTGTACCTTGTATATGTCGGTAATGACCGAGTAGATGTTGAAACACTCGGTCTTTTCGTTTTCTTCCTGTTTGGGGTCGAAGATGATGCGCACGGCATAGAGGTCATAGACCTCCTCGAACGGAATGTTCTTGCTCTGCATCTTGTTCCATATCGAGTAAATCGATTTTACGCGCGCTTTCATCTCAAACTTCACACCCATCTCGTGCAGTTTCTCGGTGATGGGGGCGGCGAAGTCCTGGAATACTTTTTGCCGGTGAGCCTCGCTCGATGCGATGTTGTGCTGTATCTCGGCGTAGGCTTCGGGGTGCTCGTATTTGAAACTGAGGTCTTCGAGTTCGGTCTTGATGGCAAAGAGGCCGAGACGGTGGGCCAACGGCGCGTAGATGTAGAGCGTTTCGCCGGCAATTTTGTATTGTTTGCTGGGCAGCATCGAGCCCAGGGTGCGCATGTTGTGCAGACGGTCGGCCATCTTCACCAGAATGACACGGATATCTTCCGACATCGTAAGCAGCAGCTTCCTGAAATTCTCGGCCTGTGCCGAAGCCTGGTCGCCAAAGATACCTCCCGATATTTTGGTCAGCCCCGATACAATCATGGCGATTTTCTTGCCGAAGAGGTTCTCGATGTCTTCGACGGTATATTCGGTGTCTTCGACCACGTCGTGCAGGAGGGCCGAACAGATGGAGGTAGAGCCCAGTCCCATCTCCTCACATACGATTCTTGCTACGGCGATGGGGTGCATGATATAGGGCTCTCCCGATCGCCGCCGAATACCGTGATGGGCATCTTTGGCAAATCGGAAGGCTCGTTCTATGATATCTACCTTTTTCCTGTGGTTGGAGTTGAGATATTCGACAAGCAAGGCCTGAAATTCCCGCTCTATCATGGCATCTTCTTCGGCTTCGCTCGGGTGAGTTGCCGTGTCGGGGCGGGGAGAAGACGGTTCTTCCCGGTGGAGGGTGTCGCTCTCTGTTGCAGGGGCAACGGGCGATTGACTGCTTGCTGCTCCTGCCAAGGTAGCCTCTGTCGCGGGAGGAACCGTGGGTTGTTGCTTGTTGTCCATCGTTTCGCTCATAGGAAAAAGGGGGATTTATCGATGTTTCTCTACCGTATTATATCGAAAGTATGCGCAAGGTGTTGAGCAACTCCCGATTGATGGGCTTGTCGTTTTTGATGGCCTTGGAGAACGGCACATACACAATCTGGTCGTTCTGTATGCCTATCATGACGTTGCGCTGACCCTCGATGAGGGCGTCGATGGCGGCTGCTCCCATGCGGCTGGCCAGTATGCGGTCGTGGGCCGATGGCGAACCGCCTCGCTGCAAGTGTCCCAGTATGGAGACGCGCACGTCGTATTGCGGGAATTCGTTCTTGACACGCTCGGCCAGATGCATGGCTCCACCCGTTATGGGGCTTTCGGCAACCAGTACGATACTACTGTTTTTCGATTTTCTGAATCCGTTCTTGATGAGTTCGCCCAACTGGTCGACCTCGGTAGCTATTTCGGGAATGATGGCTGCTTCGGCTCCCGAGGCAATGGCACCGTTGAGGGCCAGGAAGCCGGCGTCGCGACCCATCACTTCGATGAAGAACAGCCGCTCGTGCGAGGTGGCCGTGTCGCGTATCTTGTCGACAGCCTGCATGATGGTGTTGAGGGCGGTGTCGTATCCGATGGTGGTGTCGGTACCGAACAAGTCGTTGTCGATGGTTCCCGGCAGTCCGACAATGGGGAAATTGTATTCGGTGGCGAAGATGCGGGCACCCGTGAGTGTTCCGTCGCCGCCGATGACTACCAGGGCGTCGATTTCTTCGCGTTGCAGTGTTTCGTAGGCGATTTTACGTCCCTCGACCGTCTCAAACTCTTTACAGCGGGCTGTTTTCAAGATGGTTCCACCCTGTTGTATGATGTTGCTCACGTTCTGTGTCTTGAAGGGAACGATTTCTCCGCTTAGCAGACCTTTGTAACCCCGGTAAATGGCTTTTACCTCAAATCCGTTGTATATGGCCGAACGGGTTACGGCTCTGACGGCCGCGTTCATGCCGGGTGCATCGCCTCCTGAGGTAAGAATGCCGATGCAGAATTTTTCTTTTTTTGTTACTGTTTCGTCCATTTTGTTTTTTACCTTAATGAAACAATCCTTTTTACAAAACCTATTTGCAGGTATCGCAAAAATAGAAAAATAAATTGTTATCGGGGTGTTATTTCGTGAAAATTTTTTTTGACGTCGAGGTGGCAGAATATCTCCCTGTCGGGCTTTTGACCCTCTTGCCCGGCCGGTGTGCGCAGGAGGAAGGGGCAGGGTCAGGGACGTACGATTTTCAACTGTCGGTTTCCGTCGGACACAATGTAGGTGCCGCGGGGATAGGCGGCCAGGCACAGCCGCCCCGTTGCCGAGTGGAGCAGTCGCCCGTCGGTCGAGTAGAGCGACAGAGGCGTGGTGGCGTTCGGGGCAATCACGCTCAGACCTGCCTGACGCATGGCGGGGCCGGCACTACTCTCGCCGATGTGGCTGGTGTGCCGTGTCATGTCGAGCGGCTCTTCCAGGGTGGGACCGGCACCGTTGCGGGGGTTGCTCACCACCGCTTCTACCTCGGACGCCTCATAGAGCGGGTAGGTGTAGGGTATAAGCACCGAACCGAAGTCTTCGGGGGTAAAGGCCTCGGAAAAGAGGTTGTCTTTCCACACACAGGCCGTAGCGTCGGTCTGGGAGAAGATGCGGGTTACGCCGGGGGCAAAGTAGTTGCCTTCGATGCGGAAGTCGCTCTCTTTGCGCGGATTGATGCAGCGCGATGCGCCGGGGCAGTCGTAGAAGTTGTTGATGAGGTGTATCACGCCGAAGCGGGCCATGGGCATACGGTTCTGACACCCCGTCTGCCACCAGCAGTTGGCCCAGGTAACATTCAGGTTGTATTCGCCCTGGCTCGGGTCGTCGGAGCCGGCAATCAGGTTGCTGAATGCGTGGGCATAGCTGCGGGAGGTATAGGCGAATGTGCACCACGAGACGGTTACGAAATCGGCCCGCTGGGTGATGTCCATATTCCCGTCCATACCGTCGGTAAAGGAGCAGTGGTCTACCCACAGGTGGGTGCTGCCGGTAACGGAGATTAGGTCGTATCCGCCCACATCGACCGAGCCCGGGCCTACAAATGCCAGGTTGCGGATGATGAGGTTTTCGCACAGATTGAGGGTGAAGATGCCCGACTTGCGGTAGCTCTCCTTTTCGTCTCCGAGGAGTTCGATAAGGGTTTTTCGGGTATAGTATTCGCCTTCTTCCTTTACTTCCGCTCCGTTGACGAGGGTGCCGCCTCCGTCGCTGCCACTCATGTTTTTCACGCCAACGCTGTCGAGTGCGGCCTTTATTTCTTCGGTTACCGAGAAGGCCGAGCAGAGGCGGGCACCGTTGATACCCACGATGGTTTTGTTGCGAAGACCCTTCAACGAGAGCGAACTCGAAATCGAGAAGTCGCCGGCCGAACCGTCGAGAACGACGATGTCGTAGCGCTGTATGGCATCGTAGAGGGCTTCTTTCATGTCGCCTCCGTTACTTGTCAGGGTGATGCTCGACCCGTTGCCGCCACCTGTCAGCCGGTAGTCGTCGCCCGAGGTGAGAGAGGTGCATACCGCCCAGCCGAAGGGGGTATTCAGGTCATGAACCGACAGTTGGGCTTGTACGGGGAAAAGGTTTGCGAGAATGAGCAGGAATACCCAGCCGATGTTTTTCATAGATGTGGAGATTTTTAAGGTTGTCGTTTGGAGATACGGGCGGGCGTTGTAAGGCTCCGGAGCCGGGATTTGGTTTTGTGAAAGCCAAATATAGATTCTCTTTCCCGAAAAAGCAAGCATTCCGGCCGGAGAATATTGCGGAAAAGAAGCTGCCTGTCGTGGCGGGTGTTCCGTATTTTTCCGAGGAAATACTTGTCGGTGTAGCATTTGACCGGAACAGAAAGAACTGTTATCTTTGCGCCTCGCTTCGTGCGATGCCGCCGTCTACCCGACGCGGCCGTGTATTCCAGGTCAACCACGTAAAAAACAAGAGAAATGAAACAATCGGTCAATCTGGCCTTTGCCCTGCTGGGTATTCTGTTCTGTGTGTGCCTCACGCTGGCCAATATCTTGGAGGTGAAAATCGTTTCGGTGGGTGCGCTCACCATTACCGCCGGCCTCATCGTATTTCCTATTTCCTATATCATCAACGACTGTGTCGCCGAGGTGTGGGGCTATCGCAAGGCCCGGCTGCTCATCTGGGCGGGGTTTGTGGCCAACTTCATCGCCGTGGCCTTTATCCAGTTGGCCATCTGGCTGCCGGCGGCATCGTCGTGGCCGCATCAGGAGGCTTTTGCCGCCTTGTTCGGACTGACGCCCCGCATTGCCCTGGCCAGTTTCCTCGCATTTCTGGTGGGGTCGTTTATCAATGCCTATGTGATGAGCCGCATGAAACTGGCTTCGCGCGGACGTCATTTCTCCCTGCGGGCCGTGGTCTCCACCCTCCTGGGCGAGGGGGCCGACTCCCTGCTGTTTTTCCCGCTGGCCTTCGGCGGTATCCTGCCGGCCGAGACCATCGGAGTCATGATTCTCTCGCAGACGCTCTTGAAGTCGGCCTATGAAGTCGTAGCGCTCCCCGTTACCGTGCGGGTGGTACGGCTGGTGAAGCGCTATTCCGGAGCCGATGTGTACGACGATAAGGTGTCGTACAACATCTTCAAAATCAAAAATCTGTAATCTTATTTCCCGCCGATGTCGATGCGGCTGCCCCGGCTATGGGCTGTTGCCTGTGGGGCATAGAGGCATTGCAGGGCGGCACTGCCGTCGAGGTAGCTGCCCGTGCGGTCGATGTAGGCCCCGTAGGTCAGGACATGGAGCCCTTTGGGCAGGTGCTCGATGTAGAAGTGTGTGGCTGCATCGCGGGTCTCTCTCAGGGCCGAAATGTATCCGGCCATAACCCTTTCCGAGGTCTGGTCGGCCGGTTCGAGACAGGCGGCCCGGTGGTCTTTGATGACCACAAAGTCGAGGTCGCGCTCGGCAGAGACGATGAGCTGTGTCTCCACCTTGTCGCCGACGCGGGGTGTCGCTTCGGACAGTGCGATGAGCGAGTCGCCCCGCACGATGTACAGACGTTTTTCAAGCGATATGCCGTTGCCCCGTTTCACTATCTTGTCGGCATCGGCAAAATAGCGCCGGTACAGTCCGGCCCAAGGCCGCTGGTCCGGCCCCTCGTTATGCTTGGCTGGGAAGAATACACGTCCCAGTCCGGTCTCTGCCGTCTCGCCACGGCGGCTCAACTGTATGTAGCCGTAGGTATGACGCGGGGCCGCCACGGTATCGTTGCCCCAAACGACGGTCGCTGTCTCTTCCGTGGGGGCGAGCGAGAGCCCTCCGTAGGCGGTCAGAGCCGATAAGGCGTCGAGGGTAACCGGTGTCGTACCCCAGTCGCGCGACTCTTTTTGTTGTAGCAGCCAGGCCGCCATCTCGGGCAGACGTTTGTTGTCGGGCTGAATCCGGGCGACGGTCTCCATGAGCAGGGTATGTCGAGCGATGTCGCCTGTCGGAGAGTTCACTTCTATATTGTCCTGGGCCCATGTCGTTGCTTCGTCGTGGGAGGTGGAGTAGCCGATGAGCGAAGCGACGATGCGGTGAGCCTCCTCTTCCCGGCCGCTGTCGAAGAGCAGACGGGCCGTGAGAGCCTTGCCGACGAGACCTGCCTGTCGCCAGTTGCGGGTAGCCCTGTCATACAGCAGGGCGTATCCGGCCTCTTCGTTCTCGGTGAGTGCTTGCGGGAATGCCGCCTGCAAGGCCAGGTAGCGGAGCTGTTGCACCGAAACCTCTTCTTGCTGCCTTATCCGTGCGGTATCGCCCACTAGGTTGCGGCTGAGGTAGCTCATGGCCCGGGAGTAGAGCTGCACGTGCGACTCGTCTTCGCTGAGCACTCCTCGCCGGTAGAGATTGACGTAGTGTTCCATGACCGAGAGTGTCTGCCCGATGTGGCTTATCATGCCTTTTCTCCACGGAAATCCGCCATCGTCGTTTTGCAAGGCAAGCAACTGTTGCAGTGCACGATGTTGGGCCGTGACGCAGCGTTTGCGGTCGAGGAGCCCGGCCAGACGTCCGATGCGTTCGTTCTCGGTGCGGGCTTCAAGAAGCCAGGGGGTCTCTTCGAGCAGAACCATTTTGAGCGATGCATTTTGCGAGAGGGGCGAGGTGAGGGTGTCGGCCGCATGGCTTTGCGAGGCGATGGCCGCTGCAAATTCGGGGTTCTGCATCACCAGTGCTTCGGCCAGCGTGTTGCCGTAGAAGGCGGCCAGAAGGTCGGGGGTGGAGTTCTCGTCGGGCTGCTCGGTGAGTCCCGGTAGAGCCTGCACCACAAACCACAGGGGCGAGGGGGCATAGCTCAGCGTGACGTCGAAGAGTCTTTCGCCCTCGGGCGGTGTGAGAATACTTTGCATTTCGATGGCATACCCCTCTTTGCCGCGTTTCTCGGGTGAGGCGGTTTCGGTCAGGAATATCTGCCGGGGCAACAGCGGCAGCAGGCGCTGTTCGCCGTCGGAGGTGCCGTCGTCGGAGGTGGCGACGATGCGCACACCCACATACGGCATTTGATTCCATCGCTCGGTCGGGAAATTCATCGGGAGGCTTTGAGTTTCGCCGGGAGCGGTCTCGAACGGTATCTCGCTACGGAACAGCAGCGAGTCGTTCTCCGGGTTGAACAGCTCCATCGACAGTCGGCCTTTGTAGGTTTTCCCGGTGGTATTGCCGAGGCGTGTCGCTATGGTTACCCGGTCGCCGATGCGGGCAAACCGGGGCAGGTTGGGAAATACCATGAGCGATTTCGAGGCGACAATCGTGTCGGTGTAGAGACCGCTGTGCATATCTTCTGTAACGGCCAGCAGTATCAGTTTCCATGAGGTGTGGCTGTCGGGGAGGGTGAAGGAGAGGTCGACAAAGCCTCTCTTGTTGCTTTCAAGCTGCGGATAAAAGAAGGCGGTCTCTCTGAAATCCCGGCGCAGTGGCGGAACGGTACTTCCGCTTTCGTCGGTCGACAGCCGGCTCTCGGTTTTTGCCGAAGCCAGAAGCGTCGCGTCGGCCCGCAAACCCGGTCGGGCGAGGGCGTTGACCGACAACCGTTGCCCGTAGCGACCAGCGAGCCACTCGTTGTACCGGCCGTTGGCGGGGCACTCTTCGTTGGCCACTGTGTGGGCCGAGAGGTACTGTTGTCCGGGCGATTGGGTATAGACCGGTGTGGGGAAGGATACGACGTAGGGCGAGAACGACCAGGAATGGGGCACGATGGCATCGAGGGCCTGGTCGTACAAGGTGGCGATGAGGCGGGCCTGCACCGCTTTGCCCCGGCTCTCTTTCAGACGGAACGTCCACGTTTCATGGCTTCCGCTGCCGATGCGGTCGCGGAAGGTGCGGGGAACAATCTGCAATGTGCGGTCGGGTCTCTCTCTCCGCACCACGACCTCCGAAGTGTAGAGGCGGTTCTCCTTGACCAGCGACAGCATAAGGGTGAGAGGGCCGTCAGATGTCGTATGGGCGGGAATATCGAGCTCGATATTTTCCCGGTCGATGGTTTTTCGGAAGCTGGTCTTCATCTCGCCCTGCTCAAACAACTGGACGAGGAGCGACACGTCGGTGTGGCTTGTTCCGCAGGGAATCTTCACGGTCTCTCCCTCGCGCACCGTTATCTCCCGCAGGGGTACCCAAAGGGCTGTCGGCAGGGGCGGCTGTGAGTCTTTGCTCCCGTAGAGAATGATGTGGCGGGAGAGGCTGTCGGTTGCCCCATCCCGGTTGGTGGCTCTTATCACTACGCGGTACAGGCCCGAAGCCCATTGTCTGGTTTTCAGCCGCACGCTCTCTCCTTCCGCTATCCGACCCGAGGCGACGCACTGTCCGTTGGGCAGCGAGTCGTAGCGGCTCTCGGAGAAGATGCCCGTCTCTTCTATCGCGTCGGCAGGTGGTTGCAGGGCGAAAATCTCGTAGCGGCAATCGGCAACCGGCGAAGCGTTGGGTGCGGCCGTTACGGAGGGCGAGAGGGAGAGGGGGTCTTTCTTGTCGTGCCGTTCCGGCAGGTTCAGCTCCAAAAGCAGAGGCTGGTCTGTTACGCCGAACACAAGTTGCACACGCTGTGTCTCGCCGTTGGCGGCTGTGGCCGAGAACTCGGCCTGGTACATGCGATAAGAGGTACGGTGAGCGGCGGGTTGTGGCCGGAAGGTGAGCGTGAACCGACCTTCGGCATCGGATACCGTCATGCCCGACAGGGTCTGTCCCTCTCGGTTCCCGCGGAAATAGAACGACTCTTTGACTTGGAAATTGACGGCGGCGTGGGCAATGGCCTCTCCCGCATAGCCGGTAACGCGACCCGACAATGTGATGGGACAGCCCGAGAAGTAGGAGGGGGCTGGGGTGTCGAGTGTTATGTCGAAAGTACCTTTTTTATATTCGGCCACCTGTATGCCTTGGCTGCCGTTGTATCCTTGCAGGCGGAAGTAGCCCGAAGTCTGTTTCGGCAGGACAAATTCTCCCGCGAACGAGCCGTAGGCGTCGCTCTTGACCGCACACTCGGCAATTTTTCCGTTGGGACCGTACAGCTCGACCGTCTGGCTCTCGCCGGCGACGGCACGACTTTCGGCAGCTCCCCGCGAAAAGACGATGCCGGCAAAATGCAGGGTGTCGCCGGGACGGTATATGGCGCGGTCGGTAAAGAGCGCGGTGCATATTTCCTCGCCCGATGGCTGGTGAGAGTAGGTCGAGCCCACTGTCAGTCGGCTGATCGGGTATAGCGTGTCGCCGGCCGACACGGGTCGGAAAGCTACCACCTCCCGGTCGTCGATAGAGAGCAGTCCGTTACTGTCGGTCGATAGTGTTTTGAGCAGGACATAGTGGTCGGAATAGCGGGGCGAGGCTGTGTACAGGTTCACCGGGCTGTTGCTTTGCGGTGCGCCCGACGCGCCGTCGGTTACAATGATGTGGGCCGACCCGTTGCCCGACCCGTTCTGTGTGTAGGCAAAAAGCGCCGATACCGAAAATTGGGCTTTGGCCGAGGTGGCAACCTTCCCGCCGATGTCGAATCTGATGCGGTAGCGGCCCGGTGCAAGAGCAGGCAGGAGTGCTTCACCCTCTTTTGTCTCTCCTATCCGGGTGTCGGCCACGGTGAGGTGTCGCGACAGGAGCGGGGTGGAGTCCTGATGGGCGAAAAGGTGCATGACCACGCTGTCGGCCCGGGAGTAGGAGTATGCAAACGGTGTCTCCCTCCCCGGATATACCACTTCGGGAACAGTCGCGTAAAAGAGCGGGGCGGTAAGGCTCAGGTAGAGATTCCGCAGGCAGCCGATACGGGGGTAGCCGGTGTATCGTTCCAGCTGGCTTTCGCAGGCCGAGAGCCACTCTTCGAGTTGTGGCGTTTGGGGTGTCATTACCTCTCCGGCAGATATCAGTGCTTCGGTCGAGAGGGGCAGTGTCTCATAGGCCCGGTAGAGCGCGAGCAGTCGGCCCGCGTAGACCGAGTCGGGAGCCTGCTCTTGCAGGAAACGTTCGCGGTTGAGACGTGCGAGAAAAACGAATGGCGATTGCGGCGTGTCGCTGCGCAGGGCGCAGAGCCGGTCGTAGAGCCCGATGATGCGGCGACGCAGGTTGTGGCTCAGCGACCCTTCCGGGCTTGACAGCATTGTGGTGTCGATGCGGAGCGGCCACTCTTCGGATACCAGAGGGGTGGGGTATCGGGCTATCAGAGCCCGGTACATGTCGATGGCCTGTTGGGCCAGAAAATCATAAACGGTTGCTTCCTGCCGATGGCCCGGCGTATCGCCCGCAGGCAGAAACGGAAAGTGGGAACACGGGGTTGAGAAGAGAAGTTTCTCGGCTCGTAACGACTGTTCGGTCAGGTCGATGATGGCGGCCGCAAAGCTTTCGGTGTCCCATTCCCGCATATCGGCCGGCGGTTCGGCCAACCTTCCCCGTTGCTGTATGGCCCCGCGATGGCGTTCGTAGTAGCGGTGCAGCAGCGAAGCTTCGTAGCCGTACAGCAACGATTGTGAGGCCGTGTCGGGGCAGAGTCGTGCCTGTGAGTCGATGTATGCAATTAGCGACGGCAGACTGTCTTCGGTCAGGAGTAACTGGTATTCGCAGCCGTCGATGAGGTAGCCGGTTGCTGCCGGGTATGCTTTTCTGTCCAGCGCCTTTTCAAGGCGCTCCCTGGTGAGGCGCAGGCTGTCAGCCGGATTTTCGGGTCGCTCTCGACCGACTGTTGGTTGTGCCAATACCGGCAGCATTATCAACGTCAGAAGAAGAAAAACTATATGGAGGGGAATTCTCGGGTGATTCATGGCATACGATTTGAGGTGTTGGACCGACGTGTCGTGAGAATAGACTGTAACCGGTTGAGACGGGTGAAACTTTTTTATTTACAGTCGCACTATTCGTTACAAATATATCGATTTATGTTGTCCTCTCGTTTCTATTTCTACAAACAATTGTTAAGCATTAAATCTCTTGTTGTAAAATTTCTTACTTAGCCTCATTCTTTGTACTTTTGTCCACAGAAAAACCTATCCGAAACATGGAAAAAACAGAGAGAGATGCCATCGTGCGTCTGATAAAACGGGAAGTGGTGCCGGCCATAGGTTGTACCGAACCGATAGCTGTTGCCTTGTGCGTGTCGAAAGCCGCACGGTTGTTGGGAAAAGAACCCCGGAAGATTGAGGTCCTGTTGAGTGCCAATATCCTGAAAAACGCCATGGGTGTAGGCATTCCGGGAACAGGTATGATAGGATTGCCTATTGCCGTGGCTCTTGGAGCATTGGCCGGAAATCCCGACTATCAGCTCGAAGTGCTCAAAGATATTACCCCCGAAGATGTGGAACGGGGCAAGCAGATGATTGATGCACAGTGCATCGACATACAGTTGAAGCCGGATATTACCGAGAAGCTCTATATCGAAGTGTCGGTATCGGCCGGCGACGACAGTGCAGTGGCAGTCATTGCCGGTGGGCACACCTCGTTTGTGTATGAGGCGTGCAACGGTCAGGTACTGCTCGACCACCGCACTACCTCTTCCGATGAGGAGGCCGACGACGACTGCGGCCTTACCTTGCGGAAAGTCTATGATTTTGCCCTCACCGCACCCCTCGACGAGATAGAATTCATTTTGGAGTCGGCCCGTCTCAACAAGGCTGCTGCCGAAGCCTCTTTCAAGGGGCGTTATGGCCACTCGTTGGGCCGTTCGCTGCGCGACGACAACGAGCGTCGGGTCATGGGCGACAGTGTCTTTACACATATACTCTCCTACACGTCGGGCGCTTGTGATGCCCGCATGGCCGGTGCTATGATACCTGTCATGAGTAATTCGGGCAGCGGAAACCAAGGCATTGCCGCCACCCTGCCTGTGGTGGTGTATGCCGAAGAAAACAAGAAAAGCCGTGAGGAGATGATTCGGGCCCTGACGCTGAGCCATCTTACCGTTATATATATCAAGCAGAGCCTTGGCCGCCTTTCGGCATTGTGTGGTTGTGTGGTGGCCGCCACGGGGTCGAGCTGTGGAATCACCTATCTGATGGGTGGCGGATACGAGGAGGTTACCTATGCCGTGAAGAATATGGTTGCCAACCTCACCGGTATGATATGCGACGGAGCCAAGCCGAGTTGTGCCATGAAACTCACGAGCGGGGTTTCCACGGCGGTCTTTTCGGCCATGCTGGCCATGGAGCATACCTGCGTGACGGCTGTCGAAGGCATTGTCGAGAACGATGTCGACCGCACGATACATAACCTTACCCGCATCGGTTCGCAGGGCATGAACGAGACCGACCGTCTCGTCCTCGACATCATGACCCATAAATGTCCGTAACAGAGAAGATTCTGTGAAATACCGCGGGCGGCTTGAAAAAGATTTCAAGCCGCCCGCTTTGTATACAGGTTGTAACTTTTCGGTCGGTTAGAACGGGTAGCCTATCGCGAAGTGGAACGAGGCGTCGCGGTCGAACGAGTGGTGGGCAATCACCCACGGACGGTTTCCGATGCGGGAGGGGTCATACATTTTGAGACCCATGTCGACGCGTATCAGAAAGTAGTTGAAGTCGAAGCGCACGCCCAGACCGTAGGCCAGTGCAATCTCCTTATAGAAGGAGTTTAGCTTGAACTGGCCGCCCGGTTGCGAGGGATAGTCCTTGATGGTCCAGATGTTGCCGGCGTCGAGGAAGAGTGCCAGTTCGAGTTTCCATATCAGTTTGCTTCGGTATTCGGCGTTCATGTCGAGGCGGATGTCGCCGCACTGGTTCATGAAGTCGGCCAGCGGGTTGTGTCCCGAGTAGGTACCCGGACCCAGTGTCCGCACCGACCAGCCCCTCACGCTGTTGGCTCCACCCGAGTAGTACCGTTTCTCAAACGGCACCATGTCGGAGTTTCCGTACGGATAGATAATTCCCGCCCCGACATGGAAGGCCAATGCATTTTTCTCGTTCAGGTTCAGCGTATAGGCATAGTCGAGGTCGGCCTTGGCATATTGCGAGTAGCTGATGCCGAGTATCTCGTATTCGCCCGAGGGGGCCCGCTTCATCGAGGAGAGGGTAGAGATGGCGTAGAGCAGGTTGCCGGCAATCTCCCAGGCCGACCGCAGGGTGTAGATTTTCCGCTGCTTGGCCGATGAGGCGATGTTGTTTCTCAGGTTTGACATGTAAAACACATAGGCCGACCGCATGATGAAGTGGTCTTCGTAGCTGTATCGGAGCAGGGGGTTGTCGGCGGCGATGCTGTCGAGGTTGTTTTTGAAGGCGGCAGTCATTTGCGGCAGGTATACATAGTTCACGTCGACCAGGTCGAAGTGGTGGCGGAAGCGGTTGCCCCGCGTGTACCATTTATAGTTCCAGCCGGCACCCGAGATGACCCTCACATACTCGGGCCGCTGCTGGTAGTCGATATTGACGGTGAAGTCGGTCGTGGCACGCATGCGCCGCAGGAACGAGGTGCTGACAAAGGGGAAAAGGAATTTTGGAAACGATACCCCTATTTCGCCGTTGAGTTCGAGGTAGTTGTTCGACAGGAGACCACCCAGGTCGCCGGTAATGTTTTCGTAGGCGGCTCTGAACCGGGCATTGAACGTTTGCGACCCGTGAAAGATGTTCCGGTGTTTGTAGGAGAGACCGAGCGAAAAACCGAAATTTCCGGCCGAGTTGGTGCCCTCGACTTCTGTCGTTACCAGTTGGGCTTTTCCTTCGGTGAGGAAAATGTGGCAGTCGATTTGCGGTGTCTCTCCGCCCCGAACGGGAGTAAACTGTATGTTGACATATTTCAGTACTTCCAGCCGGGAAAAAGCCGAATAGGTGTTGTCGACCATGCGGGTTGAGTAGGCGGCCCCCGGCATGATGTAGCAGTTCTCCACCAGGGTCGAGGGGTGCAGATACTCCTTTTCGCCGTAGAGAATGTAGTAGCCTTTGTACAAGATGGTGTCTTTTATGGCATACTTCTCCTCAGGAGTGCTTCCCATCGGATTGTAGTCGGTAATGAAGTAGACGTTCCGCACGGTATAGGTGTTGTGCTGGCGGAACGCTACAACTTCTTCACGAGTGGAATCGGCCACGGGAATATCCGACAGGAAGAGTTCGAGGTCGACCCCCTTGCGTCCGATGGTTGTGTCGGCGACATAGGAGATATACTCTTTGTTGAAGGCGAAATACCCTTTGTTCCGCAGCCGGGCAGTGATGCGCTGGCGCTCCTGTTCGAGAATGTTGCGGTCGAAGAGCTTTCCCGGGTGAATGAGAGAGTTGGCCGAGTCGGCCAGCACGATATTCCTTATGGAGTCGTCGGGAACGCGGTAGGTGATGCGGTCTATATGATAAGGTGCGCCCGACTCTACTTTATATTTTACCTTGATGCGTTTCTTGTGCTTGACCGTGTCAACGGTAACGACTGCATCGGTGTAGCCTTTGTTGTAGAGTGCCTTCTCTATCTGGCTGCGCGATTTCTCGGTCAGTTGGCTGTCGTAGATGACCGGTGGTGTACCGATGCGGCGCAGCCAGCGGTTCCAGCCGTTGTCCTTGTCGTTGGAGAGGTTGTAGAAAAACAGGGGGAGCCCTATGAGACCGAAGGTCTTGTGGTTGGGTTCCTGTCGGATATACGATTTCAGTTCGCTGTTTTTCAGCTCGCGGTTGTCGGTCGAGAGCGACACGCGGTCGAGCAGGTATTCGCCTTCGCCCACATGCTTGGTAGCCCGGCAGGAAAACAGCAGCGGGACAATGACCGGGAGGAGCAACAGCAGGCGCAATTTCATAAACGGGTTCCGTACTTAAAAAACATCGGACAAAAAGGCATACAAACGTACATAATTCTCATCGTATACACAAATTATGGCATTTCAAAAAATGCGGGACACGATTTTCTTCCCGGCCCACTTTTTGTATTGAAAAGCCCGGAGCAGAGCCCGTTACCGGGCAGATGTGTCGGGAAATAGTTTTTTCTATGAATTTCTGGCTTCTTTTTCAAAAGAAAAATGTTGGTAAACGAAGTTGATTTTCCGATAAATTGATAGAAAAAATATGGAAACAGAGATATATTTCTACATAACCCGATATATTTTCTCTCTTTTTCTTTTGGAATATTCATATAAAGACTTACCTTTGCATCATCATTACGAGAAGCCATAAAAAAGCTTGAATTATGATTAGCGCAATTCTGCATATTACCGGTCTACTATCAGTGATTATCGTCGTCGTGGGCGCATGATAAAGAAGAAAGGTCGTGCAGAATGTTTATGTAAAACATAAGATATAACGATGAGGGAACCTTTCTTCTTGATATGCGAAGAAAGGTTTTCTTTTTAAGGAAAGAATATATGAAACACGAATTGCGTAGTGCAGTCTGCACACAAGGCCGGCGAATGGCCGGTGCACGTGCCCTGTGGCGTGCCAACGGCATGAAAGAAGAGCAGATAGGACGTCCGGTAATTGCCGTCGTCAATTCATTCACCCAGTTTGTCCCGGGCCACGTGCATCTGCACGAGATAGGCCAGATTGTCAAATCCGAAATTGAAAAACTTGGCTGTTTTGCTGCCGAGTTCGATACAATAGCCATCGACGATGGTATCGCCATGGGGCACGACGGAATGCTCTATTCTCTTCCCTCGCGCGACCTGATAGCCGACAGCGTCGAATATATGGTCAATGCGCACAAGGCCGACGCCATGGTGTGCATCAGCAACTGCGACAAGATAACACCCGGTATGCTCATGGCCGCCATGCGGTTGAACATTCCCGCCGTGTTTGTTTCGGGTGGTCCCATGGAGTCGCACAAGTACAACGGTGAGAATGCCGACCTCATCACAGCGATGGTCAAGGCGGCCGACACTACGGTAAGCGATGAGGAGATAGCCCGCATCGAGAGTTGCTCCTGTCCCGGCTGCGGCAGTTGTTCGGGAATGTTCACGGCAAACTCGATGAACTGCCTGACCGAGGCTATCGGTCTCTCTCTCCCCGGTAACGGAACAATCCTGGCCACCCATGCCAATCGGGTACAACTCTTCCGCGATGCAGCCCGACTCATCGTGAAGAATACATATAAATATTATGAAGAGGGCGACGAGAGTGTCTTGCCGCGCAGCATAGCCACCCGTGCAGCCTTCCTCAACGCCATGACCCTCGATATTGCCATGGGCGGTTCCACCAATACGATACTGCACCTCCTGGCTGTGGCCAACGAAGGCGGTGTCGACTTTAAGATGGCCGACATCGACCGCCTGAGCCGTCATGTGCCCTGCCTCTGCAAACTGGCTCCCAATACACAGAAGTACTCCATACAAGAGTGCAACCGGGCCGGCGGCATACTCAATATTCTGGGTGAACTCGATAAGGCCGGACTTCTGGATACGACTTGCCGTCGGGTCAATGGCGCGACATTGGCCGAAGACATTGACAAGTACGACATCGACAAGGCGACTGTCGATTCCGAAGCGCTCCGCATCTATTCCAGTGCCCCCGGCGGTGTGTTCAGCAACCATATGGGTACACAGGAGAATACCTATCCCACGCTCGATACCGACCGTGCCGAAGGGTGTATACGCGACGTGGAGCACGCATACAGTAAAGATGGCGGCTTGGCCGTACTCTTCGGTAACATAGCCCTCGACGGCTGTGTCGTGAAGACTGCCGGTGTCGATGCCTCCATCTGGAAATTCTCCGGTCCCGCCAAGGTATTTGAGTCGCAGGAGGCTGCTTGCGAAGGTATTCTCGGCGGAAAGGTCGAGAGTGGCGACGTCGTGGTGATTACCTACGAAGGCCCCAAGGGCGGCCCTGGTATGCAGGAGATGCTTTATCCCACCTCCTACATCAAATCTCGTCATCTGGGCAAGGAGTGTGCCCTCATTACCGACGGACGTTTCTCGGGCGGAACCTCGGGCCTCTCCATCGGACACATATCTCCCGAAGCAGCTGCCGGAGGAAACATCGGTCTGGTGCGCGACGGCGACATCATCGAAATCGATATTCCTGCCCGCCGCATTCAGGTCAATCTCTCCGACGATGAATTGCAGCGCCGCCGGAGCGAAGAGGAGCAACGTGGCAAGAAAGCATTCACGCCTCACACACGTGAACGTCAGATATCGAAAGCTTTGCGTGCCTATGCGGCCATGGTAAGTTCGGCCGACAAGGGCGCTACCCGCATCATAGAATAAAACGGCAGAGCCGAAAGAAAACGAAGCGAAAAGACAATGAGTAACAAAGAGACGATAACGGGCGCTGAGGCATTGATGCGCTCACTCGAACATCAAGGTGTCGACACCCTCTTCGGGTATCCCGGAGGGTCGATTATGCCGGTTTTCGACGCCTTGTATGACCACCGACATATCCTGAACCACATATTGGTGCGCCACGAGCAGGGTGCCACCCACGCGGCGCAAGGCTACGCACGCGCCTCTGGAAAAGTGGGCGTGTGCCTGGTAACCAGCGGCCCCGGAGCCACCAACACCATCACCGGCATAGCCGATGCCATGATAGACAGCACGCCTGTCGTTGTCATTGCCGGGCAGGTAGGAACCTCATTCCTGGGTTCCGACGCCTTTCAGGAGGTCGATTTGGTAGGCATTACCCAGCCCATTACCAAATGGAGTTACCAGATACGTCGGGCCGAAGATGTACCCTGGGCCGTAGCCCGGGCCTTTTATCTGGCTTCGAGCGGACGTCCCGGTCCGGTTGTGCTCGACTTTGCCAAAAACGCCCAGGTCGAGACATTTGACTATGAGCCTACCACCGTCGACTTTGTACGCAGCTACATACCTGTGCCCGATACCGACTCCATGTCGGTCATCATGGCGGCCGACCTCATCAACAAGGCCCAGCGACCGCTGGTTCTTGTAGGACAGGGTGTCGAACTGGGAAATGCCCAGGACGAGTTGCGGGCCTTTATCGAGAAAGCCGATATGCCCGCCGGTTGCACCCTGCTGGGTCTCTCGGCACTTCCCTCGGACCATCGGCTGAACGTGGGTATGCTCGGTATGCACGGAAATCTGGCACCCAACGTGAAAACCAACGAGTGCGATGTACTCGTTGCCGTGGGTATGCGCTTCGACGACCGGGTGACCGGTAATTTGGCCACCTATGCCAAGCAGGCCAAGATCATACATTTCGACATCGACCCCGCCGAGATAAACAAGAATGTGAAAGTCGACGTTGCTGTACTTGGCGACTGCAAGGATACCCTTCGCGCCGTAACCGACCTGCTGGTGCCGGCCAAGCACAAAGAGTGGCTGGCATCGTTTGCCCCTTATGCCGAAGAGGAGCGTGTCAGAGTTATCGAGCCCGAAATACACCCCGGTCACGGGCCCCTCAACATGGGTGAGGTCGTGCGTGCCGTGAGTGAAGCCACCCGCAACGAAGCCGTGCTGGTTACCGACGTGGGACAGAATCAGATGATGTCGGCCCGCTACTTCAAATATTCCCGTAACCGCAGTATCATTACTTCGGGCGGATTGGGAACAATGGGCTTTGGCCTTCCCGCAGCCGTGGGAGCTACTTTTGCCGTACCCGACCGCACGGTGTGTGTCTTTATGGGCGACGGCGGCTTGCAGATGAACTTGCAGGAACTGGGCACCGTCATGGAACAGAAAGCTCCCGTGAAGATGATTCTGCTCAACAACAACTATCTGGGCAACGTCCGCCAGTGGCAAGCCATGTTCTTCAACCGCAAATATTCCTTCACGCCGATGCTCAATCCCGATTACATGAAGATTGCCGAGGCCTACGGCATACCCTCGCGTCGGGTCATGGAGCGCAGCGACCTCTCGGCTGCCATAGACGAGATGCTCTCGACCGCCGGACCCTTCCTTCTCGAAGCCTGTGTGATAGAAGAGGGTAACGTCTTGCCCATGACACCTCCGGGTGGAACGGTAAACGATATGTTGTTGGAATGTTAAATGCTGATCGTTATGGATAAGAAATTATATACGATGATTGTCTACTCCGAAAACATCGCCGGTCTGCTCAACCAGATTACGGCCGTTTTCACCCGCAGACAGATCAACATCGAGAGTCTCAATGTGTCGGCCTCGTCGATAAAGGGGGTACATAAATATACCATTACCGCATGGACCGACGAAGACACCATCAAGAAAATCGTGCGGCAAATCGAGAAGAAAATCGACGTCCTGCAAGCACATTATTTCACCGATGAGGAGATTTTCTCGCACGAGATAGCCCTTTACAAGCTCTCGACGCCGGTGCTCGAACGTGAACCGAAAGTGTCGGAGCTCATTCGCCGCTACAACGCCCGTGTGGTGGAGGTGAATCCCACCTATTCGGCGTTGGAGAAAGACGGTACGACCGAAGATATCACCTCCTTCTACGACGAACTGCAACAACTGGGCTGCGTACTCCAATTTGTGCGTTCGGGGCGTATTGCTCTGACCAAGAGTTGCGTAGAACGGGTCAATGAATTCCTGGCCGAACGGGAGGCCCGCTATTTGAGAGCCAAACAGAACGAGGCAGCCAGATAAAATATATGCTGTTATGAGCGAAGATCAGAAAATCGGTACCTATCCGTTTGTTGTGGAGCCTTTCTGCTCCGATTTCAGAGGACGCCTTTCCATGGGCGTACTGGGAAATCTGTTGTTGAATGTGGCCAATTTTCATGCTTCCGATAGAGGTTTTGGTATTACAACCCTGAACGAAGGACACTATACCTGGGTTCTTTCGCGATTGGTGTTGGAGTTTGTCGAAGACGCTCCCCGTCAGACCGAGAAATTCTCCATACAGACGTGGGTCGAGAGCGTGTACCGCCTTTTTACCGACCGCAATTTCGCCGTGTTCGACAGCGAAGGGAACCCCCTCGGTTATGCCCGCTCGGTGTGGGCGATGATTGATGTCGACACCCGCAAGCCGGTCGACCTTCTCAGCATCAACGACGGGGCCATAACCCGTTACGTGTGCGACAATCCTTGTCCCATCGAACGAGCCGGAAAGGTCAAGGCCGTGGCATCGGAACCCGTGTACGAGCGGGTGATACGGTACAGCGACATCGACATCAACGGTCATGTCAACAGCATCAAGTATATCGACCACATACTCGATATTTTCCCTCTCGACCTCTATAAGACGCGAAGGGTAAAACGTTTCGAGATAGCCTATGTCAACGAGAGCCGTTATGGCGACACGCTGCAATTCTATTGTCAGGACATGGGGCGGGGCGAATACCATATCGAAGTGAAAAAAATCGACGGCGAAGTCATTTGCCGCAGTAAAGTGATATTTATTTAATTGTTTCATACTTAAAAACCAGACACAAAATGGCAGTAATTAATTTTGGCGGTGTTGACGAGAATGTCGTTACCCGTGAAGAATTTCCGTTGGAAAAAGCAAGAGAAGTACTCAAAGACGAGGTAATCGCAGTTATCGGTTATGGCGTGCAAGGTCCCGGCCAGAGCCTCAACCTGCGCGACAACGGTTTCAACGTTATCGTAGGACAACGCAAAGGTGGCAAAACCTGGGATAAGGCCGTTGCCGACGGTTGGGTACCGGGTGAAACTCTTTTTGAAATCGAAGAGGCTTGCCAGCGCGCTACCATTATCCAATACTTGCTCTCCGATGCTGCTCAAATCGAAGTGTGGCCTCGTATCAAACCTTACCTCACCGCCGGAAAAGCCCTCTACTTCTCACACGGCTTCGGTATCACCTACAAGGAGCGTACCCACATCATTCCTCCCGCCGACATCGATGTTATCATGGTAGCTCCCAAAGGTTCGGGAACCAGCTTGCGCCGTATGTTCCTCCAAGGTCGCGGTCTCAATTCGAGCTATGCCATTTATCAAGATGCTACCGGCCGTGCCAAAGAGCGCGTTATTGCTCTCGGTATCGGTGTAGGTTCGGGTTATCTCTTCGAAACCACCTTCAAGAGAGAAGTTTACTCCGACCTTACCGGCGAACGCGGAACGCTGATGGGTGCTATTCAGGGTCTCCTGCTGGCTCAATATGAGGTGCTGCGCGAACATGGCCACGAACCTTCCGAGGCTTTCAACGAAACAGTTGAGGAGCTCACCCAGTCGCTGATGCCTCTTTTCGCCGAAAAGGGTATGGACTGGATGTATGCCAACTGCTCGACGACGGCTCAACGCGGTGCCCTCGACTGGATGGGTCCGTTCCACGATGCCGTGAAACCCGTCTTTGAGAAACTCTACAACGAGGTGGCTTGCGGAAACGAAGCTCAACGCTCTATCGACACCAACAGCAAACCCGACTATCGCGAAGGTCTCGAAAAAGAGTTGGCCGCTCTGCGCGAAAGCGAAATGTGGCGTACCGGTGCCGTAGTTCGCAAACTTCGTCCCGAAAACAACTAATCTCTTGTCGATTCACCGATAGAAAACCGGGCAGGACCTTTGGCGGTTCTGCCCGGATTTTTTGTGCGCCGCCGCAAACAAACCCTCCTCGGCGGCGTTTTGCTCGAAAAGAGTGTGCATTTTTTTTAGAAAACTATCTTGCACAACCTCTTTTTTCTGTAAATTCGTCGTGTATTATTGGCAGAGAAATGAGACGTTTGTTCCGATATGTGGCTGTTGTGTGGCTGTCTGTTCTCGGGCTGCTGCTCCTGCTGGTGGCATTGCTTTATGTGCCGCCCGTGCAGCGGGCCGGGGTGAGAATGGCCTCTGACATGCTCTCCGATTCGTCAATGACGGTTTCGGTCTCGGACCTCCGTTTGCGCTTCCCGCTGCGGCTCGACCTCTCGGGTGTATGCGTGATTGCCGGAGGCGATACCCTCTGTGCGTTGCAGTCGCTGCATACCGAGGTACGGCTTCTGCCGTTGCTCCGTGGAGAGGCGGTTGTTCCCCGGTTGTCGCTCCAAGACGTTTTCTTTGCCTATGCCGATACCACCGGCTTTGCCATTGGGGTGCGTCTCGACAGTGTGCTGATTGCTCCCGTAAACGTACATCTCCGTGAGATGTCGCTCCGGGCTGGCCTTTTGCAGCTGGGCGGAGGGTCGGTTACCTTGACAAACGGACGACCGGTACCCGACGTCGATGCCGATACGACGGCGACGGCTCCTCTGGCATGGCGCTTTGCTGTTGACTCGATAGCTTTGCAGGATATAGATTATCTGATGACGGGTGCCTACCGGGAGTCGTTCCTTTCAGCGGCTGCCGGGGCCGTGGCGGCTCTTGGCGCCTCGGTCGACCTGTCTCGTCAGCAGGTCGATGTGGAGAGTATCTTCCTGCACCGGGGTAGCTTGTCGATGCTTACCGATACCTCTGTTGTCGTACCTCCTTCTCCCGAAGAACCCGTCGTTGCCGACGGGGCCTCTGCGCCGGCTGCGCCGTGGACGGTTGTGGCCCGGCGGGTGGGTATCGATGGCACACAGGTCGTTTATGGTGTGAAAGGTCATGCTCCCCGTAAGGGTTTCGACGCCTCCTTCATAGAAATCTCCGATTTGGCCCTGCGGCTCGACTCGGTCTATAACCGGGGAGGCGATGTGGCTGCCCGGTTGCGGTCGTTGTCGTTGACCGAGCGTTCGGGGCTGGCGGTTGACCGGGGCGAGGCCTCGTTCTCCATGGATTCGGCAGCCGTGAGTCTGGAAGCCTTACGGCTCGATACCCGCCACTCCTCCCTCACGGCTTCGCTCCTGGCCGATGCCTCCGCTCTTGCCATGAATGGCCGTGCGGCTCTCTCGGCGACAATGAATGTCGAAGCGGGTCTCGACGATGTGGAGCTGTTCATGCCGGCACTCGATACGTTGTTGGCGGCTCTGCCTTTCCGGTCGTTCACCTTGCAACTGGATGCCGAAGGGCTGTTGGACAGTCTGCGGCTGACCCGTTTTCGCGCCACTCTGCCCGATGCGGCCGATTTTGAGGCCGTCGCTACCGTGCAGTCGCTCACCCGGGCCGACAGCCTGGCGGCACAAGCCGCTCTTTCGGCTCAGTTATACCGCTTGTCTTTTATTCCCCGATTGATGGGGGATGCTGAGGCCGGGCAGTTTGCCTTGCCCGATTCGATGGCGATGGAGAGCCAGGTTGCTTTCCGCAATGGCCGTGATGTGCAGGCGCAACTCTCCTGGGAGGTATTGCAGGGCATGGCCCGTCTTGATGCCTCATATCGGTTTGCCGATACGGCCTATCGTGTCGAGACACAGTGGCGGGCGTTTCCCGTCGATGCCTTTCTGCCGCATGAAAATGTCGGTCCCCTGACCTTTTCTCTGCAAGCCGATGGTTGCGGGCTCGACCCGTTCTCGCCCCGTATGCGGGCCGAGGCGGTGCTTTATGTCGACAGTCTCGATTACGGCGGCTACCGTTTCCGTGATTTCGGCTTCGACGCCGCGCTCGATTCCGGTCGGGTAGGGGCGCATATCCTGTGTGTCGACAGTGCTGCCCGTCTCGATTTGCAGTTGACGGGCCTCATCGATTCTTCCGACTATACGGCCCGCCTTACCGGCGAGATTGACTGGCTCGACTTGAAGACCGCCCGTCTTGCCGACGACTCCTTGACCTTCTCGTCTTCTATCGATGTGCAGGCCTGGGCTAACAACAAAAACGAATATGCCGTGAAGACTCGGCTCGATATGGTGGGGTTGCATCTCCTGGATATGGACAATCTCTTCGACCATATTGTCGTTACGGCCGACGTGTTGCAGGATTCGCTCGATGCCCGGGTAGATTTCCCCGGAGCGCAGTTGGCCTTCTCATCGCCGGTGGGTGTCGATTCGCTTCTGGCCGATGTTTCGGCCTTGGGCGATTCGGTTGCACGTGCGCTTCATGTCAAACGTGTCGACCCGTCGGCGTGGTGTGCCATGTTGCCCGATTTCCAGTTGCAGGGCCGGTTGGTGCCCGAGCAGGTTGTAGAGAAGCTGTTGGCCGGGAGCGGGGTCGTATTCGATTCTCTCCACATCTCGTCAGGTAATGCTCCCGATGTGCCGTTCTTCTTTGAGGCGCAGGCCGAGGGGGTAGCGCTCTCTTCCTTTGCGGCCGATACGCTGACCGCCTCTTTGCATCACGATGGCGAACGGTTGCGCTATGCCGTGCAGTTGGGAAACACTCCCGCCACGTCGGCGTTGCTGGCCCGGGCCGGTGTCTCAGGCTATGTGGCGCAGAACGAACTTTACGCCGCGCTGCGGCAGTGCTATCAGGAGCAGGTGCCCGGCTTGGTTCTCGACATGGGTGCCCGCGTGTCCGACTCTCTGCTGCATCTGACGCTGGCTCCTGAATCGCCTACGCTGGGTGTGCCTGACTGGTCGCTCAATGCCGATAACTTTATCGATTACTATTTCGACGGACGCCTGGCGGCCGATGTGCTGCTGCGGCACGATATACAGTCGTTCTCGTTACGGTCGGGTGCGAACCCCGGTGCCGACACGATATATCTCGATATCGAGAATCTGAGACTGGCCCCCATTTTGCAGACATTGCCCGGGACACCTCCCGTGTCGGCCCTTCTCTCTACGGCGCTGTCGACCGATTTTTCCGGCGGCTATCCCGTGGTGGGTGGTACGGTGCGTCTCGACTCGACGCTCTACGACGGCCGGTGGGTGGGAAACATGGCTCTTGCACTCGATTACCGTCAGCTCTCGTCCACGCTCATGCAGGCAGGGGCGACCCTGGCTGTCGACACGCTCGATGCCGTCGATCTGTCGCTCCGTTACGATACCGATACCTTGTCGGCCGAGCCGCTCGATTTAAAAGTCGGTTTTCCTGCCTTCCCCCTGTCGGTGGCCAATGCTTTCCTGCCCGACGATATGGCGCGGATAGAGGGACTGCTGCGGGGCGATGTGTCGCTAACGGGACGTATTGATGCTCCCCGTATGGCGGGGCGTCTCTCTGTCGATGAGGGGCGTGCCGTGATACCGATGGTGGGGGCTTCGTTCCGTTTTTCACCGGCGGTCGTTTCAATGTCGGGGAGCCGTGTGCAGATTGATACTTTCTGCATATCGGGACCCAACAACGAGCCGCTCAACATTACCGGTCATGTCGATGTCGCCGACCTTACCCGGCCCTATGTCGATGCCCGTGTGGCGGGACATAACTTCGAAATTTTCAATCAGTCCAAGAACCGCACCTCGATGCTTTATGGCAAGGCCGCGGCCGATGTCGATGCCTCGGTGCGCGGGTATGCCGATGCATTGTCGGTGCGTGGCAAACTCGTCCTGCTCAACGGTACCGAAGCTACCTATGTCTTGCGCGAGAGCAATTCGTTGCCGGGGGTGAACAACTACGGCGACATGGTTACCTTCACCTCGTTTGCCGATACCGTGAGCGAAGAGTCGGCTCCGACGTTCCGTCCGGTATCGGGCATGGATATGTTGGTCAACATAGATATAGGCAATGCGGTATCGCTCTCGGTCGAACTCACCCCCGACGGGAACAGCCGCATCGACTTGCAGGGCGGCGGTAGCCTTACCTACTCCATGAACAAGTTGGGCGACAGCCGATTTACCGGTCGCTACGAACTGTCGGGCGGTACGGTGTGCTACACGCCCCCGCTTATTGGGCAGAAACTCTTTTCCATCAAGGAGGGCAGCTCGGTAGTGTGGGAGGGCGACATGGCCGACCCTGTGCTGGATATCACGGCCATCGACAGGCTGTCGGTCGATGTAGCCTCAGGCGGGACCACACGCACGGTACAGTTTCAGGTGTCTATTGCTATTACCCAGTCGCTCGACAATCTCTCCATCGTTTTCGATGTGGCTGCGCCGGGCGACATGACCATACAGAATGAGCTCACTTCCATGACCGCCGAGCAGCGGGCCTCCCAGGCGATGAGTCTGCTCATCTACAATACCTACACCGGCCCCAGTGCGTCGCAGGGCGACCTTTTTACGGGCAATCCGCTCAACCAGTTCCTGCAAAACGAGTTGAACAAGTGGTCGCGCAACAACCTCAAAAACGTGAACCTCAGCTTTGGTATCAACAGTCGCGGTGAGGCCGACGGGACGATGCGCACCGACTACTCCTACCAGCTTTCCAAAGATCTTTTCAACGACCGGGTGCGCATCGTTGTCGGTGGCAGCTATTCGCCCGACGACAATTCGACTCAGGCCCTGAAAGAAAATCTGGTCGACGACATCGCCCTCGAATACAAACTCGACCGGCGCGACAACATGGTGTTGAAAATATTCCGTCACACGGGGCAGGAGACCATTCTCGAAGGTGAGGTAACCGAGACGGGGCTGGGCTTTGCCGTGCGGAAAAAACTGTCGCGCCTGGCCGATCTCTTCCGCCGTTCGTCCCGCAAACAGCAAGTGTCAAACCCTTCATCGTCGCAGCCATGAAAAAGTGGGGAATTCTTTTGTGCCTGTGTATGCTGGTTGTCGCCGGGTGCGACACGACGAGCCGCCTGGACAACGGTGAGGTACTTTATACCGGGGTGAAGAAGATGCACATCGAGCCCGCGGAGAGAGGTGTGAAACTCTCGTCCGATGCCGAGTCGGCGGTGCGCGATGCCCTTTCGGTCAAGCCCAACAATGCCCTGTACAGCCCTTATGTGCGCTGGCCGTTCCCCTTCGGACTGTGGGTCTACACCCATGTAACCCCCAAGAAGGACAAAGGCTTCAAGCACTGGTTTTACGAGCGCTTTGCCAAGACTCCCGTACTCATCTCTACCGTGCAGCCCGACCTGCGGGTCGCTGTTGTCCCCGACATACTGGCCAACTACGGCTACTTCTCTTCGTCGGCCTCCTACACACTCGATTACAACCGGAAGAACAGCCGGAAAGCCCGCATCACCTATGATGTAACCTATGGCCGGCCCTGGCATTATGGGTCGCTCTCCTATCCCGAGCCGGTAACCCCGTTGACGGCCCTTATCGACTCGACGCGTGCCTCCTCTCTCATTCGGGTAGGCGATGTGTACCGGGCCGATGTCCTGGCCTCCGAACGGTCGCGCATAGCCTCGGAACTTCGCAATCACGGCTACTACTTCTTCCGCCCCGAGTATCTCTCCTATCTGGCCGATACCACGGCCTCGCCCTATGAGGTGGCGTTGCGCTTGCAGTTGCTGGGCAATCTCCCGCCCGAGACACTGCAACCCTATCGGGTGGGGCATGTAACCTTCGACTTGAAGTCGGCCTCGGGGCAGGGAGCTGTCGATACGGTCGAACTCACCAACGTTACCTTCATCTATCAGGCTCCCCTCAAAATCAGGAAGCGCTTTGTCGAGCGGAACATCACCCTCCGCACCGGCGACCTCTACACCCTTGACCGGCAGACCGAGTCGCTCAACAGTCTCGTGCGCATGGGGGTGTTCCGCTATGTCAACGTGGCGGTATCCCGCCCCGATACCCTCTCCGACGTACTCGACATCACCCTCGATGCCGCCATGGACACCCCGATGGAGGCCTGGTTCGAAGCCAATGTTACCTCTTCGACCAATAGCTTTATAGGCCCCGGAGTCATCTTCGGTCTGGCCCATAACAACGTCTTCGGCGGGGGCGAGCGGCTCTCGCTCGAACTCACTGGTTCGTATGAGTGGCAGACCGGGAAGCGGCAGGCTACGGCCACCCGGTCGTCGTTGCTCAACTCCTACGAGTTCGGGCTCAAAGCCTCGTTGGCCTTTCCGCGGCTCTTACCGTCGGCACTCTTCTGGAACTCCCGGGTCGAGCGCCGTTACGGTGGCAAGACTACGGTGCAGCTCAGTGCCGAGTTGATGAACCGCCCGCAATATTTCCGCATGATGTCGCTGAATACCTCGTTTGCATTCGATTTCCAGTCCTCGGCCACGAGTTCGCACACCCTGCAACTGCCCAAAATCGGCTATAATTACCTGATGAACTCGACCGCCTCTTTCGACAGTACCCTGCAAGAGAATCCGGCCATTGCCCTGAGTTTCCGTAACCAGTTGATTCCTACGCTGGGCTATATCTACCGCTATAATTGTCAGTTTGGACCCCACGATGCCAATCACATCTATTGGCAGACTTCGGCCTCTACTGCCGGAAACTTACTTTCGTGGGTGGTGTCGGGTACCCCCGGGCAGAAGAAGTTTCTCGGCATACCCTTCTCCCAGTTTGCCAAAGCGACAACCGACTTTCGCTATTACCGCCGCTTGTGGGGCGATGTGGAGCTGGCCACCCGTTTCCTGGTAGGAGCGGGCTGGGCCTATGGCAACTCGTCGGTATTGCCTTATAGCGAACAGTTCTACATCGGAGGTGCCAACAGCATACGGGCCTTTACCATACGTACCGTAGGCCCCGGCAGCTATGCACCGCCGCAAGACCAGGTCGATGCCTATCTCGACCAGACGGGAAACTTCAAGCTCGAAAGCAATGTCGAACTGCGCTTCCCCATCTTGGGTGACCTTCATGGCGCCGTTTTTCTCGATGCCGGAAACATCTGGCTGCTCAAAGCTGAGGCAAACCGTCCCGGAGGAACGCTCAACAAGAAAACCTTCTGGCGCGACATCGCCCTCGGTACCGGAGTGGGGTTGCGCTACGACATCAGTTTCCTGATACTTCGTCTCGACATGGGAATCGGCCTGCATGCCCCCTACAACAACGACAAGCCACACTATTACAACATGGACAGTTTCGGAAAGAGTCTGGCCTTCCACCTGGCCATCGGCTACCCGTTCTAAAATATTGGTAACGACGGGGATTTATAAACAAAAATTACTATATTGCATTTCTGCCTGTGTGTGAAAAGGTTGTTGTGCTTCTTTTATGAATTCAATTATGTGGAGTCGATGTCTGGTATCGGGTAAAAGTCTGAGCCGATATGTTTGTCTATTTCTGTTCTTGGCTTTCTTTGTGGAAATTCCTGCCGAGGAAAGAACTTTCGTGATAAAAGGTCGGGTGAAAAATCTCGATGGTGCAGTGGTTACCCTTCAACGAATGAACGGTTGGAAAACGGCTGCGGTAGGATTTGCGGTCGATACAGTAAAAAATGGGAAGTTTCTTATCAAAGGAAATTTTCCGAGTGAAGAGTTGACGCTCTGTTATTTGGACGTCAATGCCGAGAATACTCCCTCTGTTGTGGGCCTTGCCGTGTGGCTGAAAAACGGCATTACTGTCAAAGTTCGAGGCAAGGGTCCGTTATTCCCGTTTTGGCAGGTAAGCAGTTCTTTGCCCGAACAGCGAGAAGAACAACGCTATCGGGATATTGTAAAGCAGCCTTATAAAGAGTATCTCGAATCGATAGCTCAGAGAGATGCTTACTGCAAATGGATAAACTCAAAGGATATTACAACTTTTGAGAAAGATTCTTTGCAAGTCTTGTATGCCGTTGTGAATTCTCACCTTGATTCTCTCTATGATGTCATGTGCAGAAAGAAAATAACGTATATGCTCGATGCACCTGTGAGTGAGGTATGGTTGCGAGAGGTGGAGAATATTTCAAAATTTTATGCAGATGTATATCGTGTACAGTTGGAACGCTTGTTGGCCAAAATGGATTCTGCACAACGTAAGACTGTGTATGGTCGTCGTATCATGGCCAATCTTTTCCCTCCTGAAACGGTTGAGGTGGGAGATTATATGGCCGATACTGACTTGTATGATTTGGAGGGAAACGTGCATCGGATAGCCGATTATTTGGGCCGTTATATTTTATTGGATATTTGGCAGCAATACTGTGTCGGGTGCGTAGAGAGTATGTCGTATATGCAAAAAAAGAAAAGCGAAATGCCGATAAGTTGGTCTTAATGACTATATCCGTAGATGATGAAGATGGTTGGCGTCGTCCGTGGTTTGTTTGGAAAATGCCGGTTGCCGGCCTGAATCTTTGGGATAAGGACGGGATTACAGGACTGTTTCTTCGTTATGGGAGTAATCAATTTCCTTATTATGTCTTGATTTCTCCCGAAGGAATAGTTTTGGAGAAATGTGGTATAAAAACTTTGGACGCTTGTTTAAAAAAATATGGTTTTAAATAAGAGAAATAAAAATAACCGCCACCCGGAAATCTTGCGGGTGGCGGTTATTTTTATGGTGATTTTTTCTTTTAACTGAAAACGCCGCTCAGGTATTGTTTGGTCAGTTCGTGTTGCGGGTTTTTGAACAGCTCTTCGGCCGTACCCTGCTCGATGACCTCGCCCATGTACATGAACACCACATAGTCGGCAATGCGCAGAGCCTGGCGCAGGGTGTGGGTAACCATGATGATGCCGTAGCGTTCGCGCAGTTTGGCAAAGAGGTCTTCGATGTGTTTGCTCGATATGGGGTCGAGAGCCGAGGTCGACTCGTCGGCCAGGATAAACTGGGGCTCCACGGCCAGTCCGCGGGCCAGGCACAGCCGCTGTTGTTGTCCGATGGAGAGGGCCGATGCCGGGCTGTGCAGGCGGTCTTTTACCTCTTCCCACAGGTTGACGCCTTTGAGGTATTTCTCGACCGTTGCGTCGAGAACCTTGCGGCTGCGCACACCGTGTATGCGGCACCCGTAGGTGATGTTGTCGTATATCGACATGGGCAGCGGGGTGGGGCGTTGCGAGAGCAGACCTATTTTCTTTCGTATGTGAGTGATTTCGGCCTTGTGGTCATAGATATCCTCGCCACTTACCAGCACCCGGCCTTCGACACGCAGATGCTCGGTGGTGTCAATCATGCGGTTGATGCTGCGCAGCAGAGTGGTCTTTCCGCAACCCGACGGCCCGATAATACAGGTTATCTTCTTGTCGTGCAGGGTGAGATTGACGTTTTTGAGAATATGGTTGTTGCGGATATAGATGTTCAGGTTTTCGATTTTGATAACGGCGTCTTCTGCACGGTTGCACTCTTCGGCAAGCGAAATGTCTTCATCGTGTTGCGACGACCGGTTGAACCCTTTGAATATATGACCGAATACAGACTTTCCTTTCTCCATTATTTTATCTTGTTTTTTGAAAAACGGTGAGTAATCATACGCCCCACAATACTTAATACAAGTACGATGAGGGTCAGCAGCAGGGCGGCGGCGTAGGCCCGTTCGCGCACCTCGGGCAGGGGGCTGCTCAACTGGAAGAAGATGGCCAGCGGCAGTGTGGCGGCCGGCTGGTCGAGCGAGGTGGGTATGCTGTCGGTAAAGCCGGCAGTAAACATCACACCGGCCGCGTCGCCTATGGCGCGGCCTATCGACAGCAGAGTGGCCGTGGCAATGCCCGGTGCAATCTGGCGTATGGCTACTTTGATGGTTTCATAACGTGTGGCGCCCAGCGAATAGGAGGCTTCGAGCAGGTGCTTGGGCAGTTGGCGGGCCACCTCGTCCATCGAACGCACGAAGATGGGTATAATCAGCAGGGTGATGACAATGATTCCGCCCAGCAGCGAGGTACGCAGCCCGAGGAATATCATGATGGTGAAGCCGAACGCTCCATATACAATCGAGGGTATTCCATACAGCACGTCGAACGACAGTCGGGTGATGCTGGCCAGTTTGGAGTCGTTTTTCAGGTAGATGTTGATGAAAAAGACGATGGGAATACTGATGAGCAGACCGAGTATCGTCGAGGCTCCTACAATGTAGATAGAGCCTACGATGGCATTAAGTACGCCACCCTCTTTCCCGATGTAGAAACCGCCACCGGGCAGTTGGGTTATCATGTCCCACGACATGGCCGGCCAGCCGTTGCGTATGATGGTGATGAGGATACTGCCCAGGAATGCAAATACCAGAATGACCGAGATAATCATCAGTCCGAAGAAAATTTTCTCAACGATAAATTTTGTTTTCATAGGTCGGCATCCTCCGGTTACATTTTGTAGCTTCGTTCGATATTACGCAGTATCCAGCGCGATATGATGTTGAATACCAGTATGATGAAGAATAGTATGAAGGCGGCGAACATCAGGGCCGACTCGTAAAGCGGCAGCGACAGCATCTCGCCGTAGTTGTTGGCGATGAGGGCCGGTAGCGGGTAACAGGGGTCGAAGAGCGACCGGGGTATGGCGGCGTAGTTGCCGCACACCATGAGTACGGCGATGGTTTCGCCGAAGGCTTTTGATATGGAGAGTACCACGGCGGCCACGATACCCGGCATGGCTTTGCGCAGAATCACCTTCGAGCAGGTCTGCCACTTGGTTGCTCCCAGCGAAGCCGATGCCTCGCGGTAGTCTTGCGGTACGATGGTAAATATCTCGATGAGCAGGCTCACCAGGATAGGCAGTATCATGATGCCCAGTACGATGCCGCTGGCCAGTACGGTGTAGCCGCTGGTGTAGTCGACAAAGCGCGGACCGAGTTTGTCGGCAATCCAGGGTACGATAATGAGGGTACCCCATACACCGTAAACGACCGAGGGGATACCCGCCAGAATGTCGAAAATGGGGAATACGACCCGCTTTACCCACGAGCTGGCGTACTCGGTGAGGAATATGGCCGAGAGTAGCGATATGGGCAGTGCTATGGCTATCGACAGGGCGGTAACGAAAAGTGTTCCCACGATGAAAGGCAGGAATCCGAATTCTCCACTGAGCGGTTTCCAGGCAGAACCCGAGAGCAAATCCCAAAGGGAATGTTCGGAGAGGATAAGACGGCTTTTGAAAAACAGGCCTATTCCTATGGCGACAAGGAGGAAAAGCGAGAGCCCTGTCAAGATGAGCATGACCCATCGGGCGGCTTTATCCTTGAATATGCGTCGTTGTAGTAGCGATAAATCCATCGTCGGGAGCGATTAGGGATTGAGTTTTTTCAGACTCTCGTTGATGGTTGTTTCGGGCAGAGGTATATATCCTGTTTCGATGGCGTATTTTTGACCCTCGGTGAGTGCGTATTTGATAAACTCTACCACTGCCGGTTTTTCGGGCACGCCGTTGCTGACCAGGTAAAGGTCTCGGGCAGGAGGTGAGGGGTAGCGTCCGTCGCCGATGGCAGCAATGAGGTCGGCGCTGTTTTCGTAGAATTTTTCGTCTTCGTCGATTTGTCCGTTCTCGTTTACGTCGATGGGAATGACAGCCAGACCCTCATACGGCTTGTGGGTACGCATATCGTAGGCATAGGCAATGTTGTTGTAGCCGATACCTACGCGGTCTTTCTGTACGGCAGCCGATACGCCAGGGTCGCCATATACGGCAGTGCCCTGCAACTGTTCCTGCCGTTTGCCAAACCACAAGGCCCATGTCTCGGCGGCGCCGCAGGCGTCGGAACGGGTGTAGACGTGTACGGGCACATCGCTATTCGTTCCTAAAAACTCTCCATACGAGGAATATTGATTGTTCCACAAGGCTTGTGCGCTGGCTTTGGTCAGTCCTTTGGCGCATATCTCGGCGAAGTGGGGGTTCTTGACGTTGACGGTTGCCACGACGGCATCTTTTACAACGGCAAATCCCAATGCGCCTTTCTCGGTCTCAACGTCGTATATCTCGCGCGAAACCATACCCAAGTCGACTACCTGAGCCAGGGCGTCGGTCATGCCTTTACCGGCTCCACCGCCCGATATGTCGATGCGCACGTTGGGGTGCAGTTGCTTGAACTCGTCGGCCCATCTTACAACCATGGGGTAGAGGGCAAATGCACCCGAGAGGGAGATGTCGCCCGTGAGTGTGTCGCCCGATGCGATATTCGTGTCTTGACTATTTCCTGATTGGGCAGGCTGTTTGCAGCTTGTTGTCCCTACAAGTGTAAATATGCTTGCGATAGCTAACCATTTTTTCATAATCCGATATCTGTTATCCGTTCTTAGTTTGTCGTTTTTCCGTTTCGATTGAAGTGCGGAGCCGACGGTTATTTGGCGTAAAGATTTGCAAATCTACGAATAAAAGTCGAAATGCGACCGCCTTTTACCCTTTTTTGCATAAAAGGACGCTTCGCCTCTTCGCCTGGTTATTCCCCTTTTAGCTTGCGTATTTGTGCTTCGGCTTCGTCGGCCAGCCGGGCTGCTTGTTTCTGGGCCTCTTCTACCATTTTTGTTTTGGCGGCTTTGGCGGCTATCTTGGCCAGGGGGTTCGAGGCTTTCTCGACCAGTTTCTCTCCTTCACGTTCGGCGGTCTCTACCAAAAGGCGCCCGGCCTCTTCGGCTTTCTGTCTGATGTTGGCCACCTGCTCTTCGGTGGTGCCTTTCCCGGCAATGGCCTCGACAACCTTGTTGGTGACGGCCTGTTTCACGAGCGATTCGGTGTCGATGTCGATGGTCGGTTTGGCAAAGGTGCCGCCTATGCGGGCTTCGACAATGCCTACGTAGTCGCTGATGACCTTCTCTTTACTGAGGTCGATGAGGGCCGTATAGTCGATGGTCTGGTCGAGACCTGTCGAGCCCGAGAGGGTAAGTTTTGTATTGCCTATTTTCAGGTCAAACGGTGAGGTCTGTACCCGTCCGTCGGTAATGGCAAAACGTATATTGATGTCTTTGGCTTCGACTTTGCGCAACTTGTCGTTTTTCAGCAGGTTGGCCAGTAGGTCAAAGACTTCGAGGTTCTGTATCTCGATGTTTTTCGATTGCAGGGAACCTTTGGCCGTGAGGCTGTTGAGTATGGGCGACATCTGTGAGTCGAGGCGTGTGTCGAGGTTGGCGCTGATTGAGTAGTTCCCGCCGGTCTTGGCAAAGAGCGGCACCAGTTGTTGAACGAAGTCGAGTTGCTCAAAGGTCTCCTTGAACGAAGCCTCTTTGATGCCCAGTGCGAGGGAAACCCGCGGAGAAGTTGTCGACGATGCGGTGCTGTATGAACCGTTGGCCGAGATGTTTCCGCCGAGGGCATCTACTGAAATGCCGTCCAGCGAGGCTGTCCCGTTTTTGACCGAGACTTTCCCGGTAAAATTACCCAGTGTCATGTTGTCGAAAATTATTTTCTTGACGCGGGCCTGCATGGAGAGGTCCAGGTCTTCGGGGACGATAAAGACGCTGAGCGAGGTGGTATCGGTAGCTGTGCTGTCGGCTGCGGCGTTGCTGTCGGGAGTATCTTCTGTTGTCAGAAGCTCGTTGAGGTCGAGTTGCGACGACGAAAGCGAGAGGTTGCCTTGCAGTGTCCCGCCGGCCATGACGTAGGGTAGGTAGTTGCTTATCTTGCCCGTGGCTTGCAAATCGCTTCGGCCTACGGTGAGGTCAAAACGTGTGAGGTTCATGGCTTCGGGGGTTATCCGCGTATCGGCCTGGGCAATGACAATGGGCGGGAGCCCTGTGAGAGAGAGGTTCATTTCCGATATCGACAGATTACCTTCACCTTGTATGTTCTGGTAATTTTTCTTTTCGATGTCCGACATACGGCCGTTGAGTGTGATGTCGGTGGTGATGACGCCGCTCAGGGCGATAGAGTCGCCCAGGGGATAGATTTCTTCGATTTTGCCGAGGTCGATAGCGCCTTTGGCCGAGGCACCGAATTGCAGGTCCGACATCGGGTGCGACGCGTGAAGTGTCAGGGCAAAGGGATTACCGGCAAATGTGAATCTGAATGTGCTTACATCGATGGTTGTCTGGTCGAGGTCGCCTCCGTTGTTGGCCACTCGCAGGGCAATATCGATGTCGTCGACCGAACGGGGCATGCCGGTGTAGAAGAGCCGGGCCTTGTCTACGTCGAGAGCTACGGTGAAAGCCGGGAGCGTATTGGCATCGAGGCGTCCCTTTGCCTCGGCGGTGAGCGATACGTTACCCGAGGTCTGTAAGTCGGCAAAGTTGTTTTGGTAAATAGCCGGAATCATCGACAGAATATCTTTGAAATTGATTTTCGGGGTGGAGAGTCTGATGTCCATGTCAATGCTGGTGTCGGGCATGGCCACCCAGCCGTCGAGCGTCGTTTCGATGGCGTTGAGCCGCAGGCGGTTTTCGTCCAGCGTGAAGGTGTAGTTGTTGAGGTCGGCTATCAGTTTCATGTCGGCCTCCAATTCGGCGTTGTGCAGGTAGCTGACTCCCTCCATGCTCATGTCGATGTTTTGTATCAGGGCTTTGCATTGCAGGGCTGTTTCCAGGCCGCTCAGCTTTCCTGTGAGGGCAAGGTTGAGTTTCCCGATCGAGAAGGACGTGTTTGAGGCTTCGTCGGTGTAGGAGAGGCAGGCGTCGGTGATGCGGAACTTTCGCAGTTGCAGGTCGAATGTACTGCTCTCTGACGTTTCGCCGGCACCCTCTTCGGTTGCCGTGTTGTCGGTTTTCAAGATATCCCAGTTTACCGCACCGCCAGAGTGTACGATAGCGTGTACGGTGGGGTGTTCGAGTGTGACGTAGGTGATTTCGTAACCCGTATCGTCGAAGAGGCTCATCAAATTGACCGCAGCGGCCACCTCGTCTGCTGCGGCGAGGGTGTCGCCTTCAAATTCGCCTGTCCCGATGAGCGATAGATTTGTCAGGACAAGAGTGGCTTGGGGAAAATTGCGCAGCAGGCTGATGTCGAGTTCTTCAAAGTCGAGCCGGGCATTGAGCATCTTGTTGGCTTCGGCTTTTACGATATCGGCCAGTTTGCCTTTCAGTATCAGGGGTATGGCTATGAGCAGCGCTACGATGATTACGATGACGACGGCAAAAATTTTCAGGAATGTTTTCATGATAACCGGTTTTTCAAGAATAGATGTTGCACGACTCAAAGATAATGAAAACTTTTCTCTAATGCTGCCGAGATTTGGGTTTAAATCTGCTCTAAAATTCGTTATTCATGATAAAATATCTTTTTTTTGGTTTTATGCCGTGTATCATGTACCTTTGTCTAAGAAAGTATAGCCGAAAAGATTTTTATAGGTATTATTAAAAAATCTTGATTATGAGTATTTTGAAACCCGGCGTTCCGGTAGGCTTGGCTTGCGACCATGCCGGCTATGAGTTGAAGCAGTTTGTCGCTTCGTGGTTGTCGGAGCAAGGTGTTCCCTATCGTGATTTCGGAACCTATTCGACCGAGAGTTGTGATTATCCCGATTTTGCCCACCCGCTGGCTCTTGCCGTGGAGCGAGGCGAGTGTTATCCCGGCGTGGCCGTGTGCGGGAGCGGCAATGGCATAAACATTACCCTCAACAAACATCAGGGGGTGAGAGCAGCCCTTTGCTGGATTGAAGAGATTGCCCGGCTGGCCCGTCAGCACAACGATGCCAATGTGTGTGTAATGCCCGGACGCTTTATCGACCAGACGACGGCCCAGGCTATTCTGGAAGCCTTTTTCTCTACTGCGTTTGAGGGTGGACGTCATCAGCGTCGCATCGATAAGATTGCCGTAAAAGAGTAGTCGTCAATCTTCCCTAAAAAGGTAAGGCGGTCGCTTCAAGAAGCAACCGCCTTACCTTTTTGTAACCTATCTTTTTACCTTCGTTGTCCTGTCTCTCAACAGACGGGACGCTTTTTTATTCCTTGAACTTTTTCTCTTTATTGATTGAACGGGTATTTCCGTTTGGGATTGCGCGGGAACCAACCCTTGCGCACCCGCTCTTCCTGTTGTTTTATTTCGCGTATGCTCCACAGGGCCGAGAAGGCTGTTACTCCGCATAGCGACGAGAGGGTCTGGTTTTCCACGGCCAGAGAGGCAGTGATACCGGCTACACCCAATGCCAGGAATGCCCAGCGGCTACGGGTGCCCCAATAGTATTCGGCCTTAATGACCAGCGGGTGAAAAAACCCGATAATGAGAAATGTCGCAGCTCCTATAAGAAGCCCTTGCAGGTGCGGCCACAGTTGCCATTCGTTATCCATGGAGAGGGTTCAATGTCGGTGTCTGGGGCGTGGGTGTGCCCTCGCCCCTGACGCTGCTGTTATTAATAGTTGTTCTTTTTGCGTTCGAAGTAGGCCTGCGGGTGTTGGCATGCGGGGCACATTTCGGGAGCGTTTTTCCCTTTGTGTATGTATCCGCAGTTGCGGCATTGCCACTCGATTTCTTCCTCGTCGGCAAATACCGTGCCGTCGACCATGCGCTGGTAGAGTTTGAGGTAGCGTTCTTCATGACCGGCCTCTACGGTGGCTATGCGGCGCCAGGTCTCGGCAATTTGGGGGAAACCTTCTTCGTCGGCCACTTTGGCAAATTCGGGATAGAGTTCGCTCCACTCTTCGTTTTCGCCGGCTGCTGCCGCTTTCAGATTTTCGAGTGTGGTCGAGAGAATACCGGCCGGGAAGGAGGCTGTGATTTCGACCATACCGCCTTCGAGGAATTTGAAGAATTTCTTGGCGTGTTCTTTCTCCTGTTCGGCGGTTTCGTTGAAGATGGCGGCAATTTGTTCATAGCCCTCTTTCTTGGCTATGCTGGCAAAATATACGTAACGGCCTCTGGCTTGCGATTCTCCTGCAAACGATTTCAGCAGGTTCTGTTCGGTCTTTGTTCCTTTGATACTTTTCATAATGGTTGAGTTTTGGGGGGTGAATAATAAGTTTGGATTAATTCTGTCGGTAGTGCCCGATGAGTTCTATCTTTATCTCTTGCAGCTCAAAGTCTTTGAGAACACCCATCTCTTTTATGTGCGAGCGTATCAAATCCGAAAGTCCGCTCTCAGACAGGTCGCTGATGCTGTGCGTGCGGTTGTCGTAGAGGTGATGGTGCGGACGTGTGTCGGCGTCGAAGCGCATCTTGTTGTCGAGGGTGAAAACCTTCTCGGCGAGTCCCGATTTCACCAGCGTTTCCAGAGTATTGTAGACCGTAGCCACGGTTATGGCAGGTGTCAGCCGGCGCACCTGTTCCCGCACCTCTTCGGCTGTGGGGTGGCGCAGCTCGCACAGCGCCCGGTAGACGCTCATGCGTTGTGGAGTGAGCCGCAGCCCCTTTTCTCTGAACTTTCCTATGATGTCGTTGTCGCTCATCGGTCAATTTCTTTCTGCAAATATATTAGAATAATTATAATATAAAAAATATTATAAGAAAATAATTAGTTATATGTTGTTAATTCGGTGGCGGATAAACAGAGAGGGCGACCCTGCACGCAGGGTCGCCCTCTCTGTTTATATTGTGATAATGGGGGAGAATCTACATAATGCCTTTTTCGCGCAAATGGAGTTGCCAGTTCCAGGCCGATTTCAGGGTGTCGGCAAGTGAAGTCTCGGCTTTCCATCCCAGTACGGTATTGGCCTTTTGCGGGTCGGCCCATACCTGTGTGATGTCGCCCTCGCGCCGACCGGCAATTTTGTAGCGGAGTTTTACGCCGGTTGCCTCTTCGAAGGTGTGGATAAGTTCGAGTACCGATACCCCTTTTCCGGTCCCGAGATTGAAAATTTCGACCGGCTCTTCGCTCTTGTTTCCCAACATGCGTTCAATGGCCTTGACGTGAGCCTGGGCCAAGTCGACCACATTGATGTAGTCGCGTATGCAGGAGCCATCGGGTGTATCATAGTCGTCGCCGAAGACGCTGAGTTCTTCCCGCACGCCGATAGCCGTCTGGGTGATGTAGGGCAGGAGATTTTGCGGCGTTCCGAGCGGTAGTTCGCCTATTTCGGCGCTGGGGTGGGCACCGATGGGGTTGAAGTAGCGCAGCAGTATCGACTTGAAGGGGGCTCCGGCGTGTATCGTGTCGGTGATGATTTCTTCACATATCTGCTTGGTGTTTCCGTAGGGCGAGAGAGCCGGTTTTATCGGGGCCGACTCGTCGACCGGCAAGATGTCGGGCTGTCCATACACGGTACACGACGAGGAGAAGACGAGTGCCTCCACACCGTATTGAGGCATGAGGTCGAGCAGGTTGAGCATCGTTACGAGGTTGTTGCGGTAATAGAGCAGAGGTTTCTTTACCGATTCGCCCACCGCTTTGCTGGCTGCAAAGTTGATGACCCCTTTGATGCCTTTGTGCTTTTCAAAGAGGTTGCGGAGTGCCTCCTTGTCTTGCATGTCTATTTTTTCAAAAGCCGGACGTATGCCGGTAATGCGTTCGATGCCGTCGATGACATCGGCGTTGGAGTTGGAGAGGTTGTCGAGTACGACGACGTCGTAGCCCGCCTTTTGAAGTTCGACCGTGGTGTGCGACCCGATGTATCCGGCGCCGCCGGTAACCAGTATTTTTGCTTTCATTGTCGTGTGATAGTGATGTTGTCCTACAAAAGTAGTAATATATGTATAGGTAGGCAAGGCTTGAACCGGCTTTTTTCAAACTTTCGTCTCCGGTTTTAGTACCAGTCGAGGGCATCGTAGGAGTTGCCGCTCTTGTCGTATTTCAGGTCGCTGAGTATCGACGATTTCACCCGTATGCTGAAATTGTAGGATTTGAAGGCTCCTACGGGTATGAAGCTGGCACTCATCGACCAGCAGTGCAGGTCGCGGGTGATGTTGCAGTTCATGTAGGCGATGCGCTTGGTTACGAAGTTGTAGCTGGCCGAGAACGAGAACGACCAGTTTTTTGTGGGCTGTATGTTTCCCGATATACTCAGGTTCTGATTGATGCGGCCGTCGTATTCCAGCTTTTCTTTGTTGAAGTTGCCATAGCCGTAGTTGATGGAGTAGTTGATGGAGAGGCTCCACGGAACCTCCCATACCATATATCCGTCGCGCATCTGCATGGGCTCGTCTTCCGACTCTTTTTCCTTGTTTGTTTCTGTTATCTGGTCGGCGTTGGAGAGAATTTCGTCTTCGGGATTTTCAATGGGAATATCTTCTTGCGGTTGCTGGCCCGAGCTTTTGTCTTTCCTCTTGAAAGTATTGTTGTTGAAGGTGTAGGAAAACGAAGTGCCGGCACTCGACAGACGGGCAAAACCTTTTCCGGCTTTCCAGCGGGGCACGTTTACTTTGACGGGCGATCCGTTGGAACTCAGCTGGTAGGTGTAGGGGTCGAATACGGCACTCACTTGCAGGTTGAACTGCTTGGTGAGCTTGATGAGAATTGAGGTGTTGAGGTTGCTCCAATTCAGCGAGTCGGCGGCCATGTTGTAGCTCATGCTGGCCGAGAGGTTCTCGATGAGGCTTATTTTTCGCACACCTGTGGTGTCTTTGTCGGTATTGACCTTCATTTCGAGGTTGTTGGCTACCGAGAAACTCACCGACCCGGTCTTTCCCCGACCCGGCACTCCGTAGGCACTGCCTGAGAAGGGTGAGTAGTAGACAATCTCGGGGGTTCCGTCGTTGTCGATGCGGGTGTAGCGTTGCCAGTATCCGTAACGTGAGGAGCCGAAGTCTGGCGCTCCCGACAGGCTCACCGTAGGCGTGAGTACGTGACGTATCATGGGTATCTTTTTACCGATGAAAGGCAACGGGCGGTAGTAGCCGTAGAGTTTGGTCTGGGCACTTACGCTGAATGAGTAATTATACACGTTGTAAAATCCGTAAACGGTATCTCTCACCACCGAGGAAGTGCGGGGGTCCCACTCCTGCATGACGCGGTGGGTGTACATGCGGTCGGTAAACGAGAACGACGGGGTGATGTTGATGTACTTGAATGCAGTGAAGGTGGCCGATACCGGTATGCTGTGTTGCATACCGTTGCTCCAATCCTTGATAAGGCTCGATTTGAGGAATTGGTTTTGCTTGGTCTGTATCGAGTTCTTGAAGTTACCGGTGTAGTTGATGCTTATTTTTTCGTACCACTTTTCCTGTCCGGCTCTGTTCTTGCGTTTGAACGGGTAGATACGGCTCATGTTGATGGTGAGGTTAGGAAAGGATACGTTCAGCGTGGAGTCGGAGTTGCGTTGTGTTACGTTGGCGGTAAGGGCCAGGCTGAAAGGTGTGTTGGGCACGTTATAGGAGAGACTCACGGTCGAACTGGTTGTGTTCGACGTAAAGGTCGAGGAGTTGCCGTAGTTGGTAAGGTTGTTGTGGTTGTAACCGCTGGTCGAGAAATTCACACTCGACGAGAAGGTGAGGTTGGGGTTGGCCTTGCGGTCTTGCGTGTGCGACCAGGTGAGCTTGAAGTTGGTCTGCTTGGAGTAGTCGGGCATACCTTTGTCGCCCAGTACCGTGACCAGGTAGCTGATGAAGAAGTTGCCCGAGAACTTGTACCGTTTGACATAGGCCGACTGGGCGTTTATGCCCCACGACCCTTTGGTGTATATTTCACCGGTGAGTGCCAGGTCTATATAGTCGTTGATGGCAAAGTAGTATCCTCCGTCGCGCAGGTAAAATCCGCGCGCACTTTCATCTCCGAAGGTGGGCATGATGATACCCGAACTGTACTTCTCCGAAAACGGAAAGTATCCGAACGGTATGGCCAGCGGCAGCGGTACGTCGCCCAGTACCATGTAGGCGGGTCCTGCCACGACGTCTTTCTTGGGGCGCATCTTGGCTTTGGTCAGTTGCAGGTAGAAGTGCGGGTGCTCGTGGTTGTCGCAGGTGGTGTATTTACCGTCTTTGAGGAAGTAGGAGTCGTCGGGGTTCTTTTTGGTTTTGCCGCCGGTGAGGAATCCTTCGCCCTGCTGGGTGATGACGTCGGTGATGAATGCCTTCTGGGTGTCGAAGTTGTACTTCATCGTGGTTGTCTCGTATTCGCCGCTGGGGTCTTTAAATACGGGTTTGCCCACAAGGTCGCCGATGGAGTCGGGGCGTCCGGTGGCGAATATCTGACTGCTGTCCATGTCCATGTGCATCTCGTCGGCCGTAAGCTCCATGGTCTGGTAGGTTACCACTCCACCGCCGAAGAGGTAGCCCATATTGTTGTTGGTGAAGACGGCCGAGTCGTTGGCATGGTAGGTGATGACATCTTCAAAAGCTTCTTTGCGGGGCGTCCGGGTAGAGTCGGCCTGCAAGGAGTCTGCGGCTATGGAGGCCGAGTCGGTCAGTAGGGTGGAGTCTTGAAACAAGATGGAGCTGTCGCTCTCGGCCATGCTGTCTCGTACGAGAGTGTCGGCCGGGAGAGTGTCTCCGGCATAGGCCGATAGGTGGCTGGCGGTGTCGGCCGGCGTGACGGGTTCTTCTGCTGTTGGTATTGAGTCGGTCCGGTTTTTCCGGCGTTTCCGCTCCCTGCGGTCGGAAAGGTTGCTGTCACGGCCCGATGCGTCGGCATACAAGCTGCTCAGATAGAGGTGGTAGGCCTCGACAGCGCTATGGGGTATGCCACGGGCTGTCTCGCGATTGTTCTCTGCTTCAACGGTTTGTGCAGGGAATAATCCGAATAGGAGAAAAATCAGAACGATGTAGAAACTCTTATTTTTCGGTGGCATTCACTTCTTGTGTGGGCAATCCGCCCACAAAGATAGATAATCTGCCCGACATAGGGGTGTCGGGCAGATGTTTTAATAATTTTTAGATGAGAAAGATAAGTCCCATTGTTCAAAACGCTTGACCGAGGCTTCGCCGTATTTGGAGAGGCTTTTCCTTATTTGTTCGGGCGTTTTTTCGCAATCAGGTTCCGATTTGGTATAAAATTTGTCGGCATAGCAGATGATTTGTTCTTCTATGCTTATCGGCAACATGTCGCGGTGGGGAATGGGCAGGTTCTCCCGAATGATGTCGTCGAGCGAGAGGCCGGCACCGGTATGTCTTTCGCACACCAGCGCATGGCGGGGCAGCCCCTCGTTTTTGAGCAGTTCGCTACCCAGCGTTCCGTGGCAGATGTAGGGGCGTGTGCCGAAACATTCTATATCGGGCGCATGGGTGAGGTAGATACCTATGTCGTGAAGCATGGCTGCCTCGTACAAGAAGGTCTCGTCGGCATTGAACTCCGGGTGCAGCCGAGCTATGGCCACGGCTTTCTCGGCCACTCGCCGGCTGTGTGTTACCAGTATGTCGTACAGTGGCGAACCTTCGGTGTAGTATTTGTTGATAAGCGTGAAAGGGTCCATTCCGTTGCGGTTTTGATTTATTCCACGATGGTTACCCAACCGTGGGTGTCGGGCTCATCGCCGTATTGAATGGCGCGCAGTTTGTTGTACAGTCGGGTACATACGGGGCCCGGTTTGCCGTCTTTGGAGATGACATACGATTTCTTGTTTTCGAGGTCGTCGATGCGCTCGATGGGGCTGATAACGGCAGCTGTTCCGCAGGCGCCGGCCTCTTCAAAGGTCGAGAGTTCCTCTTCGGGTATGGGGCGGCGTTCGACTTTCATGCCCAGGTCTTCGGCCAGTTGCATGAGGCTGCGGTTGGTAATCGACGGCAGTATCGAGGTCGACAGCGGTGTGATATAGGTGTTGTCCTTGATTCCGAAGAAGTTGGCAGCACCACATTCGTCGATATATTTTTTCTCTTTGGCGTCGAGGTAGAATTCGCACGAATATCCCAGGTCGTGAGCCATTTTGTTGGCGCGCAGACTGGCGGCGTAGTTGCCTCCTACTTTGTAGATACCGGTGCCCAGCGGAGCCGAACGGTCAAACTCGCGGATGATGACATAGGGGTTGGTGGCAAATCCGCCTTTGAAGTAAGGACCTACCGGGGTTACGAATACGACGAAGAGGTATTCGCTGGCCGGGTGTACGCCTACCTGGGCGCTGATGCCGATGAGCAGCGGGCGTATGTAGAGGGCGGCTCCGCTTTCATACGGGGGAATAAAACGTTCGTTGGCCTTGACTACCTTTTTCACGGCGTTGACAAAAAGCTCGGTGGGCAACTCGGGCATGAGTATGCCGCGGCAGGTGCTTTGCAGACGCTCGGCGTTGGCTTCGGGGCGGAAGATGCGTATTTTTCCGTCTTTTCCGCGATAGGCTTTCAGGCCTTCGAAGCCTTCTTGTCCGTAATGAAGGCTGGTGGCAGCCATATGCAGGTTGATGGTTTCTTCGGAGCAGAGTTCGAGTTCGCCCCATGAGCCGTTGCGGTAGTAGCAGCGTACGTTGTAGTCGGTGCGCATATATCCGAACGGCAGATTCGACCAATCTATATCTTTCATGATGCGTTTGTTTTTTGTGTGGTTTTACTTATAGAGAATTACAAAGGTAAAACTTTTTGTCAAAAATCGTTCTTTTCTGCCGTTTTTTTATGAATGTAATTTATGAACGGCCATTTCCCCGCTTTCTTCGTGCGGCTTTGTGGGGTGGTGAGGGAAACAAAAAACCTCAACTTTTCAGGAGTTGAGGTCGTCTATGTCGAAGTCGAAATCGAAGTCGTCATCGTCGGGCAGTGTGCCGAGAAAACTGCTGTCGGTAAATTTTTTGAGTTCCCGGCCGTCGCGTTTGGTGGGGCGCCCCTCGCCTTTGGCCCGATTGACAAAGCCGCTGAGTCGTATCATGTCGATAAGCTCATATTGTTCGGGCGGTGTAACATTTTCGAGGTATTGCGGCACCAGCTTGGCGCCCATGCGGTTTTCGGCGAGGGCCAGCACCTTGAACGAGTAGGTGATGGGCGGTTTGCGCACTTCGATGATTTCGCCCACCTGTACCGGTCTTGACGGTTTGGCATTGGCGCCGGCCACCGATACTCTTCCTTTCTTACAGGCTTCGGTGGCGATGGTGCGGGTCTTGAAGATGCGGGTGGCCCACAGGAATTTATCGATTCTTATCTCTCCTTCTTTCGGCATGGGTTATCGGTTGTTGTAGCGGTTCATGGCGTTCTGTATGCCGGCCAGGCAAAATTCCTTGATGATTTCGCAGGCCCGTTCGAGTCGTTCGGGAAGTTGCTTCTCTTCTTCGGGGGGGAAGGTGCCGAGAACGAAATCTATCTGTCCGCCGCGGGGAAAGTCGTTTCCGAGGCCGAATCGCAGCCGGGCATATCCGTCGGTACCGAGTATCTGCTGTATGTGTTTCAGTCCGTTGTGTCCGGCGTCGCTGCCCCGGGGTTTTAGGCGCAGGGTGCCGAACGGTAGAGCCAGGTCGTCGACCACGACCAGAAGATTCTCGACCGGGATATTCTCCTTTTGCAGCCAGTAGCGCACGGCGTTTCCGCTCAGGTTCATGTATGTCGACGGTTTCAGCAGCGTGAGGCTGTGGCCTTTCAGCCGCATCTGTGCGACAAAGCCGTATCGTTTGTCTTCAAAAACGAGATTGGACGCCTTGGCTAAGGCGTCCAATACTCTGAAACCTATGTTGTGCCGGGTAGCTGCGTATTCGTCGCCTATGTTACCCAGCCCTACAATCAGGTATTTCATGCTGCGCTATTCCTATTAGGCTTTTGCGGCGGCACCGCGGGCGGCACGAGTCAGTTTCACGGCGCATACGACGGCGTTCTTGGCATTCATGATTTCGAGGCCGTCGAAGTGCAATTCTCCTACCTGCATGGTCTTGCCCAGGCCGAGGTTCTCGACGTTGATGACCATTTTCTCGGGAATGTTGGTATATACGGCTTTTACTTTGAGCTTTCTCATTTCGAGGCTCAGTTTACCACCGGCTTTCACACCTTCGGCGTGGCCTTCGAGAGCAACGGGAACTTCCATTACGACGGGTTTCTTGTCGGTTACTTCGAGGAAGTCCATGTGCAGGATACGTTCTTCAACGGGGTGGAATTGTATGTCTTTTACAACAGCCATAACTTTCTTTTCACCTACGGTCAGCTCTACCACGAAGATTTCGGGGGTGTAGACCAGGTTGCGTACGGCATTGGTCGTAACGGCAAAGTCGGTTACGATAAGACCTTGGTTGTTTCCGATTTCTACAACTTTTTCGCCTTCTTTCAAGGTGCCGGTGTAGGGGAGGTTGAATACTTCTCCGCCATTGAGTACGGCAGGAATAAGGCCTTCTTTACGCAAAGCTTTTACAGCTTTCTTGCCCAGGTCGGTTCTGGGGGTTCCTTCTAATTGGAATGTTTTCATTTCTGTTTGTTTTTTGTGTTACTCAAAATTAAGATTATCAGCTTCTTAATTTCCCATCGCACGGAATACTTAAAAAAGCAGCGCAAAGGTAGGCATTTTTTTTGTATTTCCAACATCCTGAACAGGATTGTCGGGTATTTTCTTTATTTTAAATGTCTGGCAGAGCCCTTGTTTGCTGTCGCTGCGGCCCGTATGGGGAGGCTGTGATGCCGGGGTGTTCTTCTTGGATGTGGTCTCTTTGTGGTCGGCAATGACAAAAAAACGGGTGCAGATTTGGTGTTTACAATATAAACAGTTACCTTTGCAACGCTTTTTCCGAATACCATATTCGGTATAAGGTGGTCTGGTCGGGTAGCTCAGCTGGATAGAGCAACAGCCTTCTAAGCTGTGGGTCGAGGGTTCGAATCCCTCCTCGATCACATGAAAAGGGAATGCAAGTGATTGTATTCCCTTTTTTGTGTTTTCTCTTATGCTAATAACGAGGCCAGTTCGGTCAGGTCGGTAATGATGCTGCCGACTGGCCGGTTATCATCGTCGGGTTCCCAGCCGCGGCCTTTGAGCCAGATGGTGTTTATGCCCAGGGCACGGGCGGGGGCGATGTCGTTTTTGTAACTGTCTCCCACGACGGCACACGCTTCGGCGGGGAGATGCAGGGCTTTCAGGGCCAGTCCGAAAATGGCCGGGTCGGGTTTGCGCACCCCGGCGCGGGCCGATTCGACAACCGTCTCGAAGCAGTCGTTCAGCCCGAAATCGTCGAGTACGGCCGGTAGGTTGCCGTAGAAGTTCGACACCAGTGCAATCGCATATTTCTCTTTCAGTTTTGTCAGCAGAGGGTGTATTCTCGCCGTGTTTTGGAGGGCGAGTGTGTAGCACATCTCTGCGATGAGGGCCAGTCGGCGATCGGTCTCGGAGGTGTCGGGAAGCAGGCCGTGCTCCACGCCGTAGTTGCGTTCAAGGGCCAGCTTCTTCTGCAACACGAGGTCGAAAGTATCTTTGGGGGCGATGACAGGCTGTGCTGCCAGTTGCCGTTCGCCTTGTACATACATTTCTCTGAATGATTTTTCGTCGATGACGAAACCGGCTTTCCGATAGGCCTCCTGCAATACGATGCCCCAGTGGGTGCCGTTGGTGTCGAGAGTGCCGCCGAAGTCGAAGAGCAAACCTTTTACCGGTGGAATCATAGCGATGCCTCCTTTCCGGCTGATTGGATAAACTGCCGGCAGATGTGTTCATGCCGCCGGTTCATATACAGGAATATGAGATTCATGACCGTGAGTTCGAAAAGAAAGTAGTAGAGAGGCTCTCCGAGCAGCATGACGGCAAAGAGCACAAAGACCCGGGTGTTGAATGTGAGTATGTTGGTGTATTTCATCAACGGCTTGCTTTTGAGCCGGAACTCTTCGCGCAGAGAAGTGGGCCATTCATCGCCGTATTGGGTGTCGAGCTGTTGCCGCAGTTGTTGCAATGCGGGAGTGGATAGCTCCTGTTGGCGGGTGTAACCCCAGTAGAAGAGTGCCGACAGTTTGGCAAAGAGATTGGGAAACCAGGGCGTGCGGCGGTAGATGTCGGCGAGTTGTGCCGAATTGTCCCATTCGCTCTGTTGCTTACCTTTCAAGATGAAGAGGTGGAAGTTGCGGTAGTAGTCGGCCAGGGCAGCTTGCTTCACGTGGAAGAATCCCGCTACGGCGCCCAGTGGCCAGGCATAGAGGCTCCACCCCTCTTGCAGCGACAGCCGATAGGCTACTGACACATATATGGCGACAAACCAGATGTCGCCGCACATGCCGTCGAGAAAGCGTCCCAGTCGCGAATATTGGCCTGTCATGCGGGCCAGCTGACCGTCGGCACTGTCGAGAGAGTTGGCAAAGACAAGCAGTCCGATGGCCCACAGAGTGCAGGTGAGCGACCCTTCGGCAAAGAGTATGCCGCCTGTCGTGCCCACGACGATTGCCACGAAGGTGACCGCATTGGGTACGATGCCGAGCCGTCGGCAGAGCAAGGCCCATACATAGCCGATGGGCCGGTAGAAGATAAGGTCGAATGTCTCTTCGGTATCGCGCGATTTTAGGGTCGATGCTAGGGTGGGGCGCTTCCCCGGTGAGGCTGGGGCGTTTGAAGATTGTGTAGACATATTAGCGGTTGAATTTTTTGATGATGGCTCTACCGATGTGTGTTACTGCTTCGTGCAGGCAGGGCGAGAAGCTGGGCCAGTCGTTAAGGTCGATGATGTGTATCGACCCGTCGGGCGATACGATGGCATCGCCCCCATAGATACACACTCCCAGTTGGCGGGCAGCCTGGATGCAGAGGTCTTGCAAATCGGTTTCTTTGAATGTATATTGGGCGGGAGCCCCGTTGATGCGTTCGTGCCCGAATTTGTCGCACCCACCCTGCCGTGGATAGCACCAGAAGAAAAAGGGCTCGTCTGTAACGCCGTAGAATTTTATCAGGTCGCCCGACAGATGCTCGTTTACGACTACCCGTTCTATGCCTCGCATGGCGAAAGCGGTCCAATGTTTTCGGGCAATATCTGTGGTCGGGGCAAAACATACGTCATCGGGGTGGAGGGTGTGCATGTCGGCCCTTTTTAGCCAGCAGGCACTCATGCCGTTTTTTTGCATCAGCTCTTCGATGGCGCATGATGTCTCGGCGGTGAAACTGCGGGGGTAGGGTATGCCACCCTCCAACAGAAGGCTGGTGAGAATGTCGCGGCGGCAGTTTTTGATGCTTCGGGCCGGGTTGACAACAACGGCACAGGCCTGCTCCAACTTTTCAAGCCGGTCGATGGTAGACTCCTCACGCGCCATGTGGAAGATGTATTGTTCGTCCTGCGTCTGGTCTATAAATTCCGCTTCGGAGTATAGACGCACGTCCCACCCGTTCTCTCTCAGGTATTCGGCCACTTGTGAAAATACGGCGTTGTCGTTGCTTTCCCGGTTGGGCGAGAAACGGCTGGCCCGACTTATGCCGGCACAGATGCGATTCATGGCAGTGGGCGTTTGTGGGTGAGAATAAAGGTTTCGGCTTTGGCAATGTCGGCCGCGTGGTCGATGTCGACGATGCAGGAAAACGAGTGTGCATCGACGCTCAGGCCGGCGGTCAGGAGCGAACGCTGGAAGTTGCGCATACGCGACATGCCCGATTCGATGCCGTGTTTCAAGACCGGAATCACCGCCTGTGTAAACGCGTAGATGCCGCCGGAGACATAGCGGCTTTGAGCCGTGGGCTCATCGCAGAATGCGCGTATGTGCAGGGCGTCGTCGGTCTCTATGTAAAGGGGCTTTTCGTCGTCGACAAAATCGGTCACGGCCATATAGGCGTCGGTTGCGTCGGCTTGTTGAAAAGCCTCGATATAGTGGGCAAACTCCTGTTCGTCAAACAGGGTGTCGACCGTCGTGAGGCAGAACCGTTCGGCCGTGATGCCCGCCGCCAGCTCATAAAAACTGTGCATCGAACTCGGCGTATTTTTGACGATGAGGCGTATGGGATAGCGTTGTTGCAGCTTTTCGATATGGCATTGTACCTCCGGGAGCCGGTTATGGGTGATGATGTGTATGCGGGAGGCATCGTTCTGCATGAAGATGCGGCAAAGCCTGTCTATGAGCGGTTCTCCGTTCACCGGAACGAGCGGTTTGGGCTGAGGGACACCCTCCCGGGCAAGCCGGGAACCTTCGCCGGCGGCGATAATGGCATATTCCATGGTTATATACGTTTGGAAGTAGACCTTGTTTGAGGAAAGTATGTTTCGGTTTCGTTAAATTGTACATGGACAAAATTACGCAAATTTGTGGAATTACGAATAAAAAAAGATTAATAGGGCAATTTCGGTGGGGAAAAATGCGGAACATTCCAAGAATCAATTATTTTTGGAAATCTAATCTGACTTCTGTCAACCCGGAGGGAGGTGAGTATGAGGGCTGGTGCCGTAATTATCGGAATATGTTTGCTTGTCCAAGGTATCTGTGCCAGCGACAAAGCGGCAAAAATGCAACGGGCGTCGTTCGGTGCAACAGCCGGATGGACTTATCTTTTGGGTCTCGATAAATATGCGCGGGATTTGATAAAATCGCCTTATGGCTCGGTATATAGTATATATGGCGCTTATCGGGCGTTGCCATCCGATAGCAGCCTGTACGATGAAGCATTCGGCTATCCCACGCTAGAAGGCGGATTGATGCTGCTCGATTATAGCCGCGTGCGTTTGCATATGGACAACCGGCATGCACCTTATGATTCGGGGCTTGGGTATATGGTGGCGGCCTATGCGGCATTCAAGCGCGACGTGGTGCGTGCATCGCGTTTCACGCTGGCCTATTCCTTCGAGAACGGCATCGGTTTCTCCACCCGACCCTATAATCCGGTCGATAATGTCGACAATGAGATCATTGGCTCGCCACTGTCGATATATTTCGGCTTTGGCTTGCAAGCCCGGTTGCGGGTGGCGACTTCGTGGGAAGTCTATGTCGAGACGGAGTTCAAACATTTTTCAAACGGGTCACTGGATCGCCCCAATAAAGGTGCCAACACGGTGGGGCTCTCGGCTGGGGTGCGTTATTATCCGGCCGACGCAGGTGCCTCCCTGCCCGTGTTGTATAAGTCGAAAAGGGTTTATGAGAAAAAACTTTATTGCGATATCTCGGTGGGATGGGTCGCTAAGACTCTGATTGACGAATGGTTTCTCTATTACTATATGCTCCCGCCGCAAGATGCCCGGTATCGGACGGCCGATTATCCTGTATATTCGGCCTTGTCGGTTTCTGTGGCGCCCATGTTGCGTTACCGGTTGAAGTATGCTTCGGGTATCGGTATCGATTATATGTATATGCCATATGTCGAACGGTTGAAACAAGTTGATGCCGAGAAGCATATGGATGGGCTGCTGTATAATCCGCACTCGCTGGGTATATCATTGCGCCATGAGGTATTTTACAAGCACTTCTCTCTCTATTTCAGTGTAGGATATTATTTGTTTCGCCAGATGGGAGAGGAGTCGGAGCATTTCGACAAAGAGCAGTACCGTTATGTTCCCGTAGAGAAGGAAAAGCCCTATTACGAGACAGTCGGGCTGCGCTTCTACATTCCGGGGCTGGAATGGCTCTATGTTGGTTATCAGATCAAGGCTCACTTGACCAAAGCCGATTGTATGACCCTCAACGTCGGGGTGTGCTTGGGTAAGCGGTCGAGGTAGTTTTTATTCTTGATTTTAATTTGATAACTGAGAGTCTTTTATGTGAGACGCATAGAAGATGTGTTGGTCGTTTTGTCGCTACGGCTGCTCATTTTATCGTAATAAAATTTATAATTGATATATAAAGGAGAAAAGAAATTGGCAAAACTGTTTTTTTATGAAAAAAGAGTTATCTTTGCCGATACAACTGTTTGGCAGGGCCAAATTAAGAAAAGGAAAAAGTATTTTTTTTATAAGAAAATGGAAAAAATGAATGTAAAACCGGCAGACGGTAAATTGGGCGTCTTGTGTGTAGGCTTGGGTGCCGTGGCAACGACGTTTATCACGGGCGTGTTAATGGTTCGCAAAGGATTGGCCAAACCGGTCGGGTCAATGACTCAGTATGACAAGATTCGCGTAGGACGTGGTGCTGACAAAAAGTACCTTCACTATGGCGAAATCGTGCCCATGGCACAGTTGTCTGATATCGTATTTGGTTCGTGGGACGTATATCCCGCCAATGCCTATGAATCGGCCATCAACGCCGAAGTTTTGAAAGAGAAAGACATCAATCCGGTCAAGGACGAGTTGGAAAAAATCGTTCCGATGAAAGCCGCTTTCGACCACGAATATGCCAAACGTCTTGATGGTGAAAATGTAAAGAAATGTGCCACCCGTTGGGATATGGTCGAAGAACTGCGTGAAGACATCCGCCGTTTCAAGGCCGAGAACAACTGCTCGCGTATCGTTGTGCTGTGGGCTGCTTCGACAGAGATTTACGTTCCCTACGACGAGACGGTACACGACACACTCGAACACCTCGAAAAGGCCATGAAGGCCGACGACCGCAAACACATCGCTCCCTCGATGTGCTATGCCTATGCAGCCTTGGCCGAGGGCGCTCCCTTCATCATGGGCGCACCCAACACGACGGTCGATATTCCTGCCATGTGGGAGATGGCCGAAAAGACGAAGTTACCTATCGCCGGTAAAGATTTCAAGACCGGACAGACTCTCGTAAAATCGGGTTTTGCTCCGATTATCGGTACCCGTTGCCTTGGCCTCGCAGGCTGGTTCTCGACCAATATTCTCGGAAACCGCGATGGCCTTGTGCTTGACGAACCTGCCAACTTCCACACCAAAGAGGTGAGCAAGCTCTCGACTCTCGAATCGATTCTCGTTCCCGAAAATCAACCCGACCTCTATACCGATTACTATCACAAGGTGCGCATCAACTATTATCCCCCGCGCAACGACAACAAAGAGGGTTGGGACAATATCGACATCTTCGGCTGGATGGGTTATCCCATGCAGATTAAAATCGATTTCCTCTGCCGCGACTCTATTTTGGCCGCACCTCTCTGCCTCGACCTCGTGCTGTTGAGCGACTTGGCAGCCCGTGCCGGACGTTACGGCATACAGCGCTTCCTGAGCTTCTTCCTCAAAAGCCCCATGCACGACTATACCAAGGGTGAAGTACCTGTCAATCACCTTTTCCAACAATATGTCATGCTCAAAAACGCTCTCCGCGAAATGGGTGGTTACGAAGCCGACGAAGAAATCGATTAAAAATATTTCTCCCGAATATTGCAAAAGGTTGCGCCACTAATGGCGCAACCTTTTTGTTTCAGAGAAAATCGGGGCAGACAAGAAAAAAGATGAAAAAACCTTGTATCTTCGTGTTTGTTCTTGTAGTAAGATGAAGATACTTTTTCGCCCCATAACCCTCGATGCGCAGGCCGACATCATACGGTATACCCGAGTCGGTGCTTACCGCAACTGCGATTTCTCGTTTGCCAACATGTACAGTTGGCAGTTTCTTTACCGCACTGAGTATGCCGTTGTCGAAGACACCCTCTTCGTCAGGTTTTATATCGATGGCGGTCGTCCGGCCTACATGATGCCGCAAGGCTCCCTGCCGTTGCGTGAAAGTATTGCCTGGCTGGTCGACGATGCCGCTTCACTGGGGCATACGTTGTGTCTGTTGGGTGTCTCCGAAGAGTCACGCTCGGCCCTGAATATCGTCTGGCCCGAAGCTTTCCGCTTTGTGGCCGAACGCGACTATGCCGACTATATCTATTTGCGTGATGACCTGGCCAGCCTTGCGGGCAAACGGTTGCAGCCCAAGCGCAATCACGTCAATCGTTTTATCAAGAACAATCCCGATTATTGCTATCGCCCTCTGACGGCCGAACTGGTGCCGGTCTGTTTGCAATTTGAAAAGCGGTGGATCTCGGAAAAACGGGCGGGACATGACGAAGACCTTGCCGCCGAGCGTGAGGCCATGACACGGGCGTTGACCCATTTCGACGAGTTGGGACTGTCGGGCGGTACACTGTGGGTCGGCGACAAGATGGTGGCCTTTACCTACGGGTCGCCCGTTAATGCTGACACGTTCGATGTCCATGTCGAGAAGGCCGATGCCGATGTCGACGGTGCCTACACCATGATAAATCGGGAGTTTGCCCGTACGATTCCCGAGTCATACCGTTATGTCAACCGCGAAGAAGACCTCGGTCTGTCCGGCCTCAGGCAGGCAAAACTCTCATACCACCCGTGGCGTTTGCAGGAGAAGATGGCCGCCTTTTTTACCGGGGAGAAACGCATTGTGGAGGAGACTTCCCTGTCGCGTGGCGGAGAGCCGGCCGGCTCGCTTGTCTTGCGTCGGGCCCATGAGGCGGACCGGCCTGCCGTCGTAGACTTGTGGCAGACCTGTTTTCACGACGATTCTTCGTTTGTCGACCTCTATTTTTCGACCAAATATTCTCCCGAGCGAACCTATGTCGTAACCTCCGACGGGCGTCTCTGCTCGGCTCTCCAACATCTGCCTTATACCCTTTCGCTGTGGGGTGGGGAGGAGGCGCTCTCCTACTGGGCCGGATTGTCAACCTGTCCGGCCGACAGGGGCCGGGGGTATATGGGTGCTCTTATCCGCCATACCTTCTCTTATCTGTGTCGTCGGGGTTTTGCGCTGGCTTCGCTTATACCGGCCGAGCCGTCGCTCTATGCCTATTATGCCCGTTTCGGTTTTGAGACCTTCTTTTACAGGCGTTGTTGTGTCTTGACGTTTGATGGAGATTTGTCATCTCCGGGCGATAATACCCTTATTGTGCCGACCGACAGTGGGTGGCTATCGTCGGAGTGGCGCCGTCTTACGCAGAAATTCCCCGGTTGCGTGCAGCACGATGCGGCCGATTTTGAAGTTATCGTGGCCGATGCCCGTCTGGCCGGGGGTGAGGTTTATGCCTTGCGCGGGGCTGGTGGTCGGGCCGAAGGGGTGGCCGTTGCTGTTCCTTCCGACGGCGAGTTGCATATTCTCGATGCGTGTGCCGCAGACGAATCTCACCTCGCTGCATTGCTCTCGGCTCTGTGCCATCGGTATGCAGTTACACGGTTGCAGTTGTCGCTGCCGGCTGGTGAAGGAGAGAGAGCGCGTTTGGCGGAGTGTGTGAAAGAGGTGTTTTCCGTAGAGGCCGATGAGGTTGTGCCCCGGGGTATGTTGCGGGTGGTCGATGCCCAGTTGCTGTTTGAGCGTTATGCCGATGCCTTCCCCAATGCCGCCGTCTGTGTGCGTCTTGTCGACGATTTGTGTCCGTGCAACACGGGGGTGTACCAAATAAAAGAGGGGCGCTCTTGCAAGCAGCCCCTCCCTCAATTATCATCTGAGTGCGATTTCAATTACGATTACGACCTGGAACCCTCTTCGCTGGTGCGTTGGATTGGCCATACGCTCTCCGGCGATGTGCGTCCCTACATGTCGCTGATGCTTAGCGATTGAACCGTTTCTATCTCTTGACCGCGGTTTTCCTGCCGGGAGCGTTGTCGTCGATACGGCCCGGAACTTCGGGGCGTGTGAGTGCCCTGATGATGAGCCATACACCGGCAATGATGAACGGTACACTCAGCCACTGGCCCATGTTGAGTACCATGTCGGCTTCAAAGGCCTCCTGGTCGTTCTTGACAAACTCGATGAGGAAACGGCTGAGGAACACCCCTACGAAGAAGATACCGAGTATCAGCCCCGGGCGGTCGCCTGCGCGGCGTTTCCAGTACATGTACATGAGTATGACAAAGACGGCGAGGTAGCAGAGCGCCTCGTATATCTGTGTCGGGTGCGACGGTTCGGTAAATACCGGCTGCATGCCGTAGGCGTGCCAGGCTCCCACGTTCTCGATAAAGCGGAATCCCCAGGGGAGGTCGGTTACATGACCGTATATCTCATGGTTCATGAGATTTCCCATGCGGATAAGTGCGCCGACCAGGGCCGTGGGAATGGCCAGCCGGTCTACCGCCCACAACATACCGCGGTGCGTTACCTTGCGCGAGAAGATATAGAGGGCGATGAGTATACCTATCGTACCGCCGTGACTGGCCAGTCCGCCTTCCCATATTTTGAGAATGTCGAGCGGGTGGGCCGAGTAATATTCCCAGCCGTAGAAGAGGCAGTGTCCCAGCCGCGCACCGATGATGGTGGCGACGATAGTGTAGATAAAAGCCTTGTCGCACCAGCCGGCCGGAGCATTGTCGTGCTTGTAAATGCGCTCTTCGATGGCGTAGCCCACGAGGAAGCCTACGGCAAAGAAGAGGCCGTACCAGCGTACTTCGCGGCCGAAGAGGGTGAATATGGCCGGGTCGGCCGTCCAGGTTATGGCATCAATCAACATGAGTGGTTGGCGTATTAAACGAGATGTTTGATGAGTTCTTCACGGTCGCCGGGGAGCATGTCGATGACGGGGATTTCTATCATCGTGTAGCAACCCGGTTGCTGACGGAACGATGCCCGTGCTACACCCACAAGGATTTGGGCCGTGAGGGCGGGGTTGTTGATTTTCATGTTGAATTCCAGAATCTGGTTCTGGGTCTTTCCCGAAACGCCTTTGCGTATCATGTGTACGCCGTGTCCCATGTCGAGAAGGTCGTTTACACATTCTACCTGCATGACGTGGGTTTCGTCGTTGACGAAGTAGGGGTCGGTCTTGATGGCCTGAGCTACCTCTTCAAATTTATAGCCATCTTTCAGCTCGATATATACCATGCGGCGGTGGATACCCGTGCCGAGGGGAATGGTCATCGACAGGGCAGCTTTCACGCCGTCGACAACTTTGACGGCAACCGTGTGTCCCATGCTCATGCCGGGACCGAAGTTGGTGTAGGTTACCCCTTTGGGTGCGGCAGCCTGCATGAGAGTGCGCACAACCGAGTCGCTTCCCGGATCCCAGCCGGCGGCGGTTATGGCTACGCTGTTGTATTTCTTGCAGAGGGCGTCGAGGCGGCTGCGGAGACCAGCTATCTCGGTGTGTATGTCGAAACTGTCGACGGTGTGAATACCGCGGGCAAGAATCTTCTCGGCATACTCTTCCACTTTGCGGGTCGGGGTGCACAATACGGCTACATCGACATCTTGCAGGTCGTTGATGTCCGAAACCACCGGATAATTTTTCAGTTCGTCGGGCACGTTGGCGGCGTCGCGGCGCACAATGCCTGCAATTTCAAAGTCGGGGGCAGCCTGTAAGGCGTCGAGTACATACTTCCCGATATTGCCATAACCTACGATGGCGGCTCTTGTTTTTTTCATTTTGTTATACTTTTGTCGTTAATGTATTAAAAATGTCTTCTTTTGTGGCGCAAAGGTAGCTTTTTTTATTTATATTGAGTGTATATCAATACTAAAAAACATTATTCGTATCTTTGTGCCGGATAGATATACCACACCAGATTATGATACGCCAGCATCTTATTGTGGTACCGGCCCGCTGCCGGGGATACCACCTGATAACCTCTTTGGTGTTGCGGGCCGTGGGTCAGTTGCCCGAGGCCGGTCTGCTTCATCTCTTCATCCAGCATACCTCGGCGGCCCTTACCGTCAATGAAAACGCCGACCCGTCGGTGCGGGCCGATTTTGAATCGGCCATGAACCGCATCGTGCCCGAGGGGGCATCGTATTATACCCATACGCTCGAAGGCGACGACGACATGCCGGCGCATGTCAAGTGTTCGCTGCTGGGGCCCTCCCTCACGCTGCCTGTCCGCGACGGAAAGTTGGCACTGGGCACCTGGCAGGGCATCTATCTGTGCGAGTTCCGCGATTACGGGGGCGAGCGGCGTATTCTGGCTACCCTCTATTACTGATGGGGGGTAAGCACTCCGTATCGGTAGAGATGTGAAAGCCGTTTCTCTACAAACGCTTTGATGAGGAGGGCTGTCTCTTCGGTGCCCAGAATGGAAGAGTTTATCGACAGGTCGTACGACGACGCGACGCCCCACTCCTTGTCGGAGTAGAAGTTGTAATAGCTGGCTCGCCTCTTGTCGGTCTTGACGGCTTTTTCTTCGGCCTCTTTTTCCGACAGCAGGGTGTACTTCTTGATGCGGGCTATGCGGTCGTTCATGGCGGCGTGAATAAACACCGAGATGCAGCGCGGGTTGTCGCGCAGTATGTAGTCGGCGCAGCGGCCCACGATGACACACGACTGCTTGCGGGCGATATTCTGAATCACATCAGCCTGTAACTTGAAGATGGTCTCGTTGCACAACGTGTTTCCGTAGTTGAACGACGAAAGCCCCAGCATGGCGTGATAGAAACTGCGCGGCGTCGTTTCGTCGGCCTGCTCAAAAAAGCGGGTGTCGATGCCGCTCTCCTTGGCCGCTTCCTGCATCAGCTCCTTGTCGTAATAGCCGATGTTCATCAGTTGCGAGAGACGTATTCCTATTTCCCGGCCTCCGCTGCCGAACTGCCGGCCGATGGTGATGATGAAATTTTCGTTCATGGCAAAACGTTTTATGCATACAAATATAAGGTTTTTCCCATAAGTTTGTTGCGGCACAATGAGAAAAAGTGCTGACGGGCCCATGCCGGGAATGTCGGGGCCGTTCGTGCAGATGCCCCGATGACGGTGGTAGCCCAAGAATGCCATAAAAACTGTTATTCCGTAATTGTTTTGTCGGAAATTATGTACATTTGTGCCATATTACGACCCTATGTCGTATAACGTATAATCTTCCTGTCCAATATATGCGCCGACAATTTCTTCTGCTCTTCCTGTTCATTACCGGTCTGTGGCCGGTTGTGGCGCAACTTAATACCGAGCGCATTACTTACATCGGACGCAACGCCCTCTATTTTGAAGATTATGTCCTGGCCATACAGTACTTCAACCGTGTCATACAGGTGAAGCCCTATCTGGCCGACCCCTACTTTTACCGTTCCGTAGCCAAGCTGAGCCTTGAAGATTACCTCGGTGCCGAAGCCGATGCCTCCGAGGCGATAGAGCGCAATCCGTTTATCGTCGATGCCTATCAGGTGCGGGGTATCGCCCGGCAGAACACCGGCAATTATCAAGGCGCTATCGACGATTATACCGCCGGTCTGCGGTATGCACCCGAGAATCGGCAGATGCTGCTCAACAAGGCCATTGCCGAAGTACAGTCGGAGCAGTATCCGCAGGCCGACACCACCTTTGCCCGGCTTATTGCGTTGCACCCGGCCTATTACAATGCCTATGTGAGCCGTGGCCAATACCGCATCATGCAGGGCGATACGGTGGCAGCACTGGCCGACCTCGACAAGGCTATCGAAGTAGACCGGCACCGGGCGCAGGCCTATTCGCAGCGCGGGGTGCTGACGGCCGTTTACCGCCATGACTACGACGCGGCGCTGGCCGACCTCGACCGGGCTGTGCGCTTGGAACCCAACACACCGTCGCATTACATCAACCGGGCATTGATACGGTATTACCGCGAAGACCTGAGAGGTGCGATGGACGACTATGACAAGGTCATATCGCTTGAACCCACCAACCTCATTGCCCGTTACAACCGGGGTTTGCTGTTGCTGTCGGTGGGTGCCAAAAACGATGCTTTGGCCGACTTCAACTATTACCTGCAACGCGAGCCCGACAACCTGATGGCCCGATACAACCGGGCTATCCTGTTGAGCGACTTGGGTGAGTACCGGGCGGCCGTCGGCGATTTCGATGCCGTACTCGAAGCCTATCCCGAGTTCTATCAGGGCCTTTATGCCCGTTCCGAGGCAAAGCGTCTGTCGGGCGATACGGCCGGCGGGAAAAAAGATTACCAGCAGGCCATGGCCTTGTATGAGGCATCGAAAAAGGCGGGGGCCACGCCGTCGGGCGATGATAAGGACGATACCGGAACCGATGCGGGAAAGGTGCGTAAAGAGTCGGATCGCAATATCAACAAGTTCGACCGTCTCCTGGTGGCCGACAATACCGCCGGTGTAGAGCAGGAGTACACCAGCGAGATACGCGGCCGCATACAAGACCGGGCTCAGCGGGTTGAAATATCGCCCCAGTTTACCCTTACCTATTACGAGAAAACCGAAGGTGTGCGGCGAGGGGCTGCATATGTACCCCAGTTGGCCGAGCTCAACCGTTCCCGGCTCTTTGCCAAGCGACTGCTCCTCTCCAATGTCGCGCAGCCTCTCGACTCGTTGCAGGCGGCATCGCATTTTGCCTCGGTGTCGGACTATTCGAGACTCATCGATATCAATCCCTCCAATCCCGTGCCCTATTTCGGACGGGCCATCGACTTTATGCTCTTGCAGGATTTCGACAATGCCTTGTCCGACCTCGACCAGGTGGTAGCTCTGAGTCCCGATTTCATGTTTGCCTATTTCCTGCGGGCCTATGTCCGTTGCAAGCAAATAGAGTATATCCTCTCAACCACTCCCAGCAAAAATCCTGTCGCGTATTCGCTTTCTATCGACCCTGTTGCAGTCGGCCAGTCGAGCAAACTCTCCGACCTCGGGCTGGTGCAGGAACCTTCGACGGTTGAATATGAAATGGTTCTGCGCGATTACGACCGGGCCATCGCCTTGGCGCCCGACTTTGCCTGTGCCTATTACAACCGGGCCAATGTGCGGTGCAGCCGTCAGGATTTCAAGGCTGCCCTTGTCGATTACACCGCAGCCATCGAGCGAAATCCCGATTTTGCCGAAGCCTATTACAACCGTGGGCTGGTGTATATTTATCTCGGTCGGAACGATGAAGGTATTGCCGATCTCAGCAAGGCCGGCGAGCTGGGCATCGTAGCCGCTTACAATGTTATCAAGCGGCTTAGCGACTAAAAGACCTTTTACATTCATTTTTACCTTTACTAATTACACGCGCTGCGCGCCTTGTGGGGCTGAGGCAGTCCCTCGTACTTTAATGCCCAAGATTGAGGCGTGGGTCGGTTCTCTTTTATAAGCACAACGAAAGACCCTGTTGTATTCACTCAGGATATGGTATTACCTTATATGTCTGAACCTGATAAAATAGCTATTAAAACAAAAAGAAGTCCTTTATAGAAGGAGGAAAATGTTGAAATTTTAAAAATAAGATAATATGAAAAGATTTAAAAAATGGTTGTCCGACCTCTTTTATAGAGACGACTGTTATGAATTTAATCACGCAAAAGTTAAGGCGCATCTTGCTCTTGGTTTGACTCCCGCGGAAGCACTGTGTTACCTTTGTACCAAGGACATGGAAGGCATGAGGTTACAAGAGAATCTCCGTCCTGAAATACTGGAACAATTTCCTTATCAGGTTATAGTGGATGATATTATATATGTATATTACTATAAGGCAAAACTGGAAGAGGTTCTTGCTGCCGGACACTGCCGTATATGTGTAAATCCAGATGAGAGTCTGTGGGTTCAGTTTGAAGATTTCAAGAAATACACCTTTCCGTCTGTAAAATGGGAAAAATTCTTATAAAAATTCCCCTGTTAATAATAGAAGGGATAAAACTGTTTTTCATACTGCCGTTGAGTGTCTGTTCCAAGAGACTGTTTACTCACTTTTGGAACAAATACCATACCATGGATATGCCTAAGACACTGTTTAATCTATGCGTACAGTGGCTGATGCACACAGGTAAACGGTTTGATATGAGTTATGAAGAAATAAATGTGCTTATATTTTGCTTCATTTGGCCGGTGATTACCATTTTCTTCATGCTCCTGAGCCTTTACTTTTTAATATTTTCTTCGGCCGGCATTGTCGTGTAGGGGCTGACCTTTTCCCTCCGGCGGGCTTTGTCTCTCTTTTTGAGAAAGAAATCCGAAAAAATAATGACGCATAGGTTTGCCCGAATAGTAAAATATCCCTACTTTTGTACGCTCGAAAAGTAGACTTTTCTTTATGCCCGATATGGCGGGCAGGAAAAACGTCTGCCTTTTGCTCGGAAAAAAATCAGTAACGACCATCGCCGGGCTCCCTCGTAAAGAGTCGCGGTGAAGAAAGATGTAAGATTATGATAAAAATTACTTTCCCCGATAACTCGGTGAAGGAGTTTGCCGCCGGAACCACTCCGCTGCAAATCGCCGAGAGTATCAGCCAGCGGTTGGCCCAGGACGTGTTGGCCGCCAAAGTGAACGATCAGGATTGGGACCTCACCCGACCCATCGAGGGTGATGCTACCATACAATTATACAAGTGGGACGATCCCGAGGGCAAGCACGCTTTCTGGCACAGTTCGGCACACCTCATGGCCGAAGCCTTGCAGGAGCTCTATCCCGGTATCAAGTTTGGTATCGGTCCCGCTATTGAGAATGGATTTTATTACGATGTCGACCCGGGCGAGACGCCCATAAAGGAGGGCGATTTTGCCGCCATCGAAGCCAAGATGTTGGAACTGGCCGCCCGCAAAGAGGATATTGTGCGGAACAATATCACCAAGGCCGATGCCCTTAAAATGTTTGGCGATCGGGGCGAAGAGTATAAGGTAGAGCTCATCAGTGAGCTCGAAGACGGCACCATCTCTACCTATACGCAAGGTGCCTTTACCGACCTCTGCCGTGGCCCGCACCTCCCCAATACGGCACCCATCAAGGCCGTTAAGATACTCTCACTGGCCGGCGCATACTGGCGTGGCGACGAAAAACGCCACCAGCTCACCCGTCTGTACGGTATCACCTTCCCCAAGAAAAAAATGCTCGACGAGTATCTGACTCTGCTCGAAGAGGCCAAGAAGCGCGACCACCGCAAGATAGGTAAGGAGATGGAGCTCTTCATGTTCTCCGACACCGTAGGAAAAGGTCTCCCCTTGTGGTTGCCCAAAGGCACCGAGTTGCGTCTGCGTCTGCAATCGTTCCTCCGTCGCATACAGGCCCGCTACGACTATCAGGAGGTTATCACTCCGCCCATCGGAAACAAGCTCCTCTACATTACGTCGGGACACTATGCCAAGTATGGAAAGGATTCGTTCCAACCCATACACACACCCGAGGAGGGCGAAGAGTACTTCCTCAAACCCATGAACTGCCCGCACCACTGCATGATATACAAGAACTCACCCCGTTCCTACAAAGACCTGCCCTTGCGCCTGGCCGAGTTCGGAACCGTGTGCCGCTATGAGCAGAGCGGTGAGTTGCACGGTCTCACCCGTGTACGCAGTTTCACGCAGGACGATGCCCACATCTTCTGCCGTCCCGACCAGGTGAAGGACGAATTCCTGCGGGTGATGGACATCATCTCCATCGTCTTCCGTTCGATGAACTTCCAGAATTTTGAAGCACAGATTTCACTGCGCGACAAGGTAAACCGCGAAAAATACATCGGTAGCGAAGAAAACTGGGAGAGAGCCGAACAGGCTATCATCGAGGCTTGTGAAGAAAAAGGCCTGAAAGCCAAAATCGAATACGGCGAAGCAGCCTTCTACGGTCCCAAGCTCGACTTCATGGTCAAAGATGCCATCGGTCGCCGCTGGCAGTTGGGAACCATACAGGTCGACTACAACCTGCCCGAACGTTTCGAACTCGAATATACCGGAAACGACAACCAGAAACACCGCCCTGTGATGATTCACCGTGCGCCGTTCGGTTCCATGGAGCGTTTCGTTGCCGTACTCATCGAGCACACCGCCGGCAAGTTCCCCCTCTGGCTCACCCCCGAGCAGGTGGTCATCATGCCCATCAGCGAGAAATTCAACGACTATGCCGAGAAGGTTGCCCATGAGCTCAAACAGAAAGATATACGCGCCGTTGTCGACGGCCGTAACGAGAAGATAGGCCGCAAAATCCGCGACAATGAGCTGAAAAAAATACCCTATATGCTCATCGTTGGAGAAAAAGAAGCCGAAAATGGTGAAGTTTCTGTAAGAAAACAGGGCGAAGGTGATAAAGGTACGATGAAAATTACTACCTTTGCCGAAATTCTCACCAAAGAGGTCGAGGATATGATAAACCAATGGTAATTGAATGGAGAAAAACAACGAAGCAGGGAATAACAACAGACGCAACATTCCCCCCAAAAAAGACGGTGTAAACCAGTATTCTATAAACGAAAGAATACGGGCGCGTGAAGTCCGCCTTGTCGGAGAAAATGTAGAACAGGGAGTTTATTCCACTCACGAAGCGCTGCGCATTGCCGAAGAACAAGGCCTTGACTTGGTAGAGATTTCTCCTAATGCCGTGCCGCCTGTGTGTCGGGTTATCGATTACCAAAAGTTTCTCTATCAGCAGAAGAAACGGCTGAAAGAGCAGAAGGCCAAGTCGACGAAAGTCGTTATCAAGGAGATTCGTTTCGGACCGCAGACCGACGACCACGATTACAACTTCAAGCTCAAACACGCCAAAGGCTTCCTCGAAGAGGGTGCCAAAGTGAAAGCCTATGTATTCTTCAAAGGCCGTTCGATACTCTTCAAGGAGCAGGGTGAAGTGCTGCTGTTGCGCTTTGCCAATGACCTCGAAGACTACGGCAAGGTAGAGCAGATGCCCCTTCTCGAAGGCAAGCGCATGATTATTGTGCTTACCCCCAAGAAAAATAAATGAGGAAACTCAGCAACATAAAAAACTAAATTAAAAATTAGCAAAATGCCGAAGATGAAAACTAATTCCGGTGCCAAAAAAAGGTTTGCCCTTACCGGAACAGGAAAAATCAAAAGAAAACACGCTTTCAAAAGTCACATCCTGACGAAGAAGACGAAAAAACAGAAAAGAAACCTGACTCATTTCGGGCTCGTTGACCGCGCCGACATGAAGAACGTTAAAGAGTTGCTCACCCTGAGATAAACTCCTGTTCAGTAACCTTTTCGTCTAAAAAGCGATTTTCCAAAAAGCAGTATTAACCGAGTGTTTTAGCCCAAAGAGCTTCTCATCGATGAGAAGACGCTAACATTCAAAACAACTAAAATTATGCCAAGATCAGTCAATCACGTTGCTTCAAGAGCAAGAAGAAAAAAAATCCTGAAACTTACCCGCGGATACTATGGCGCGCGTAAAAATGTGTGGACCGTTGCCAAGAATACCTGGGAAAAAGGTCTTACCTACGCTTACCGCGACCGCAAAGCCAAAAAACGCAATTTCCGCGCCCTTTGGATTCAACGTATCAATGCCGCAGCTCGCCTCGAAGGTCTTTCCTATTCCAAACTGATGGGTGCCCTTCATAAAGCCGGAATCGAAATCAACCGCAAAGTTCTCGCCGACCTGGCCATGAACAATCCCGAAGCATTCCGCGCTATCGTGCTGCAAGCAAAAAATGCCCAGTAAAAGAGCAAATTGCAATAGAAATAAGCCTCACCCTTGGGAGTGAGGCTTATTTTTTTGCGTCGAAATTTGTTTTTCTCAATTAATCGCTATATATTTGTCATAGTCAATTACGGTTAAGACATAAGATTGCGTCGTATTGGATTGGGAAACTCTTCAAATCTTATGAAATACCGAGACAAGCTTTCTTCTCCAATGGCGGGCCACGCCTTTATGGTATGCTTAGCACGGTGGATTACAAAGGGGGAGGGGCACTCAAAACCTGTCGTTCGGAGTTTCATCGCATCATACGGCGCAATCTCTTTTTTTGCTCTCACGCGAGGGCTTTTTTTATGATCGGTCTTTTCGGTTTTGTTTGCCGGAAATCGTTTCTACCCCGCTGATATATACGCCTGTACAGCGGTGTGTTCCTGTTCCGGGCCAGGCCCCGGTGCCGCGAAAAATAACCCATCGCTTGCATATCTGAAATCTTTGACCCATCTTTGCCTCATATTTACAGAAGCAGAGTTTTGTAATCCTCATCGGAGGGCGAAAGCCGGATAAGATGACTGGGTAAAACCATCGTCTTATCCGGCTTTTTCTGTCTGAGGCAGGAATGATGTAAGAAGAACCAAGTGTATGAAAAAAACAAATCTTGATTTTGAAAATGAGAAGATTCCTACCCTGTTCAGGAAAGTGTTTTTCCCTACCTTGCTGGGAATGTTGAGTATCTCGGCCGTAACCACCATCGACGGGATATTTGTGGGACACGGGGTGGGCAGCGACGGTATTGCTGCCATAAACATCTGTGTGCCGTTGCTCATGTTTCTCACAGGGGTGGGGCTGATGGTGGGGGCCGGTTGCTCGGTCGTCGCATCGATACATCTGTCGCGGGGAAAATTTCTCCCGGCGCGGACCGGTGTAACACAGGCGCTGCTTTTTGTTACGGTTGCAGCCCTGGCGGTCGTCGCGGTGATTCTGGCTTTCCCTCATCGGGTAGCTTACGCATTGGGTGCATCGGAGCATTTGCTCCCTCTGGTGGTTGATTACCTGATATGGTTTTCGCCATCGATGCTCTTCCAGTTGTGGATAACGGTGGCCCTTTTCGCTATCCGTCTCGATGGTGCGCCGAAGCTGGCCATGTGGTGCAGTATTGTTTCAGCGGTGGTGAATGTGGTGCTCGACTGGTTGTTTATCATTGTCTTCGGTTGGGGAGTGATGGGAGCCGCACTGGCTACCTCGTTCAGTTGTCTGTGCGGAGGTGTTGTGGCGGTTGTCTATCTGGCATTCTATGCCCGGGCTGTACGCTTGTGCCGGCTTCCGTTTCATGGCAGGGCAATCGCCTTTTTCTTCCGGCAGGTGGCTGTGCAGTGTAAGATAGGATCGGCGGCCTTGCTGGGCGAACTTACCATGGCGGTTCTCTTCTTTGTCGGTAACCGGGTGTTCATGCATTACCTGGGCGACGACGGCGTTGGTGCTTTCGGCGTGAGTTGCTACTACCTGCCTTTTGTCTTCATGGTAGGCAATGCCATTGCGCAGTCGGTGCAACCTATTATCAGCTACAATTACGGTACAGGTCGAGGAGAGAGGGTGCGTATGGCCCTGCGTGTGTCGCTGTTTACGGCGGTAATTTGCGGGGCCGTGTCGACCGGCGCATTCCTGCTTTTCCCCGAGCTGCTGGTCGGACTCTTCCTGCCGCTCGACAATGCCGCGGCCCGTATCGCGGTCGGTGGCTTTCCCTATTACGGGTGCGGCTTTATCTTCTTTGTGCTGAATCTTGCGGTTATCGGTTATTATCAGAGTATCGAAAAGGTGAAACCGTCGACTCTCTTTGCCCTTTTACGAGGCTTTCTTTTTCTGGTGCCCTGTTTCCTGCTGTTGCCCCGCTGGCTGGGAGAGCGCGGTATATGGCTGGCCCTGAGCTGTTCCGAATGGTTGACAACGCTGGTCATACTTGTCGTGTGGCTTCTCCGTCGCCGGAGTGCAGGCCTCCCGAAAAGACCGTAACGTTCTGTTGCGGCAGAGCCGAAAAAGACATCACCTCCCGACGCATGTGGTCGGGAGGCGATGTCCGGTTATATAAGAGTGCCGTTGGTATGGCCTCTTTTAGCGAATGATTTTCAGTGTCTCGCGTTTCCCGCTCGGTTGCGTGAGGCTGACAATGTAGAACCCTCTTGGCAGGTGTTCGAGGCTGAGACTTTCGGCGTTGGCCCGAGTGAGCAGTACAGTCTGTCCGGCCGCATTGGCAACAACAACCGGCTGTCCTGCGGCAGTGCCGATGTGCAACTGTCCGTCGGCATACCACACGTTGTATTCTTCACTCTCGGCTGCAACGATGCCACTGGTGAAGTGGGTATCCATCTCTTCGCCCATGAGGCTGTTGAGGTAGACTTCGAGCGCGGTGTATCCGTCGCTGTTGACCATGTTGTTGTCGGCAACCTGGGGGTTGAGGCCGTGGGCCGTTTCCCAGGAGTCGGGCATACCGTCGCCATCGCTGTCGGTCGGTACGGTATAGTCGGTCGAGTAGGCGATGAATCCCTCGGCGTCGTTTTCGGTGTCGATGATACCGTTTCCTTTGCTGCCCCCGTAGGTGGTGGTACCGTTGCGTACATCGTCGACGATGCGGCGCTCGATGACGTCGCGGTTGATGGTACCGGCTTTTTCGAGAACGGTCTCGTAGGCCTCCTGGGCGGTTTCGTATTCACCGGCAGCATAGGCGTAGGTGTCGAAATCATATTCGCCATAGCGCACGGGCAGCGTCCATTTGTAGTAGTTGAGCTGTGGCACGATAAGGGTGTCGACGCGCATTTGGGCGAGAGAGTATCCGGCATCAGGGACCACGCCGTTCCAGTTGTTGGTGGTTACCGAGGTGTTGCCGTGCATGACATTGCCGTTGATGTACCATTGCGAGGGTCCCCACGACGTGGCTCCGTCGCGTGCGTAGGAGGGGGCGACGAAGGTCTGGCTCGTAGTGTTCTTGCCCGGTCGGTAGTAGTTGTTGACGAAGTTGCATTCGTGGGCAGAGTTCAGTCCGTTGTATTCGGTAATGTCGGCCGTGTTTTCGCCGCCATAGCAGCCCAGACGGCTTCCCCAGTTGTAGTTTACGTTGTTGATGTATTCGAGGTATACGACATAGTCTTCGCCACGGGCTCCGTTGAAGCGGCAGCTCCGGCTGTTGTTGTGCGCCAGCAGGTTGTGGTGGTAGGTGGCCGGCGAACCGCCCCATTGGCAGCCATATCCGCGGGCACCCTTGGAGTGTCCGGCATTGTAGAGCCCTTCGTGTACGATGCAGTATTGCACGGTGTGGAAGTGGGAGTCGAAGACGTTCATGTTCTCTTCGACCGACCAGCCGAAGGTGCAGTGGTCGAAGATGAAGTTGGTACAGTTCTCGGCACCGCAGGCGTTCTCGGCGAGAATATTTCCCTGAGCGTCTTTCTGTCCGATGCGGAAGCGAACGTTGCGCACGATGAAGTTTTCAGAGCCGCCGAAATTCATCTTGTGGTGGGTGATGACAATACCGTCGCCGGGAGCGGTCTGTCCTGCCAGTGTCCAGTTCTTGCGGTTGATTTTCATTTCCGATTGCAGGACGATTTCGCCCGACACGGCAAATACGATGGTCAGCGGCTGGTCTTTGTATTGCTCAAAGGCCCAGCGCAGCGACCCTTCGCCGCTGTCGTTGAGATTGGTTACTGTTACCACCTTACCGCCGCGGCCTCCTGAGGCATACTTGCCGAATCCCTCGGCCGTAGGGAAGGCCGTGAGAGGAGCCTTGCACGAGGTGGCCTGGCTGGTGATACCGCGTTGCGATACGGCTTTCACGCTCCATGCAGCCGTGTTGTCGTCGGCCTCGTAAACGGTTTCGGTGGTAAAGGCTACCACCTTGTCGTTGCGCATAATCATATATCCGGCTGCATTGTCCACCGCTTCCCAAGAGAGTTCTTTCCCGCTGATGGTTGCACGGCCGGGGGCTTTGATACCGGACAGCAGACTCTCGGGGTCGAACAGTTCGTTGGGGTTCTGTGCCTTGTACAGGAATGTGGTGTTGAAGTAGGCATCATATTCGGCCTGGGTGGCCTGGTGGCTCCATGCGACGCGCTGCGACACGTCGACAGGTTTCCCTTCGGTATCGACATTGTTGTACTCATAGTACGAGGCCGTGTTTTCGGTGCCGTTCCAGGTAGCCCAGCCGGCGCTTTTGATGTGAGAACCGAGGGTGCAGTTGATAAAGGCGGTTCCGCACATCTCTTTCCATGGACGCCCCAGGTAATAGCTGTTATTGGCTACCCCGTCGGCGGCGGTAATTTGGCAGCGGTTGAAGAAGAGTCCGGCATAGAAAGTGGCGTCGGAGAGTTGCGGGTAAAGCACTTGTGTCATTTTCAGCGAGGCGTCGGCAGCTGCGGTGATGTAGCTGCCACCGGGCAGGCAGTTGATGGTGCAGTTTTCAAACCATTCGAGGCCGCTGTCGTAGATAAAGTCGGTAGCGCCCTCAATGAGGCAGTTGTAGAAATAGCCCCGGCTGCCCGAGTTCGATTTGTAGGTATCCTGGAATCCGCTGATCGTGCAGTTGTTGAAGATGTGGGCATCGCCGGCCGTGTAGAGGGCCTCGGCCTGTCCCACGTTGCCGGCCGTGTTGCGTATGGTGAGATTCTCGGCATAGAATTTCTTGACAAAGACATTCAGTGCGGCGCAGTCGGTATAGTTGTTTTGCGGGTGGGCGCTACCGCGGTCGGTCGATGAGGTAAGTATGGTACCGTCGCGACTTTCGCCGATGAGGCTGATGTATTTGTTCTTGTCGTCCGATGTGCCGGCGTAGAGGTTCTCTTCGTAGATGCCGTCGCGTATGAAGATGATGCCGCGAGAGCCGTCGGCCACGGCATCGATGGCGGCCTGTATGGTGGTATAGTCGCCGCTGCCGTCGGGAGCCACGATACTGAATGTGCAGGGCACATCCTCATCTTGCGAGTCGTCGGGATCGTCGGGGTCGGTTTCATCGCCGCCGAAGGTAATGTCGCCTACGTCCGAAACCGGATTCTCCCGGGCATACGAGGCTTGCTCGGCCGAGATGGGGTTACCGAAGATTTGTATCTTGTGTATCTTCACCGGCTGTTGCTCTCTGTAGGGGTCGATGGCGACGTTGAAGACGGGATTTCCCGAGGCGTCGGTCTGGAAGGTGGTGGTTCCCGGGTCGCCGTCCCAGATGCGCCAGCGCAGCGAGACGTCAGAGGCATCGATGATGTTTTCCATGAAATAGCCCTGGTCGCTGTATACGGTGTAGCCGTTTTTCTGCCGGTTGCTTCCCATCCACACGAGGGGTTGCCACTCGCCGTCGCCTATCTTGTAGTCGCATTTCACGCCGCGACCCCACGACGATGACGACCACGACCATTGCACGCGTTCGACGTAGGGTATGTGGTCGATTTCAATCCACCCGTGCATGCTCACTTTGTTGCCGTTGGCATCGGTTGTGGCGCCGTCGCGGCACAGGTGGGCGTAGCCGGCGATGCCGTGATTGGGTTTTCCGTTGGCGTAGGTGATTTCGTCTTCGAGATAGACGGTGTGTCCCGGTTGTGTCCAGTCGTTTTTCTGCACAGCATTCTGTCCTTCGTAGTACTGCCGGGCAAAGGCGGCCGTGGCAGCGGCATAGCCGTTGTTGGAATTCCGGTTGGCAAAGGTGCAGTTGTGGAAAAGCAGGGGGTAGGTGTGCGCGCTTTTCTCACCACCCTCGTAGAGGGGTACTTCGAGAATACCGTTGTGGTAGCCTCCTTCGCTGTATGAGGGGCAGGCAATACCGGTACCGCCCGGCCAGGTGTCGGGCATGTCGGCGTCGGAGAAATTGATGTCGATGACTTTTTCGCAGGTCGAAGCATTGCTCCACTGTTCGACGATACAGGGCGGGTCGTATTGCTGGGCCTGCATGGAGAGGGCGCAGGCTGCGCCCAAGAGGGTGAGCAGTTTTTTCATGGTGAAATTCATTATGGGGTGTATAGAGAGCCAAAGATACGACATTTGGGAGAGAGCCGAGGGCTTTTTTTGTGCAAAATGGTGAAAAAAATGGGCAGACTATACTGGATAGCCTGCCCATTGAGGTTGGAGGTTTTTCTTTTCTTAGTAAGCAAACAGGGGATATGCTTTCATCGTTTCGTTGACTTTATCGCGTACGCTCTTGATGACAGCATCGTTTTCGGGAGCTTTGAGTACGGTGTCGATCATTTCTACGATTTCGAGCATGAGGTCTTCCTTGGCGCCGCGGGTGGTGATGGCCGGCGTTCCCAGTCGGATACCCGATGTCTGGAACGGCGAGCGGCTGTCGAAGGGTACCATGTTTTTGTTGGCTGTGATGTCGGCAGCGACAAGTGCTTTCTCGGCCACCTTACCGGTGAGTTCGGGGAATTTGGTGCGCAGGTCGATGAGCATGCAGTGGTTGTCGGTACCGTTGGAGATAATCTTGTAACCCTTGTCGATGAAGGCCTGGGCCATGACGGCGGCATTTTTCTTCACCTGTTTCTGGTATTCCTTGTATTCGGGTTGCAGTGCTTCGCCGAAAGCTACGGCCTTGGCTGCGATGACGTGTTCGAGCGGGCCGCCCTGTACGCCGGGGAATACGGCCGAGTCGAGCAGTGCCGACATTTTCTTGATTTCGCCTTTGGGAGTGGTTTTGCCCCAAGGGTTGTCAAAGTCTTTACCCATCAAGATGATACCGCCACGCGGGCCGCGGAGGGTTTTGTGGGTGGTCGAGGTTACGATGTGGGCATATTTCAGCGGGTTGTCGAGCAGTCCGGCAGCGATGAGTCCGGCGGGGTGGGCCATGTCAATCATGAAGATGGCGCCAATCTCGTCGGCGATGCGACGCATACGGGCGTAGTCCCATTCGCGGGAGTAGGCCGATGCACCACCGATAATCAGTTTCGGACGTTCGCGCAAGGCCACCTCTTCCATCATGTCGTAATCGACATATCCGGTATCTTCTTTTACGCCGTATTCAAGCGGTTGGAACATCAGTCCCGAGAAGTTGACGGGCGAACCGTGTGAGAGGTGTCCGCCGTGTGAGAGGTTCAGACCGAGGAATTTGTCGCCGGGATTCATCACGGCCATGAACACGGCCATGTTGGCTTGGGCACCCGAGTGAGGTTGTACGTTGGCCCATTCGGCGCCGAAAATCTCTTTCAGCCGGTCGATGGCGAGTTGTTCCGACTGGTCTACCACTTCGCAGCCGCCGTAGTAGCGTTTGCCGGGATAGCCTTCGGCATATTTGTTGGTCAGGCAGGAACCCATGGCTTCCATGACCTGGTCACTGACAAAATTTTCCGAGGCGATAAGTTCGATGCCTTTCATCTGACGCTGACGTTCGCGGGCGATGATGTCGAAAATGGCGTTGTCTCTCTTCATTGCTTTTGAATTAAATTTTTAGTGTTCCGCTATAAGTTGAAAGAAAGGGCAAAGATAATCTTTTTTTGTGGCTTGTGCGGCAAGTCTTGCGTGAAAAATCATTTTCTTTTTTTCTCGACCGACCAGCCGAACTTGCCGATGGGCTCACCCGTCTTGTAGTAGTGTCCGTGAGAGTAGACCAGCAGGCCGGCTTTCTCCATGTCGAATGCTCCGGTTTCGGCATCGATGTAGGCGTTGTCGGCCAGCACTCCTTCCACGTCGGCGATGAACATGTCGTGGCTTCCCAGGTGCAGCACTTCGCGCACGTTACATTCGATACTCAGCGGTGCTTCCTTGATGTAGGGCGCTGCTACCTTGTCGGAGGGTACGGGGGTGAGACCGCACTCGGCAAACTTGTCGTAGTCTTTGCCCGAGCGCACGCCGCACCAGTCGGTAACACGGGCTAGCTCTTCGGTGGTGAGGTTGATGACGAATGCCATGTTGCGCTCGATAATGGGGTGGGAGTGGCGTTCGGGCCGTATCGATACATAGCACATGGGCGGGTTGCTGCATATCGTTCCTACCCAGCTGGCCGTGAGTACGTTGTATTCGTCGGGGGTGGCTCCGCAACTGATGAGGGCCGCCGGCAGCGGGTATATCATCGTGCCCGGTTTCCAGGCTGTCTTTTCGCCCGAGGGGCTTATGCGCTGTTTCTCCATGGCGGGATTATTTGAGTTTGATTTCTTCTTTGGCAATGGCTTGCTCGCAATAACGGCATTTCACGACGATGTGCTCTTTGTCGATGACATCGAAGACCGTGGGCATCGGCTCGTTGTTGGTGATGCACTTGGGGTTGGCACAACGTATGATGTCGCGCAGTTCATCGGGCAGACTGACCGTCTGTTTGCTGATGACGGCGTAGTTCTTGATGATGTTGATTTTGGCGTTGGGGGCAAGTATGGCGATTTTGTTCAGCTCGTCTTCCTTGAAATAGGTATCGGCAATTTTTATGATGCCCTTTTTGCCTATTTTTTTGCTGCACAGGTTATTGCCGATGGTAATGTTTTTGTCGATGCGGTCGAGATGGAGCAGCGAAACGACTTTGAACAGTTGTTCCGAGGGTATGTGGTCGATGACGGTGCCGTTTTCGAGGGCGGCGACTTTCAGTTCTTTATCGGATAGTTCCATGGTGAAAATCTTTTTGAGGTGAGATTAGTCGTTGATTTTGATGCCCAGTACTTTGCAGATGATGGCTTGGCGGGCATAGAGGCCGTTCTTGGCCTGCTCGAAGTAGTATGCCTTGGGGTTGTTGTCGACATCGTAGGCAATCTCATTGACCCGGGGTAGGGGGTGCAGAATACGCAGGTTGGGTTTGCTGTTTTCGAGCATGGCGTTGCGCAGGGTGTAGATGTTTTTCACCTTTTCATATTCCATCAGGTCGGTAAACCGCTCGCGTTGCACGCGGGTCATGTAGAGAATGTCGGCTTGGTTGATAATCTCTTCGGTGAAGTCGTGATGCTCGGTGTAGGCGATACCCAGCTTGTCGCAGTAGATTTTGTATTCTTCGGGCATCTTCAACTCGTCGGGAGCCACAAAGTGGAACGTAGGGTGGAAGTGCGACATGGCCATGAGCAGCGAGTGTACCGTGCGGCCGTATTTGAGGTCGCCTACCATGGTGATGTTGAGATTTTCGAGAGTGCCTTGTGTCTTGTAGATGGAGTAGAGGTCGAGCATCGTCTGCGAAGGGTGCTGGTTCGATCCGTCGCCGGCGTTGATGATGGGCTTGGGCGACACCTCCGAGGCGTAGCGGGCGGCGCCGTCGAGGTAGTGGCGCATGATGATGAGGTCGACATAGTTGCTCACCATGATGATGGTGTCTTTCAGTGTCTCACCCTTGGTCGAACTGGTGGTCGAGGCGTCGGAGAAGCCGATGATGCGGCCGCCCAGCCGGTTTACGGCCGTTTCGAAACTCAGTCGGGTGCGGGTCGAGGGCTCAAAAAACAGGGTGGCGATAACCTTGCCGTCGAGAACACGGCGATTGGGATTTTTCTCAAAGAGTTTGGCTGTTTCCAGCACTTCCAAGATTTCTTCTTTGGAATAATCGGTAATAGATACTAAACTCTCGTTTCTTCTCATAGTGTTTATTGTTTGAAAGGATAAGACACAAAAAAGACCGATGCGGTCGCTCGTGGCGTTCCGGTCGGTCGATGGCTTAACAGATGAGAAACAGCGCTTTCCATAACGAGCTGTCGCTCCTTATGCCTTGTTACGACCCTATGTTTCATCACCCGTTTCATATATCACACAAAAGTACAAAAAAAATATATCGTCCAACGTTTCGTTCCGAAAAAATTATACATCTTTTTCGGAGACCTGTTGAGGTGGCTTATTGTTTCTGTCGGTGGTATTTCCCGGCCGGCCGCTATTATTTGAGGCAGGCAGTGCCTTTTCTTTTATATTGTGTTGGCAGTAAAAATATGTTTATATACCTTTGCTTCGTAAACCATGTATTAATTTTTATGATAGGAAACAAGAAAGTTGTCGTGGTGATGCCGGCCTATAATGCCGAGAAGACCTTGAAGCAGACCTACGACGAAATTCCTTTTGACATTGTCGATGAGGTGATTCTCACCGACGATTGCAGCAAAGACAATACGGTGGACGAAGCCGCCCGCCTCGGTATAAAGGAGATTCTCGTGCATGAGCGCAACAAGGGGTATGGAGGCAATCAGAAGACCTGCTACAACCGCGCTCTGGAACTGGGGGCCGACATCGTCATCATGCTGCACCCCGATTATCAGTATACGCCCAAGCTCATCGCTTCGATGGCGTATGTCATAGCCAATGGCGTCTATCCCGTCGTGCTGGCCTCGCGCATACTGGGCAAAGGGGCCCGTAAGGGCGGTATGCCCTGGGTGAAATATGTGGCCAACCGCATCTTGACCCTCACGCAGAATATCCTGCTCAACCAGAAACTCTCGGAATACCATACCGGCTATCGGGCCTTCTCGGCCGAGGTGCTGCGGGCCATCAATTACAATGTCGACTCCGACGATTTTGTCTTCGATAACGAGATGCTGGCGCAAATCTTCTGGGCCGGCTACGAGATAGGCGAGGTAACCTGTCCCACCAAATATTTCGACGAGGCTTCGTCGATAAACATGATTCGCAGCAGTATCTACGGACTGGGTGTGCTGCGGGTGTCGGTGGTTTACCGCCTGTGCAAGTGGCACCTGTGTAAGTCAAAACTTTTCCCCCGAAAGAAAAAATAACAAGCCATGATAAAAAAGTATCTGCCATTTCTGGTTCTGGCCGTAGTCTTTGTGTGTGCCTATCAGTATTGCTTCGACTCAAAACTCGACTTGAACGGCGACAACGCCTCCTATATCCAGTTGGCGCGCACGCTCTCCGACGGGCACGGCTATTCCAATGCCTCGCCTTCGGGCTTTACTCCGGCCAGCCATTTCCCGCCCGGTTATCCCGCCTTTCTCTCATTCTTCGTGATGCTGGGTATTGACAATCTGTTGTTTTTCAAGATACTCAACGGTATCTTGCTGTGCCTTTCGTTGCTGATGCTTTTCGTCCTTTCGCGTCGCTTGTCGGGACAGCCGGCCGTGGCTCTCACCGCCATGTTGCTGACCTGCCTGTCGCCGCATCTGCTGCATTTTGCCTCGATGGCCATGTCGGAGATGCTCTATCTTGCCTGCACCGTGGCGGCCTTTGTGGCGTTGTATCTCTATACGGCCGCTAAGCCGACGGTATTTTACCGTTCGCCGTGGTTCTATGTGGCTATCGTTGCGGCCGTCGCCGCCTATTATGTGCGCACGGTGGGAGCCTCGATACTCTTTGCCGTCGTACTGTTTTTCCTCTTCCGCAAAGAGTGGAAAGCCTCGGCCGCTGCTGTGGGCGGCATTGTGCTGCTGCTCTTGCCCTGGTCGTTGCGCAATGCGGCATATGGCATCGAGTCGCGTTATTTCGGTACGATTATGACTGTCAATCCGTGGCGACCCGAGATGGGTACGGTTTCGAGTGTCGGTGAGATGTGGTCAAAGATGGTAACCAATTTCGACGAGACGGTGCTCAAAGGCTTCCGCGAGATACTCTTCCCCTTCCTCTCCATTGACTATGCCCAACCGTCGGACTTTGGCGGCTGGGTGGCCGGCCTTCTTGTCCTGGCAGTGATTGTTTACGGAGCCTGGATGCTGGGGGGTAAAAATCTCCGTTTCCCGTTCCTCGGATTCCTGCTGGCCAATATCGGCCTTTTCGCCCTTTGGCACGGAGGTAACGGCAGCCGTTATGTAGTGCCAGTGGCTCCATTCCTTTACCTCTTCTTCTATTATGGGGTCTACCATCTTGTGGTGTGGGCCGGCCGGCGCATCTTCCAGAAGTCGCTCAACACCCTCTTTTCGGGACGTTGGGTCTATGTGTTGCTCCTGTTGGCTATCCCCATGATGAAACCCCTCTCGGTGCAGTCCGAGGTGGCCCGTCGCCCCTTCCCGCCGGCCTATCGCAACTATTTCGAGTTGGCCAAGGCTATGGAGCGCCAGCTTCCCGCCGGTACCGTGGTGGCTTGCCGCAAGCCCGAACTCTATTCCTACTTTGCCCCGTCGCATTTTCCCGAGCGGTATCTCTTCTCGCAGAATCCCGACGATGTGGTGAAAGACCTGTGTAAGAAGAAGGTCGATTATGTCATACTCGAACAGCTCGGGTTCAGCTCTACGCCTCTCTATCTCTATCCCGCCATACAGAAGAATCCCGAGCTATTCCCCGTTGTTTCGCGTCTGCCCGCCCCCGACACCTATCTGTTGAAATTTGACCGTCGGGCCGCTGCTGCCAAATTTGGCCTCGCCGAATAGCTCTGACCCACGGTTGTCGGTAGCTTGAAAGTATAATCTTTCCCCTCTCAAAAATAGAGGGGAAAGATTTTTTGTATTATCTTTGACACGGATATGTGCTGTCGCGACAGATGCGTAAGCCTGTCCGTCCGCCGAATAAAGTAATTGCAGATGTCAACACTGTCTCATCAGAAAGAAAAAAACACCTCTTCGCCCGACAAAAAAGCCGGGAAGAAAGATATAACCCGTATTATCGTCATCGTATTGTGGGTGCTGTTTGTTGCCGTATTGGTAGGCGTAGGTCTCCTGTTCAATGCCATTTCCAAGGGGCGTATCGGCTATATGCCGCCCATCGAGGAGTTGCAGAACCCCAAAGACAAGCTGGCCTCCGAAATCTATTCGGCCGATATGGTCCCCATAGGCCGTTTCTACCTTGAACAGGGAAACCGCATCTCCATCGATTACGACCAGATATCCCAACCCATGATCGATGCCCTGCTGGCTACCGAAGACGTGCGCTTCTACGAGCATTCGGGGGTCGACTTCAAAGCCCTGTTGCGGGCTGTCGTCAAGCGCGGTATCCTGCGTCAGAAGAGTGCGGGTGGAGGTAGTACCATCACCCAGCAGTTGGCCAAGTTGCTCTATTCGCCCACGGCCGGAAACGTGAAGGAACGTCTGTTCCAGAAACCCATCGAGTGGGTCATTGCCGTGCAGTTGGAGCATTTCTACACCAAGGAAGAGATTGTGAACATGTATCTCAACAAGTTCGATTTCCTTTTCGAGGCTGTGGGGTTGCAGTCGGCCGCGACGATTTATTTCGGTAAAAGCCCCAAGGAGCTTACCGTTGAAGAGGCTGCCGTGCTGGTAGGTATGTGTAAGAATCCTCGGTTGTACAACCCGATACTCTATCCCGACCGCTCGCTCGAACGCCGGAATGTCGTGCTCGACCAGATGTACAAGGCCGGTTATCTCACCCTCTCCGAGCGCGACTCGTTGCAGGCACTCCCCATAACCACCCATTTTACCCGCATCAGCCACGAGGCCGGCATCGCCCCTTACTTCCGCGAACATATCCGTCAGATGATGACGGCGCGTGAGCCCGATCGCCGCAACTACCGCGGCTGGCAGCGGCAGCAGTTTGTCGACGATTCCATCGCTTGGGCTACAAATCCGCTCTACGGCTGGTGTCGCAAGAACCGCAAGCCCGACGGTACCCCCTATAACATCTATACCGACGGGTTGAAGATATACACCACCATCGACACCCGCATGCAGGCCTATGCCGAGGAGGCCGTCGCCGAACACCTGGGCGGCTATCTGCAACCGCGCTTCGAGGCTGAGAAGAAGGGTAAACCCTATGCCCCCTTTACCGAAGACCTCACCCCCGATGAGGTGGAGACGATTATGAACCGCGCCAAAGAGCAGAGCGAGCGCTACCGGGTGCTGAAAGCCAACGATGCTACCGATGCCGAAATCGACGCTTCGTTTTCGACCCCTGTACCCATGCGTCTCTTCTCGTGGAACGGTCCGCTCGACACGACCATGACGCCGATGGACTCCATACGCTATTGCAAGACCCTGCTGCGCACCGGCATGATGTCGGTCGATACCCGCAGCGGCCATGTCAAGGCCTATGTGGGCGGCATCGATTACCGCAACTTCAAGTTCGACATGGTATCCGACAGCCGTCGTCAGGTAGGGTCGACCGTCAAGCCCTACCTCTATACGCTGGCGATGGAGGAGGGATACTCTCCGTGCGACCTGGCTCCCAACGTGCAGCCCAACATCTTCGACCGGGCCACGGGCGAGGTGTGGTCGCCCCGCAACTCGACCAACGAGCGCTCGGGTGAGTATGTTACCCTGCGCTGGGGTCTTTCCAAGTCGGTCAACTGGATTTCGGCCTATCTCATGAGCCGTCTCTCGCCCCAGTCGTTGGTGCGGTTGATGCACTCGTTCGGCATCAAGGGGTATATCGATCCGGTGATGGCTCTCTGCCTCGGTTCGGCCGACGTCTCGGTCGAGGAGATGGTAACCGCCTACACGGCGTTCTCCAACCACGGATTGCGCATCGACCCCATCTACGTCTCCCGCATCGAAGACAACTACGGCAATGTCATCACCGACTTTGCCCCTCAGGTGTCGGAGGTGTTCAGCGAGTCGACCTATCTCAAAATGCTCCCCATGATGTGCGATGTCATCGACCATGGTACCGGTATACGCTTGCGTTACCGCTACGGCATCAAGGCACAGATGGGCGGAAAGACCGGCACGACCAATAACAATTCCGACGGTTGGTTCATGGGCTTCACCCCCTCGTTGGCCACCGGCGTGTGGGTGGGCGGCGAAGAGCGCTCTATCCATTTCGACAAGATGGCCGATGGACAAGGAGCCAATACGGCACTGCCCATCTACGCCCTTTACATACAGAAAGTCTATGCCGACTCTACGCTCATGTATACCCCGGCCGACACCTTTGCCGTCGACTCTACGATATTTATTCCCTGCGAGGGCCTTATCGACCCGAATCTACCCAAGGAGAGTCTGCCCGAGCCCGATGTCAATCTCGAGGAGGAGGCAATCGAAGGTATATTCGATTAATACAGAAAGAACGATTTGCCCGGTTTTCCCGGCTATATATAAAACTTAGAGATATGGGATTTTTTGATTTTTTTCAGAAAGAGAAAAAAGAGACACTCGACAAGGGGTTGGCCAAGACCAAGGAAGGAATGTTCTCGAAGCTGGCCCGTGCCGTCGCCGGAAAGTCTACGGTCGACGACGACATACTCGATAATCTCGAAGAGATTCTCATCACCTCCGATGTGGGAGTAGAGACCACCCTGCGCATCATCGAGCGCATCGAGCAGCGTGTGGCCCGCGACAAGTACCTCTCGACCTCGGAGTTGAAAAATATTTTGCGTGAAGAGATTGTTGCCCTGCTCACCGAAAACAATACCGGCGACGAAAACGATTTCGTCGTGCCCGAGGGAGCTACCCGTCCCTATGTCATCATGGTGGTGGGCGTGAATGGAGTGGGAAAGACCACTACCATCGGTAAGCTGGCCTATCAGTTCAAGAAAAACGGCCTCAACGTCTATCTCGGTGCGGCCGATACCTTCCGGGCTGCCGCCGTCGAACAGATTTCGATTTGGGGCGAGCGCGTAGATGTGCCTGTCGTGAAGCAGAAGATGGGGGCCGACCCGGCGTCGGTGGCCTTCGACACGCTGAGTTCGGCCAAGGCCAATAACGCCGATGTGGTGATTATCGATACCGCCGGTCGTCTGCACAACAAGGTGGGTCTCATGAACGAGCTCACCAAGATAAAGAAGGTTATGGACAAGGTGGTGCCCGGAGCGCCGCACGAGGTATTGCTCGTACTCGACGGCTCTACCGGCCAAAATGCATTCGAACAGGCCCGCCAGTTCACCGCTGCAACCGAGGTTACGGCGCTGGCCATTACCAAGCTCGACGGCACGGCCAAGGGCGGTGTCGTCATCGGCATATCCGATCAGTTCAAGACCCCGGTGAAATATATCGGTCTCGGCGAAGGCATCGGCGACTTGCAGCCGTTCCGTCGCCGCGAATTTGTCGATTCGCTTTTCGGCGATAATTAATATCCCCCGACATGATAAAGAATCGCATCGATTTCATTACCCTCGGTTGTTCCAAGAATCTCGTCGACTCGGAGTTTCTCATGCGGCAATTCCGCGAGGCCGGTTACGACGTGCATCACGACGCACCCGAGGTCAAAGGTGAAATAGTCGTCGTCAACACCTGCGGCTTCATCGGCGACGCCAAGGAGGAGTCAATCAACATGATTCTCTCGTGCGTGCAGGCCAAGGCACGTCACAAGATTCGCAAGCTCTATGTCATGGGTTGCCTTTCGCAGCGCTACATGACCGAGTTGATGGGCGAGATACCCGAGGTCGACAAGTTCTATGGAAAATTTGATTACACCGACCTGCTGGCCGATTTGGGCGAAGCCTACCACGGAGATTTGCGCCTTCAACGCGAGTTGACCACTCCTCCCCACTATGCTTATGTGAAGATTGCCGAGGGGTGCGACCGCATGTGCGCCTACTGTGCCATACCCATCATTACCGGCCGGTATGTCTCCCGACCCATCGAAGACATCGTGGCCGAGATGGAGATACTCGTCTCCCGGGGCGTAAAAGAGTTCCAAATCATCGCACAGGACCTGACCTATTACGGAAAAGACCTCTACGGGGAGTTCCGCATCGCCGAGCTCGTCGACCGCATGGCCGCCATTCCCGGTGTGGAGTGGATACGGCTGCTCTATGCTTACCCCGACCGTTTCCCGCTCGACCTGCTCCCCGTCATGGCCCGTCACGACAACGTGTGCAAGTACCTCGACATCGCCCTGCAACACATCAGCGACAGCGTCCTGGCGCGCATGCACCGGCATGTGACCCGCCGCGAGACCGAAGAGCTGTTGGCCCGTATCCGCAGGGAGGTACCCGGCATTCACCTGCGCACGACCCTCATGGTGGGATTCCCCGGCGAGACCGAGGCCGACTTCCGTGAACTGTTGCAGTTCGTGCGCGAAGCCCGTTTCGAGCGCATGGGAGCATTTGCCTATTCCGAGGAGGAGGGAACCTATTCGGCCGGCCATTACACCGACGATGTGCCCGATGCCGTGAAACAGCAACGACTCGACACCCTGATGGCCGAGCAGGAAGAAATCTCCCTCGAAGTGAACCAGTCCAAGGTCGGGCAGCGCCTGCGGGTCATTGTCGACCGCGAGGAGGCCGACTACTATGTGGGGCGCAGTGAGTATGATTCGCCCGAAGTCGACCCCGAAATTCTCATCGAGAAGACAAAGCCTTTGCACATCGGCCGTTTTTATGAGGTGACGATAACCTCGGCACAACCTTTCGAACTTTTTGCCGAAGTTTCCTGAGTCTCGTTTCCCCGATTCCGATACGAAGCCCTCTGCCCGTTTTTGGGGATAGAGGGCTTCTTGTTTAATGCTGAACAAAAAGGTGATAAATTGTTGGCAAAAAGCTTGATAAATCC
>CALUZW010000009.1 GCA_944325415.1 uncultured Bacteroidales bacterium | reverse complement strand
AGAGGCAAGGAGAAAACAAAGTTTTCGCCCATTGACTATGCCGAGCCGACTCCTGTCTTCTGAAAAGATAGCGAAAGACGAGAGCAGAGCGGGGGAGAAAACGAAGTTTTCGCCCGTTGTCTATGCCGAGCCGACTCCTGTCTTCTGAAAAGATAGCGAAAGGCGAGAGCAGAGCGGGGGAGAAAACAAAGTTTTCGCCGTTGACTATGCCGAGCCGACTCCTGTCTTCTGAAAAGATAGCGAAAGGCGAGCGCAGAGCGGGGGAGAAAAAACTCGGAAAGCAGAAGGGGGCAAAAACGAAAAACCATAAAACGGCAGGAGCGGAGCCACAGCTCATGCAAAAGAGCGTGAAAAAGTAAACCGAAGTGCTTTATTTCCGAACGAATTACCGTATCTTTGTAGAAGGTAAGACGAAGCATCGCCTGCCCGAAGAAGAACAGGTATTCCGTTTATGCCCCCTTCTTACCCTCACCCCGGCCAGGCCGTCCGGCATGAGAGAAACGGCCCCGACCCACAAAACCGATAATACAACTCAATATGAAAGACTTTCACGAATTGCTGAGACTGCGTCGAAGCACCCGCAAATTTACCGACGAAGAGATACGTCCGGAAGATGTAAAAACCATCATGGAAGCCGCCCTCATGGCACCGTCGTCGAAACGGTCGCTATCGTGGGAATTTGTTCTGGTCGAAGACAAAGACACACTCGAACGCCTGTCGCTATGCAAAGACAACGGTGCCAAACTCATAGCCGGTGCCAAACTGGCCGTGGTCGTACTGGGCGACCCCATGAAGAGCGACGTGTGGATAGAAGATGCCTCCATCGCCTCTACCCTCATACAACTGCAAGCCGAAGAACTGGGGCTGGGCAGCTGCTGGGTGCAAGTGCGCGGCCGCTACGGAGAGAACGGCGAATCGGCCGAAGATTTCGTACGCGAACTGCTGAACATACCCCTTCCCATGCAAGTACTCGCCGTCATCGCCCTGGGCCACAAAGCCGAGAGCAAGACACCGTTTGACCCCGAAAAGGCTGCGTGGGAAAAAGTACACATCGGCCAATGGTAACCACGAGAAAAGAGCGGGTCGTCTTCATCGGTGCGGGCAACCTGGCCACCCACCTGGCGACCGCCCTGCACGGTGCAGGATATGACATCGTGCAGATTTTCAGCCGCACCGACACATCGGCCCGGCAACTGACCGAACGTACCGGGTGTTCACTGACCACCACCCGCATCGAAGAGGTGTGTCCCGATGCCGACATCTACATATTCTCGGTAAGCGACGCCGCGCTGGGCGAACTCATCGCCCGTGTACCGGTGCGCGACGAGGCACTCTACCTGCACACGGCGGGAAGCATACCCCTGTCGGTATTCTCGACCGTATGCCGGCGCTACGGCGTGTTCTACCCGTTGCAGACATTCAGCAAGAACAGAGCCGTAACATTTGCAGAGATACCCCTCTTTATCGAAGGCTCCTCGCCCGAAGTTACCGCCACCCTGCGGGAGATGGGCGAGCGCATTTCACGGCAGGTCATCGAAGCCACATCGGAACAGCGCCGCCATCTCCACCTGGCGGCCGTCTTCGCCTGCAACTTTACCAACCATCTCTACGCCATAGCCGCCGACCTGCTGGCCCGGCAACAACTGCCTTTCGAGGCCCTGCGTTCGCTTATCAGAGAGACAGCGGCCAAGATAGAGACCCTGTCGCCGGCCGAGGCACAGACGGGACCCGCCGTGCGCTACGACAAGAACGTCATGCAGAAACACCTTGACCTTCTCGACGACCCCGACGAAAAAGAGATATACCGGCTGCTGAGCCGACACATACACCAGTTTGCCACATCGCATACCCAATCACAATCTGCCCAACATGAGTAAAATCGATTATGACCTCGGCCGGATAAAAGGCCTCGCATTCGACGTCGACGGCGTACTGTCGGCCGACACCATACCCCTGCACCCCGGCGGCGAACCGTGCCGCACGGTCAACATCAAAGACGGCTATGCCATACAACTGGCCGTGCGAAAAGGATTTGAAGTCGCCATCATCACCGGCGGACGCACCGAGGCGGTGCGCCAACGTTTTGAAGGGTTGGGCGTGCAGCACATCTACATGGGAGCCAGCGTGAAAATCATCTCGTTTGAAGAGTGGCTGCTGGCCACCGGATTACAAGCCGACGAGATACTCTACATGGGCGACGACATTCCCGACTACGAGGTCATGCAACGCGTGGGACTGCCCTGCTGCCCTGCCGACGCAGCTCCCGAAATAAAATCGATAGCCACCTACATCTCGCCCCGTAACGGCGGCTACGGCTGCGGACGCGACGTGATAGAACAGGTGATGAAAGCCCAGGGCAAATGGTTCGGCGAAGAGGCTTTCGGCTGGTAAAACATGAAACGGATATGGATTTTCTGAAAAACTACGACATCATACTGGCCAGCAACTCGCCCCGACGCAAAGAGCTGCTGACAGGGCTTGACATACCCTATCGGGTGTGTGTGCTGCCCGACATCGACGAGAGCTATCCCGACACCCTGCGGGGCGAAGAGATTCCGCTCTACATCTCCCGCCAGAAAGCGGCGGCTCACGCCGGCCTGCTGGACGAACATACCCTGCTCATCACGGCCGACACCATCGTATGGCTCGGCGAGCGGGTCTATGGCAAACCGCACGACAAGGCCGAAGCCCGGGCCATGCTGCACGACCTGTCGGGACAAACCCACACGGTCATCACCGGAGTAACCCTCCTCTCCCGCCAAAAGAGCCTCTCTTTCGCCACCTCGACCGAAGTGTCGTTTGCCCCGCTCACCGACGAAGAAATCGACTATTATGTAGAGAAATACGCGCCGCTCGACAAGGCTGGTGCATACGGCATACAGGAGTGGATAGGCTATGTGGGTGTTACGGGCATACGGGGCTCCTACTACAATGTCATGGGGCTACCCATTCAGCGGCTCTATCAGGAGCTGAAAAAGTTTCAGACACCGTCGCCCGCAACCGACGGCCACACCTCGACCGACGCCCGGTAGCGGGTATCGGGACCGATGGGGTTGAGCGACAGATAGCCGCTTGTCAGCCGCGTACCGTCGATGCACAGGGGAGCCTCGGCCTGCCTACGGCGATGGTCGGCAAGAAGTTGTCCGGCGTCGGGGAAATAGTCTACCCGATAGAGTCCTTCGCTCCCGGCCGCCACATAACGGTCATAAAAAAGGCGCGACACCATTCCCATGTTCATGCGCAGATTTATCTCGACACACGGGTGCAGAGCCCAAGTGCCGGCGTGCCGGTATATCATCATGTCGACCCCGAAATATCCCCGGTAAACCGGAGCCAGACGCCGGGTAAAGAAAGTTTCGAGACAGTCTCTTACCCGCCGGACGGTACCGATGTCGAGGCGGATCGAGATGCGCGCCTCTATCGCTGCGTCGGAGAGCAACAGGTTCCCTTTATAAGCGCCGCGCTCATCGGTGGTAAACCATGAATAGCCGGCAAAAACGACACGGTCGCCGTCGGAATAAAACTCCATGGCCATGTCGGACTCCTTATCCCAGAAAGGTTCGCCCACCACTTCGCCCTGACGACGGAGGACACCTTGCGTCCAGCGGGCCGTAACCAGGTCATAAACTCCGCGCGTACGGCACAACCCCTTGCCGCTACCCGACCAGGGGGCTTTGAGCATGGTGCGCTCATGCGCCGAGACAAAACGGGCCACCGACTCTTCGTCGGAGAAGAGCGTCGGCCACTTGTCGGGAAGATCGACCGAACAGTTTTCCAAGTATTCAAACACCTCGCGGGTGCGTATGCGATGCGACCACTCCCGCTGGCACTGCAACATCGTGTCGGAAGGGAGCAGTGCCGGGTCGGCCCCGTAACGCAACAACCGCTGGGCAACCTCACGGCTCCACCCCCAAGGGGTGTATCCGTCGACATCGCCTGCAAGACGCTTCGGGCTACACACCCGGCACGACTGTCCCAAAAGCGCAGGAGAGACATCGAGTGACGCGGCAAAATCAGGCGCAGGCAGACACACAACATCGCCCTGCCGGGCATACCACAAAGGCAGGGTCGACAGGTCACGGGCAATGGCACGCGCCAAAGGCGGCGGGGTATAAAAGCGTCCGCCGTCGGCCAAAGCCAAATCGTTTTCGGGATTGAACAGATGGAGATGTGCCATCAGCTCAGCGTAAAGATAACTTGCCAGAACGAACGCGGCAAGGCAATATTGGGCACATCGGCAGCCCCGGCAAAGAGTGGTGCAATCTCCTCATCGGAGAAGCCGGCAATGCCGCAGCCCACACGGGTTACGAGAAAACGGTACTCGGGGTGCGAACGGGCAAAGGCTATAAACTCATCGACATAGGGCTTTATCATCTCCACACCGGCCCGCATGGTAGGTATGGCATACGACCTGCCGGTAAGCCCCTTCCCTACCCCCCATTCGGCACCGAATTTCCGGTTGGCTATACAGGCGGCTCCGCCGTAGTGTTTACCCGAGAGGTTGCTCCCGAAAACAAAAATCTCGTTATCGGCCAGGCTCTCGATGCTATCCGATGCTATCCGCTCCGACGGGAGGACCGGAAAGTAGAGCCCCTTTTGCAGCAATACCTTCCAGAACGATGCCGGCAGGGCTACATGCGGCATCGCCACAGCCGGAGCGAAAAGCGGGGCAATCTCTTCATCGGAAAAACCGGCAATGCCGCAACCGACACGGGTAACCCAGAAACGATACTCGGGGTGTGAACGGGCAAAGGCCAAGAAGGTATCGACGTGAGGTTTTACCATATCGACACCGGCCCTCACCACGGGAATGGCATAGGTAGCACCTTTAAGCCCCTCGGTAACGCCTCCGGCCCCGAATTTTTCATAGGCCACGCGTGCCGCGCCACCGAAATATGGGCCCATAAGCGACGAACCGAAGACAAATATGTCGTCTCGGTCGAGCCGGTCAATCTTCTCGGGGGTAATGCGTCCGTCGGGAATCGTTTGTATAAGCATAGGTCTGAACTTAAATTGGGGAGAAAAAATGAAGCGGGTGCGATGCACCCGCTTCATTTTAAATTTCTAAACATTACCAGATGCCGGAATAACGAGCAGAGGCGTGTCGGAATGGAATATCATCTTATGGGCCAGTCCGGGGTTGAACAGGCGGGCAAAGACGTTGCGCCGCCGCGTCGTCATGGCCAAGAGGTCGATTTTTTCCTTCTCGACAAAAGCTTCCAACTCGTCCAGCAGGTTATCTTCTTTCTTTATCAGCGAACAGGATACTTCATATCCCTCGTAATGCTTTTCGAGATAACTCTTCATGCCCGAGAGACGCACATCGTCCCACACATCTTTTTGCGACTGTATGTGTACGAAATGCACCTTGAACCGGAAAGCGGCAAAGAGCCTCATGAACGTATCGACCGCGAGCAGGTCCTGCTGGTCGAAGTTGGTAAAGAAGGCGATGCTTCTTACACTCTCAAAGCCGACAAAGGGTACATTCTCGGGTATGGCCAGCACCGGAACGCAGGCCGATTCAAAGACTTCGGCCGTTACGCTTCCTATCAAATCGCTCTCCTTGCGGCCCTTTCCGCGGGTACCCATGACGATGAGTGCCGGACGGTTGGCCTTGGCATAGCGATATATTTCGTCTTCGGGAATACCGTCTTTCCACACAGGTTCTACCTCGACGTCGGGCAGACGTCCCAGTTTTACCTCCTTGTTGAGGGCTTCGAGCAGTTTCTTCATATCCTGCTCGGCCTGACGGCGTATCTCCTTGTACATCTCCATGTCACTGTCGTTGACGGCTTCGATGGAGAATACGCTGGTGGCCGAGAGCATGCTCATGAAATCGGGTATGAGGTAGGTGTGCAACAGCACCACTTTGGCTTTGAGCGGACCGGCCACCGTAAAGGCGGTGCGACAGGCCTTGATAGAATAATCGGAGAAATCGACAGGAACCAGTATCTGATTCTCGCGACTCTCCGATTGATTGTTTTGCAGCCACTCTTCAAAGATGGGACTGTTTTCAAGAATTTTGAGGGCGTGCGGCAAATCGTTCTCCCGAATACGGATACGCACCCCCGACGAAACAACCGGCTGTATAAGATTGACATTCTGTATGGCAACAGGTATACCTTCGTTCTCTAATATACCTTTGATAATCTGAGCTTTCTCATAGGTATATATTGCTACTGTTATTAGTCTGTCTTCACTCATGATGGTACGGATTTTTCGCATGAAACATTTACCAATACACACAGAAACAAACAGGCGTGCATGTTCTGTTCAAAAAAAAGGGTACGGAGGCGTCTCTCCGAAGGGGGGAAGGCTATGCGTTTTCCTCTTCCAATATCTTCATGGCCATATCGTAGATGGTCGTATTGTCGAGAACCACGATACCGCCGTCGGGACCCGGCTCGATGTGGAGGCCACAGTTTTTCCCGAACTCATAGTTGTTTCCGCCGAAATAGTTGCGTACGGTTTGGACGGTTACATTCAATTCATCGGCGATTCGGTGCATGGAACCGTCGGGCAAACTATCTTTGATACGACGAAGTTCGTTGAAAGTGATTGTCTTTGTCATGGTGATAAAATTTTAAGGGGTTAAACTCTTCGTTGATTGTTTTCCGGCAATAAATATAATTTTAATATTCGGGAAAAGCAAATAAATCGGTGCTTTTTTGCACACAATTTCGCACCGCAGGTCATAAGTGTTTCTTTTATAGAATCAAAAGAAGAGTGCCCCGCCGAGGTGTGTCAATGCAGCGAAAAGTTCAGGGCCGGAGCAGCCAGAAGGATAAACAGGAACGTTATGTACACAACCGCGGTTATCAGCCTCACCCGGGAAGCGCGGGCATAGGGTTGCCCTCCCGGCAGACGGAACCACCCGCGACCAAGAAGGTAGAGATGATAGCAGCCCCACCCCACCAAGGAGCCCCAAAGCAGACCGGCCAGAATGTCGCCGGGATAATGCACGCCGAGATACATGCGCGAATAGCAGGTGAGCAGGGCCCATATCACGGCCGTTGCGGTGTAAAGGCGGTTGCGGAAAAGCAGCGAGGTAAAGGTTACGATACCGGCAGCATTGGCTGCATGACTGGAAAAGAATCCGTACATGCCCCCCCGGTAACCGTTGACAATCGTAATGAGCGAAGCAATGTCGGGGTCACGCGCAGGGCGCAGCCGCTCAAACAGGGGCTTGCACACCGCAGAGGCAAACTGGTCGCACAGCAAAACGACGACAGCGGCCATGACAACAAGCCACAGCCCCTCTTTCCAGCCGCCGGTGCGGAATACGACATATACCATCGACAAGATGAGCGGTATCCACACCAGTTTCCCGGTATAAATCCACATTACCTGGTCGCCGTAAAGCGAATGTCCCTGATTGAAAAAGAGCAGCAGGGAGCGGTCGAGTTCAAGCAGCGTATCGAGCATAATGGGCAAAGATAGGCCTTTTGCCCCGCATGGGCAAGCGTGCGCGCTATTTTCGTTCGGAAAGCAGAGGCTAAATCACTTCGAGCTTGTCGGTCGGCATCCAGCCCTGGTTGCCGTCTTCGAGGCGTATCTCACTCCATTCGCCCACACGGTCGGTGAGATAAACCTTCGTACCCTCGTGAAGGACAAAAAGGTCGGTACCGCTCTCCGAGGGAGAACTTTTCACCGTGATGGTGGGGGCCATGACAATGGCCGTGTTGCGGTGAGTAAGCAGCTCTTTCTGCTCCGAAGCAAAATGGTTGGCCCCAACGGTAATGAGCAGGGCCAGCAGGCCGGCAAAGAAACCGATTTTACGCCAGACGACACGCTCGACAAAAACATAGAGCAAAAGTCCGACCAGGAAGAGCAGGAAAGCCACCACGGCGATAACCGCCCAGGCATTAGAGGTGAAGAGCTGCTGCACGGCCAGCATCCACTTGTGCAGGAAGAAGGTGCCCAACGGCTCTATTTTGTCGGAGATACGGGCCTGGGCCATGGTCAGGTTGAAGCTGGCATCCTCGTTTCCCGGGTCGAGCAGCAGCGAACGCTCATAGTTGAGTATGGCACGCGGATAAACCCCGCTCTTGTAATAGGCGTTTCCGAGATTATAAAAATAGGCGGCCGAGGTTCCGTCCTGCTCACCCGACTGCTCGTACAACTCGGCAGCCTGGGCATAATCGCCGTTACGGTAAGCCTCGTTGGCCCGGTCGATCAAGGTCTGTGCATCGGCACCCGCGGCATACAAGGTGGCCACGAGGAGCATCGTGAGTGTATATATCTTCTTGAAAATCATATTCGGCACACGTTTATCGTTTGATATTTTCCATTTTTCCTATCACATCGAGAGTCTCTTCGTAGAGGCGGTCCATCGCCTCATCGCTCTGCGAGGGGGCATAACGGGCAAATTCGCAGGTATCCATCACCTCCATTACCCGTGCAATAAGCGGTTCGTCGGCACCATAAGCACGCAACTTGGCAGCTATGTTGTCGCGGGAAAGCTCCGAGAGCGGCAACTGCAACTTGTCGCTGATATATCCCCAAAGGGCTTTGAGGGTTTCGTCGTAGAACTGCTCACTGCGGCGCTCTTTGAGATATTTGCCGGCCACCTTCAAGCGTCGTATCGCCACCTTGTTGGCTTTGCGGGTACGAAGACGGGCCACATTGGCACGGTCGCGGGTCTGCCGGTAGTTGAAGAGCAGGAAGGCGGCAAGCAACAGCACCGGCACGATGAAGCAGAGGCGGTAGGCCCAAGAGCCGTAAAAGAACGACATCTCTCTCTCCTGCTGCAAATCGCCCAAGCGAATGAATCGGATGTCCTGATTGAGTTGCTTCACGGCCTCCTTGTCGGAGAAGTTGGCAAGGACAACCGAATTGGCATTACCCGCTCCGCGTGCTACCGAGAGATGGTATTCGGGTGTCTTCAAAGTCTTGTACTGCCGGGTATTGATGTCGAAGTAGGTAAACTCGACAGGGGGCAACGTAAACTCTCCGGCCGAGCGCGGTATAATCGTATATTCGACCGTGCGGGTACCGCTCACTCCCGAAGGGGTGTTTTTCAGGTCGGTCGACACCTTGGGGTCATAAACATCAAAGTCGACCGGGAATTTCACCTCGGGATTTTTCATGTATTTCAGGTTGGCCGTACCCTCCAAGACCAATTTCAACGTAACAGCCTCATTGGCGGTGATAGACTCTTTGCTCAACGACGAGGTGAGTTTGAGACGGGAGCCTACGGCATTCATAAACGAAGCCGGCTGGGGCGATGGCAAGGGTTTTACCCGCACCGTAACCGGGGTCGTCGTAACGGTACGCATCAGCTCCTGCGTGCCCCGCATCATGCGGAATATGCCGGGCATGGCCCGCTCCACCAGAATGGAGACATCAAAACTGCCCTGCGAAATCTTCAACTCGCCCGAATGTTGCGGATAGAGCAACATCTGTTGAACGACAACCACCTGATAGTTTTTGCCGTTATAGTGTTCCAATTCGATTTGCGTATCACCCCGATCTATCTCCTGCGAAACGAAACCGTCGAAAGAAGGCATGGTTGCGCTCTGTATGCCCAGCAAATTGCCGCCACGCATATAGAACTTGATGGTTGCCAATATGGGTTCCTGCTCATAGGCCGAAGTTTTGGACAACACGAGACGGGCAAACAGTTCGGGCTCTTCCACCCCACTCGCCTGCTGGGCACGGTTGCCGGCTCCGCTATTACCACCTGCCGAGGCCGGCGTATTTGGGTCGGGAGGCAGCACCTGTATGTTCAACGTATTCGACGTCAGCTGTTTGCCACCGGCTTCGATGGTAGCCGCCGCAATGGTGTATGAACCCTCCTTGTCGGCACGGAGTGTGTAGGTATAGGCATACTCGCTCACCTTCGACATCTTTCCGTTGACAATCGAGACCTGGCTGCTCTGCGAAGTGGCCGGCCCGAACAACACCGAAAAGCCCGGGAAATCGGGAGGCGTGAATTTGCTTCCGGTGGCATTCTGCAAGGTAAATACAATCTGAAACTGCCGGCCTTGTATCACCTGCTTGGGCGCCGACGCCGTGAAATTCACATCGTCGGCCATTGCCGGTGAGAACATGGCCATACAGGCTATTATCAAAAGAACTATTCGTGGCATCATTTTTTTGTTTTATCGGTTTCGTGTAAACCCGTCAAGCCCGTTGCGGGGCCGTCATCGGGTTACCATTCTTTATCGGTTTTACGTCTTTGACGCTGGTCAAGCAACTTTTGTTGCACTTTTTCCTGCGTTTTCTTCTCGTCTTGCTGCATGGCATCAAGTATCTGCTGTGCATTCTCGGGCGAGATAGACCCGGGCTGCGGCTGGCCGTTATCGGCCGGTCTGTCGTCTTGCCGCTCGGGGTTCTGAGGATTCTCATTGGGCTGCTGTTGCGGCGAGTTCTGCTGTTTGTTCTCGTCGTTGCGGTCCTGCTTCTTATCCTGGTTCTGCTGGTTTTGTTGCTGCTGTTGGTTCTGCTGCTGTTGCTGGTTGTCCTGATTCTGTTGTTGCTGCTGTTGCTGGCGCAGTTTCAACTGGGCCATGCGCAGGTTGTAACGGGCCTCGTGGTCGTCGGGGTTACGCCGCAGGGAGTTTTTATAGGCCTCGATGCTCTCGGCATACTTCTCCTGCATATAGAGCGAATTGCCGAGGTTGTACCAGTCGGCCGCCGCCTCTTTCTTATCGTCGCCGGGACGCTCTTTGGCGGTGAGGGCCTGGTACTGTCCGGCAGCCTCCTCAAACTTACCCTGACGGAACAGGGCATTTCCTATGTTGTAAACGGCCATCTCCGACGTGGGGTCGGCATCGAGCGAACGGCGGTAATTGACTTCGGCCTCGGTATATTTTTCGTTTTTGTAATCATCGTTCCCGGCTCTCAGCTTCTGACGGGAGGTCTTGGCATCGACATTCTGAGCCACGGCTTCGGGAAGCGCCACCATACACAAGGCTGCTCCGACGATGAGACAATAGATTTTATGCTTCATGACCCTGATTTTTTACTTGTCAAAGAAATTTACCTTTTTCATCAACTTGTTTTTGGTATCAAGCACGAAGATGTCGAACAGCAACAGCGCAAGAGCTATCCACGCCAGAAGGGGGAACTGTTCGTCGTAGGCCGAGTAGACCTTGCTCTCGACTTCGGACTTCTTCATCTTTTCCACCTCGTTCAGCAGGGCCCGCAGAGCCCCGTTGGTATTGTCGGCCGTAACATAGAGGCCCTCACCGGCACGGGCTATCTCCTGCCCCATCTGTTCGTTGAGCTTGGTTATCACCACGTTTCCGTCCCGGTCTTTTCTGAAATTTCCCTCCTGGTCGTTCATCGGTATGGGGGCACCTTTGGGCGAACCGATACCTATAACGTCGACCTTTATGCCCCGCTTGGCCGCCTCCTGTGCCATGGCGACAGCGTCGTCTTCGTGATTTTCGCCATCGGTAATGACAATGATGGCCTTATCGGCTGTCTCGTCGGGAGTGAAAGAGTTCATGGCCAGACGAATGGCCGAACCGATGGCGGTACCCTGCGTAGGAACCATCGACGGAGAGATATTGGAAAGGAACATCTTGGCCGACACAAAATCGGTGGTGATGGGCAACTGTACATAGGCATCGCCGGCAAAGACGATGAGCCCCACCTTGTCGTCGTCGAGGTCGTCGAGCAGACGCGACAGCATCATCTTGGAGCGTTCGAGACGCGAAGGGGTAATATCCTGAGCCAGCATGGAGTTGGAGACATCGAGTGCTATCATAATCTCCACACCCTGCCGTTTGACAGTTTCGAGCTTGGCTCCCATCTGCGGACGGGCTGCCAGAAAGACCAATACCAGCAGGGCAAGCTGCTGCAAGAAGAATTTCACGCCGGGCTTATAGCGCGACACGTCGGGCATAAGGCCCTGCAACACGTCGGCACGTCCCATGCGGGCCATGTGGCGGCGGTTGCGCCACTGCCCGTAGAAATAGAGAATCCACACTGCCGGCAACAGCAGCAGGAGATAAAGATATTCGGGATTGGCAAATCGAAACATGACAAAGATTTTTTAGGGGATATTACGCAATAGGGTATGTCGCAAAAGCATCTCGGCAAGCAGCAACAGAAGAGCGGCCATGCCCCACGGGAGGAAGAGGTCTTCTTTCCGGCTGAACTCTTTCACCACGAGTTTGGTCTTTTCGAGTTTGTCGATTTCGGAGAAAATCTGTTTGAGGACGTCCTTGCTGGTAGCCCTGAAATATTTTCCATCGGTAATATCGGCAATCTTCTGCAACGTGGCCTCGTCTATCTCGACCGGTACATTCTGATAGGTGATGCCGTAGGGAGTCGCTACCGGATAGGGAGCTTCGCCCATGGTTCCCACGCCTATCGTATAGACTCTGATGCCAAACGTGCGGGCTATCTGGGCAGCCGTTTCGGGGGTTATCTCACCGGCGTTGTTTGTTCCGTCGGTCAGGAGAATGACCGTCTTCGACTTGGCCGGTCCGTCTTTGATGCGGCTCACAGCGGTAGCCAGGCCGTCGCCTATGGCCGTGCGGTCGAGCAACATGCCGCACGACACCTCTTTGAGCATATTGAGCAGGGAGGTGCGGTCGGTCGTCATGGGACAGAGAGTGAAACTCTCGCCTGCAAATATCACCAGACCGATGTTATCGGTGGGACGGCCCGAGATGAATTGCGACGCAACGTCCTTGGCTGCTTCGAGACGGTCGGGCTGGAAGTCGCGGGCCAACATACTGCTCGATATGTCGAGCGAGATAACAATGTCGATACCTTCGGTCGACTGGTTGCTCCAATAGTCGGTCGACTGAGGCCGCGCCAGCACGATAATGAGGCAGGAGACAGCCAACAGACGCAACAGAAACAGCAGATGCCTCAAATATTTCTTGTAACTGCTGCCCATGCGGTCGAAGGCATAAGTGGAAGAGATTTGCAGCGAGGCTTCGGCCTTCTTGTGCTTGAAGACATACCACACCACGGCCGGAATAAGCAGCAGGAAGAGCCACAGGTATGACGGGTGTGCAAAGTTCATAACGGTTTCTGGTTAGAGGGTCCATATTTTTCCCAGTCGCTCTGTGCCGATTCTTCGTCGGCCGTGGCGGCGGGAGCTGTTTCTTGGCCCGAAGTGGCAACGGCATCGGCCGGGGTCTCGGACGAGACAGCATCGGCCGGAGCCTCTTCGGGGCGGGTCTCCTCGACAAAGGCGACCGCATTGCGCATGGCCGACTCGTTGTCGTCGGGAGCAGGCTTTACCTTGGCAAACTTCACGAAGTCGGCCATTTCGAGAATCTCCTTCATCTGCTTGTTGAGAAGCCTTGTCTCCTGATTGGAGCGCAGCGCCGAGAGTATCTCGGCCGAGGTCATCTCCATGGCCTGTATGCCAAAGCGGCCGACGAGGTACTCGCGCAATATATCGGTAAGGTAGGTGTAATATTCCTTCTCTCGACCCTCCTGCCACAGCTTTTCGTCGCGCAACTGCGAAAGGGCCAAAAGGGCTTTTTCATGGGGAGGAAGAAGTGCCTCGGGCGACACGGCTTCGTGCCGGCCGGCACGATACTTGCGATAGAGCCGGTAGCCGACAAACGCCAGCACGGCCAGCACGATGACAAGTAGCACAATCCACCCCCACAGCGGCATATTGTCCCACAAGAGCAACCACCAGGCCGACGAGGGTGCCCGCACCCCCTTTATGTCGACAATCGACTGGGTGGTATCGACCTCCATGGGGAGTATCTTTAAACTCAGCGCCTCGGTCATGAGCGTGTCGGTGCCCGACAGATAACGGAACGGGGGTATGTAGAAAAATCCCGAGTCGAACGATGTAACCAGGAGGCTGCGGTCGATCTGTATGCGGCCGCTACCCAGGTCGGTGGTATCGGGGCTCGACACTTCGAGAACCTCTACGCCCCTGACAAGCGTGTCGGAAAAGGTAGGCAGAAGCCACACCTGTTCGCCCTTGTCCTGGGCCACTTCGAGGCGTATGCGCGTCTGCTCACCCATCCACAAGGTGAGTGAGTCGATAGAGGCGTGTACCGACACATCGGCGGCAGCGGCCCGTTGCGGAGATACCGCCGCCAGCACGGCGACAACGGCCATCATGCCAAGCAGGCGGACGTGCCGCGCCATTTTATTTCTTTTTCCCATTACTTTTTTCCCTTACTTATTCTCTATAATCGGCGTTTGAAAAGGTTCATCAACGCGACGACAAAATCTTCGTCGGTGGCTATTGAGGCGACATCGACCCGGCTTTTCTTCAAGGTGTCGTCCATCTGTTTCTGGCGTTCGCTCCACCATTGGGCATAGTTTTCGCGCACCCGCCGGGAAGAGGTATCGACCCACACTTCGTTTCCGCGCTCGGCATCGCGCAACTTGATGAGGCCCACCCGCGGCAGTTCGGTCTCGCGCTTGTCATAGACCTGCACGGCAACGACGTCGTGTTTGCGGTTGGCTATGGTCATGGCGTTAGAATAGTCTTCGGGCGAGATGAAGTCGGACATCAGAAAGACCGTACAACGCTTCTTTATGGCGTTGGTCAGGTAACGCAACACCTGCGAGATATCGGTACCCGTGTGCTCGGGGGTGAAGTCTATCAGCTCGCGTATGATGTAAAGCACATGCTTCTTTCCCTTTTGCGGGGGAATGAACTTCTCGATGCGGTCGGAGAAAAAGATGACCCCGATTTTATCGTTGTTCTGTATCGTCGAGAAAGCCAGCGTGGCGGCAATCTCGGTCATCATCTCCTTTTTCAACTCGCCCACGGCACCGAAAAGCCGACTGGCCGACACGTCAATCAACAGCATGACGGTCATCTCCCGTTCCTCTTCAAAGACCTTGACATAAGGACGTTGCTGACGGGCGGTTACGTTCCAGTCGATGTCTCTCACATCATCACCGAACTGATACTCGCGCACTTCCGAGAAGGCCATACCCCGCCCCTTGAAGGCCGAATGGTACTGCCCTGCGAAAATATTGCGTGAGAGTCCGCGTGTCTTTATCTCGATGCGCCGGACCTTTTTCAACAACTCGGTTGTATCCATAAATTATTCTCCTTTTTCAGCGAGAAAGAAATTCGCATTAAGGTACTTCGACCTTGTTGAGTATTTCGCTGACAATCTCTTCGGTGGTGATATTGTTGGCTTCGGCTTCGTAGGTAAGACCTATACGGTGCCGCATCACGTCGTGGCACACGGCGCGCACATCTTCGGGCACCACATAGCCGCGCTGTTTGAGGAAGGCATAGGAACGGGCCGCCGTGGCCAGATTTATCGAAGCACGGGGCGAAGCACCGAAGGCTATCATGTTTTTGAGGTCGGACAGCCCGTGATCCTGCGGGAAACGCGACGCAAAGACGATATCGACGATGTAGCGTTCGATTTTCTCGTCGATATACACCTGTTGCACCACCTTGCGGGCTTCGATGATGTCTTCGGTCTTCAATACGGGTTTTATCTCGGTTTTTTCGCCCGAGATATTCTGGCGTATGATGAGTTTTTCTTCTTCTTTCTTGGGATAGGTAATGATTACTTTCAGCAGGAAACGGTCGACCTGTGCTTCGGGCAGCGGATAGGTTCCCTCCTGCTCGATGGGGTTCTGGGTAGCCATGACCAGGAAGGGGTCGTCGAGTTTGTAGGTATTTTCGCCAATGGTTACCTGACGTTCCTGCATGGCTTCGAGCAGGGCACTCTGCACTTTGGCCGGGGCACGGTTTATTTCATCGGCGAGGACAAAGTTGGCAAAAACCGGACCTTTTTTTACCAGAAACTGCTCTTTGGCCTGACTGTACACCATGGTACCTACGACATCGGCCGGGAGCAAGTCGGGCGTAAACTGTATACGGCTGTACTTGGCATCGATGAGCGAAGCGAGGGTCTTGATGGCAAGGGTCTTGGCCAATCCCGGAACACCTTCGAGCAGAATGTGTCCGTTGGACAGAAGACCTATCATCAACGAGTCGACCAGGTGTTTCTGCCCCACAATGACTCTGTCCATACCCATGGTAATCATGTTCACAAACGAGCTTTTGCTGGCAATCAGCTCGTTAAGTTCTCTGATATCTACTGTTTGGCTCATAATTTATAGCGTTTTCTATGAATTTCCTTTTTTCTTTTGCAAAAATAGAAATGTTTGTTTCACATTTAACATTTACAGTGTTAAATCAATAACAGCTATCTATTAAAAAAAACTAAGTCGCCACTTCCCGACGAAATGGCGACCTGTGTGAATAGCTACTCAAACCTCCTGTTCAGTTGGTCGGCAAAGTTTTTCGCTTTGTCGACAGAGCGCTGACTGCCCGCATCGATGTCGTATTTGCGGGGATCGGGTATCTTCACTTCGAGCCCCACCGGCAAACGATTGGGGTTGGGCATGATGGTCTTGTTCTCTTCATAGATATAGACCCAGAAATCTTTGCTGCCGTAAAATTCGAGTGCCAACAGGGTGAGACGGTCGCCGTCGCTCAGACGGTGTACGGTCAGCGGAGGCAACGCCTGCACATGGAGCGTGTCGCCGAGCGGTTCGGTCTCGTCTTCTGTAACAACTGTCAAGGGGAGAATGTTTGCCTTCTCGGCCGAATCGACTACGGTTGCGGTCTCGACCGGATAAGGAGTTACGAGTGTATCCGATGGTATTGCTACCGGAGCGGAGGGGAAATAATAACTCCACGCATCAGCCAGCGTGATGCCCCGGCGATGCATCTGCCAGAGTGTACCGCCGGCTACTATCAGAAGCAACAGCAGGACGGCACACAGGCCGGTGAGCAGGGGTCGCTGCTGCATTTTGTCCCACAGCGAGGGGCGACAGTCTTCATAGACATCTTCATCGTACTCCTCGGCACCCGCTGTTGGTATTTCATTGTTGCATTTTTCTACCGATTCACCGGCTGACCCCTCCTCGTCCCCACCGAAAGATATGATGGGCGGGGTACCGCCTGCCTTTTCGGGAGCGGTGGCCTCTGTGGTGTCTGACATAGGGGCATGAGGGGCACTTGCGGTCTCTTCGGCGGCTTGCGGGGTTTCCCGACGACTGGCAGAATCGGACATACTCTCGGCGACGATTTTTTCCAGCACAAAGTCGGCCAGCGCGTTCAACTCCTCTTCGGAGAGTTTGGCTACCGATTCCTCGTCGGCATCGCCTGCGGCATCATCGCCGACTGTTGCGGCATCGCCCATGAGGGTCTCGTGAGAAGGATGCGCAGATGCGGGTTTCTCTTCTGCCACCGGTTCTTCTGCCACGGCGGCCGGTTCGACTTCGGGCTGCTGCCCACACCCGGCACCAGCATCGGCTGCCTCCCCGGCGACGACAGCGCCAGGAGTCTCTTCTGTGGCGGTTTCTGCCACCACCTGTTGCGAGTCGCCGACAAATATATCTTCGGCTTCGTCGGCGGTCTCATTCTCGTCAGCCTGCACGGCTTCGTCGGTAAGCACATCGTCGGGCAACACCTCGGGTATGAAGCACGAGAAAGGAGCATTGACTGCTTCGCGCATGACTTTGTCGGGCGAGAACGAGAGTTTGTAGTGTCCGGGAATCTCCATCGGCTCGCCGGTACGCACATTGACACTGGCACGCGGCTCCACCCACACGGAGCGGAATTGTCCCAGGCCGTTTATTTTCAGATTCTCGCCCCGGCTCACGGTATCGGCCGCCAGCGAGAAAAACTCTTTCAGGAACTGCTCCGCCTCTTTCTTGGTACAGTCGCTTTTCCGACTCAACTGGTCTATCAGTTCGGGCAGGGATATCTTGGCATTCATCGGGCAGAGTTCTCCTTGATACGATTTTTCAACACGGCACCGGGCTTGAACGTAAGCACGATGCGGGGAGGGATAAGCATACGTTTGCCTGTCGCGGGATTGACGGTAATGCGTTCGAGTTTTTTGCGAGGTTCAAAGGTTCCAAACCCCTGTACCGATACCGAATCCATCGAGATGCTGCGCTCCTTGATGATTTGCAACAATCCCGAATATAGAGTGTCTACGCTCTTCTTGTCTTTGCCCAGACGCTCCTGCAAAATCGAAAAAAACTGTTTGTGTTCCACGACAGATTGTTTTTTGGTGCTGCTATATTACTATTTTTTTTTGAAACGGCCAAATATCCATACAAACGAGCCGCCTTGACGATATATGTCGGGGCGGCTCGAATAGTTCACTCATCAATAATCAATCATTCATCGAGAGGAGCAACTCTTCGTTGGACGATGTTTTTTCCATACGGTCCATAATGAAGGTCATGGCCTCTATCGAATTCATGTCGGAGAGATATTTGCGGAGAATCCACATGCGGTTGAGGGTATCCTGGCTGAGGAGCAAATCGTCGCGACGGGTGCTCGATGCGGTGATGTCGACCGCAGGGAAGATGCGTTTGTTGGCCAGCTTGCGGTCGAGTTGCAACTCCATGTTGCCGGTGCCTTTGAACTCTTCAAAGATGACATCGTCCATCTTCGACCCGGTATCGGTAAGTGCCGTGGCGATAATGGTAAGGCTACCGCCGTTTTCGATGTTGCGGGCGGCTCCGAAGAAACGTTTGGGCTTGTGCAGGGCATTGGCATCGACACCACCCGAAAGCACTTTGCCCGATGCCGGCGACACGGTGTTGTAGGCGCGGGCCAGACGGGTGATGGAGTCGAGCAGAATGACAACGTCGTGGCCGCACTCGACCATGCGCTTGGCCTTTTCGAGAACGATGCTGGCCACCTTGACGTGGCGTTCGGCCGGCTCGTCAAAGGTCGAAGAGATGACTTCGGCCTTCACACTGCGGGCCATGTCGGTTACCTCCTCGGGACGCTCGTCGATGAGCAGTATCATCATGTAAACCTCAGGGTGATTGGCTGCAATGGCATTGGCGATATCTTTGAGGAGCATGGTCTTTCCGGTCTTGGGCTGTGCCACAATAAGACCGCGCTGACCTTTTCCGATGGGGGCAAACATGTCGACAACACGACAGGAGAGATTATTGGTTCCACGGTTTCCGGTGAGATTGAACTTTTCTTCGGGGAAGAGCGGCGTGAGATGGTCAAACGGCACGCGGTCGCGCACATATTCGGGCGAACGTCCGTTGATGCGGTCGACCTTTACCAAGGGAAAATATTTCTCTCCCTCCTTGGGCGGACGTATGGGACCCTCCACGACATCGCCGGTTTTCAGACCGAAAAGTTTCACCTGGGCAGGCGACACATAGATATCGTCGGGCGATGCGAGGTAGTTGTAATCGGAGGAACGGAGGAATCCATATCCGTCGGGCATCATCTCCAACACACCCACTCCGGAGAGTATTCCGTCGAAATCGAATACCTTTTCAGGAGCCTGCGGGCGGTAGATGGGAGCAGGCACGTTGGACGAGGGAGCCTGCGCAGAGGCATTTTTTCCTCTCGGGACAAAACGCTGCCGTTCACTGCGGGGGAAGAACGATTGCAGGTGTATGTTGTTTTCTACCACGGGACGGGCCTCGGCCTCGGTGTTCTGCCGCGGTGCGGTGTCGTCGTTCTCGGCCGGAGCAGCTGCCGCAGGTTCGGCAACACGTTCGGGCTCGGGGCGGTTATCGGCCTCGGCGGCTTCGACATTGAGTTTCTGTATCTTGGGGCGACGTCCGCGCGGTTTGGCGGCGACAGGGGCGGTTTCGGAGGGAGTTTCGGATTGGGGTTCTTCCTTCTTCTCTTCGGCGGGAAGTGCCGGTGCGGCAGAGGCTTCGCCGGGATAGTCAATTTCTATTTGTTCGGTAAGAGCCGGGTGGGTGAAACGTACCCGACGGGGCTGGGCCTCTTCGGCGGCCTGTTCTTCGGCTATGGGTGCCGACTCCACACGGTTTTCAGGGGTTTCGGACGAAGGTTCTTCGGCCACTTTGGTCCGGGGCTTACGTCCGCGAGCCGGCTTTTCGGCCTTGTTTTCCTGAGCAACGGCATCGGCTGCTTTGGGCGATTTCTTTTCGGACCGCTTGGCCGTGGACTGATTTTCCTTGGCGGCACTCCGTTTACCGGCCATGTCGATGGCCTGCTGGTCGAGTATGGCATATACCAGCTCGTCTTTGCTGGGGAAATTGGTACTGCCCAGATTCATCTCACGGGCTATGGCTTGCAATTCATCAAAATCTTTGTCTTTCAGTTCCAGAATGTTGTACATAAAATTCAAGGGTGTTTTCTTTGCAGTGATTCAAACATAGCAAACCCTCTTCTTGTAAAAGGGTTAAAACGACTGCATCAATAAATTATGATTTGTAAGATAGACGGAACAGGTGTAATCTTGAAAAAATAGTGTCGGTTCCTATTCCGCTGCAAATATATCTGTTTTTTTTGACAAAACCGCCGAAACGGCCGATAAGTTTTTATGTTAATTATTTTTCACATTTTATTTCCAGTACCTGTCGGGTAGCCGGGGTGATTTTGTAGCTATCGGAACTGCGTTCGCCTACAATCCACACGATTTCTTCGCCGGCACAGAGCAACCAGGCCGACTGTTTGCGAGACAGCGTATACTTGTGATTATTAAAATAGTCGCTCAACTTTTGATGGCCTTTCATGCCGAATGGCTTGAACTTATCGCCCTCTCGCCAGGTGCGCAGCACAAGCGGGAATGGCAACAGGCCGGCATCGAAGCAGGCCGTATCGCGCCGACGGGGAATTTCGTATCCGGCAGCGTCGTGCAGCGTAAGGGTAAGTCTGACCGGCTCATCGACCGTAAAGGTACCGTACTCGATGATACGGATTTTCTGTGTGGAGCGACGTGGGTAGAGAACAAAGTCGGTCCTGTCTTTGAGCAGACGGTAAACCGGGGCATCGAAAAATCGCCCCGACGGCGCATCTATCGCAGCCCATATATCATCGAGTTGCGACGAAAGGAAGCCGTAATCTCTGATAATCTCGAACAGCAGCGTGCGGGCACCGGGCAACGAACGGAGCGATTCGAGGTGAATGTGCAGACCGTCGTCGCCGCTGCTCACCAACTGCTTCTTGTAACTGTCGACAGCCGTGCGATAGAGAGCCTCGACCTCGCGCAGATAGTCGGCCGTGCGGGAGAGCGACTCATATACCGAAGGATTTATCGCCTGCATGAGGGGCAACAACTGCAAGCGTATCTTATTGCGGGTATAGAGCGTCTCGCGGTTGGTACTGTCGACCACATAGGTAAGATGGGAGTCGAAAAGATAGGTCTCGATTTCGGCCCGACTCAGCGAGAGGAGCGGACGGATAATGGTGCCGTTGACGGGCTGTATGCCGGTAAGCCCGGCGATACCCGTACCGCGGATAAGGTTGAGCAACATCGTCTCGATAGAGTCGTCGCGGTGATGCGCCACCGCCACATAGGCTGCCCCCGACTCCCGGCGCTGCTGCTCGAACCACTCGTAGCGCAACTCCCGGCAGGCCATCTCGACCGACACTTTGTTGGCCGCGGCGTATGCCATCGTGTCGAAGGTTATCTCCCGGAACGGAACCCCCAGCCCGGCCGCCACGCTCTCGGCAAAACGGCGGTCGCGCAACGACTCCTCTCCACGCAGCTGGAAGTTGCAATGGCACGCCTCGCACCGATAGCCCAAGGTCGTGAGAATGGAAAGCAACGCCACCGAATCGGCACCCCCGCTGAGACCCACCAGCACAAGCTGGCCCGAGGAGAGCGGAATGTGGCGTGCGATGTACTGCTGCACGCGGGCAAGAAGCGACTGACGTTGATCCATGAGGCTTGGGATATTTTACACAAACATAGAAATTTTTTTTTGTTTTTCGTCGTGTTTGGGCCATTATCGCACCAATATTATTAAATTTGCAGCAGAAACAGAAATATCATCAAGAGACATGATAGAAAAGATAAACCGATTGAGAGAAGAAATCGAAGCCCTCACGGCCGCCAAAGCCGAAGAGGTGGAAAATCTTCGCATCAAATACCTGAGCAAAAAGGGTGAAATATCGCAACTCTTCAACGATTTCAGAAACGTGGCAGCCGAGAGCAAACGCGAAATGGGCCAACGGCTGAACGAGTTGAAAGAGCTGGCTACGGAAAAAATCAATGCGCTGCGCGAACAGGTAAGCGAGCAGGCCGAGGCCGACAACACCATCGACCTCACCCGCACGGCCTACCCCGTAGCTCTGGGTACGCGCCACCCCATCTCGCTGGTGCGCAACGAGATATGCGACATCTTCGGCCGACTGGGATTTTCCATCGCCGAAGGCCCCGAAGTAGAAGACGACTGGCATGTGTTCTCGGCCTTGAACTTCGCCGAAGACCACCCCGCCCGCGACATGCAGGACACGTTCTTCATTCAACGTTCACCCGACGTGCTGCTGCGCACTCACACCTCATCGGTACAGACCCGCGTGATGGAACACGCCCAACCCCCTATCCGCATCATCTGCCCGGGACGCGTGTATCGTAACGAAGCCATCTCGGCCCGTGCGCACTGTTTCTTCCACCAGGTCGAAGCTCTCTACATCGACAAGAACGTTACATTTGCCGACCTGAAACAGGCTCTGCTCTTCTTTGCCAAAGAGATGTTCGGGCCCGAAACCAAGATACGGTTGCGCCCCTCCTACTTCCCCTTTACCGAACCGAGCGCCGAAATGGATATCTCGTGCGACTTGTGCGGTGGCAAAGGCTGCTCCTTCTGCAAACACACCGGCTGGGTGGAAATACTCGGTTGCGGCATGGTCGACCCCAATGTACTCGACGCCTGCGGCATCGACAGCAAGGTATACACCGGCTATGCACTCGGCATGGGCATAGAGCGTATCACCAACCTCAAATACCGGGTGAAAGACCTGCGGCTCTTCTCCGAGAACGACCAGCGGTTCCTCGAAGAGTTTGAGTCGGCCCACTGATTTCAAATATTACACCTACCCATATACCCCCAACACCGCATACCCCTCTCCCCCTACCGACGAGGGGTATGTCATATCATAACATCAGGAATGAAAACCGCCGAACGCTACCGCACCGTCATCGAATGGTTCACGCAACATATGCCCGTGGCCGAGACCGAACTGCATTACCGCGACCCCTACCAGCTGATTGTCGCCGTCATTCTGTCGGCCCAATGCACCGACAAGCGGGTCAACATGGTTACCCCGGCTCTCTTTGAGGCTTATCCCACGGCCGAAGCTCTTGCCCAAAGCAGCCCCGAAGAGGTATATACCTTCATAAAAAGCGTTTCCTACCCCAACAACAAGGCCAAACATCTGGTAGGCATGGCCCGTAAAGTCGTGAGCGACTTCGGCGGCACGATACCCCAGGAGGTCGACGAACTGCAAAAACTGCCGGGAGTGGGCCGCAAGACAGCCAACGTGGTAGCTTCGGTAGCCTTCAACAAGGAGGCGATGGCGGTCGACACACACGTATTCCGGGTATCGAACCGCATCGGGCTCACCCGCCACTCAAAAACGCCGCTCGAAACCGAGCGCACACTGGTAAAGCACATTCCGGGTCATCTCCTGCCGATAGCCCACCACTGGCTCATTCTGCACGGACGCTATGTGTGTACCGCCCGAAATCCCCGCTGCAAGGAGTGCGGCCTGTCGGGCGTATGTGCCTACCATGAGAAAAAATCGAAAGAGAACTCTCAGCGTGTAGCAATATCGCCCACCGCTGCCGATACAAAACCGATAAGCGACTGAGGGGCTATCTTTATCTGCAATCCCCGCACGCCGGCACTTACATAAATAAAATCGTAATCGAGAGCCGTTGCATGGAAATAGGTGGGAAAATGTTTCTTCATGCCTATCGGCGAACAGCCTCCGCGTATATATCCGGTAGTAGGCAACAGCTCTTTCATGGCTAACATCTCGGCGCTCTTGTTGCCCGATATTTTGGCAGCAGCTTTGAGGTCGACCTCCATGTCGCCGGGAATGACACATACAAAAATGCCGTTGCGGTCGCCCCGCAACACCAGCGTCTTGAACACTCTTCCTATCTCTTCGCCCAACTGCTCGGCCACATGAGTGGCGGCCAGGTTCTCAGGATCCACTTCATAAGGAATCAGTTCGTAGGAGAGGCCCGCTTTATCAAGCAGACGGGCAGCATTGGTCTTGTTTATTTTCATACGGCAAAAATTTATCCGAAGTACAAAGATACGACAGTTTCGACAGGAAAGGCACTCGGCCGGCCAGAATAATTCCGGTCGGCCGAGCCACATAGATGATACTTGACTTTATTTCAAATCATTTTCTCAATATCCCACACAAAGGCCCGCAGACCGAGAGCCGGCTTGGCCTCGTCGAGCGTGTGCAAGGCTTTCATCACAATACCCAGACGGGTCTCGTCGACAATCGACAATATGGCCGAATTCATACTCGGCCAGGCGTGGCTGCCATAATGCGGCTCTCCCGACTTGGTACCGCGGCCCTGCACGTCCTGCCAATAGGTAAAACCCCGGCAGTTGTTGTGGGTAAGCACATTGTAAACATCGTCGTAATGGGCTTGGTCAAAGGCTATAAACAATGCTTTCATCGGTAAGAGTTTTTAGTGTTTATTCTGTTTTTGCAGTTTCTTTCGGGTGCGCACCACACCATTCTTGGCGAAGATGGCATAGACTACCGGCACGATGAGCAGGGTAATCAGGGTCGAAATCGAAAGACCCCATGCCACCGTCATACCCATGGGTCGCCACATCTCCGAACCCTCGCCAGTGCCTATGGCCATAGGTATCATACCGATTACCGTGGTGAGGGTGGTCATGAGTACGGGTCTCAGACGGGAACGGCCGGCCTGGATTACCGAGTAGGTAATGGAATAGCCCCGCTCGCGGTTGAGGTTGGTGTAGTCGATAAGCACGATACCGTTCTTGACCACGATACCGGCCAGCATCACCAGACCGATGAGCGCCATGACACTCAACGGGGTACCCGTCACGACAAGTCCCAGGAAGACACCCGTTGCGGCAAACGGCAACGACAGCATGATGATAAAGGGATAGGTGAGCGACTCAAACTGGGCGGCCAGCACAATGAATACAAGCATGATAATCATGACGGCCAGTATGAGCAGGTCGCTGAATATGTCCTGCTGGTCTTCGAGCGAACCGGCCAGCGAGACGGTTACGTCGGAGGGTATATCTATCTGCGCAATGGCGGCTCTTACTTCGGAGGCCAACGTTCCCAATGCCGCATCGGGAGCCACATAGCCGGTTACCGTTACGACACGTTCGCGGTTCTTGCGTTCGATGGTAGGCGGGGTAAGGCGTTCGACCACCGTACCCAACTCTCTGATGCGTACACCGTTGCCGGCGGCATTATAGACAACGATGTTTTCGATGTCTTCTATCGACTGCCGGAACTCGGGTGCGTAGCGCACCGTAATGTCATACTCCTCTCCGTCTTCACGGTAATACGAGGCTGTCGTTCCGTTGATGCGGCTGCGCAGATAAGAGGAGGCCATGGCAACGTTCATGCCGTGGAGTGCAAGTTTTTCACGGTCGAAGTCGACATGATACTCGGGTATGTAGTCTTCGCGGCTGATGCTGGTACCCGAGCAACTCTTCATCTTGTCCATCACCTGCTGCACCTCGCGGGCTATACGGTCGGTGGTCATAAAGTCATATCCGTATATCTCGACATCGACCGAGGCTTGCGAGGCCATACCTCCGGTTCCACCACCGGCAAGTACCTCAAAGGTCTTCACTTCTACATACTTACGCAAGTCGCGGCGCATCGATTCACAGATTTCGAGCAATCCCCGTTCACGTTCGCCGACGCTCAGCAGGTCGATATTCATCGAAATGATGTGGGTACCATTCTCCTGTATCGAACCGTAGGTATTGTCGGTATCGGCCTGACCCACGGTAAAGTTTATCGTCTTTATTTCGGGATACTTTTCCTGGAATTCCCGGGTGATGCGCAGGGCCACGTCGCGCGATATTTCGGTGCGGGTACCTATGGGCATCTCCACATTCACGGCCACACGGGCATTATCCTGCGTGGGGAAAAACTCGGTGGGCACAACCTTGGTAAGCATCATACTGCCGATAAAGACCAGTATAGCCGCCACCACGACCACCGTGCGATGACCCACCGCCCAAGTAAGCAAACGGGCATATCCGCGGTCGAGCGCGTCGAGGGCCTTTTCGATGGGGGTAAATATCAACGCATATATCCGGCCCTTCTTGGGGTTCTGCCGCAACCACTGCGAACAGAGCATGGGGGTAAGCGACAAGGCTGCCACGGTAGAGATAATCATGATGATGCTCACAATCCAGCCCAACTGACGGAACAGAATACCGGCCATACCGGTAATGAGGGTCAGAGGGAGGAACACCGCCAGCATGGTGAGGGTCGAAGCGATAACCGAGATGGCCACCTCGTTGGTACCATGTATGGCCGCCTGCTTGGGAGCACTGCCACGCTCAATGTGGTTGGTAACGTTTTCGAGCACCACGATGGCATCGTCGACCACCATACCGATGGCGATACTCAACGAGCTGAGCGATATGATGTTCAACGTATTGCCCGACACCAGCAGATAACAGAACGAGGCAATGAGCGAGATGGGTATGGTAATGATGATAATGAACGTGGCGCGCCAGCGTCCCAGGAAGAAGAGCACCACGAGCATCACAATGACGAAGGTTACCAGAACGGTCTCTACCAGACTGCTGATGGTGTTCTCGATGTTGGTCGACGTATTGATGATGATACCCAGTTTCACGTCGGAAGGGAGAGATGACTGTATGACGGGCAGTTTCCGGAGCACCTCGTTGGCAATGTTCACCGAGTTGGCGCCCGACTGTTTCTGTATCACAATCATACCGCCCTGCTGGCCATTGTTATAGGCCTCCTGCTCACGCTCTTTCACGGTATCGACCACACGCGCCACATCGCGCAGGTATATCGAACTGCCGTTGTAGGTACCCACGACAATGTCGTTGAGCTGCTTGGGGTCGGAAAATTCGCCCTGAACGCGCAACGAATAGGTATTCGAACCGATGTCGAAACTTCCGCCAGGGGTGTTCAGGTTTTCATTGGCAATAATTGCCGAGATGGTCTCGACCGAGAGGTTGTAGGCTTCGAGCTTGGCCGGGTCGCAATAGACCTGGATTTCGCGCTCGGGAGCACCCGAGATGGAGACCGCACCTACCCCGGAGATACGTTTCAGCGGGTTGGCCACCTTGTCGTCGAGTATCTTGTAGAGACCGGGCATACTCTCTTCGGCGGTTACGGAGAGTATCACGATGGGTATGTCTTCGGTTCCGAACTTGAAGAGTACGGGCGTACCCGCATTGTCGGGAAGCGTAGAGCGCACCATGTCGATTTTGTCGCGCACATCGTTGGTGGCCACATCGATGTCGGTGCCATACTCAAATTCAAGGGTTACAATCGAAAGATTCTCTTTCGACTGGGAGGATATATCTTTAAGGTCGCTCACAGTGTTGAGCGTATTCTCCATGATTTTGGTTACGTTGGTCTCGATATCGGAGGCACTGGCACCGGGATACGAGGTAAGCACCATAATGGTATTGGTCTCGATGTTCGGCAACAGGTCGATGGAAAGACGCGTCAGCGAGAAGAGACCGACAACCACAACAGCCACAAAGCAGAGGGCTGTCGTAATCGGTTTCTTGACGGCAGTGGAGTAGAGACTCATAGCGCAAATCTTTTTATGAGGATTAAACGAGAGTTTTCTTATTCGACAACGGTTACTTCGGCGCCGTTATACAGACGAGACTGTCCGGCTACGACTACGCGGGCACCGTCGGATACACCCGAGAGGACTTCGTAACGGGTATCGGTGCGCCGGCCCAGTTCCACCTTGACAAAGTCGACCTTACCGTCGTTGTAGACATAGACATAACGGTCGCCCGAGCCGGTTTGCTTCACCACGGCCAGGTCGGGCAATACCACCCGACGCTCGGTACCGAAGTCGATGGTCACCCGGGCAAACATGCCGGGACGCACCCGCATATCCTTGTTGTCGAGGGTTATCTCCACGGGGAAGGTGCGGGTGGCAGCATCGATGGTGGGATAGATGAGACTCACCTTTCCGGTAAAGGTCTCGTCTTTATACACATCGAGATGAATCTTCACGGGCATACCTTCTTTCACCTGAGTATAAAAGCCTTCGGATACATGTATCATGAGTTTTACGGGTACAATCTTCTGCACGGTGAGAAGCGGCTTTCCGGCCGAATACATATCGCCGTTGTCGTAATTGCGGGCCGTTACGATACCGTCGATGGGACTGATGAGCTGGGTGTTTTCTTTCAGGTTGTCATAGGCCGTGCGGGCCACGTCGAGCTGTACCTGCTGAGCGTCGAGAAGCTGCTTGGAGGTACCGCCCACTTCGTAGAGCGCCAGCTGACGGTCGTATTCGAGCTGGATATTGTCGAGTTGGGTCTTGGACTGTATGAGGTTGGAGCGGTCCATCTCTGCCAGGAGCTGTCCGGCCTGCACACGGTCTCCTACCTCGACAAGAATCTTGTCGATACGCAATACCACCGAGGGCGAGATGTTGTTGACCACGTCGGCATCGACCGTCGCCGTAAACTCCTGGGTCTGAGCGACCGGTTGCACATTGACGGTTTCGAGACGCACCTGGGGTTTCTCCTCGACCACGGCCATCTGTTTCTTCTGTTCGGAACAAGAGGCCATGACCGCAAGCAGTGCCACCGCCCAAATTGTGTTTTTATAACGTTTCATATGTGGATTGTTTTTTTCTTAATGAAAGGATTTTTATTTCACCTCATCGAGTTTGTACCGGTCAAAGTCGACATTACCCGAAATCTGTTCGAGGTCGCACTGAGCCGTGAGGTAGTCGTGTATGGCCTGATAATAAGAGAGACGCGACGAAGCTAATGCCAGATTGGCATCGTCGAGTTCGATAATCGTTGCCGACCCCACTTCAAATTTCTTCTGCATAATCAGGTAGGCTTTCTCGGCCTGACGCACACCCTCCTTGCTCGATGCCACCTGCTTTATCGAGGCGCGTATGTTGTCCATGGCCGCGGTAAGTTGCATGCGCAGGTTGCGTTCAAGGTCGGTGCGCTGATACTGCATCTCGTTATAGGCCACCCGAGCCTGTTTACCTTTGTAATATCGGGTACCGCCGGTGAGAATGGGTATAGACAGCGATATTCCCACATAGGAATAGGGCGTCCAGCGGAAATCTTCGAACATACCGCCGTTGCTCATCGACGACCAGGTATAGGAACCGACAAAGGCCAGCGTAGGAGCCCATGACATGTGTTGGGTTTTCAACGCCTGTTTCAGGTAGGCTGCCTGCAAGTCAATTTGCCGCAAACTGGTATTCTGGGCAAGCGATGTATCGGGCTGCAACATGTCGGCATACATCGACTCTTCGTAATCGGACAAACGGGTGGCCAACCCAATGCGCAACTCGGCATCAAGCCCGAGCAGCACTTTCAGATTGAGCTTGGCCAGACGCAAGGCATTCTCGGCCTGCAACAGCGAGGGTTCGAGGTTGCGGACGGCTACCTCGGCCCGCAGCACGTCGTACTCCGAAGCCGTGCCCTGCTCATACTTGTGGCGGTAGGTTTCGGCATTGATACGGGCATTTTCATAACTGGTGAGCAACACATCGTAGGAATCGTCGGCCATGAGTATGGCATAGTAAGCCTTCTTAACCTGACTCACCATGGAGAGGCGCGACGAGCGGGCACTCTCAATCGACTGTTCGAGTTGCACGGCCGACAGTTTCACACTCTTCCAAAGAGCAGGGGCGATAAGCGGCAAAGAGAGCGAAAAGCCCGTAGACCAAGAGTTGTCAAGGCCCACTTCCAGCCCTCCGTCCATACCGGGAATGTCCATATACATCACCTGCTTTTTCAAGGTCCGGGAATAGGTTCCCGAATAATCGACCGTGGGAAACAGCCCTCCGATGGTTTCGCGACGGGCATAGTCGGTGCGTTTTATCTCCATGTCGGAGACGATAACTGTCGGATTCTCACTGAGAGCGATGGCAACGGCCTCGTCGAGCGATAAGGTAATCGAGTCGGCCGTGGCGGCTGTTACACTTGGCCCAAGAGAGGCAAGCACAGTTATCAGAAACAGCGCCCAACAATTTCTTTTTTTCATTTTGGTTTTTAGGTTTGGTTATTTAATCGCTGCCGCATCGGGACATGACGGCAGATATTTTACAAACGATTTGTCCTGACGACAAACCCGCCAATGATTGACAGCACAAAAGTCGGTCTTTTTTATCGGTCTACAAAAATATATCGGGAAAGAATGTACTTGTTTTTCTTATCGGGCCGGGGAAAGAACGCATATTTCTCCTTCCTCAGCTTCTGTTAGATTTCTCTTCATGACTCAACCTCGGCAAAATAGCGGTCGATAATCTCCAATCCTTTGGCGGTGGCAATACCACGGATAAAGGTTTTGAAAATCATTTCGAATGTCTCCATAAAGGTAAACTCGACCGTGCATATCTCATCGAGACTGAACAGAATATCGAACTTGGTAGAGAGAAGCTGTGCCACAATGTCGCAACGGCAATCTTTGAGAATGACACCTTCGGCCTGCCCCTGTTCGAGAATGTGGCGCATGCTCTCGGCCTGCGAAACCCGTTCGTCGTCGAACATACGCGACACCTGCGGGTGGTAGCGTTTCAAGTCGGAGAAATAGTTCCGGTTGACATTACGCATACGTTTCCACTGAATCATGAAAACTTCGAGCAGGAAAGCCAGCGCATTGTCGACCTTCTGAGCAACCTCCAACGACATACGCTCTATCTCCCGGCGGTTCCAGGTCAGACATTCAAGCAGGAGCTGGTCTTTGTCCTTGAAGAGTTCATACAGGGTTCGTTTCGATATACCCACCTGAGAGGCAATATAATCCATCGTAATGGATTTGATGCCATGTCGCAAAAAGAGGGCAAATGCTGTTTCTATTACACGTTGTTTTAAATCGCTGGCCATGAGAAAAATCTATATGTGGGTACAAAGATAGGAGAAAACTTTGTGAATGAAAAAAGTTTTCTCCTGTTTATAGAAATACAGTGTTAATTCATGTAAATGTTCCGACGGTTTGTCCCAGGGGATAAACGTCGGGCACCGGCATTACTCCCTGACAATACAACACAATTCCAGATAAAAAACAGACAATTTATTTCCAGCGAAACCCTTTGCGTATAATTTTGTTTAAAAAATTGCTTTCAAACATCTTTTTCTCACACAAATCACTACATTTGTATGGCTGAAATTTGGCCCGACGCCAATCGGGCATTTTTCATGGATTTTAATCTTTATACTATTATATATGGCAAAAGTTACCAAAGAAGCTGCCTTACGCTACCATAGCGAAGGCCGCCCGGGAAAGATAGAAGTCGTTCCCACCAAACCGTACAGTACACAAATGGACCTCTCGCTCGCCTACTCGCCGGGTGTGGCCGAGCCCTGTCTCGAAATCGAAAAAGACGCCCAGACCGCGTATGAATATACCTCAAAAGGCAATCTCGTCGCCGTTATCTCCAACGGTACGGCCGTATTGGGCCTCGGCGACATAGGCGCCTTGGCCGGCAAGCCCGTAATGGAAGGCAAAGGGCTGCTGTTCAAGATTTTTGCCGGCATCGACGTCTTCGACATCGAAGTCAATGAAAAAGACCCCGAAAAATTCATTCAGGCCGTGAAGGCTATTGCCCCCACTTTCGGTGGCATCAACCTCGAAGACATCAAGGCTCCCGAATGTTTCGAAATCGAAAACCGACTGAAAGCCGAGCTCGACATTCCCGTCATGCACGACGACCAGCACGGTACCGCCATCATCTCGGGTGCCGGACTGCTGAACGCTCTCGAAATACAGGGCAAGAAAATAGAAGATGCGCGTATCGTCGTAAACGGTGCCGGTGCCTCGGCCGTATCTTGTACCAAACTCTACATCATGCTGGGTGTGAAACCCGAAAATGTAGTGATGGTCGACAGTAAAGGGGTTATCAACGATAAACGTACCGACCTCAACGAGTCGAAGAAACAATTTATCACCCACCGCAACATCAGCACACTGGCCGAGGCCATGAAAGGAGCCGACGTATTCCTCGGCCTCTCCCGCGCCGACGTACTGACAACCGAAATGGTACAGTCGATGAACGAGCGTCCCATTGTTTTTGCCCTGGCCAACCCCAACCCCGAAATCTCCTATGAGAAGGCCAAAGCCTCTCGCTCCGACCTGATTTTCGCCACCGGCCGTTCGGACTATCCCAACCAAATCAACAACGTGCTGGGATTCCCCTACATCTTCCGCGGCGCCCTCGACGTACGGGCCACCTGCATCAATGAAGAGATGAAACTGGCCGCGGTTTATGCCATCGCCGACCTCGCCAAAAGACGGGTACCCGATGTGGTCAATGCCGCATACGGACTTGAAAGCATCAGTTTCGGACCCGAATACATCATACCCAAGGCTCTTGACCCTCGGTTGCTCACCACAGTAGCCCCCGCCGTAGCCAAAGCTGCCATCAAATCGGGTGTGGCCCGTAAGACCATCGAAGACTGGACAGCCTACCAGACCAAACTCGAAGCACTCATGGGCTACGACAACAAGATGTTGCGCAACTTCACCGACATGGCCAAGCAGAACCCCAAACGCGTGGTATTTGCCGAAGCCAACCATGTGAATATGCTCACTGCCGCCGTTACCGCCTACCAGGAAGGAGTATGCCACCCCATCTTGCTGGGTAATGCCGACTACATCAAGAATCTGGCCAAAGAACTGGGTCTGAGCCTCGACGGCATCGAAATCGTGAGCCTGCGCAGCGAAGCCGAAGCAGCACGCCGCCATCACTACGCTCAGATACTGGCCAAGAAACGCCGCCGCGAAGGTATCACCCCCGACGAGGCCAACGAGAAGATGTACGACCGCAACTATTTCGGTATGATGATGGTCGAGTGCGGCGATGCCGATGCCTTCATCACCGGCACCTACACCAAGTATACCGAAACGATACAGATTGCCAAAGATGTTATCGGCATCCGTGAAGGACACAATCACTTCGGTGCCATGCACATCATCACCACACCCAAAGGCACCTTCTTCCTGGCCGACACGCTTATCAACCGTCACCCCAATACCGAGACACTCGTCGACATCGCCAAACTGTCGAACGAGACCCTCCGCTTCTTTGCCCAAGAGCCCAAAATCGCCATGCTCTCCTACTCCAACTTCGGCGCCGACAAGGTGGGCAGCCCCGCTCTTGTACACGAAGCCGTTGCCATCATGCAGAAGGAGTATCCCGACCTGGCCATCGACGGCGAAATGCAGGTACACTTTGCCCTGAACAAGGAGCTGCGCGACCGCACCTTCCCGTTCAGCCGACTGGCCGGAAAAGATGTCAATACCCTCATCTTCCCCAACCTCAGCTCGGCCAATTCGGCCTACAAGCTGTTGCTTGAAATGGGTATCGGCAACTCCATCGGCCCGATACAAATGGGCTTGAACAAGCCGATTCACTTTACCGACATCGAGAGCTCGCCGCGCGACATTGTCAACCTCACCACTGTCGCCGTGGTCGACGCCATCGTTCAAGAGAAAATCGAGAAGAAATAAATTTTTCAACCTTTTACACGAGACAACGGCCCCAACTCGTTCGGGCCGTTGTCGTTTCATATCGTCTCTATCACAGTAAAAATTACAGAAACGGACAGAGGCGGCGATGGATAACCATCGCCGCCTCTGCTGTATAAGAGAGTGTCGGGTACTCTACGACCGGCTTCCGAAGCGCAATTCCTTGCCCCGGCAGGAGGGCTCGACCTGCCCGTTCTGATAGGCTATGATACCATTGACAAAGGTGGTATCGATGGTAACCGGGAAGGTATGATTCATAAAGGGCGACCAGCAGCACTTGGTCAGCACATTCTCGGGCGTGACCGTGTAGGGCTTGGCAGGGTCGACCAATACCATGTCGGCATAATATCCGGGGCGAATAAATCCCCGGCGTTCGATACCGAAGAGTTTGGCAGGAGCATGACACATACGCTCCACAACCGTTTCGAGGGAGATAGCACCCTGCAACGACTTTTCGAGCATCACCTGCAACGAGTGTTGTACCAGCGGGCCACCCGAAGCGGCTTCGAGACAGGAGCCCTGCTTCTCGTCGAGCAGGTGCGGTGCATGGTCGGTAGCCACCACATCGATGCGGCCCGACACCGTAGCCTGCATGAGGGCTTCGCGGTCGGCGGCCGTCTTGATGGCGGGGTTCCACTTTATCAGGTTTCCATAGCGGGCATAGTCGCTGTCGTCGAAAAAGAGGTGATGCACACACACCTCGCCGGTGATGCGTTTCTCCTCAACAGGTCCGTCGCTGAGCAGGGTCAACTCCTTGGCCGTAGAGAGGTGCAGCAGATGCAGGCGGGTATTGTAGCGCTGGGCCAGCTCCACAGCCTCGGACGAGGAGGCATAGCAGGCCTCGGCATTCCGTATCAGCGGGTGGAAAGAGACAGGCAGCTCTTTTCCGTACTCGGCAATATACTTTTCCTTGTTGGCCTTGATAATCTCTTCTTTCTCGCAATGTACGGCAACGAGAGCCGGCGCCTCGGCAAAGATACGGGCCAGGGCATCGCCGTTATCGACCAGCATGTTTCCCGTCGACGAGCCCATGAACACCTTGATACCGCACACACGGCGATAGTCGGCCCGGAGTATCTCGTCGATGTTGTCATTGGTGGCACCGATGTAGAAAGAGTAATTGGCCAGGGAGGTCTGCGCCGCACGGGAGAATTTCCATTCGAGGGCCTCGCGTGTCGTAGTGGGGGGCTTGGTATTGGGCATCTCCATGAAGGAGGTAACACCACCAGCCACCGCCGCCATCGACTCGGTATTGATGTCGGCCTTGTGGGTGAGACCGGGCTCACGGAAGTGTACCTGGTCGTCGATGACACCGGGCAACAGCCACTTGCCGGTAGCATTGATGACGGTATCGACATGGCTCTCGATGTCGACATAGGCATCGTCGGTATAGACGGCCGTGATGGTATCGCCCACGACCAGCACCGATGCCACTGTGCTTTTGCCCTCGTTGACGAGAAGCGCGTTTTTTATCAGTAGACTTTTCATGCGTTCAGACGTTCGGGTTGTTTTGCTTTCTGCGGATATTTCCGGAACCAGCTCCATATCTTCAACCGCAAGACACCGAAAACGGCTTCGCCGAAGATTCCGCCGCTCATCTTGCTCACACCAAGTTCACGGTTGATAAAAATAATGGGCACCTCGGTAATCTTGAATCCACAGCGGCTGGCCGTGAACTTCATCTCTATCTGGAAAGCATATCCCTTGAAATGTATGCGGTCGAGCTCTATCGTTTCGAGGACCTGACGGCGGTAACATACAAATCCGGCAGTGGTATCGGCAATCTTCAATCCGGTAACGATGCGCACATACTTCGAGGCATAGTACGACATGATGACACGCCCCATGGGCCAGTTCACCACATTCACGCCGGTAATGTATCGCGAACCGATAGACATGTCGGCGCCCTCTTTGGCACAGGCGTCGTAGAGACGGAGAAGATCTTTGGGGTTGTGGGAGAAATCGGCATCCATCTCGAAGATGTAGTCATACTTCTCAGCTATCGCCCATTTGAATCCGGTGATATAGGCCGTACCGAGACCGAGCTTTCCTTTTCGCTCGATAAGGTGCAGACGACCGGCAAACTCGTCGGCCTGCAACCGCTTGACAATGGCGGCCGTACCGTCGGGCGAGCCGTCGTCGATAATCAACACATCGAACACGTTCGGCAACTCCATTACCGCGCGTATGATATTTTCTACATTTTCTTTTTCGTTATAGGTCGGAATGATAACCACTCCGTCGGCCTTTCTCTGGACTTCACTCATATTTTGAAGCGTTGGTAAACGGCTACAAAGTTAAACTAAATAGGCAGATTGCAAAACTTACAGCCGAGAAATTATCGAGGCAATCGCCGTTTCGACAGAGGTTTTTCGCGGATAGCCCGAGACTTCGTATCGGAATGTAATACCGGCTGACGGATTTCAAACCGAAACAGAATTTTTCAAGAGCCCCTTGTTTTTATAGTCAGCCCTTTATTATTGGGGTAAAAAATGTAATTTTGCGGTAATTTTCTACGTCATGGTCGAACTCCACTCGTTACCGAATCTTTTCCTTACAGCGGCACGCTCCGAAGCATTGAAAGGCTTCGTGAAAGACGACCGCCTCACCCGACTCCATATAGCGGGGCTTCAAGGCTCCGCCGTCTCCCTGCTACTCTCGGGGATTCCCGAATGCGGAGCCACCCTTCTGTTCATTGCCAACGATGCCGAAGAGGCAGGCTATCTCTACAACGACCTGACCCAGATACGGGGCGACGAACGGGTACTCTTCTTCCCCTCGGGCTACAAACGGGCGCTGAAATACGGACAGGTCGACCCCGCCGCCGACATTCTCCGCACCGACACCATCAACCGTCTGCAACAGGCCGGCTCGCCTCTTCTCGTGGTTTCCTACCCCGAGGCTCTGTGCGAAAAGGTGGCCTCGAACGAAGAGTTGCACCGCAACACCCTGCGGCTGGCCAAAGGCGAGAAATGCAACCTCTCCGACATTGCCGACTTTCTCTCGGGCTACGGCTTTGAACGGGTCGACTATGTCTATGAACCGGGACAGTTTGCCATCAGGGGCAGCATTGTCGATGTCTACTCCTTCTCGTCGGACCTGCCCTACCGCATCGACACTTTCGGCGACGAAATAGAGAGCATACGCGCCTTCAACATCGACACCCAACTTTCGCAAGAACCGGTCGACGAGATATTTGTCATACCCGACCTGCAAGCCGGCTCGGCCACAGGCATCTCGCTGCTGCAATTCATCGACAAGCACACCCTGCTTGCTGTCAAAGACCTCGACTGGGTACTCGACCGCATGCACAGCGTCGCCTCCGACACCCTGTCGCAACAGCTTCTCATCAGCGAAGAGGGCGACCTGCACGCCCGGGAGAAACTTATCGATGTCGACACCTTTGCCCGCGACATACTCGACTTCAAACGCATCGACTACGGCAACAAGCCATTCCGTGGAGAGGCGGGGGCCACTCTCACCCTCAACTGCTCGCCGCAACCCATCTACCACAAGAATTTCGACCTGGTGAGCGAGTCATTTTCCTCGCTGCTGCAAGAGGGCTACAAGCTCTATATTCTCAGCGACAGCGAGAAACAGACACAACGCATCGCCAACATATTTGAAGACAAAGGCGAAGATATTCCCTTCACGGCTGTCAACAAGACCCTGCACGAGGGTTTTATCGACAACGAACTGCGGCTCTGCTTCTTTACCGACCACCAGCTCTTCGACCGTTTCCACAAGTACCAGTTACGCAGCGACAAGGCCCGCTCGGGAAAACTGGCCCTTTCGCTCAAAGAGCTGCGACAGTTTGAGGTGGGCGACTACATCGTACACATCGACCACGGCGTAGGCAAGTTCGGAGGGCTTTTCCGCGCCGAGCTCAACGGCTCCATGCAGGAGGTCATCAAACTCATCTACCAGAACGACGACATTCTCTTTGTGAGCATACACGCCCTGCACAAACTGGCCAAATACCGGGCCAAGGAGGGCGAACCGCCCCGCATCAGCAAACTCGGGTCGGGAGCCTGGGAGCGCATGAAGGAGAAGACCAAGAGCAAGATGAAGGACATCGCCCGCGACCTCATCAAGCTCTATGCTCAGCGATGCAACGAGAAGGGCTTTGCCTTCTCGCCCGACACCTTCATGCAACACGAACTCGAAGCCTCGTTTATCTATGAAGATACGCCCGACCAACTGAAATCGACCGCCGAAGTAAAGGCCGATATGGAGCGCGACCGCCCCATGGACCGCCTCATTTGCGGCGACGTGGGCTTCGGAAAAACCGAAATCGCCATACGTGCCGCCTTCAAGGCCGCCTGCGACAACAAGCAGGTGGCGGTGCTGGTGCCGACTACGGTTCTGGCCTTCCAACACTACAAGACATTCAGCGAGCGGCTCAAAGATTTCCCCGTCAAGGTATCGTACCTGAGCCGTGCCCGCACCTCGGCTCAAATCAAGGAGACGCTCAAAGGCATCGCCGACGGCAGCATCAACATCGTCATCGGCACCCACCGTCTCATCGGTAAAGATGTAAAATTCAAAGACCTCGGGTTGCTCATCATCGACGAGGAGCAGAAATTCGGCGTTGCCGTGAAAGAGAAGCTCAAACAGATGCGGGTCAATGTCGACACCCTCACCATGTCGGCCACCCCTATCCCCCGCACGCTGCAATTCTCGCTCATGGGAGCCCGAGACCTCTCGGCCATCACCACGCCGCCCCCCAACCGCTACCCGATACAGACCGAGGTGCACGCCTTCAACGAAGACATCATACGCGAAGCGGTCAACTTCGAGTTGAGCCGCGGCGGACAGGTTTTCGTCGTGAACAACCGCATACCGCAACTCTACGACCTCGAACGGCTCATTCACAAACTCGCACCGGGTGCCCGCACCGTCATCGGCCACGGACAGATGAACCCCGAGGAGCTCGAACGGGCCATCTTGGGCTTTGCCGACTACGAGTATGACGTGCTCATCGCCACGACCATCATCGAGTCGGGCATCGACATGCCCAATACCAACACCATCATCATCAACAACGCCCAGAACTTCGGACTGAGCGAACTGCACCAGTTGCGGGGCCGCGTAGGCCGCAGCAACAAAAAGGCTTTCTGCTACCTGCTCACCCCACCGCTGCGCGAACTCACCGTCGACGCCCGGCGCCGTTTGCAGGCCATCGAGAGTTTCTCGGAGCTGGGCAGCGGTATTCACATCGCCATGCAAGACCTCGACATACGCGGAGCGGGCAACCTGCTGGGCGCCGAACAGAGCGGATTTATCGCCGACCTCGGCTACGAAACCTACCAGAAAATCTTGCGCGAAGCGGTGCAGGAACTGAAAGAAGACGAGTTTGGCGACCTCTATGCCTCGACCGACGACGAACCGGAGAGCTACTCGGCCGACTGTCAGATTGAGTCGGACCTCGAACTGCTCTTCCCCAACGACTACATTCCCGGCGCCTCGGAACGCATCTCGCTCTACCAGGAGCTCGATAACATGGAAAAGGAGAGCGACATTCAGGCGTTTGCCGAGCGGCTGCGCGACCGCTTCGGCCGCATACCGCACGAGGGCGAAGAGCTGATACGCGTGGTGAGCCTGCGCCGCATGGCCAAGCAGCTGGGTATGGAAAAGGTGGTGCTGAAACAGGGCAAGATGATTCTGCATTTCGTCTCGGACGAGCACACGCGGTATTTCCAGTCGCCGGCTTTCGGCAAGATACTGGCCTACCTGCAAAAATATCCCCGCCGCTGCCAACTGCGCGAAATCAAAGGGAAACGGTCGATGGTCGTGACACAGGTCGACTCGGTAAAATGCGGCATGGAGATTCTCCAAGAGATTCTCAACCTCGACGCGGCATAGCCCCCCGCTCTCTTCTCTCTCCCGGGAGATGACTGACTGCGAGAGGGCTGCCCGCCCTCATATTTCTCGGGCTTCTACTCACCGCCTCGCACGGGACATCGGAGCGAAAACCCTCGCCCCCTATACAAGCAGCACCCCTTGCCGTTATGGCAAGGGGTGCTGCTTTTCTGGAAATATCATCACTCGGCAAAACGCAACGACTCTACCTTGGAGAGCCGCTCACGCAAACGGGGAAGCATGGTGCGGCGCTGGCGCACGGTCATGTCGCAATCGAGGTCGAAATACTGGGAGATGATGGTGGCGTTCTCTTCCTTGACAATGCGCATCACATCATTCATAAAGGGGTATTCAAAAAATATGCGCACATCGTCCTCGACGAGACACTCGATAATTTCGTTGGCGCGTATGGCCTCGGCAGCCGCAGCGCGATAAGCCTCGATAAGGCCGCTGGTCCCGAGCTTGATGCCTCCGAAATAGCGCACGACGACGATGAGTACGTTGGTGAGGCCAAAAGAGTTTATCTGCCCCAAGATGGGCTTTCCGGCCGTTCCCGACGGCTCCCCGTTGTCGTTGACCCGATATTCGGTGCGGGCCGCACCCAACATATAGGCCCAACAGACGTGCCGGGCATCGTAATACTCTTTTTGGTAACGGGCTATGGCCTCTTTGGCCTCATCGAGCGTCGACACAGGTACGGCAAAGGAGATGAACTTGCTCATCTTCTCCTTGTAAAGCCCCTCGGAGAGGCGGGCTACGGTGAGGTAAGTATCGTCGGCCATCGGGCTCGTGATTATGATGTGCTACAATCAACAGGCCTTGAAACTCATGTCGAGCCCCTTGACCGAATGGGTGAGCGCTCCTACCGAAACAAAATCGACGCCGCACTCGGCATAGTCGCGAATGGTGTCGAGGGTAATGCCTCCCGACGACTCGGTCTCGTAACGGCCGCCGATGCGACGCACCGCCTCTCGGGTGAGTTCGGGGGTGAAATTGTCGAGCATGATGCGGTCGACCCCTCCTACTCGCAGCACTTGCTCCAACTCGTCGAGATTGCGCACCTCGATTTCGATTTTGAGATTCTTGCCTTTTTCTTCGAGGTATTTATGACACCGGGTGATGGCGGCCTCGATGCCCCCAGCAAAGTCGACATGATTGTCTTTGAGCAGTATCATGTCGAACAGGCCGATACGGTGGTTCACTCCGCCACCGATGCGCACGGCCTCTTTTTCGAGCATACGCATGCCGGGTGTGGTCTTGCGGGTATCGAGCACACGGGTATGCAGCCCTTTGAGGCGCTCCATATAGCGATGGGTAACGGTTGCGATACCACTCATGCGCTGCATGATGTTGAGCATGAGGCGCTCGGTCTGCAAAAGCGACTGTACCTTACCGCTCACGATAAAGGCCACATCGCCGGGCTTCACGGGCGTACCGTCTTCGATAAAGACCTCCATCGTGAGGGTCGGATCGAAAGCGGCAAAAACACGGCGGGCTATGTCGACTCCCGCCAAGATACCCTCTTCCTTGACAAGGAGCTTGGAGCGCCCCATCTCATCGGCAGGGATACAGCAGAGGGTGGTATGGTCGCCGTCGCCGATATCCTCGGCAAAAGCCAGCGTAATCAGGTCGTCAATCAGTTGGTCGGGAGTTTTCATAGGTTCTTATTTTTAATGTCTTTATTTTCAGTTTCTAGAAATTTCTCTGTTCCGAAGGGAGAAAAAGGGCAAACAATCCTTTTTAATTTCACCTCAGACAAGGGGCGGGGCGGCTCGCATTGTCAATGAGCGAAAACTTCATCTTCTCCCCCCCGCCTCTGCTCTCGCCTTTCGCTGTCTTTTCAGAAGAGAGGAGGCGGCTCGACATAGTCAACGTGCGAAAACTTCATCTTCTTCCCCGCCTCTGCTCTCGCCTTTCACTATCTTTTCAGAAGATAGGATGCGGCTCGGCATAGTCAACGAGTGAAAACTTCGTTTTCTCTTTGCCACTGCTCTCGCCTTTCACTATCTTTTTAGAAGAGAGGAGGCGGCTCGGCATAGTCAATGAGCGAAAACTTCGTTTTCTCCTTGCCTCTGCTCTCGCCTTTCGCTATCTTTGCAGCACAGTCGGCAAGTGCTTCGGGAAACAAACTTTTCCGAGGGAGGCAAATGTACGCAAAAAAGCTGTAAGGAGAGATATGAAAATAGATTTTTTAGTTGTCGGGAAAACCGTACAATCGGGTTTTGCCGACGGCATCACCGAATACTGCCAAAGAATCAAACATTACATACCGTTTGACATGGTGGTGATACCCGACCTGAAAAATGCCAAAAGCCTGAGCATCGAACAACAGAAAGAACGGGAGGGCGAACTCATACTCAAAGCCTTGCGCGAAGGCGACACACTCGTGCTTCTCGACGAACACGGCCGGGAGTTCAGCTCGATGCAGTTTGCCGACTACATCGACAAGAAGATGCACACCGTGCCCCGGCGACTGGTCTTTGCCGTCGGCGGCCCCTACGGCTTTTCACAACGTGTCTACGATGCGGCCCGGGAGAAAATATCACTCTCCAAGATGACCTTTTCGCACCAGATGATACGACTTCTTTTCACCGAACAACTCTACCGGGCCTTTACTATTTTGAATCACGAACCTTATCATCACGAATAACAAAACACACGACACATGAAAAAACTGTTGCGTCTTCCGCTTCTGGCACTTACGGGACTACTGCTCTCCTTGCCGGCAGGAGCCAAAGATTACCTCTACGATTTTGATTACGGAGCCCTTATCTACGTCAGCGCCAGCAAAAACATCTGCCCCGACCTGAATGTGCTGGTACAGGCCGACCTGTGGCTCAACGACAACTTCTGCGGCTACGAACGTTTCATGCCCGCGGTAACCCTCACCTACACGCTGGTACCCAAGTACCTCAAAGTCATGGCCTACTACGCCTACTTCAACCAAGAGAGCAGCACGGGCAAGAAAGATGTGCACCAACACCGCTACCAGGTAGGGCTCAACGGCAGCTACGCCACGCCCCACCTCAACTTTTCGCTCTGTTCCAAATTTGAACAGACCCACAAGGCCGGTATCCCCAATAACAAATGGCGCAACCAGATAAAGGTGGTGGGAACCATCACCAAAGAGAACCCGTGGAAACCCTTTGCCTCGGTAGAGATTTTCGAAGCCATGAACAGCATGAACGCCACCAAGACCGTAGGCATCGAACGCATACGTTACGAGGCGGGCACCACTTACGACATCTGCAAACTTATCACGCTGGAAATGAAACTGCGTGCCGAACGGCTCACCATAAAGAAACAACTCTATTCTTCGGTGGGTGTAGGTGTAAAATTCAATCTGTAAGCCCCGACACTCTGCCTGTCAAGAGAAAAGAACAGCTACTCATCGCCGACAAACAGAAGGTCGGCCATCACACCATCGGAGACAAACACTCCCCGACGGGTCAATTTCAGACGGCCGCCCGAGACATCGAGCAGGCCGTTTTCGATATAACGGCGCGCCATGCGCATACAATAGCGGCGGCGCTCTTCGCCGAAGTCGGCAGCCACGGCATCGAGGTCGAGTCCCCACATCGTGCGCAAGGAGGTAATCACCCGGTCGTTGTAACGGGTATCGGCATCGAGAAACTCGGTATCGAAAATCGTCTTTCCCTGCTCCACCGAAGCGATGTAGCGTCGGAGGTCGGGCGGATTACTGCGACGGCACACCCCGTCGTAGCTGTGGGCCGAGGGTCCAAGACCGAGGTAAGGAATACCCTGCCAATAAGCGGTATTATGGCGGGCATACTCGCCGGGACGGGCAAAGTTGGAAATCTCGTAATGCTCATATCCTGCCGCGACCAGTACATCGACAGTCGTCTCAAACAGTTGTAGCGAAAGCGACTCATCGCACTCCTGCACCAGACCCCGGCGGCGCATACCGTCGAGAGGGGTGCCCTCTTCATATATCAGATTATAGGCCGAGATATGGGGCAGGTCGAGCGCAACAGCCTGCTGCAAGTCATGTGTCAGAGAAGCCGGCGTCTGCCCCGGAAGGCCGTAGATAAGGTCGATGCTGATGCGCGAGAAGCCTGCCCGCCGCAAATGTGCCACGGCATCGAGCGCCTGTGCCGCCGTATGACGGCGGCGCAGGAAGCGCAAGCTTTCGTCGGAAAAACTCTGTACCCCCATGCTCACCCGGTCGACGGGAAGAGCCGCCAACACGGCGGCATAGGCCGGGGTGATGTCGTCGGGATTGGCCTCGAAAGTTATTTCGCAGCAGCGGTCCAAATCGATATCGGCCGAAAGCCCCTCAAAAAGCCTTTCCAGCAATCGGGGCGAAAGTTGCGAAGGAGTGCCTCCACCTATATAAATAGTATCGACAGGCTCGCCGCGCAATTCGCCGCGACGCAACCGCCACTCAGAGAGCAGGGCCTCGACATAACGGGCCTGCATCTCCTCCCCTACGGTGGAATAGAAATCGCAGTAGATGCACCGCGTGCGACAGAATGGTATGTGCAGATAGAGTCCGGCCATAAACAAAAGAAACGGCTGTAAAAGTAGCAAAAATCGGCGATATGCACGGCGGCAGAGAAGGAGAAGCCTCAAAAACTGTTTTGTAACACATCGCACAAATTGTTTTTTCGGATTAAATTTTCTATTTTGCGCATCGTTATCGCGAAACAACGATACACGAAAAACACACATTTCTTACCTTTAAATCTGATATTCCATGAAAGTGTATCAATCCAACGAAATCAAAAACATCGCCCTGCTGGGCAGCAAAGGTTCGGGAAAGACCACACTCGCTGAGGCCATGCTCTACGAGTGTGGGGTTATAAAACGCAGAGGTTCTGTCGAGACACAGAACACGGTTACCGACTATTTCCCGGTAGAGAAAGAGTATGGATACTCGGTTTTCTCTACCGTTTTTTATGCAGAGTTCCTGAACAAGAAACTCAACGTCATCGACTGCCCGGGAGCCGACGACTTCATTGGCAGCGCCCTCACGGCCATGAATGTTACCGACACGAGCGTCATTGTCATAGACTCACAATACGGCGTGGAGGTAGGTACACAGAATATCTTCCGGTATACCGAGGAGATGCACAAACCGGTCATCTTTGCCATGAACCAGCTCGACGGCGAAAAGGCCGATTATGATACTGTCATCGAACAGCTCAAAGAAGACTTCGGCAGCAAAGTCGTGCCGATACAATACCCCATCGTCTGTGGCCCCAACTTCAACGCCATGATCGATGTTCTGCTCATGAAAATGTACAGTTGGGGACCCGAAGGCGGTACCCCGACCATCACCGATATACCCGCCGACCAGAAGGAAAAAGCCCTCGAACTGCACAAACAACTGGTCGAAGCGGCCGCCGAAAACGACGAAGCCCTGATGGAAAAATTCTTCGACAAGGGTACTCTCACCGAAGACGAAATGCGCGAGGGCATACGCAAAGGTCTCATCACCCGCGACATCTTCCCCGTATTCTGCGTGAGCGCACTGCGCGACATGGGTGTGCGCCGTATGATGGAATTCTTGGGCAACGTCGTACCGTTCGTAACCGACATGCCCAAACCCGTCTCGCACGACGGTACCGAAGTAGCCCCCGATGCCGAAGGTCCCACCAGCCTCTACTTCTTCAAAACGACGGTCGAGCCACACATCGGCGAAGTATCGTATTTCAAGGTAATGTCGGGCAAAGTGCATGAAGGTGACGACCTGCAAAACATGAACCGCGGCAGCAAGGAACGCATTGCCCAGCTCAACTGCGTGTGCGGACAAATACGCACCAAGGTCGACGAACTCGTGGCCGGCGACATAGGCGCTACGGTAAAACTGAAAGATGTACGCACCGGCAACACGCTGAATGAGAAGGGCTGTGAATACACCTTCGACCTGATGAAATTCCCCAACTCTAAGATACAGCGGGCCATCAAACCCGTGAACGAGGCCGATGCCGAAAAACTGAACGAGATACTGGTGCGCATGCACGAAGAAGACCCGACATGGATTGTCGAACAGTCGAAAGAGTTGAAGCAGACCATCGTCTCGGGACAAGGAGAGTTCCACCTGCGCACCCTCAAATGGCGCATCGAGAACAACGAAAAACTCATGGTTGAATTCCAGGAACCCCGCATACCCTATCGCGAAACCATCACCAAAGCCGCCCGTGCCGATTACCGTCACAAGAAACAGTCGGGTGGCGCCGGACAGTTTGGCGAGGTACATCTCATCATCGAACCCTACTATGAAGGAATGCCGGCTCCCGAAAGCTACAAGTTTGGCAACCAGGAGTTCAAGATGAATGTGCGCGATACACAGACCATCGACCTCGACTGGGGCGGAAAACTGGTATTTGTAAACTGTATCGTGGGTGGTGCCATCGACGCACGCTTCCTGCCCGCCATACTCAAAGGTCTGATGGACCGCATGGAACAAGGCCCGCTCACCGGCTCATATGCACGCGACGTCAGGGTATGCGTATACGATGGAAAGATGCACCCCGTCGATTCAAACGAAATCTCGTTCCGCCTGGCCGGACGCAACGCATTCAGCGAAGCCTTCAAGAACGCCGGACCGAAGATTCTCGAACCTGTTTACGATGTCGAAGTGCTTGTACCTTCGGACAAGATGGGCGACGTCATGAGCGACCTGCAAGGCCGGCGCGCCATCATCATGGGCATGGAGAGTGTCAAAGGATTTGAAAAAATCATGGCCAAAGTTCCGCTGAAAGAGATGTCGACCTACTCAACGGCCCTGAGCTCCATTACCGGCGGACGCTCGTCGTTCAGCATGAAGTTCTCCTCCTACGAGCTCGTTCCCGGCGATATACAGGAGAAACTGCTCAAAGAGTACGAAGCCACACAGACCGACGAATAGTTACGCTACCGGACACATGGCCAGCAGTGGCCGTATAATCCGATTAGTTAAATTAATACAAAAAGCCATCTTTTTCAAGGTGGCTTTTTGTTATTAAACAGTTATTTGTTAATTTAGCCCCGAATTGTTAAACGTGGACTTTTCTAAAAAGTAATTTGTTTTGTTAAACAAAACGGAAGTGTAAATTGTTTAACAGAAAAATTAATAAGGAAACGGCCATTCTTCTAAAATTCGACAGAAAAAAGGGCACAACCCCGAAAGGCAAGTAAAACGTATGAAAAAATCTACGATTTGGCTATTGGCTATTATTATGGCTCTCACCTTCTCATGCCTGCTCTTTATGCAAATTACCTACATAGAGAACATGGTAAGGATGCGTAACGAACAGTTTTCAGAAGCCGTAAAACGCAGCCTGTATGCCGTGTCGTCGCAACTCGAACAAGACGAGACCAAACGTTATCTCGCCGAAGACATTGAAGAGAACCAGAAACGTCTGCTCTCCATAGAACGCGGCGGCCGCTCTGTAACCCAGCAATGGTCTTTTGTCTCGCCCGACGGGTCGATAAGCACACTCAATGTACAGGAGTTCACATTCTCCCTGCCCGAGAAGGTTACTGTACCCAAGCCCAACAGCGGCAGCTCTATTACCGACACCTACAAAGACATGCAGGAGGTATTGAAAAACCAGTACCTCTACCAGAAAGGCTTGCTCGAAAACGTCATACTCAACATACTCGCCACAGCCAGTAACCGGCCTATACTGGAACGTGTTGACACCGAGCAACTATCAAACTACCTGAAAGCCGAGCTACGCAACAACGGGCTGAACATTCCGTTCCAGTATGCCATCTACAACCCCAAAAACAGGATTGTATATAAAAGCCAGGAGTACAACGCCGAGGCAAACGCCACCAAATACTCGATTACGCTCTTTCCCAACGACCCCTCGAAACGGCAGAACCAACTGAAAGTCTACTTCCCGACAAAGAAAGATTACATATTCTCGTCGGTACGTTTCAGCATACCTTCGTTCACATTCACATTCGTACTGCTGATAACGTTTATCTTCACCATTGTCAAACTGTTCCGGCAGAAGAAACTTACCGAGATGAAGAACGACTTTGTCAATAACATGACGCACGAGTTCAAGACCCCCATCTCGACCATCTCGCTGGCAGCCCAGATGTTGAAAGACCCGGCCGTATCGAAAAGCCCCGAAATGTTCAACCACATATCGACAGTCATCAACGACGAGACCAAGCGGTTGCGTTTCCAGGTAGAGAAAGTACTGCAAATGTCCATGTTTGAACGGCAGAAAACCATGATGAAACTCTCTATCGTCGACATCAACGACCTGATAGCAGGTGTACTCAGCACGTTCAAGCTCAAAGTCGAACAGTTTGGCGGCACCATCGATGCCGAACTCGACGCCGAAGATGCCTTGGTAGAGGTTGACGAAATGCACTTCACCAACGTTATCTTCAACCTGCTCGACAACGCCGTCAAATATGCACGGGAAGGTGTGGCTCTGCAACTGATGGTAAGAACCGCCATCGAAGGGAACAAGGTCGTCATCTCGGTACAAGACAACGGTATCGGTATCAAAAAAGAAGACTTGAAAAAGATTTTCGAAAAGTTCTACCGCGTATCGACAGGCAACGTACATAACGTCAAAGGGTTCGGCCTCGGACTGGCCTATGTACACAAAATCGTTACCGACCTGAAAGGCTCCATACGGGCCGAGAGCGAATTGAATCATGGAACAACATTTATTATAACACTACCCCTAAAAAACAAATGATTATGGAAGAAAAGTTGCGTATCTTACTTTGCGAAGACGATGAAAATCTCGGTATGCTGCTGAGAGAATTTTTGCAGGCAAAAGGCTATGCCGCCGACCTTTTCTCTGACGGAGAGAGCGGTTACAAGGCTTTTTTGAAAGGGAAATTCGACCTGTGTGTGCTCGATGTGATGATGCCCAAGAAAGACGGATTCACTTTGGCTCAAGAAATACGCACCGTTAACGGCGAAGTACCCATCATCTTCCTAACCGCAAAATCGTTGAAAGAAGATATTCTCGAAGGATTTAAAATCGGCGCCGACGACTACATTACCAAACCGTTCAGCATGGAAGAGCTGGTGTTCCGTATCGAAGCCATTCTGCGTCGCGTCAAGGGCAAACGCGGAAAAGAGGTAACCATGTACAAAATCGGACAGTTCACGTTCGACACCCAGAAACAGGTTCTCTCCATCGGCGAAAAGAATACCAAACTCACCACCAAGGAATCGGAACTGCTGAGCCTCCTCTGCGCTCATGTAAATGAGATTCTGGAAAGAAACTTTGCGCTGAAAACGATATGGATTGACGACAACTATTTCAACGCCCGCAGCATGGACGTCTACATTACCAAACTGCGCAAGCACCTCAAAGACGACCCCTCTATCGAAATCATCAACATTCACGGTAAAGGCTACAAGCTCATCGCTCCCGAGATTGAGGTAAAAACGAAATAGTATTCCCTGCGCCCACGCGCTACCGGTAAAAAAACGAAGGCGACTTCCCGAGGAAGTCGCCTTCGTTTTTCGCTATGATTTTCGGCCGTTCTTGTAGTCGCGGTACAACACGCGTATGATTCCGTCGACAAGTCCCAGCTTGGGAACGACTACCGTCTCAGCCCCTGTTATGCGCAAAGCCGTCGTAAATATCGAAAGGGCGGGTACTATGACGTCGGCCCGGTTGGCATTGAGCTCCATCTCCTCCATACGCTGCTCAACCGACATCTTGCACAGGCGGGTGTAAAGAGCATAAAGCTCCTTGGCCTTTATCGCATCTTTGGGTTTCTTGTCGAGCAGACGGTGGGCCTTGTTGATATTTCCGCCGGAACCGATGATGGCCGAGGGGTGATAACAGTCGGCTTTCTCTTTCAGCCAGGCGGCAAACAACTCTTCTTCGTGCGAAGAGACAGCTTCGCTTATGTAGCGCACGGTACCCAGGCGGAAAGAGCGCGCCTCCACTTCACGGCTGTCGGCATAGACAACCACTTCGGTCGAACCACCTCCCACGTCGATATAGAAATACGACTTGGCCTTGTCAAGCACCTTTTCCAATCCGCCAGCCTCGTATATGGTACGGGCCTCGGTATTCCCATCGACAATATCGATATCGATGCCGCACTCCCGGGCTATTGTATCGGCCACCTCCCGGCCGTTAGAGGCTTCGCGCATGGCACTGGTAGCGTAAGCCTTGTAGGCATCGATACCGAATGTACGAAACAGCGCCGCAAAGGCCGACATGGCATGAACCAAGGCCGATGTTTTCTCGGTCGTGATATACCCTTTATCAAAAACATCTTCGCCCAGACGGATGGGCACCCGCACAAAGGCGGCTTTCTTGAACTCGGGCGCCCGGTACTCCTCGACATAATCGATGAGCAACCGTATGGCATTGGATCCAATGTCTATGGCACCGAAAGTGAATCGGTTGTTGGCTTCCTGCATAAATAATTTCGTTATAGTTGTTTTTTCTTCGATTCCTCCCGGAAGAGAATCGCTATTCCTTATAATGGGAGTGACCACCATAATAATCGTACAAGACGGTCTGGCTGCGCTGAGGCATCTCTCCCGGAGCCGGCTTCACATAGGTGTTCTGCTTACCGGCATCGAGCAGACGGGCCTTGACGGTATCGTGCCATTGAATGTCGAAGACTTCCCGAGCTTTTTTGCGAATGGATTTTTCGTAGAGAGGCACACACACCTCGACACGACGGTCGAGATTGCGGGCCATCCAATCGGCACTCCCAGTATAAATCATTTCGTCGCCGTTGTTTCCGAAGATATAGAGACGTGCGTGTTCGAGATACTTGTCGACAATGCTTATCGCCCGAATGTTCCGGCTCATCTCCTCGACCTGAGGCAACAGGCAACAGGCTCCGCGCACGATAAGGCGCACCTCGACACCGGCACGGCCGGCTTCATAGAGCTTCTCGATAATGCCCACATCGGTGAGAGAATTGCATTTGACATAGATGTAGGCTCTCTTCCCTTTGCGGGCAAGTTTTATCTCATTGTCGATTTTATCATAAAAGTCCTGACGCATATAATAGGGAGAGACCATCAGGTGCTTGAAGGCAAACTGCTTGTGGCTGTTTGAAAGGAACTGGAAGACGTTGTACACATCTTGTGTTATCTCATCGTGAGCGGTAAACAGTCCGAAATCGGAATATATCAGGGCCGTATTCTCATTGAAATTGCCGGTACCGATATAGGCATAACGTTTGAGACCGCGGCGTTCCCGACGTTCGACAAGCACCACCTTGCTGTGTACTTTGAGATCTTCCATGGTGTGAAGAATCTTCACCCCTTCGCGTTGCAGCAGGTCGGTATTCTCCATATTCTGCTCTTCGTCGAAGCGGGCTTTGAGTTCGAGCATGGCATAGACTTTCTTGCCATTCTTCACGGCATTGACCAGGGCGTTTATCACCTTGGAGTGTTCGGCCGTGCGGTAGAGTGTGATATATATGCTCTCTACCCGCGGGTCGATGGCCGCCTCACGCAGAAAATCGATAAAGTGCTGGAACGTATGATAGGGATAGTTCAGGAATATATCCTGCCGGGCAATGACTTCGAGGATACTCGAAAACAGCGATATGGAGGGGTGCTGTATGGGTTTCTGCGAGGCATAGAGGAGATCGGGACGCACCTTGGGAAACTTCATGAGGTCTTTCATCATGTGGTAACGTTCGCCGGGGGCCAGCATCTCCTTGTTGTCAAGGCCGAGCTTTCCGGCCAGGATTTCGACCATATCGGCGGGCATGTCCCGGTCGTATATCATGCGTATGGGAAGACCGTAGCGACGATTGGACACCCCTTCGGAAATACGCTCGAAGAGACTTTTCGACACATCTTCGTCGTAGGTAAGCTCGGCATCGCGCATAATCTTGAACGTATAGGCTCCTATCTCGTCGTAAGAGAACATGAAAAATATGTGGTCTATCATCAGGCGTATGATATCGTCGATGAAAATAATGTCGTGGCGACCGGCGGCCGAAGGCAGGACGACAAAACGCGGACAGGCCGAACTGGTGGGTATGCGCACGACGGCATACCGCGGTGAGCTCTTTGCTGCATGCGACATCTTCACCGCAAGGTAACTGTTACCATCGGGGAGGAATGGCAACTTGACTGTCTTGCGGATAATCAACGGCACCAGACGCGGAGATATAATCTGCGCATAATAACTGCGGCAAAACTCTTTCTGCTCCTCACTCAGGTTTTTCTCGTTGACGACAAAGATATTTTCCCGTTCCATCAGAGAGAGTACCGACTGATAGGTCTCGGAGAAGTGGTCTTGCAGGACGGCGATTTTTTCGTTCAGTTCTTCGAGTAAGCTCATGGGCGTATAGTCACCGGTAAGAAGTTTCCCGGCGTTCTTGCGGGAACGGCACAGCCGCATGATGTTGGCGACACGCACTTTGAAAAATTCGTCCTGATTGTTTGAAAAGATTCCGAGAAACTGTAACCGCTGCATCAAGGGGACGTTGGGGTCGCAAGCCTCCTGCAAAACCCGTTCGTTGAACTGCAACCAACTGATTTCCCGGTTTATGAATTTATAGTCCATGGTGATGTTTATGTATTAACTGGTCGACAAACGCGGTTTCGCTCATGCCTATCCACTTGCGGTAGAGAAAGGTCTCCTCGGAGTGAGGCCGACCGAGATGCTCAACAAAACGGCTCAAGTCGAACCGGTCGGAGACTATGGCAACATCGGACGAGGCGGCATCGGCGGCATTGATCTGCTGCTCTATGTGTGCGGGAATAAGCATCATGGGCTTGTCGTAAAACAGAGCCTCGCACACCGATTCAAATCCGGCCGTCGTTACATACCCGTTGCATCGACGCATTAAAGATAAGAAAAGTTTGTCATTTACACGGTGAAAGGTAAGATTTCTTTCGGCTTTCCAGGTTTCGGGATACTCTTTGTTATCCCAAAAGACATGCAGCTCTTTGTCGGGGTGTTCACGGCTCCATGTCCTGATTTGTGCGGCAAAAGCATTGTTGACAATATAGCCGAGGATAAAATTCTCGCGTGTGCACGCCTTGTTCTGCAACACCTCCTTGCGCAACAGTGGCGGCACTATCGTTATGCGGCGAGCGTCATCGTCGGCCATGGGATAGAACGACAAGGCCAACAACCGCCGGCATCCTATCGCACTCATGCGCACATGCTGCCTGAGCAGCCATGCGCTCCACCCCCGACGGGCGGCTTGCCGGTAACCCCGGTGCAGCATGAGATATTGATGTCCTATACCCACCATATCGACCGGAAGGCGGAAGCACTTTACGGCCAGTCCCGAAAGCATCTCGTAGAAATTGACGACCTCATCGGGGCGATACTTCAAGATTTGCGCCCTTATAAAACAGATACTGCGCACATAGGCCTCGACACGCCGCGGAGCCATATTGGCCACGACCGTCTGCACCAGATCGACACGGGTCTTGCCGGCCTTGAAACTGAACTGCGGGGCTTCAAAGGTATCGACCGGTGCGCCGATTTCGCGCAGGAAAAATTCCGGTATCTGACGGTGGAGGGTACGACCCACCAAGACTTTTACGACCTCGTGCCCCTGACGGCGCAATATCGAGGCCAGCGAGAGGGCCTGGGTAAGATGGCCCCGCCCCTCTCCTTGTACGATAAACAGGTAACGCATCAGTTTTTCTCTTTTGTATATTCCATAATCGACCAATTCCCGTCGAAGTCTTCGACCAGTGCAGTCATCGACTCTACCCAGTCGCCAGAGTTAAGGTAATGCACATCGCCTATCATACGGTCGTCGGCCTGGTGGATGTGTCCGCAGATAACTCCGGTACAGTTTTTCCGCCGGGCTATGCCGCACAGCGAGTCTTCAAAATCGCTGATGTACGAGACCGATGCCTTGACCGACTGCTTGACTTTCTGCGATATCGACTTGTAAGGCAACCCTTTTTTGCGCCGACGCCGGTTATATACGCGGTTTATGCCCATCAGCATACTGTATCCTACATCGCCCACCTTGGCCAGCCAGCTGAACCTGGAGGTTATCGTGTCGAACACATCGCCGTGCAATACATAGTAACGGCGTTCGCCACTCTGGTAGACATAGTCGCGACAAAGGGTGAAATTGGGAATTTCGAGAGGAAGAATGCGATCGAGAAAATCGTCGTGGTTACCCCGCAGATAGATGATATGCGTATGAGGCAATATCGATAGTAACCGCTTGATAAAGTGGGTATGGCGTTTTTTCCACTTGGGCTTCTTGCCCCGAAGTATTTCCCATCCGTCGATAATGTCGCCACACAGAATAAGCGTCTCGCAGGTGTGGGCTTTCAAAAAAAGATTGGCCTCTTTGGCCTTTGACCATTTCGAGCCGAGGTGTATGTCGGACATGACAATGGTCTTGAACTCCTTGTTTTTCATTCTCTCTGTTTTGCGCTACAAAAGAACGACATGAATATTTCTAAGGAGATACAATCGTATGACAATTTTATAACAACTTCACGGCCGCCGATGTTTGGAGGGTTCTCTCACCGGCCACCGGCCGACAAAAGATTTCTGGGAGCGAATCGCCGGAAAAGCAACGAGGAGGGTTGCCGCAGGTGCGGGCAACCCTCCTCGTAAAAAAGTTTTCAATCCCTATTTACAACGATACCACCTTGCACGAGCGGCGAGAGGCTGGTGATACCACATCGACAATATACACGCCAGTGCCACCCACTTTCGCCGTGTATTGCGAGCCTTGGCTTCGGGCATCGAGCAGGCAATGGCCCGAGGTATCGTAGAGGAAAATGCGTTCGCCACCTTGGAGCCCCTTGACATAGAGCGTGCGTTCATGGAGATAGACCTGCACCGTAGGCTCACCGTCTTCTTTCCGCCGGAATGAGAGCGAGAATCGACGATCGGCATCTTCGGCACCGTCGGCCAGGAAGGTATAGGGCGACTCTTTGAGGTCGGTCGTCTGTCCTGTATAGGTGTCGGTCAGGAGCAACACATCGTAGCCCTGAGCCATCGTCTCATCGGGCAGGTCTATGGTATAGTAGCCACTGTCGGCCACATAGACACCCACAGGCGCAGAAACGGTCTCGTCGACCGCCGTTGCCAGAGAGAAGCGGGTTCCGGTCGAGGGGTTGGTTACATATATCTGCGGAACACTTCGGTTCATGCTCATAAATTTGACACCGTCGCGTCCTACCTCGTAACTCAATGCATCGCATGCAGAGTCGGTGGTACGGAGACGAGCCTCATCGGCTCCGCCGTCACCCGTGATACGCAAAACCAAATCCATACCCGTGCCTGCAACCGAGGTCAGACTGGTAGATTGTGGTTGGGGGAAGAGCAACTCTTCTTTCTCTCCATTGCCGATGACAGCCGTCTGAGTGAAATATCCGCCACCCAAACGGGCCTCTCCTCCGGTCCACGACTCGATGGTCGTATAGGTAAGGCCGTCGTAACCATAGAGCAGGTGCGGGAGATCCATATCTGCCCAACCGTAAGAAGATACCAGATAAGGCAGTCCGAAGAGATTCCAGCCCATATTCTCCTTATGGGTGAAGCGAGGTGTTCCGTCGCTTTCCACTTCGGTGAGATTGTACTGCACGAGCGAGACGGTCTTGTCGGTATTATTCTCAACATACAAGGGCCCATCACCCGTAGCCCGTCCGGTAAAGCGGTAGGTGCCGGCCTGTGCCAGACAGAGGCCGAACCCTTCGGTCGCCGCCAGAGCGCTCTTCTCCTCCCAATAAGGCGAATTTGCCTCATGGTAGCGAGACAACGACTCGGCCCGTGCCCGCCCGTTATAAACGGCTACCGTATCGCCGGCCGTTACACTCAGGGGCTCGGGATCATAGGTAGTACCCGTGTAACGCACCCGACTAATGCTATCGCGCTGCAAGGCATAGGGGAACGCGGCCAACTGCCACCCTGCACCGAAAGTCCGCTCCACAGCCACATAGTCGAGACTCACAGTATTACCGTTGCCATAAAGCGACGTTCCCTCTTTGAGCAGGAGGTAACCCGGCGCAAATGTTGCAGGCAGATTTTCGAGGAGAAGATTTCCGCCGTGCAGATAGACTACCGAGCCACCGGCCGGAGCCTGCGTAGCCTTGTAGCCGTCGGTGATATTCCACGTTTCGAAACAACCGTAATCGACAGCCCCGGCAAAGGTCCGGGCATTACCCATAATGTCGCGGTCGGTCGCCAAGTTGACATACGAGGCAAAGGCCGACGGTATGCCGGGTGTGGCATCGCCACGGTCAATGGCCATGCTCAACTCTTTGAGCTGGTAGGAAAGTTCATCGGGCAAATAGGTGTTGTAGGGATTGCCGTCAAGGGGAAGGTCGTCGCCTGAATAAAGCGAAGCATCGAACAGACGGCCTTGCGTAGCTATGGTGTTGAACATCTGCCCGGAGGCGGTATGAACTACCGGCGAACTACCGGCCGGAGCATCAATGGTAAGATTGACCAGCGTACCACCCTCATTGGCCACTACCGGAGCCCCTTGTGCCGGACTATTGTCGGCCACAAGCATATTGTAGAGCAGACCGCCCCGGTTGTCGACGACAGGAGTACTACTACCGGTAATGGTTGCACCATGTACATAATTGTTGCGCAACACCATCTGCGAAGAAAGCGATACGGCAGCCGTGGCCGATTCGCCGGCGGGTACTATTTCGAAGCCGTCCAACACGGTAATTCCATCGAATACGTCGCTACGGTTATAAGAGACACCTTCGATACGGGTACGGGAGGTCGTCGACGCCAACAGACCCGGACGGTCGGAGATAATCTTATCGACTGTAACAGACGGGGTCACGCCATCGGCCGTAACGGTGTCGGTATAGCTGGTCGACACACTTCCATAGACCGAGACTCCGTTGCGCAGTATCAATGACTCACCCGTGTTGCCTCCTTTGACAAAAACAATGGCATTTTCGGTATCGGCCGTGCGAGTAGCTGCATATACAGCACACAAATCAATAGCTTCCTGCAAACGTCCCTGACCGAAAGCATTCTCCCACGTAGAGCCGTCTCCTTCGAGCGTCTTATCGGGCTGGACATAAAGTATCGGATAGAGGTGCTGGTTGTTTTCGTATGCACCGCGATCGATGTTGTCGTCGTAGACCCGGAGATGGCTCAACGATATGTCATAGCCCGAAGGCTGGTCGGCCGCCAGGTTAAGGGCGGTACGATAGCTGACGGAGTCGCCTTTGTTGAGAAGGAGTGCCGAGGCCCCGATATCGAAATCGCGGGCAGCCAAATCGCCTTCATAGGGGGTAAAGAAATTAGGGCCGTTAATCACATCATCGTTTTGCTCCGACAGATTATCATTCCGATATTGTTCGTCATCAACCGCTAACGTCGTGGCCGAAAGATTCTGCATCGCGTTGTAACGGATATTCTCAATCTGGATAATCTGGTTTCCTGCCGATGGAGTAGAGGAAAGTTGTGACGAAACAATGTTTTCCGATGCAGACTGGTCAATACCCTGGCCACCGTTACGCCACAACACCGAGTTGTACAGTTTCGACGGATAACGGGGTTGAGACTCTCCGCCGTAGATACTGTCGGAGAGTACCGGCACACCTGTGTTCAAAGCTATCGTCGTGTTGAATACCTCGGTATCGACAGCATCGATGGGTACCCCACGGTTGGAATGGAACAGCGTGTTGTAGATGAGTGTGCGACCGCCACGACCAGCTATCTTCACGACCGGCAAGCCGACCGACGCTCCATCGCTGCCCCTAAATTCACACCCGCTCAATACCAGTTTTACCGTATTGGCATCGTCAACACCATTACTGGTTTCATAGCGGAATGCGGCTCCATAGGGATTTTCGAAGGTAAGATTTTCCAACATCATAGGGACGACCGTCCTGCTCGATACGGCCTCCTGCTCATTATTCTCGCGATTGGCAATATCCTCTATATTGAAGAGCGACGATACCTCGGAATTGATGGTGGTAATGACGGTCTTATAATTCTCTCCCCGATATATGGAGCTCTCAACGGGGATAGGTTGCTGTTGATTATCATCATTATACCCCCCAGATATACGTATCGAACCGATGTTCTTCGTTTCTCCAATGTCTGTTCCGCCCTGCGAGCCATAACGTGTATTGACTACAAAACCTCCATTCTTGTTAATGGTATATATGGGAGCAAATTCCCCTTCGGTCATATATATAATCTTATCCTTACCGTTCCGGTTGAGCAAAAGCCGCTCTATGGCCCGTTGCAGATTACTGGTAGCCGTGGCCCACGACGAACCGTCATTGACATTTCCGGGAATTTCTTCGGCACACACATAAAGAGTATCGGCATCGGTATTGATAAGAGAATGTCGATATTCATAAACGCCGATATCGATATAGGTATTTTTTCCCGACTCGGCAATGGTGCGATTGGGGTCGAGACAGATACGGTTAATATCCCGACCATCGGCCGTTCTCATATACAAGTCGTCCAATCCCGGGAACAACGGTTCGTAAATGGTGATATTTCCCAATTCCACATAGTAGGGAATCTCGAAATAAAGTCCGCCAGTTTTTTCAGGAGACGACCATTGCCATAAGTCGGACACGTTATCGTATTCCTGCGAAGCCCAACCCCACCCGGCATCGACCATGGGATTGATACGACTGAGCGACCAATCAGCAGCCTGCTGATAACCGGCCACTCCCGCCCGCGTTGAAGGATTGGCAAAATTGGGACCGTAAAGCGACCTGTTTTCCGCGGCAAGTTGTACATTATTGTTTTTGAAATTATCAATATTTCCAGCGGCCTCTTCGTCGCAGTTGCCCTCTCCTATCTCAGGTACCTTGCCCCACCCTTCTTCGTAAGCACAGAAGTGGAGTATGTCGGGAGCTTCGGCAACAGTAGGGTCGGCAAAGAGTGTGCCATCGGTCTGCCACTTGTTGATGGCATATCGGCCTGCATCAGACTCATTGCCCCAGAATGCCGAGTTAAAGACCAGGTTGGCCGACAGGTTGAGACTCTCGGTTCCAACAGAACTCTTATTTAAAGAATATATGCAAGGATACTCGGCCGCCTTGTTCCGTACCAGATTACAGTTGACCACCCAAATACGGGAAAGGCTTTCATTGAAAATAGCCCCGCCTTTGTTGGCTGCTTCATTGTTGGCATATAATGAGTTGACCGAATATATGGCACCATCGACATAAATAGCGCCTCCCGAGCCGGCATACTCACCACCTACTCCGGTCGTTGAAGCAACCGCCTCGTTCGACGATATCTGCGAATTAAATATCGAACATATACCGGTATTGTATATGGCACCGCCTAATATACCGCTGTTTCCATAAATAAGACTACGGCGAATGGTAAGCGGTATATACCGTTTCGGCAAAGAAAGACCGCCGTTGTCGGTACCATCGACACAAATAGCTCCACCCTTAAAATAGTTGTCGCGATACGCCTCATCGCCCGTAACCAATTTGGCCGCATAGCCACCGGTAACGGTTATTCCGTCGATGATAATGGGCTGCCCCGAAGGCACTTGCGAATTTGCAGGGTAGACAAGATCTGGCAACGTTCCCACTTTGTCGGGGTCGGCACAGGCATAAATGACATGATAGACACCCTGAACACCCATCTCACTGTTGGACTTACCGGAGAACAGTGTCTGATAAGCATACTCCCACGGCTCGATAATAGCATTGCCATTCATGTCGATTCGCTCACGTTCTGACAAATAGTCGGTACTGGAACCTCCGATAAAATCGATGCCCGCTACGGTATGATTTCCTTTATCGGTTTCCTGGCAATAAAGTTCTTTCCCTGAAAAGCCTCCGTAAATCGAGACACCCTCGGGAATGGTAAAAGTCGATGTACGGGCATTCTCAACGGTCGTTCCATCACTTGCTTCACGAGGTATGAATGTACCTCCCGAGAGATATATCTCAAAAAGAAGATTTCTATTCTCGGTTCCCGCAATCAACGGCTCCTCTTTACTGCGGACATGCTTGATATAACGCAACGCATCATAGAGTTCATACATAGGATAGACAAACGATGCACCTCTCACCCGATAAAGCGTATCACTACCCGACAATTGTGCCGACAGGAGTTGTTCGAGATTTTCATGCAGGACCGTACCATCAGTAACGAAAATGCGTTGAATAAGAACATTCTCGGGAGGTGAAACCGAGTAGCCCAATGCACGGGCACCTATATCTATGTTATCGGCCGTCATACGCACCATGTCGGCAAAGTCATGAGTAGACATCTCCGTATTTGAAATCCACGTGGCATATTCGGCCACAGGCATACCGGCAGCCACCAATATCGACGTCTCTTCTATCATGTACAGAGAGTCGTTCTCAACAAAACGTACTCCTCCATCATTATCCGACGATACCGAACGGTTGTTCAAGCCTGGTACCAACAAATTTTCCACAGCTACATAAGAAAACGGATATTTTCCATTCTCATCGCCATTATAATTACCATATACATCTTTGGCGTAATTGGCCGTATTCCCCCAGAACACCGAAGAATTGACATTTAAGTGACGGTCTGTAAAATAGATTCCACCACCCTCTCCAAGTGCGGAATTCTGGACTATTGTCGAAGTGACGATATATGTTGAATCAGAACCATTCTGACTGTCGATATACAATCCCGCGCCTACGTTGGCACTATTATTACAAATGAGAGAACCCGATACGATAGCTCCGGATTTTAAATATATGCCTCCACCCTCTTCTGTCGCGGAATTTTCCCGCACAATACAATTACGTATATGAGAATACGATTCTGCCAGAATACCGCCTCCGCGACAATCGTCTTCGTGCAGCGAACCATCAGCGTTTCCACCCGTAATGAAAAGTCCGTCCAAGACAGCATAGCCGGCTTCGGCCGGAATACGTTGGTAGGTATTGTCGCTGTTGCGCATGGGCTCACCATTGACATCATAAAGGAGATCGGTAAATACTACCGCATGATAGGTATTGATAAGCGATGTATCGGCCGCCGATACATATTCGGCCTTAAACGTAGTCTTGTTGCCGGGGATATCGCGCGAGACCTCGGTAAATGTTTCATCGTAACCTCCCCAAACCTCAACTCCACGCGGCACTATAAGGGCATAGCTGCGCACGTCTTCATCTTCCTCGACCAACTGATTTTCGCCGGGGACTACGGTTGTGCGCCGCGGAGCATAAGGGGCATGACTCCCGGCCACCTTCACCACACAAGGGATATTGGGGGTTTGCGCTTTCTGTCGACCTGCTGCATCAAGGACTTTCTGCAACTTCATCCAACAAGCTGCATTTTCCGGGCTTGAAGCCGAAGCATTTCCTCCATCAGCACCACTATAAGAAACATAATAGGCATAAACTTTTTCATACGTTATACCCCCTATCACCAATTCTATCTCTTCGGGAGTAATATCGTAGGCTCCATTATACTCGTATGCACCTATATCGATGGTACAATCTTGTATACGGTCGGCAAAATCGACATCGGTAAGCGGAAGAGAAACACGCTTGGAGGCATCATTGGGGTCGGTAGGTTCGTTAAGACCCGCATTGACACACAACGATGAACCCGAGAGCCGGTAGTTATTCTCGGACAAGGCATTAGAACCGCGTTCAAAAGGATTGGCTAAAGCCGTACCTTGCATATTTCCGTCGGCAGCCAATATCTTATTTGTTACCCCCGAAGGCATAGCTGTGGTAGTCTGCACATAACAGTTGCGCAAAGGATTCATATTCATGGTATCCGCGGCATTAATCGCATATCCAGAATTACCGTAAAAAATAGTATTGAATACATTCATGGCAATCGCAGTGCCGCTGGAAGCCGTGAACTGGTGCATGCCGCCGGTTCCTCGCGAACCGTTATAAGCTACGGTATTGTTGTAGAAGGTGGCATCTTCAATAAAGATTCCTCCTCCATTATTTTGTGCATAATTATTGCTCACGAGAAGATTATAACCTGTACCCGAAATCATATACATACCACCGCCATATGAATCATTATCATTTGAATAACCTGTCGTTACATTGTGGTAGATAAAACAATTCTCAATAGCTCCATCATGACTTTCACCGCTGTCGCAATAAACTCCGCCGCCTCGTGAACGAGGATTATCATTTTCTAATTTATTTTCTCCAGCTATTACGTCATCACCGTAATAAGCTTTTCCTGCATAAAATTCCGATCCGGAACCAAATCCGCCATATCCTTGTCTTATATATACGTATACATAACGGCCGGTCATTCTTCGGTTCAGCTGTATAGGGACAAACACGTTAGGAATAGAAGCATTAGATACATCTGCCGCCAGATACTCTTCTCCCAAATTCGCAACGTCGTTCAAATTGTCGACTCTGCTCGATGTTACATATATACGATAGCTCTGTATCTTACCGTTATCGTTACCGACCGTTCTTTGTACCCAATAGACTGCATTAAGGTCTTTTTCTTCCTGCATATCTATTTCGACAATAAATGGTGCTTCGTCATGAGAAAAAAGTCCGTAATCAGAGTGCCAGAAAGTACGTCTGTTTCCATCAAGAAGTTGGCTCACACGATTCCCGGAATATTCCGACGAAGCTCGAGCAGTCCACCCGGTTCTATCGTATATATCATATAAAGCACCGGAAGGAATATCCGCAAAATAAGCGTTATTTCTTATTACACAATTGCGTATGGTTACCCCTTGGAACATGCGTACACCTGCACCTCCATCTCGATTTGATGATACACCCGCAATAAACCCGTGTCGAATGGTAAAACCGTCCCAGACAGGATTTCCGGCATAATGAAGATAGTCATCGCGATACTTATTGGAATATTCATTTTCATCATTTGAAGAGTTTGACGAACCATGTGCATAGGTTTTTCCTAACGGAGCATAGGTGGGTAGACATACATCGGGCTGATAAAGCACTGTTTTACGCATACTGTTTTGAATCTGACCCACTCTATATATGCCTCGCACTGCATCATCTACGGTAACGGGTGCCTCGGCCTGTATCTGTAAAATCGTTTCATAATCAGACACATTATTGGCATAGTTACTGTTTTCTTCGCTGAGAGGTATGCCTTCGGCTATAAGGGGATGCCGTTCATTATCACCAGGATTTCCATAATTAGGGAATCCTCCCTTTACAGACACCGAATCGCGTATGACAAAGCCTTTGTAATCGGTATAGGTGCCGCCGGCCACCCACACTTCAAGGCATCGAGAGGAATCTCTGGCTGCTATCAAGGCTTTCTCTACGGCATACTGTAAACCTCCTACGTAACGTTCTTCTCGGGTATTGGTGATGCGATAAACGTTGTTTACCCGGCTATTGGCTGTCCAGAATGGACGACTGGCATTGGACTGTTCGCCATAAGGGCGTGCTGATGCATCATAGTAACCTACATAACGGCTGCTTGCCGTCGAGTCGGCAATCATGGTCGAAGTGGTGAGGTCGTAAATGGCATTTCCGTTGATGGCCGTCGCCCACGAGAGACCGTCGCCGCCGGCGGTGAGGTCGACGGTACCGTCGTCGTTGCGGTAGTCGCGCACATAGAATACCGAACCTTTGAGGGGGAGGCGCGAGTTCTCATATGCACCCAAGTCGGGAGCACCGCCCGCCTGCCGCGAATTGACGGTGGTGATGTCGGTATCGGCGGGATCGGGGTCGTCGCTGGCGCAGTTCACGACAGGATTCATATTGGAGGGCATATAGTCGGTGAGCCCTCCGTTATAGGTATTGAATGCATCAAGTGTGCGGCCTATGTTACGGGTGGGATTCTCGCACATCGGATAGTTGGCGTCGCTCTTGTTATACGTAAGTGTCGAGAAGTTTCCATTGTCGTTGTAACCTGCGCCCGCATCAAAAGCACAATATGTAGCCGTTACATTTTTCAGGGTAAGGACACTGTCAGATGAGAGACGGGTACAGTCGTCATAGGCCTTAGAAGCGTTGCTCCACACCCAACTATCTATAATTGAAACCTTTCCCGGTAATGTAGCACAAACGCCATAACCAACATTCTTTACAATTGTCTGGTGGTCGAGTTCTATTTTTATCTCGTCGTTTCCTTGTGCAGGAATGTCAAAACAGATAGCCGAAGCCAAGCCCGATTCTGTATCTTCCGCTGTATTGTTATTAATAACACAGTTGGTCATTTTCAAATCGAATTTAGCACCTTGGTGGGGTTTGGCATAGAGAGCTGCCCCCTTGTTGGCAACACAATTCTCAACGAGACAATTTCGCACCACGTTTCCTGTCATGGATCCATCGCCCACAACTCCTGTCTCGGGGTCAATTGCCAATACAATACCGCCCCCATTCTTGATAAGTGCCGTTTCCACTCCGGTAAGCGTAGCATCTCCGTTGATAATATGGAAACCATCAAGTACTGCATCTGAAACCTCCTTGAAAATGACACAATGATAGACATACTCATCGGTTCCAACTTTCCCGTCGATAATTGAGCGATACTTGACCGGATTGCGCACCGAACGGTCGGTTCCCGTAAGAGAACGGGCGTAGCCGCCATAAAGCTCGACCCCCGAGACCATCTGTATACCGGCCGAAAGATAGCGGGTATTGGTGTAGGCACACAAAGGCGAAACGGTGCCTTCCTTGACATAGATACGCTTGATTTTCCCGGCATAAGCCGCGGCATTGTCGCGGAAATGCGACAGGGCCACGTTGAGGTAGACCAATGAAGCGTCCCAACTGCGACCAAGGCCATTCTGATTTATTCTGTTGATTTCGGGGTCGACAAACAGCGCGACTGTATCGCCAGATATATAGGGAGTAATCAATGTATTGTTGATACGGTAAGCCCCCAAAGACGGACATATACTGTATGCGTCGCCACATATATCGACCGTAGTGGCTGCCCGGTCGAGCGGATAGGCCGACAAAGCCGAGATATCGGAAATCTTCCGGCCATACTCTCTCACCGGCGATACCGACGCCGGCCGCCAGGAATAACGGGTATCATAATCGGGAACATCATCTAAGACCCCCGAGAGAGCCAACCGATTTGCATCAAGAGGCGGATTGATAAAGGCCGGATAATCTTTTGTGCCGGACGATACAGGAACGTTTTCCCGTTCGAGAGAAAGTATGGAAGTGCGATAAGTATAGGTCCACTCGGTAACGGCTTGGTCAGAGAATGCCGAGTACAGTACCAAAGAGGTCAGGCTGCCGGTCTTATCGGCATCGGGCCGGTGGTAATATTGTACGATACCTGTCGAGCCAACGGTTCCTCCCCAGAAAAGAGAGTTGATGATACAGGCGTAATTTTCAACATATACACCCGCACTTTTTCCATTCTCTATACCGTTCAAGGTGATACCCGTACCGTTGCAACGATTGGCGACCACTGTCATGTTATTGAGAATACCGCCATTACGCATATACACGCCGCCGCCTTCGCTCGATGCCGTATTATTGGCAACCACAGAAGAAACCGCCGCCATATTGAGATGGTCGGACAACTGGCTACCGGCGTCTCCTGAATTATAGATTGCCAATCCTCCGCCATTTACAGCGTAATTATTCACCAGCATCGAATATTTTATATCTCCGCCATCACACAATGTAATGCCACCTCCGTAACCTTCAGTTCTTGCTGTCCCTCCGGTAGTGGCATTACGGTGTACATAACACGACTCCACAAGACCTCCGCCGTCGAGATAGATGCCACCGCCGCGTTCTATGGCCGCATTTTCTGTTATAACACAATTACGTACAACGCCACCGTCTACCAGATAAACGCCTCCACCCCGACTATAATGCACGCCCGTAAATGATGCATCGGACGCATAACCGTGCTTGATGGTAAAACCGTCAAGTACCGCTTCATGCCGAAGAGATACTGGTGTGCCGTCGGCAGCAAAGCCGTTGGAAGCAAACCATACCACATGATAAACGTTCGAGGGAAATGTCATCGTGTAACTCTGGGTTGCCTCATTCCACGCAAAAGTAGCCGTGTTGCTGGGGAGCAAATCGCCGGAGAGTACGGTCTCGTACTTGAATTGCCACCCGTAGTCATGGTTGTCTGTCATGGGACGCAACGCAGGATCTTCGATATAACTGTCGCCGGCCGACTCTCTGCCTCCCGCGGGAAAGCCTCCATAAACGGTAATACCCTCCTGCATCTTAAATGAAGAAAAAAGAGTGCTGCCCTCTTCGGTCGATTCTGACGGATAGTAAACCCCTTCGGCCACAAATATTTCGCCGCCTTCGGTTATGCTGTTGGTCGACATATACGACGCCAGGTCGTTGATGGCATCTTGTAAATTATTCTTGGCCGAAGTCCAGCTCAATCCATCGTTTGCGTACGCACCATTCTTCGCATCAACGTAACGGCGCAGGGAGGATTGTGCGCTAACCGATGCCGCGCATATCAAGAAGGCGATAACCGCCGATAAAAATTTACTCCATCGCATCATAATCGTTATAGCCATTTTCATTCATTACCGGTATCGCTGCCGATACCATTTATGGTTAAATTCAGCCGGAAATAGGCGGCATATCCGGTCGACACGTCGGTAGCGGTCGACATACCGTTCAAAAATCTTTCCGTTGTACCATCGGTAAGGGTTACCGTCCAGGGAAATTCCATAACAGACGGTTGAAAAATATAGAGATCGAACCGGCCGTAAAAATTATTACCCGGTCCGGGGTCAAATGTATAATCGGGCAAGGCCTCCTGTGCCACATAGCTGTTGGCCGTCGGTTGGAAATAAAAGCCTTTACCTATACGGTTTTTGAGGGTAAAGGCTTTAACGTGCCAAGCAGAAAAGGCACCACCGGCACGGAAGTCGTCGGAAAGGTTGTAGATAACGTCGAACTTGGCGGCCACATGGTAACATACAATAGTCTCGTTTACGGCATTCTCGTCAGTCAGCAGCAGGCCGCTGCCGGCATAGACATCGGCTATGCTCACCGAAGAGCCATCGGCCTGTACGGGTGCGAGCTGCAAGGAGGAGACTGCCTGCTCGTCAAGTGTTACGGCACCGCTCCTCACCTGCCCCACCAGTGTCTCCATATCGGCCAATGGGTCGTGCGATGCGACGACGTAAAGAGTTACTTCGTCGGCATCGGGCAGCGGCAGCTGCACCGTGCGCTGATAACTGATAACCGTACCCGTTGCATCGGAAACCGGGGTCCAGGAGTCGGACGAAATCTGCGCTATCAGAAACGCCGACACAAGGGGTGTTGCGGCCTGGACATTTCGCGGCGTATAGATGGTAAAGAAGTAGAGGTTACTGGGTATTTGCAGAGTCGATGCCTCTCCGGGGTCGCCGGGTGTGCGCTGTCCGAAGTAGGTATCGGCGGGAACACGTATCACAACCGTGCGATAACGGGTTAGATCCACTACCTCATCCTTGCCGCAACCAAGGGGTGCAAACAAGGCTGCCAGCAACAATATCACAAACAGTTTTCTCAACATCTTTATCATATTTCAATGTTATGGTCACCGCCGGGTTTCCAGTCGAGAGTAACCGAGACAGAAACTTCGGCGCCGTGATATATAATCTCTCCGTCGTCGGAGATGGTTGCTTTCAGAATTTTAGGTTCTCCGGCAGCCAGCGGCTCCCGGACAGAGAGTATGTTGCGGGTCGTTTTCCCGCCACGGGTTACATAGACGTGCATCTGCCAGTATTCGGTATCGCTCCATGTGGCGCGCTGCACGGGCTCTTCGGCCTTCGACGGGAAACATATTCCGTAGGAAGCCACCATATCGTCGGTAAGCACGTTGGAGGTGCGCACGATGGTAGGCGAAGAGAAGTCGTAGGTGCTGTCGGCAAAGGAGTAGCCGGCCGCGGTATTGACGATGTACGACTCAACACTGTCGACGGCCGGTGTGAGTACCAGCGCCACCGCACTGTTGGTCATTGTAAGTGGTATGTGTATATTCTTGTCGGTTCCGTCGCACTCGACACTCTGTGTGGCGTGATAGATACCGTAAGAGAATGATTCAAGGGTATCACTGTCAATATAACTTATTGCATAGTGGTCGAGGTGGTGATGCCCCGAAGAAGCACAAACCGCCTCGGTAGCGACATTGGCCACAGGTACATGATGATAGGTACCCTGCGGCAGATAAAGCGAGTAAGATACCTCATTGGTACCGCCAGCCTCAACTATCTCGTTATGAGCGGCAGAGCGGCTTTCGCTTTCAAAGAAAGGCACTTCGAGATGGTGTATCTCGCCCGAAAAGGCTGGATTAAATTTCTCGACAAGCAGTCGGGCCATCTCCTGTTCAGCGGCATTTGTCGAGAGGTTGTCGGTAACAACCTGTTCCATGCTCAACTCGGTGGTGAAGCGGAAATGAAAATCGCAATACGAACCACACTCCGACAGGTCTTCGTTGATGCACGAAGTAGTCAGGAGCAATCCTATCGCGGCGCCGAGCATGGGCCACCTTTTCAGGAGAGAAAAACGGTATGTCGATAAATTATCGGGCATTTGAGAAGTATCAAAATTCTTATTTGTGAAAATGAAGAGGGGAACGATGGGAACACCAACGTTCCCCTCTCCTTACATTATAGGGTTATAATCCCAAAAAGATTATTCAATATCTTCGTCTATCACGATACCTTGCTTCCAGGTAAGGTCAACTTTGAGAGAGAATTCAAGTTGAGCCGAGGTAAGGTCGGGCAAGGTGGCATAGGCGTTTTTGAGCGAAGAGATGTTCAGGTTGGCCGTTGTGTAGTAGTCCGAAGCAAATACCTGGTTGGGGGTAGTTCCAACCGCAGAGTAGGGATCAAGTTTTCCTACAAGATAGAAAGTTGCTCCCGAAGGAATAATTGAAGGCTGGTTATTTATAGCCTTACCATAGAAAGCAGGGCCGTTGTTGGTGATTTCCAATGCAATATTCACGGGTGCCTGACCTTGAGCCGTAACCACTTGCGAGGGCAATCCCAAAACATAGGAGCTGACAGCTACGCCGCTGAAATCTGAAGCATAGGCGATATTGGCAGCTGTAGCTACGACATCGTTGTCATAAACCATGTTTTTCCAATCTGCAGTCGTATTGGCAAATTGCCAGTCAACCTCGGCAGGCTGTCCACCTACAATCACACCGGTAAGAGTGAAAGCAGAGGTTCCACCATTTACGACATTTACATTGGTTTCACTGGTACCATCGGCGGCATTGGCTTTCAGCACATCGGCGTTGGCTTTTACTTTCACGTCGAGGCGACCTACGGCATAGTTTACGGTCTTGTTCAGAGCTATTTTGGTTGTAGCGGCCGAAATCGTAGCTCTCAAACCGCTCGTCCACAGACCGTCAGCACCCCAGCTACCATCGGATACCGCACTACTGGTATAGTCGATGGGGAAGGCATTGGTCATGTAATAGAGCGAGGTCGGATAGCTGAGTTGCGAACCGGTCTCAATGATATCGGTATCCATCGTAGCCAGGTCGGAGGTACCCGAAGCGCTCCAATCGAAAGTATATACAGCCACCGGCATATCGCCATAGCTGCCATAGAAAGTGGTTACGGCAGCTTTTGCGGCGGTGATTTCGGCTTTCAGGTTGTTGATGGCAGTCTGATAAGAAGAAGAAGAAGGGGTTGCCGAGCTGGAAGAGTTGGCAGCTGTCTCCAAAGCATTCAGCAAATACTCCATCTGCACTTGGGCCACCGAAGAGGCTCCGGCAGCAACCAGGTTATTGGCCACCTGATAGACAGCATCGTTGGTTGCCGATGCATTTTCTGCTTCTGTCTTCACGGCAGCGATATCGGTACGCAGGTTTCTCAATGCGGTCGAGAAAGCGTCGAGGCCAGTCGGTTCGTCAATATTGGTCAACGAGAAGGTGATATCAGCAGGCGTATTCGAGGTAGCCATGGGTACACTCTCGTAGCTGGCCGTCAACTGGTTCTTTACCGAGCTGCTGGGTGCTTCGCCATAGAGGAGGAAAGCAATGTCGCCATAGGGCAATGTTACGTTGGTATAGGTCTGCACCCCAGAGTTCAACGCATCACTACCGATATTGTCGAGCTGTTGCTGGTTACCGGCAAACGTAGATGTACCTTGTACATAACCATCTACACCCAGATTGGCAAACGGCAGGAGATAGATTTTTTCCATACCTTTAAACGTCGAACCGTCTTGTTGTACATAGTCGGCCGTAGAACGTTGCACTTTGGCCCGCGGAACAGAGATACTAATCTGTGTCTTTACCTCTTGCGATGTACCGGGCACTACCGCCGCATCGGTACCTCCTGTCAATAACTCTTCTTCGTCGCTGCTACAAGCTGTAAATGCGACCCCTGAAACCAATACTGCACAGGCCAGGGCAAATCTCCATGTTTTTTTCATGTTTTTTTTTTTTTGGTGAAACTATTTATTGAATTTGTGGTGTGTCTTACTCTGTTTTTTCCTTCATCGAACTAAGGTTCCCTTGAAAAATGATACTATTTATTGTGCTTACTCCGCAACGACGGCCATGCGACGTTTTATCAGATGGAGGTTGCGGGCTGCGGCTTCATCGCCTGTATCGGCAGCCCGTTGCAAATAATCAATAGCCCGGGTCATATCGCCATTGACATAGCAGGCATTACCCAGAGCGTTGTAACTGCGAGGGTCGTAGGCTACTGTTTCGAGTATGGTCTGTGCTTCAACCGGATAACCGCTGTTAAGCAGACCGATAGCCCGATTGATGATAACGGCCACACGGTCGGGGGCATTGTCGTAATAAATGCGTACATACCCGGCGTTACGCAACTCAGGCAACGCCTTGCGACAAAGAGACCCGTAGGCTTCTCCGCCATCAAGGCGACGCAAGGCACGCTCTCTGGCCACGGGGTCGGCCACGGAGTCGATGAGTTGCAGGAGACTGGTCCGGTACGTCCAAGACGAGTCTATATCGGAAACGATATCGCGCAACTCCGCCCATGCCGGACCTCCGGAGATGAGCCGGAAGAGCGAATCGGGATAGCCGGTGCGCTCCTGAATGTAACGGGCCAACGCCTCGGCACGCTGCTGGGCCAGACGGATATTATAATCAAGCGGTCCCTCGGGCGAGGCCAGACCGATAACTTCGATAAAGCACACATCGGCTGCCGTATCGGCTGCTACACGGGAGGTGAGTTCGATAATCTTGTCGAGTGTCTCGTTGTTGGAGCGATATTGGGCATCGAGAGCGTAACGATTCACCGGATAGTAAACATAGAGCGCTCCCGGCTCTTTACGCAACACCTGCGTACCATCGTAGGGACGGTACTCGGAGAGGTGATGCAGCACAGGATTTTCTACAGCCAACGGATATATCTGAGGTAGAATCAGCGGCAGCTCCGGATAATAGGGCGGGATATACCTGAACGGCTCCCGACACTGCGGGTCGAGCGTATCGACCGAGCAACAGCCCTCCTTCTCCCGATTCAGACAGAGGGTCAGGTTTTCGTAACGCATCCACGGTTTCACGGCTATCTGCATCGTATACCACAGCGTGTCGCCGGGTGCCGACTTGGGCACCGAGGGGTACCACTCCTGTCGACCGTCGAGCCATGCCTTGCGGGTGTTGTAGCGACGGTGCCGCTTACCTTGGAACACCACGGCCGGGAGCGACATTGTATCGCTCTCGCCACACAATGAGGGGGTGAACCAGAGACAATAGTCTTTCTTCACTTCGCGTTTCGAAACGGTAAGAGGGAATTGCAGCGTAAGGACAAGACTGTCGCTCCACTCCACAAATAATGTATCGGGCATTCCAAGACCCGAAACGTTACGCACGGCCAGGGTATCGGAAACAACAGGAGCAACGGCCGGAGCATCTGTCCTGGAAGCCTGTCTTACCACATAACGGGTAGATACCATAAGGGAGGTATCGGCCACAAGAGTCCCGTTGCAGAGACGGGTACTTACCACCCGTGCCGTATCATGCACAAATGCAGTGTCGGCCAATACCTGACACACTGGAACAGACAGTGTCGCCAGCACTCTCTGCGGAATGTTCATGGCGACCAACGCACATATAATACAGGCTATTATCTTATTCATGGCATTAATCAATTACATATACCACCGAAAGCGAGAGCTTCGTAGGCATAAAAATGTTTTTCTTTGCGATTCCCATATAGCGACCGCAGTTTTTACAACGGTAATATTTTGAGCAGGTGTGCGCAAAGCCCAAGCCGATGACACCCTCTATGCTCCATCGCTTGTTGATGATATGGTGATAGCCATAAACGAGACCACCGCCATAGAGATTTCCCTGGAAGCGATAGCGTTGCAACTGCTCCCAAATGCCGAACGGCAGATGTACATTGCCCGCGTTATAGTGCATATACAACAGATGCGCCCCCACGAAATGACCTCCGAAAGGAGCGCATATCCAGTATCGGGCCTCGGGCTGTACCGAAATATGCCGCCACTTCTTGTTGTCGTTAAAGGTGAAAGGATTGTAGCTAAGCGACAAGTCGAGTGTCCATTTGGGGGCAACACGATATTCAAACGATACATTTGGCGACAACGTAGCCCAACCCAGAGCATTGGTCTTCAAGGCCATATCCTGAGCAGAAGCCGTGAGCGGAGAAAGAAAAATACCACACAACCCCCCCACAGCCAATCGTATGCTTCGGCTCTTAATTATCGACAGGCATCGATAAAATAGTTTTTTCGTTATTAAAGTCATTTCCATGACTCAACATTAAAGTATAACATTCATCAAAAAGACTCTTTCTTTGGGGAAGAGTCAAAAATTAAAAAGAGAAACAATAATCAACACAACATTTTTCATCAAACGAGCCTTTATTTTCTATATCTTTATATCCCCTAATGACAAAGGTCTTTTTGCATTTGAAATATTTTAGGCAAAGATAATATTTTTATGGATTAAAAAAAAATAGTTTGCTGAAAAAATCTGAAAAAATTAATATATAACCTTACACACGCAATAAGCAAACCAAGAGTTCATATTGCGCATATCAATCTTTCCCTTAGGACTATCTCTCTTCCACAAACAAAAAACATTCCATTTTGTTTACTAAAACATGTTATTAAACACATTTACAAAAAATAAAAAAGATTGATTATCTCCCGATAACCAATCTTCGTAACCTAAATTTAATACCATGAAAAACACTGTTCTCAAATGTACATAATTATAACAAATAAGGCAAGATTTGTTTGACTACAAATCGATACTTTTACATTTTTTAGTTTTTATTTCATTATCATACATATTTACCCGATTGTTATTTAAAAAAAAGGTGATAACAACCCATCAGCAAGGAGCATCGGAAATAGATGATAGAAAAGTTTTAAGCGAAATTCTCTTTCAAAAAGTCGTTTCCAACCGATAAAAAACGTATTTTTGCCGTAAAATATGATACAATGAATGTTGCCGAAATAATCAAAAACAGCCGTCAAACGGCCTTCTCCTTTGAAGTACTCCCACCGCTGAAAGGGAACAGCATAAGCAAAGTTTTCGACACCATCGACGCGCTGCGCGAGTTCGATCCCAAATACATCAACATCACCTCTCACCGGAGTGAGCTTATCTACAAGGCTACCGACAACGGCCTCTACCAGAGGGTATCGGAAAAGAGCCGCCCCGGCTCCGTAGCCGTAGCTGCCGCCATACAGTACAAGTATCATATACCCGCCGTTCCGCACCTGATATGCAGCGGTTTTACCAGAAGTGAGACCGAATATGCCCTTATCGACCTCAACTTCCTGGGCATTACCGACCTGCTCATTCTGCGGGGCGACAAGGCCAAACACGAGGCCCGCTTCACCCCCTCGCCCGAGGGACACGCTCACGCCATCGACCTGCAACAACAGGTCAACCGCTTCAACGAGGGATACTTTCTCGACGGGTCGCACATGACCCTCACCTCTCCCTTCTCCTACGGTGTGGCCGGCTACCCCGAGAAACACGACGAGGCACCCAACCCCGAGACCGACCTGCGATACCTCAAAGCCAAAGTCGATGCCGGCGCCTCGTATGTGGTAACCCAAATGTTCTTCGACAACCAGAAGTACTTCGACTTTGTCAAGCGCTGCCGGGCCGAAGGCATCACCGTACCCATCGTACCGGGACTGAAACCCATTACCTCGACCCACCAGCTGACGGTGCTGCCCAAGGTATTCCACGTCGACCTGCCCGAGCCACTGGCCCGCGCACTGGCTGCCTGCCGCGACGACAACGCCGCCCGGGAGGTGGGCATAGAGTGGTGCACCGCCCAGGCTCAGGAGCTGAAACAGAAAGGGGTGCCCAGCATACACTTCTACTCGCTCATGGCCACCGAAAGTGTGCGACGAGTAGCCGCAGCCGTGTATTGACCCCGCCGGCCCAGGGGGGGCGTCGTCCACACAATGCCCGCTACCGCCGCCGGTACCACAATCAGAAGCCCAGCCCGCCTCTCCCGCGAAACCGACTTTTCACCCGCAAGCGTCATAAAAAAACTGAAAGCGATGTTTTTCAAGGATATTATCGGACACGACGAACTGAAACGCCGCCTCATCGACACGGTCAAGAGCGGCCACATAGCCCACGCCCAACTCTTCGAGGGGAGCGACGGGGCCGGCACTCTACCGCTGGCCATCGCCTATGCCCGCTACCTGCAATGCACCGGCCGCAGCGACAACGACGCCTGCGGCACTTGCCCCTCGTGCCGACAGATTTCGGCCCTGATGCACCCCGACCTGCACTTCGTCTTTCCCATCGCCAACAAGAAACAGCGCAAAGAGCCCGTATGCGACGACTATATAGCCGAGTGGCGCGACTACCTGAAAGCCACTCCCTACCCCTCGGCCGAGAGTTGGCAGCAGTTCCTGGCCACCGGCAACAGCCAGCCGCTCATCTATGTACACGAGGCACACGAAATCATACGCAAACTGACGCTGAAAAGTTTTGAGTCGGAATACAAAATCATGATTATCTGGCAAGCCCACCTCATGAACGAAGCCTGTGCCAACGCCATACTGAAACTGATCGAGGAACCTTTTGACAAGACGCTGTTTCTACTCGTGAGCGACCACCCCGAAAAGATACTTGAAACCATACGCTCACGCACCCAGCGCATCAAGGTGCCCCCTCTTGCCACCGACACGATAGCAACGGCCCTGCAACAGCGCCACGGCCTCGACTCGCAGACGGCCAATGCCGTAGCGCACACCGCTGCCGGCGACTACCTGAAAGCACTCGAAGCCATACAGTTGAGCGAGGAACGGGAACGTTTCTTCACCCTCTTTGTTACCCTCATGCGGCAGGCCTATGCCCGACAGGTCAAAGAGCTTAAACGATGGAGCGAAGAGGTGGCAGCTTTGGGACGGGAAAGCGAGAAACGGTTTATCGGATACTGCCAGCAGATGTTGCGCGAAAGTTTCATCTACAACCAACATCGTCCGGAGCTGAACTATACCCGCCCCGAAGAGAGTCAGTTTCTCTCCCGCTTTGCACCGTTTATCAACGGGGCCAACATTGAAGAGCTGTGCGAACTCTTCCGCCTGGCCGAACGTGATATTGCCCAAAACGCCAACGGGAAAATCGTCTTCTTCGACGTGGCCGTGCAGGTCATCATACTCATACGCAAAGGCAGCCAACCAGCCTGACCCCAACGGAGAAGAACCTCCCGTTACACAACATAAACAACACAAAAATTTCCACGACCCGAGATTACAAATTGTTTACAATAGCAACTATATGGATAAAAAAAAGGGCTTTTACCGGGAGCCCGCCCGCCTCGACAGTTCATCGACGACCTCGAAGAAATGGGTTATCTTCTCGGCGGGGATACCATCGAAGAGTTCCTCGGTAAGCCGGCGGTCGATAGCCCGGAAACGGGCAACGACCTTCTCGCCTTCGGCGGTAATGCTCAACAGGTTTTCCCGACGGTCGTCGGGATTGACCGTGCGACGGGCCAGCCCTTTGCGCTCCAAAGAGTCGATCATGCGCATGACAACCGACTTGTTTTTTCCCGTGGCCAGAGCAATGCTCTGCAAAATCTGGTCGGTCTTCTCCTCTATCATGCTCAGGAGCATAAACTCCTCTACCGTAATCTGAATCTCGGCCTCGACCATATACCGCTGTTTCATAAGCCTGTGCAGCTTGTTTCGCAGCTTGGCGACCGCAATACCCACCAATTCGTTTGTCATCGTTTCGCTATTTTTGCGCAAAGGTAATACTATTATTGCGAAATTGTTGCTATTGCTTACTATTTTTTACACTCTATTTTTCACTCTTTTTAGACAAGAGTCCCGGGTAAAGGCGACCGACCGGGAGAGAGTGTGTGTGCCCTCCCACACATTTTTTACGGCAGAGACGGCATTTTCTCCCGAAAAGTTATTATCTTTGCAGTCCTGCTCCTACGAAAGGGTGCGGCCAGTGGCGGTGCCTGTACCGTCGGGAAGCAGGAGACATACCTCACACATCTCACCATGGGGGTGACCGGTTTTGACAGCGGGTAGAAAGGGTATGTAAGCATGCAGAGCTTCGTTGCCTGGCTCTATAATCTCAGACATCAAAAATTTAACTGGCGAAAACAACTACGCTCTCGCTGCTTAATCGAAGTACAGTAGGTTAGCTTTATTCCGGCAACAGTTGCCGGAACGAGACATCACCCGGTTGCTGTGGTTCCGAAGCGTACCGAACAGGTGGTGCAAGAATATCGGAAATAGCGGAAGTCTCGCCCCGGGGCGACCGTGAAATCTTAGGGGCTAAGGCGCGTATTGGTGGCTCCGGTCTTGTGCGCGCCCGACAATCGAAGCGGAGATAAGCATGTAGAAAGCATATTGTTTCCTCGTTTGGACGAGAGTTCGAATCTCTCCACCTCCACACGACACGGGCCAGGGAATCCGAAATTCCCCGGCCCGTGTTTTCTTTAAGAGGTCGCCCACACCGGCACAAAGTCGTTGCCGGGAGGCGCTGCGGCACTCAGAAAGGCGATTGCCGGTAGGCCTGCGGCGAGACGCCGGTGTGCTCACGGAAATACTTGCCGAAAAAGCTCTGACACGAAAAGTGCAGATAATCGCTGATTTCCTGCACGGTCATGGTAGTGTTGAGCAGGCAACGCTTGGCCTCGCACACCACAAATTCGGCAATGATATCGCGGGCATATCTTCCACCCGCCTCATAGATTGTCGTGGAGAGATATTTGGGTGTGAGGCACAACTTGTCGGCGTAATACGATACCTTGCGATGCTCCTTGTAATTCTCCGACACCAGGCGCGTAAACTGCAACAGCAATTCATCTTGCCGGGAAGGTGGCCGCACCTCAACCAGAGAATCTTCGGTCAGGAAATCGGAACAGAGGTAGTAAAACATGATGTGCATATAGCTCTTAACGATATTATCCTTGTAAGAAAAAGCCTCATCGTCGAGAGTTTCCCGCATAAGCCCGTAAAGAACCGATATAAGGCCTGCCGTTTTTTCCCGCATTCTGAAACTGCGCTTGCTGTCGATTTTGGTTTTGAACGACATCAGCAGCAAAGCACTGTTGACACCCTGCATCATATACCCGCCGGCCCGATTCACAATGACAAACCATCGGGCATCTTCTGATGTATCGAACAGCCGATAGCAATCGTCTTCGAGCATACAACACACCTCACCGGCCCGCAAATCGTACCTTCTACCGTTTATTTCCAGGCTCATTGCACCCTCCAACATACAGCAGAATTGCCCGTTGCTCCTGTTGCGGAAATGAATATCCTCATCGGGCCCGTATTTCAATGCCAACTCTTCCTTCACCTTCTGAAAATCCCGGTTGCCGAAATCGAACATAGCCAAATCTTCATTACGGCTTACACGCATATCGATTCCGTTCACTATATCGAAAAAAGAGACATCGCGTACTTTCTTAACCATAAGTCCTCTCATTTTTTCGCAAAAATATACGAAAAGACCTATCGCACCTCTATCATAGGACTTTTCGTATAGAAATAGCACCCTTTGTTCCAATCGCGACTTTTCGGCGCAGAAAGTTACAGCTATGCCACCGGCAATCATGTCATGCGTCCCGGCCGGAACATGAAGACAGCACTTGCCGGTCATACCGACAACGGGCAACTCGGGCAACAGCTCACACCGGCACGGCCATCAGCGACTCACGGAACACGCGTATGTCGTTGAGCCACGATTCGAGATCGCTCTCGTGTTCGACCTCATCGGCCAAAATCTGCGTAGCCAGCGAGAAGGTGGTAAAATCGCGCCCGTCGGTGAGCCGGGCCAGAGTTTCATACCGATGTATGGCACAACGTTCCGAGGCAAGATTCTGTTTCAGAATCGACTCGATGTAGGCATCGACCGGTGCTTCGTACTTGCATTTCGACAGGAGAGGCCAGTCTTCGGGCGAGAGCACCGGCGTTCCGTCCAGTTCGATAATGCGCCGGGCCAACATCTCGGCATGGCGCAATTCCTCATCGGCGTGCTTGTAGAGTTCCTTTTCGATTTCGCCGTGCATGGGGCCACTCATCACCCGGGCACCAATCCAGTACTGGTAATAGGCCAGCCACTCCTCCGAGAGGGCCTGATTGAGTGTCTCGACCAATTTTTTCACTTCCAAATCGACAATTTCAATCGCTTTCTTTCCCATAATTTTATGTTTTGATTTATATATAGAAATCAACAACTCCGACACAAAAAGGTTCTCTCAAAAATAATCGGAACATTTTTCACTTGTTAACGGTAAAAAATTTTTGAAATTCCGCCCAATATTTATATCTTGTAAGGCATATAATATCACCGATATGAAACGCTACCTTCTCGCACTCCTGCTCCTGGGAGGTTGGGCCGCTGGTACCACGGCCAAAACATATCCTTACCCGTCGCCACTGCGCATGACCATCATAGAGTCGGTGGCCTACGAAGTGTACAAATCGCAAATCGACTCGATTGTAAATATTGTGGGGCCGAAAGAAATTGACCTGCTATGGGCGAAAACGCCTTCAAACAAGGAAGCCGACCTGGCCCGCTACATCACCCTGCGCGAACGGCGCAAATGCACCTACGACTTCATCTACCCCAGAAACGACGAGAAGCGCCTGGCAGCCCGGCAAAGAATCGACACACAATTCCAAGACTCCATCGATGCCATTCTCATGCTCTATCCCGGCATGACGGGACGTTACACCCAATACCTGCTGTTATCGCCCCGCGGCGAACTGTGCAGCAAGGCACAATACGACAGCCTCGTCGTCAAGGGGCTGGCCATGTACCGGAAGAAGCTGGCCAATCCGGCCATTGACCTGCACAACGACGATATAGCCGCATTGCAATCGACACTCTCCGACTATGAATTGCACGAACATATCCGCTTTGCCAGCCTGAAACAGACCTATATGCAAACGCAGAAAATATGGAGAATCCTCGACAAAAACGATCTCACACAGTACTACGACTTCGTGCAGGCCTATCCCGAGCTATACCATTTCGTGCAGAAAGAGACCGTCGCGAAAGAACTTTACAAGAACAATCCCCAACGGTTGATGCAAGCCCTCAACTCTTTGCAAAAGGAGATGCCCGACACCTACCGCGCATACCTCTTATTGATGATGCGACATAAAGGCAATTTAATAGATTCTAATCAGTTGTACACGATAGCCGACGGGAAAATCATCGCAAGACCAGAATATGTAGATACCTTGTCGGGCAGTGAAGAGGCTCGCGGGTATGGTGAATATCGACTTGTGTGTCGCGAAGTCGATGCTGTAAATGTTGTGGAATTATATAAATATGCACATGCACCCGAGACAATAGAGTATATAGAAAAAAATCCGGGGAAATTTGAGGAGGACGGCGGTGATATACAAATAATATCGATAATGAACCGGCTTAGTAAAAAATTTGTGTATATAGAGTATTTCGACGGTTGGGCAAAGTCGCATCGGGAATCAATAGAATGTTATCCGACCGAAGAGGATTGTTACTTTGTAACGATTCCCGTATCTCCTACCAGTATAGCCTACTTGTTTTTTGACTGTTCCTATGAACAACCCGGATATGTAACAGTGGTACTATCCACGGACAAAGACATCGCTATCGTGTACCAAAAGCGGAGTATAGTAAGAGCGATGACGAAGAATTCTGCGGGTCAATACGACAGGGTTCCCTTATATGTAACAAAACCCCTCAGCGAATATACAGACCCAAATTCGGGAGATATAGAGTGTTACGAAGATGCCATAGTGGTAGAGAACGGCAAGCTGGTGTATAAACGCAATGCCGAGCCATAGAGAGAGTATTCTCATAGCAAAAGAAAAGTTTGTGAAACATGTCAAAGATGCATGGTAAACCGATAAAAAAGAACGTGATATGAAAACACTACGGTATGCTGTAATTTTTATGACTTTCGTTACTTGCTTCACCGCCAAAGGCCAAGACCGCATCGTGGAGTGCGACGGTCAAACCGTCGTGCTGATGGAAGGAGAAAGAACAAATATGGCCATTGACCAACGTTATATCTACCGCAACGATGTCGACACAGCCTACGCCTTGATCGTGGGGCATTTCTATTCTCCCGAAGAGGTGAAACGGGCTTTTGGCGAACCGCAGAAAATCAAAGATAACATTTCATACGAAAATGGCTTTGCCTTCGACGGTAATATATCTTATACCTATGACGATTTATATCTATCGGTGGATTGCCAAAGCGGACTCTGTGGATTTACGATTAGGAGGGAGAATGTCTCATTTTACGGATTTGGTAGAATCGTAAAAATCGGTGACAATATAAGCGTATTGGCCGATGACCCCCATTTTCACCCCATGGTGGCAGAACAATCGGAGATATTCATCGATGAAAAAACGGGAAAGAAGAGTATCGGCATCGCCACCAACTCCACCGGCGATGATGACTGGGTATATTATAGATTTGTGGTAGATACAACCGGCAGCTTCAATACAGCAGTTAGTAAAATAGGTTATATGCAATTAAATTAGCCGATTACAAGAATGATGAAAAGGAGAAACATAAAGTTGTGGAGTCTTGTGGTTTTGTTGATGCCTTGTCTGTGCGCCTACTCCGCCGAAGAGGAGTTGTACACAATAGCCAACGGAAAAATCATCGCAAAAGAAAAGTATGTGGAAGAAGTATATGGCAACGAAGTGGCCCGAACTTACGGGCCGTATCGAACCGTGTATGAAGAACAGAATTATTGGAACAAAATATTATTACAAAAATATGCGTTCTCAGAGCAGGCATTAAGATTAAAGGAAGAAGATCCTGAAAATTTTGTAGATGACGGCGGTGATATAGAGATCATTACGATAACAAATGATTTTTGCGGGAAGACCATACACCTTGAATCGTCAGATGGGTGGGCAAAGTCTCATCAGGTACGTATTGGTAACAGGACCGAAGAAGATTGTTATTTCGTAATGATACCGGTTTCTCCGAGCAGTATGGTTTATCTGTTTTTCGATTGCCCGTACGGATATTACGGATATGTAACCGTCATACTCTCAACCAAAGAGGATATAGCGGTGGTCTTTCAAAAAAAGTGTACAGTAATGCCTATGAAAAAGAATGGTATGAAAATCTATGATTGTATTCCGTTGCTGGTTCCTAAGCCCATAACTAAAGAGAGCGGAGTGGAACAGGAATATTCATACGATGCGTTAGAGGTCATATTAGATAAATTGATGTATGTCAAAGATGCATGTGGCAAACCGATAAAAAAGAACATGATATGAAAACGCTACGGTATGCTGTAATTTTTACGGCTTTCGTTACTTGCTTCACCGCCAAAGGCCAAGACCGCATCGTGGAGCGCGACGGGCAAGTCATCATTCTGCAAGAAGGGACAAAGACAGATAGATCCATAATCGGCCGTTATATCTACTGCAACGATGTCGATACGGCCTACGCCTTGATCGTGGGGCATTTCTATACAACCGAAGAAGTGGAGAGGGCCTTTGGGAAACCGCAGAAAATCAAAGATAACATTACATACGAAAATGGCTTTGCCTTCGATGGTAATATATCTTATACCTATGACGATTTATATCTATCGGTGGATTGCCAAAGCGGACTCTGTGAATTTAGGGTTAGGAGAGAAAATACCTCATTTTATGAATATGGCCGAATCGTAAAAATCGGTGACAATATAAGCGTATTGGCCGATGACCCCCATTTTCACCCCATGGTGGCAGAACAATCGGAGATATTCATCGATGAAAAAACGGGAAAGAGGAGTATCGACATCGCCATCAACTCCACCGGCGATGATGACTGGATATACTATACATTTGGTCAGGACATGTCGGGTGGCTTAAATTTAACAGTCAGTGAAATAAGTTATATGCAATTAAATTGATAGCCTGGAAATACCCTCGACTCTTTACAAAAGGAGATGCCCAACTCCTACCGCGCATACCTCTCATTGATTATGCAACGTAACGGCAATTCAAAAGAGTCAAAACCGTAGAACTAACCCGAAAGAATATCTTGGCATTGAATTTGAAAAAGATGCAAACGGCAATACAACAATAAAAACACCTTGTGATTAAAAATAAATATTACTATGAAACAGATAGGAATTATACTCGGCTTGGTCATTTTCATCTCGACGCAAGCGTTATATGGCCAGTCAACAATTATGCGCGACGGGCAAGTCATCATTCTGCAAGAAGGGACAAAGACAGATAGATCCATAATCGGCCGTTATATCTACTGCAACAATGTCGACACAGCCTACGCCTTGATCGTGGGGCATTTCTATACGACCGAAGAAGTGGAGAGAGCCTTTGGAAAACCGCAGAAAATACAAGATGACATTTCATACGAAAATGGTGTTGCCTTCGACGGTAATATATCTTATACCTATGACAGTCTGTTCTTGTCATTGGATTTTTATTCGGGTTTGGGCGAAATCCAGATAGAAAAAAAGAATGTGAGCCTTTGTTTTGATGGAATACCATTAACGATAGGCGGTTCGTATAGACCTCTTGACGAAAAGTATCCCAATCCGGCTGTACGCAGGGAACCGGGAAGCAGAACGATAGATGAGAAAACCGGCATGACAGAAATGGGGCTGATGCTGAATTTTTCAGGAGATGATGATTGGCTTATCTTGGGGTTGCTGATGCAAATGACACCGGAAATAGATTTGCTCATCAATAATATTCAGTATCTGCCAAACAATTGACAGATTTGCTTTCAGCAGGGGAGACAATCCACTGATAATCTAAAAGATGCATGGTAAACCGATAAAAAAGAACGCGATATGAAAACACTACGGTATGCTGTAATTTTTATGGCTTTCGTTACTTGTTTCACCGCCAAAAGCCAAGACCGCATTGTGGAGCGCGACGGGCAAGTTATCATTCTGCAAGAAGGACAAAGAACAGATATGGCCATTGATAACCGGTACATCTACCGCAACGATGTCGACACGGCCTACGCCTTGATCGTGGGGCATATATACACCTCCGAAGAGGTAGAGCAAGCCTTCGGTACACCACCCAATGACATACAAGGTGAAATATATGACATTCCGACCGGAACAGGCTCTTCCTTTAAAGAAGGTACGCTCGTTTATGTTTATGCAGATTTTTCTTTTAGTATAAGTTATACCACGGGATTATGTAGTTTTGACATTAGATGGGAAGATATCTCATTCTATGATTATGGTAGAATCGTAAAAATCGGTGACAGTATAAGCGTATTGACCGATGACTCTAATTTTCAACCAGCAGTAGTAAAGCAATCAAATGTATTCACTGATGAAAAAACGGGAAAGAGGAGTATCGGTACGTCCATAAATTCCACCGGCGATGATGACTGGGTATATTATACTTTTGGTATGGATATGATGGATGGCTTAAATATAACGATCAGCTATATGGGTTATCAGCAAATAAACTAAAAGGTATTTCCTTGAATATTGTCATTTCCCATTTGACGGGATCCCTACCGCGTTCTCACCTTTGGACTCCAAATCAACGGCCTGAATGACACAACCTTTTTATTCCTGATGGCAGAATCCCAGTCAACGTATTGTTCGAAAAAACAAAACAAGTTTTGCCTTTTTGCGTCCGCCTTTCGCTATATTTGCACCACCGTGCGAATATAGGAGGCAGTTCGGCACAGCCAAAGTATAAAAACTTTGCTTGCGCTTTACCGCAGCACCCGCCTTTCACTATATTTTCAGAATATGGGAGGCAGCTCGGCACAGCCCAAAGTATAAAACTTTGCTTGCGCTTTACCGCAGCACCCGCCTTTCACTATATTTTCAGAATATAGGGGGCGGCTCGGCATAGCCAAAGTATAAAAATTTATTTTCTCCTTGTCTCTGCTCTCGCCTTTCACTATATTTGTAGACTGAAATATTCGGCACAAACTATGGTTGCAACCGCAGAAATACTACAAACAAAACAGCGCTTCGGCATCATCGGCAACTGCACGGGGCTGTTGCGCGCCGTGAGCCGCGCCCTGCAAATAGCTCCTACCGACCTGTCGGTACTCATTACCGGAGAAAGCGGTACGGGTAAAGAGAATTTCCCCCAAATCATTCACGCCAACAGTGCCCGCAAACACGGTCGCTATATTGCCGTGAACTGCGGCGCCATACCCGAAGGTACGGTCGACTCGGAACTCTTCGGCCACGAAAAAGGTTCGTTTACCGGTGCCCTGGCCGACCGCAAGGGCTATTTTGAGGAGGCCGACGGGGGTACCATCTTCCTCGACGAGGTGGGCGAGTTGCCCATGACCACGCAAGCCCGTCTGCTGCGCGTACTCGAAAACGGAGAGTTCATAAAAGTGGGCTCGTCGAAAGTGCAGAAAACCAACGTGCGCATTATCGCCGCCACCAACGTCAACATGCGGGAGGCCATTGCCGAAGGGCGTTTCAGAGAAGACCTCTTCTACCGGCTCAGCACGGTGCCCATCGAACTGCCGCCGCTGCGCGACCGCGGCGACGACATCTTGCTGCTGTTCCGCAAGTTTGCTTCCGACTTTGCCGAGAAATATCACATGCCCCCCGTGCAGCTCACCGAGGAGGCCCAACGGTCATTGCTCACCTACCGCTGGCCGGGCAACATCAGACAGCTGAAAAATGTTACCGAACAACTGTCGATATTTGAAACCTCACGGGAAATCACCCCGGATACGCTGCACACCTATCTGCCCGACTTCGACATGGAACGGTTGCCCATACTCAACCGTCCGAGCGAAGGCAAAACGTTCTCGCTCGATAACGAACGGGAGTTGCTCTATCTCGTCTTCGAAATGAAAAAAGAGATCGACGAGCTGCGTGCCACCATCGCCGCCATGAGCCACCACAACGCTCCGCACACGGGTACCCCCTCGCCGGTTACTTCGCCGGTAATCTACACCAAACCCGACGCACTCGCCACCGTTGCCCACCCCGTACAACCGGTGCTGGGACACAACATCTCCCACCCCATCGATAAAGAGGAAGGGGTCATTGTTCATGAAGATGCCGAGTATGTTCCCGATGAGGCCGTGCAGACCATACCCTCGCTCGAAGATGCCGAGCGCGAGATGATACGCCAATCGCTGGAACGGAACAACGGCAAACGCAAGAAAACGGCCGAAGAACTGGGAATCTCGGAGCGCACCCTTTACCGCAAAATAAAAGAATACAACCTCAGCGACTGAAACACCTATGACAAAACACTTTCTCTCCATATTGCTCGTGGCCGTGTGTATAACGGCATGCACCATTTCATATAAATTCAATGGCGCATCAATCGACTACAACACCACCAAGACGATTACCATCAACGACTTCCCGATACGGGCTGCTCTGGTATATCCCCCGCTGGCCACCACATTCAACGAAACACTGAAAGATGCCTACACCCGACAGACGCGGCTGAGCCTCGTCAACAGTGGTGGAGACCTCACCCTCGAAGGCGAGATAACCGGATACAACCTCACGCCACAGGCCGTTACCGAAGATGCCTATGCCTCGCAGACACGCCTCACCGTGACGGTACGTGTGCGGTATGTCGACAGCAAAAATCCGGCTAACGACCTCGACCGCACATTCAGCGCCTACCGCGACTTCCCAAGCAGCAGCATGCTCACCGACGTGCAGGACGAACTGATAACCCAAATTTCACAAGAACTGGCCGATCTCATTTTCAATGCGACGGTAGGAAACTGGTAATTCCATGACCGAAGGAGAACTCTTACGCCAAGACTTCGACCGGGAGGTACCCTCCCTCGCCATCGACGAGCTGCTCCGCTTGCAGCTCGACTATCCCTATTTCCAGGCTCCGCGTTTCCTCTATCTGAAAAAACTGCAACACCTCTTTCCCGAGAGGTATGCGGGCGCACTGCACGAGAACATCATCTACGCCGGCGACCGCAAGTCGCTGTTCTACCGTCTCGAAGGGGCCAATCAGATATGGAGCCGGCTATACCCCGAAAGCGAAAAGACTCAGGAAGAGACAACCGATGCCTTCGCCCTCATCGACTCTTACCTCGAATCGCACGCGACCGAACTTTCGACCAAAGAGCCTCTCGACGGACAGATGCCGGCCGAGGTTACGGCCTACCGCCTCGAAGAGTTGATTCAGACCGACCCGACACCGGCCGAGAAGAGTTCTGCGCCCGCAGCAGCCGGTACCGACTCATCGTTTGACCTCATCGACGCTTTCCTCGAAAAATCGCCCGAGGAGAAAGCCCTCGCACCGGTTACCCCCACAGCCGACACCCCGCTGCCCCAGTCTGCCCCTGAGACCGAAGAAGAACCGGCCGAAGAGGAGTTCCTGACCGAGAGTCTGGCCAAAATCTACATCAAACAGCGGCGCTATGCCAAAGCCTTGGAAATTATTCGGAAATTAAGTTTGAAATATCCAGAAAAAAATATTTACTTTGCAGACCAAATTCGATTCCTCGAAAAATTGATTATTAACATAAAAACAGAATAACCATGTACGTGTTCATCACCGTTTTGATTCTTATTGCAGCTGTGTGCCTCATACTCATCGTTTTGGTACAAAACTCCAAAGGAGGAGGACTGGCATCGAGCTTCGCTTCGTCTAACCAGATTATGGGTGCACCCAAGACAGCCGACTTCCTCGAAAAAGCAACGTGGACGCTGGCCGGTATCGTTATCGTATTGAGTATCGTTGCCGCCGCATTCCTGCCCAACCGCAACATCGGTGCCACCTCGGAAATCAAAGATGCCATCAACACCGAAATCCCGATGCCCAACTTTGAGACCCAAGTGCCCGTAACACCTGAGGCTCCCGCAGCCGGCGAAGAGACAGCCCAATAAAAATCGTTACGACCCCATAACCCATCGGATACGGGGCTGCCCAACAACGGCAGCCCCGTATCTGCTTTTTAAGAATCCCCATAAACCCCTTTAACTCTTAATGTCATGAAATCCCACCTCATCGCCCTCATCGGACTATTTGCCATAGGAGCGAGCTACGCCGCACCCAAAGGCTTACCCCAAAGCGAAAAACAACGGCTCATCGTAACCACCGACCTCGGAGGCACCGACCCCGACGATACCCAATCGATGATACACCTGCTGGTGTGCTCCAACATGATGGACATAGAGGGGCTCATCAGCTCACAGGTATGGATGGACGACCCCGACAAGACCGGCAAGATAAAAGCCGTCGTCGAACAGTTTGGAGAGGTTCTGCCCCGCCTCCGGAAACACGCCGGCGGATACCCCGACCTCGACTACCTGCGCTCCATCACCCTGCGGGGACAGGAAAAATCGAATATGAGCAGTGTGGGTGAAGGCAAAGACTCTCCCGGTTCGGAACTCATCATCGCTGCCGTCGACAACCCCAAAGACCGCCGTCCGGTGTGGATTGCCGCCTGGGGAGGCATGAACACGCTGGCTCAGGCCCTCTGGAAGGTAAGCCGCACCCGCACCCCCGAAGAGGTGGAGGCATTTGTAAGCAAAATACGCATCTACGACATACTGGGACAGGACGACGCCGGCGCCTGGATTGCCAAGAATTTTCCGGACATCGTATACATACGCAACACACAGATATACGGATGGGGTCCGTCGGACGAATGGACAAAGAACAACATACAGAACTGCCTCCCGCTGGGTAAGCATTATCCCGACCGGGTATGGGCTACCGAAGGCGACTCTCCCTCGTTTTTCTATGTCTATGCCAACGGTCTGAACGTGCCCGAACATATCGACTACGGCGGCTGGGGCGGACGCTTCTCGCTGACCAAAACCAGTGGAATACGCGGCATGGACTTCATCGTGCGCAACGGAAAAGACGAGACCCAATACGACCCCTACTACATGCACCCGAGCGCACCGGAAGGCATACAGGCCATCAACCGATGGCGCCAGCACATCTGGAACGATTTTGCCGCCCGCATGGCGTGGACAACCACCGACGATTATGAGGCCGTGAACCACCACCCCGTAGCCGTGATACAGCGCGACCGTTCGCTCCGGTGCATCTACCGCACAGCCCGGCCCGGAGAGGAGTTGCGCTTCGACGCATCGAAGTCGCACGACCCCGACGGCGACCGGCTCGGCTATCGGTGGTCGATCTACAAGGAGCCGAGTTCATACAAGAACACGGTGCCTCTCACCGGTGACACAACCGCCCGCTGCCAGTTGATGATACCCGACGATGCCGCCGGAAAAACCATACACCTCATTCTCGAAGTAACCGACGATGGTACCCCCTCACTGACAGCCTACCGGCGAGTGGTCATCGAGGTCGAATGACGACAGGACAAGCCACAGACGGGACACACCGCTCGACCCACAATACCCCAAAAGAAAGGAGCCTGATTCCCATCAGGCTCCTTCTTACACACTACATTATTATTAAACCCAAATCCTATTATAATATCAAGTATGGCTTTGCTTGTCTTGATACCACAAAGATAGAGGAGAACCGTCCCACGGACAATACCCACATTTGGTGATTTACTACGGCCTGCTCCCTATTATTATGTAGTAAAAAGATAAAACATTTGACAGCATAGCCGGACGGCAAAAAACTTTTTTCAAAAAAATCTGGAATTCTCTTGCTTTTATCTTTTACACTCCCTATTTTTGTTGCCGTATCGAAACAGAAAAAAGAGATTCATGCACACTTTTACACAAAACAATTTTTGGTGGTGGCTCTGCTTACAACAACATTTGTCGTAAGGAGATGCGCCTTGTATTTGTGTAAATAAAAGGATATCGTCAGAGAAGGCCCGTCGTAATTACGACGGGCCTTTTTTCTATGTCTTCCAGTCAGCCAAATCAAAAACAAAACCAGCATAAAGATGAAAACCTACCACGTAAACAAAGAGGGATACTACGGCGAGTTCGGTGGTGCCTACGTTCCCGAAATTCTCCACCGTTGTGTCGAAGAGCTGCAAAATGTCTATCTCGATGTACTCGAAAGCGAATCGTTCCGGAGCGAGTACGACAACCTGCTGCGCAACTATGTAGGGCGCCCCTCACCCCTCTACCTGGCACAACGGCTGTCGGAAAAATATGGTTGTAAAATCTACCTCAAACGCGAAGACCTCAACCACACCGGCGCACACAAAATCAACAACGCCATAGGTCAGGTACTACTTGCCCGCCGCATGGGAAAGAGCCGCATCATTGCCGAGACGGGAGCCGGCCAGCACGGAGTGGCCACCGCCACGGTATGTGCCCTCATGGGCATGGAGTGCATCGTGTACATGGGGCAGACCGACGTCGAACGCCAACATATCAACGTCGAGAAGATGCGAATGCTCGGCGCCACGGTGCAACCCGTCACCTCGGGAAACATGACTCTGAAAGACGCCACCAACGAAGCAATCCGCGACTGGTGCTGCCACCCGTCGGATACCTACTACGTCATCGGCTCGACCGTAGGGCCACACCCCTACCCCGACATGGTGGCCCGTCTGCAATCGGTCATCAGCGAAGAGATACGCAAACAACTGCTGCAACAGGAGGGACGCGAATACCCCGACTACCTCATGGCCTGCGTAGGGGGTGGCAGCAACGCGGCCGGTACCATCTACCACTATCTCGACGATGAACGGGTGAAAATCGTACTGGCCGAAGCCGGCGGCCTGGGTATCGACACGCCCATGTCGGCAGCTACCATACACCTGGGACGTAAAGGCATCATACACGGAGCCCGCACCCTGGTAATGCAGGACGAAGACGGACAGATACAGGAGCCCTACTCCATCTCGGCCGGCCTCGACTACCCCGGCATAGGCCCCCTGCACGCCAACCTCGCCCACGAACGTCGCGCCACCGTACTGGCCGTCAACGACGACGAGGCCCTGGCTGCCGCCTACGAACTGACCCGCCTCGAAGGCATCATTCCCGCCCTCGAATCGGCCCACGCACTGGGTGCCCTGGCAAAAATCGACTTCAAACCGTCCGACGTCGTCGTCCTCACCGTATCGGGCCGCGGCGACAAAGACATAGAGACTTACCTCAAACATCTGGCATAGACATGAAACCCTTCTGCTACAAAATCGGTCATAAACTGATGCTCGGCGACCTGTACACGCCGGTAAGCACCTATCTCAAAGTACGCGACTTCTTCTCACAAAGCGCCCTGATGGAGAGCGCCGACTACCACGGTGGCGAAAACAACCGTTCGTTCATCGGCCTCCACCCCATCGCCAGCATCGGCATCAACCGCGGCAAAGCCACCCTGCGCTACCCCGACGACACGGTCGTGGAACACGACATTACCGAGAGCTACCGCTGCGAAGATGCCCTCAACGAATTTCTCGGAGCCTTCCGACTCGAAGGAGAATTTCTCAACTATTGCGGCCTCTACGGATATACCTCGTTCAATGCCGTGCGCTATTTTGAGAACATACCCATCGCCGACGAGTGCGACGAACGCAACGATGCCCCCGACCTGCTCTACATTCTCTACAAGTATCTCATCGTCTTCAACGACTTCAAGCACGAAATGGTGCTGCTCGAACTGGTGGGCGAAAACGAGACCAGCACCATGGATACTCTCGAAAAGGCTGTCGAGAACCGCAACTACACCTCTTATGAATTCCACGCCGTAGGGCCCACCACCAGCACGCTGACCGACGACCAGCACCGCGAGAACATACGGCGGGGTATCGCCCACTGTATGCGGGGCGATGTGTTCCAGATTGTTCTCTCGCGCCGCTTCACCCAATCGTTCGTGGGCGACGACTTCAAGCTCTACCGCGCCCTGCGGAGCATCAACCCCTCGCCCTATCTCTTCTACTTCGACTTCGGCGGGTTCCGCATCTTCGGCTCCTCGCCCGAGACCCACTGCCGCATTGAAGGCCGGCGGGCCTTCATCGACCCCATAGCGGGCACGACACGCCGCACTGGCAACAGCGAAAAAGATGCCGCACTGGCAGCCGCTCTCCGAGCCGACCCGAAAGAGAATGCCGAGCACGTCATGCTTGTCGACCTGGCCCGCAACGACCTGAGCCGCAACTGCCACGACGTGAAGGTCGACTTCTACAAGGAGACACAGTATTACAGCCACGTCATCCACCTCGTGAGCCGGGTAAGCGGCCGGCTCGACACCGATGCCGACCCGATAAAAACCTTCATCGACACCTTTCCTGCCGGCACACTCTCGGGAGCGCCCAAGGTACGGGCCATGCAACTCATCAACCGCTACGAACCGCACTCGCGCGGTGCCTACGGCGGCTGCATCGGATTCATCGGGTTCGACGGCAGCCTCAATCAGGCCATCACCATCCGCACCTTCGTGAGCCGCAACAACGAACTGTGGTTCCAGGCCGGCGGCGGTATCGTAGCCAAAAGCGACGTCGAGAACGAATTGCAGGAAGTAAACAACAAACTCGGCGCCTTGAAAAAAGCCATCGAAATGGCCGAACGTCTCTAACTTCACCCAAATACACGACACAATGAAAACCGTCATCATAGACAATTACGACTCGTTTACCTACAACCTGCGGCACCTGGTAAGGGAGCTTGGTTCCGAAACCGAGGTCCTCAGAAACGACGCCTTCGCCCTCGACAAGCTCGACCGGTACGACAAAATCATTCTCTCGCCAGGCCCCGGCATACCGCAGGAAGCCGGCCTCATGCCCGCCGTTATCGAACGCTATGCCGGTATGAAACCCATCTTGGGGGTCTGCCTGGGCCATCAGGCCATCGGCGAGGCTTTCGGGGCGAAACTGCGCAACCTCAGCGAGGTATTTCATGGCGTACAGACTCCCGTAACGCTGCTCGGCAACGACTACATCTTTGCCGGACTGGAAGCCGAAATCGCCGTAGGTCGCTACCACTCGTGGGTGGTCGATGCCGACACCCTGCCCGACTGTCTCGAAGTCACGGCCGTCAGTCGCGAAGGGCTCATCATGGCCCTGCGCCACAAGAGCTACGACATACACGGCATACAGTTTCACCCCGAATCGGTACTCACACCGCAAGGGAAAAAGATAATTGCACAATTCCTTAACGCATGATACACCCATGAAAGCTATACTCCTCCGACTTTTCAATCACGAGATTCTCACCCGCGAAGAATCGAAACAACTGCTCCTCGGCATCACGCGGGGAGAGTACAACGAAGCTCAGATAGCCGCCCTGCTCACGGTCTACAAAATGCGGTCGGTCTCGGTCGACGAGCTTATCGGATTCCGTGAGGCCCTGCTCGAAACCCGCGTACGCATCGACCTGAGCGACTTTGCGCCCATCGACATCGTAGGGACAGGCGGCGACGGCAAGAACACCTTCAACATATCGACCTGCGCCTGTTTTGTCGTGGCGGGGGCCGGATACAAGGTGGCCAAGCACGGCAACTACGGCGCCACATCGGTGAGCGGTGCCAGCAATGTCATCGAACAGCACGGCGTAAGATTCAGCAACGACGAGAGCCGACTGCGCCGCTCCATCGAACAGTGCAACATCGCCTACCTGCACGCCCCGCTCTTCAACCCGGCCATGAAGAGTGTAGCGCCTACCCGCAAGGCCTTGCAGGTAGGTACCCTCTTCAACCTGCTCGGACCGCTGGTGAACCCGGCTCTCCCACCCAACCAACTGCTGGGCGTGGCCAATCTCGGACTGATGCGTCTGTACGCGCAGGTGTTCCAGGCTCTGGGCATGGAATTTGCCGTAGTAACCAGCCTCGACGGCTACGACGAAATATCACTCACCAACGAGTTCAAGGTCATCATGCGGCACTACGAGCGCATATACCGCCCCGAAGAGATGGGTATTCCGAGCCTGCAACCGCAAGAGCTGTTCGGCGGACACACCCCACAGGAGGCGGCCCGCATCTTCGACAACGTGCTCAACAACTGCGCCACCGGTCCGCAAAAAGACTGTGTACTCTACAACGCCGCTTTTGCCATTCAGATACTGGAACCGCAGAAACGCATCGACGAATGCACGGCCATCGCCCGCGAATCGCTCGAAAGCGGAAAGGCTCTCGCCACCCTGAAAAAATTCATCGACCTCAACAGTTAATTCCCATGACCGATATTCTCGATACCATCATCGCAGCCAAACGGCAGGAGATAGCGTCGCTCCGCTCCATTGTCGACATCGACATGCTGATAGAAAACAGCTCGACTCCACGTCCTTTCCGCAGTATGCGCAAGGCGCTCGACGAGTCGTCGCACGGCATCATTGCCGAGTTCAAACGCAAATCTCCGTCAAAAGGGTGGATAAAGCCCGAAGGCGACAGCCGCAGCCTCCCCGCCGACTACGAACGCAACGGTGCCGCGGCGCTGTCGATACTCACCGACACCCCCTTCTTCGGCGGCTCGTTGCGCGACATCGCCATGGCACGCCCCCATACCTCCCGGCCCATTTTGCGCAAGGATTTCATCATCGACGAATACCAGCTCTACCAGGCACGCATCATCGGTGCCGATGCCGTGCTGCTCATCGCTGCCGCTCTCGACCCGAGAGATTGCCGGCAACTGGCGGCCAAAGCCCACGAACTCGGGCTGGAAACGCTGCTCGAAATTCACGACGAAAAGGAACTCGACCACCTGTGTGAAGAAATCGACATGGTAGGGGTGAACAACCGTCACTTGGGAACCTTCCATACCGATGTCGAAAACTCTTTCCGGCTTGCCGAACAGCTGCCGGGAGAGATGTTGAAAATCTCGGAGAGCGGCATTGCCCGCCCCGAAACGGTCGTTGCCCTGCGGCAGGCCGGTTTCAAGGGTTTTCTCATCGGCGAGACATTCATGCGCACCGACAATCCGGGCGAGGCACTGTACCATTTTATCAAACAGCTCTCATGATTGTCAAAGTATGCGGTATGCGCGAGCCCGCCAACATTCGCGCCGTCGAAGAGTGTGGTGTCGACTGGATAGGATTTATCTTCTATCCCCGCTCACCGCGTTGCCTGACGGCTAAACCCGCCTATCTGCCCCAAAAGGCCCGCCGCATCGGTGTATTCGTCGATGCTCTCCGCGAAGAGATTCTGCTCCGCGCGGCCGAATACGGTCTCCATGGCGTACAACTGCATGGAAACGAGACACCCGACCTCTGCCGCGCGATGCAATCGGCCGGCTTCAAGGTCATCAAGGCTCTTCCGGCACAGGCCATCGACCGTTGTACCGACTACGAAGGGGTGTGCGACTACTTTCTCTTCGACTCGCCAACCCCGCAGCACGGTGGCTCTGGTGTTGCTTTCGACTGGGCTCAACTCGACCGTTACCGGCTCACCACCCCTTTTCTGCTCAGCGGCGGGCTCGGGCCCGAAAATCTCGCAGCACTGCTACGTTGGAATCACCCGCAATGGGCCGGCATCGACCTCAACAGCCGCTTCGAACGGCAACCGGCCATAAAAGACGTGGAAAAACTGCACGCATATATTAGCCGTTTCCGCGCACATAACTTCTAACAACCCTTCTCAAATTCACGATTATGAACCGCATCAACCAACTATTCGACACCCAAAAGAGTAAGATACTCTCCATCTACTTCTGCGCCGGGCACCCTACACTCGACAGCACCCGCTCTGTCATCAAAGCTCTCGAAAAGAACGGCATCGACATGATAGAGATAGGTATTCCGTTCAGCGACCCCATGGCCGACGGCCCCGTGATACAGGAGGCTGCCACCTGCGCCCTGCGCAACGGCATGAGCCTGAAACGGCTCTTCGACCAGCTCGAAGGTATTCGTCGGGAAGTAACCATTCCGCTCATTCTGATGGGGTATCTCAATCCCATCATGCAATTCGGGTTCGAAAACTTCTGCCGCCGCTGCCGGGAATGTGGCATCGACGGTGTCATCATTCCCGACCTGCCGTTCAAGGATTTCATGAATGATTTCAAGGCTACGGCCGAGGCATACGGCATAAAGATGATTATGCTCATCACCCCCGAAACGAGCGAGGAGCGCATACGGCTCATCGATGACCACACCGACGGTTTTATCTATATGGTATCGTCGGCAGCCATTACCGGCGCACAGAAAGACTTCAACGAGCAGAAACTGGCCTACTTCCGCCGCATCGAAGCCATGCAGCTGCACACGCCGCGCATGATAGGATTCGGCATCTCCAACCGGCAGACATTCGAGTCGGCCTGCGCACATGCCTCCGGCGCCATCATCGGCAGCAGGTTTGTCTCTCTGCTCGACGAAGAGCGGGACCCCGAGCGGGCCATACAACGGCTGTTGGCTGCACTCAAAGAATAAACGCAAACGATACAAGACTGCGGGCAGCACCGGAAGATTCCCGATGCTGCCCGCGGTAAGGCAAACTATTCTGCCGATCAGCGATACACACCCGGCACACCGTCGGGGGTGAGGGTCTCGGCCGAGATGTCGAGGCCGTGGGTGGTGCCGTTGTTGTAGAAGGTTACCTGCGCCCGGCCGAGAGAGTCGGTCGCCACGGCCGGATTCCAGTAGAGCGTGCGACGGTAGTCCTGCTCGTCGGGCAATACCCCCTGGCTGTAATCGATATGATAGAACTCGGCCGGTATAGAATAGCCTTGCAGGCGCGTTTTCCGATAGCCGGTCGCTCCACGGTCCTGTTTCGACACCGGTTTCGGATATACAATCACATAGGTATATTGGCTGTCATAGGTATCAATAGGTGTCCCGTTCAGGTTGTAGGAGCGCAATATATCGGGGTCGAAACTTTCGGCCACACGTATGCTGTCGATGTCGTCAAGGGTCGCATAGTATTGGTTCTGAATAACGACAATCCTTACCGGCCGGGCTTTATGATAAAGTTGTACCGATGCCGAACCGTTTGCCGACAGACTGGCGGCAGGTGTTGTACGACCCATGCGGCCCATACTGGAATAGTCGACAGAGGTGCTGTAAAATCTCAACCTGAAATTGGGGTCGATTCTCGTCAGGAAATCCGACAGACTGTTGTTGTAATCTTCCCGACTGTCCATCAACCGGTCTTGCTCCTCCCTGATGTCGTACTGTATACCACGGCGGTACTCAAACTTTTTCCACCATCGGCGGCTGACCTCTACCTCGGGCAACTGATAGACTTTTGCTCCATCGGGAAGGTCAACCCGCAACAGAGAGTCCACATCGTCTTCGCTGAGTTTCTCTTCGACGGAATAAGATTTTCCATCGGTTGCTGCACCAGAACTCTCGGCTATATACTTTTCCGCCTCCTGATAACAACGTGCCTCGGGCGTGTAGGTATTGTCCAACAGGGTCTGATGGGTAACGGCTTTCACTTTTCCTCGTCGCCGTTTCTCTTCTGTCAGTATCGACATCTCATTCTCTCCATAGATATCTTCCGTAGAAACAAAACAGAAGCGGCCCAGGCTGTCGGTGCGTGT
>CALUZW010000008.1 GCA_944325415.1 uncultured Bacteroidales bacterium | reverse complement strand
AGATGTTTCCTTACTGCGGCAAATTTCTCATAGGTGGCATCAGACCAGCCGTTTTGCGTACCGCACTCCTTGATGAATTCGTCAAATACCTCCAAAGGCAGAAATACCACCGGAGCCTGTTCCCCATCTTCCTTTTTTCCATTGTGCAATCTGTTGAACGCGTCCTTTACCTGCTCGGTAGTCGGCATAAATCCCTGCACCTCGAACTCCTTGAAGATGTTCTGTATTTCGGTGTAGTATTTCAGCAAGTCCGCATTGATTTCCGATGCACTTTGCTTCAGCTTGTTGGTGCATCCGTTCTTCACACGCTGCTTGTCGGCATCCCATTTGGTAACATCAATGCGGTAGCCTGTTGTGAACTCGATGCGGTGGCTGTCAAAAACAACACGCATACGGATAGGGACATTCTCCACGATTGGCACTCCGTTCTTCTTGCGGCTTTCCAATGAAAAGATGATGTTTCTCTTGATGTTCATAGCTGGATGTATTAAAATCAACACCCAAATATACACCCAATAATTGAAACAGCAAAAGGTATTTAATGATATTTAGTAATATAGTTGATTTGTAATAACTTGATTATTATCAACATATTGCAGCTTTGTGAGATTTCTTGATTGTGTAAGTTAAAGTCCCGTACGCACCGCAAAACAAGAGTTCCGATTCAATATGAGTCGGGACTCTTTCTGTTTTCATACGATTTCAGTATCATTTTATTACGTTTCGTTTCTGCTTCCAGAAATCTGCTCCTGCTTCCAAAGTACAACGCTCCCCTTTTCGCCTTAGTGCTACGACACGACATATTCAAAAACGAAAACATTATTTACATCTCTTCCTATACACGCCTATTTTCGTATATTTGTAGGGGCAAAAAGATTACGCCTACCGGGCCCTCTTACCGACGGCAAAATGATACGCAACCTTGGGGCAATGCCCCCGACAGGCTTAAAGCGCCGGTTGTCATTCTTAAAACTTATCCGAATTTTCTGCCATGAAAAAACATTTTCTGACTATTCTTCTTTGCTTATTGACCCTTCGGGGCGGTGCCGAATCATTTACATTCACTCCCGAAGGGCGTCCTCTCTCCATATATGTCAATGAAGATGCTCCATCGGTCGTAGAATGCGCCCTTGCGATGTTCAAAGACGACTACCGTCAGCTCTTCGGCACAACAGTCGAAGCAGGTGACAGCCTCCACGCCGATATTGTTGTCGTGGGCCGGCCCGACGGGGAATGGGAAGAATTTTCCCTCACGGTTTCGAAAGATGGACGGCTGCTTGTCGAGGGCAGCGACCCGCGCGGCACCGCCTACGGCATACTCGAACTCTCCCGCCTCATCGGCATCTCGCCCTGGGTATGGTGGGCCGATGTTGTCGCCCAAAAGCGCGACGACTACACCTTGCCCGCCGGCTATCGCAACCGTCAGAAACCATCGGTACAGTATCGGGGCATCTTCCTCAACGACGAAGATTACGGTCTGAACCCGTGGAGCTGGAAGACTCACGAACCGGAATCGGACAAGGGCGAGATAGGTCCTCGCACACACGAACGTATTTTCCAACTGCTGCTACGCCTGCGGGCCAACATGCTGCTGCCGGCCATGCACGATTGCAGCGTACCCTTCTACATGGTCGAGGGCAACAAGGAGATGGCCGAGAAGTACCAGATTGTCATGGCCACCTCGCACTGTGAGCCACTGATGCGCAACAACGTGGGCGAGTGGGACAGCAACCGGCGCGGACGCTACAACTACCTTTCCAACCGCGACTCGGTGCTGGCATACTGGGAAGAACGACTGGCCGAAGTAGGGAAAGCCGAGAACATCTACACCATAGGCATGCGCGGCATACACGACGGGAAAATGGAGGGGTGCAAAAGCATACGGGAGATGGCCCAGGTCATGCCGCAGGTTATCGCCGACCAGCGGCAGCTGCTCGCCCACCATGTCGACTCACCGGCCAGCCGGGTGCCGCAAGCGTTCTTTCCTTACAAAGAGCTGCTCGACGTGTATGAAGCGGGTATCGACCTGCCCGACGATGTAACGCTCATGTGGTGCGACGACAACTACGGGCACATCACCCGGCTGAGTAACCCCGAAGAGCGTCGCCGTAAAGGCGGGTCGGGTATCTACTACCACATTTCCTACTGGGGACGCCCCCACTCCTACCTGTGGCTATGCACAACGGCTCCGGCCCAAATCTACTACGAAATGCGCCGGGCATGGGACCATGGAGCCCGCAAGATATGGGCCCTCAACGTGGGCGACATAAAACCGGCCGAATACGACATCGAGTTTTTCATGGATATGGCCTGGAACATCGATGCCATTACGCCCGACAATATCTACCGCCACCTGCACGACTTCATGAGCCGCACCTTCACACCGCAAACGGCACAGGCTCTGACCGACATCATGAACGAGTATTACTACCTGGCCAACATACGGCGCCCCGAATTCATGGGGTGGAGTCGCGAAGAAGAGTACAGCAAAATCAAAGGTGGCAAGACACCGGTCATCGACACCGAATTTTCTCCGAAAGAGATTGCCGAACGCATCGACCGCTACCAAAAATTGGAGGAGCAGGTAAAATCTGTCAAAAATCAGATTCCCAAAGAATTGCATAATGCATTTTTTCAACTTGTCGAATACCCGGTATCGGGCGCAGCCCTTATGAACTACAAATGGCTGTACGCACAAATGGCTCGTAACGCAACAACACTCGACGATGCCCACCGGTATGAAACGGCAAGTATCAACGCCTACAACGCCATAGCAGCTCTCGACCGGCACTACAACTTCGACATGAACAAAGGAAAGTGGAATGGCATCATCAGCATGAAAAACAACCGGCTCGTCTTCGAAAAATTTGAATTACCCGCAGACTTCTCGCCACGCGATACCCCCGTTTTACGCCCCGAAAAAGAAGATATCGTCGCGCGCGATGCCGCCGACCACAACGGAAAACGCCCCCGCGGGGCCTACTGCGTCGAAGGGCTGGGTTACAGCCGGAGAGCTATCGTACTCCCTGCCGGAAAGACACTTACCTATCGATTTGACTGTCAGAGAGAAGGCGAAGTTGCCGTGTGGGTGTCGCTCCTACCTACACATCCGGTAAACGGAGGCGACCTGCGGTATGAAATTTCTGTCGACGACGATACCCCGCAAGTGGTATCGTTCAAGACGGTCGGCCGTTCGGAACAGTGGAAAATCAACGTTCTGCGCAACCTCTCCCTCCAATCGACACGCCACACACTGGACCGACGGTCGAGCCACGAAGTACGGCTGACGGCTCTCGACGAGGGGGTAGTTATCGACCAACTCATGCTCGACTTTGAACCCGATGTTCCGTTCTACCGTATTCCAGAAGCTAAGAAACCGGAATAGAACAAGTAAGAAACCGTAGAAATTACAACTTATATTACACTGATTAATAGATATATAAACACAAAATACTGTTCCATAAAAACAGCAAGAGGTTGTGGCGAAATTTTTACCACAACCCCTTGTCGACATTCAAGAAGCACCTATCTCGGAGCATCAAAAAACTCGCGATTCGCACGGGGAAAAAGAAACCCCTATCGGAACACGCACGAGTCGACCACCGACGGTAACTGCCCGAGAATTACTTCACCCGCTTTAAAACGTGGGCAGTTTTGTCTTTGAGCTTCTTCCAGTCGCTTTTCATATCGTGCCCTGCCATCACAAGCAGAGAGTCGCCACGCATCCACAACGAAACCCGCTCGCCGTTCTTTCCATTGAACTGTATGAGCGAATCGGGTTGCTGACTCATCGTACCCGCCTCTACCACCATGAGAGCCGGCGTCAAGACCGTTGTATCCTGTTGGGTGGTGGCATCGTAATAGGTCATCATCATCTCATAAGAGATATTGCCCCCGTTGGGAGGTGTCGTTACAACCAAATCGTACAAGACCGATGTCCCGTCCTGCGACTCGGCCCAGCCTTCATACACCGATACCAGCGTATCGCCCACAAGGCCTTGCTCTTCGACCTCCATGGTCGCAACCGGCTCCTTACGCGACTGACAGGCCACTACTGTCGCCACCGTCAGAACAAATACAAAAAACTTTTTCATCATAACAAACATTTAATAAAAGACTTTGCCAATATAACAGCCCTCACACAAAAAAGTTCTGCTTTCACAGAAGAGCTTCCGAGTTTTTTCTTATATTTGAAACGAAGTGTTTGGCTTATCTTCATCGAAAACTACGACAGGAATAACCGTCTCTTTCGATTTCAACACATCGCAATCAATGGTTTGGCACAATATTTGTATTTTTAATTTAAAACGCCGCTGGCAAAAGAACAGACCTCATGACAAATACCGAAATACGAACCGTTTACAACAAAATAGTATCGCATCTCAACGAAAAACGGCTGAAAGAAGCCATGGACGAAACGGCCGGACTACTCTCTGACCTACCGGGAGAATGGACGTTATCGGACAAATTGTCGGAACTGGAAACATCGTACCGTTACATGATACGCTACATGCTCGACGGTATGGACGACCCCAACCGCCATACCTTCTACAACCAGTTGCTGCTGTCGGCCTATAACCTGGCCGACCGGGCTGCCGAAAGTCTGCTCGAAAAAGAGTCGTCGCAACTCTGTTTCCAGAAAAAGCGCTACTACAAACTCTATCCCGACCAGACAATACAGGCGGCTCTCGACGAAGTAGACAAAGCCATCAACGACCTGTCGCTCAACAATCTGCTCAGCGATATCGAGAATAATACCGAAATGGAGTCGGCCCTTCGGAAGAAAAAAGAAGAGGCCGAAGGAGAACTGTTTCTCCGCATCTGGTGCAACTATCCGGCATCGGAATGGGACTACTCGGCTCTCGAAGAGAGCCTGTCGCCGGCACGATTTCCCAGCGAGACAGCCGTCCTCATCGTGGCAGCACTCATGCTGAACCTGCTCCACCGCTACGACGAGAAGAAACTCGACCTGCTCCTCTCGGCCTACACCTCCTCGGACGATGACGAGGTGCGCCAACGGGCCTTGTGCAGCGCCCTCATACTGCTCACCATCTATCGCAAACGGACCAGACTGTCGCCCGTACTCTCGGCCCATATCGAGGCTCTGAAAGAACAGGAGAGATTCTCCCGCGACGTGCTGAACATCTTCCTGCATCTGATTAAAAGCCGGGAGACCGAACGCATCTCCCGTAAGTTTACCGAGGAACTGCTGCCCGAAATGATGAAACTCAGCCCATCGCTATACAACAAAATCAACCCGTCGGACCTTTCGGCGGAATCAGACTCGGCCGACCCCAACCCCGAATGGCAGGAACTGCTCGAAAAATCGGGCATCGCCGACAAGATAAAGGAGCTGAACGACCTGCAAATGGAGGGGTCTGACGTCTTCCTGTCGACATTCTCGGGGCTGAAGAGTTTTCCCTTTTTTCAGGACATAAGCAACTGGTTCCGGCTGTTCTCTCCCGGGCACAGTGCCATTCAAGGGCTCTTTCCCGACGAAGGCAACGGCAAGAACCATTTTCTGCAACTCATCGGATACTCCCGCTTCCTGTGCAACTCCGACAAATACTCATTCTGTCTCAGCCTGCAACAGGTACCGGCATCGCAACGCCAACTGATGACCATGCAGTTCAACGTCGAAGGAGCCGACATGGCACAAATTGAGAAAGAACGAAATGCACTCTCTTCCGACGAAAAATCAAGCGCTATCTCCAACCAGTATATCCAAGACCTGTACCGGTTCTTTAAACTGTACAACCGCCACGATGAGTTTTACGACCCGTTTGCACGCCCCATCGACCTGTTGCAGGTCGACAGTCTGCAATCGGTTCTCGACGACGACGCCACCCTGCGCATCATCGGCGAACTGCTCTTCAAGAAAGAGTATTTCGCCGACGCACTCGCCATATTCCGCCGTCTCTCCGCACGTAATACCACCGACAACGAATTGTACCAGAAAATAGGATACTGCCTGCAATCGTCGGGCGATTACGAAAATGCCCTGCAAGCCTATCTGCGCGCCGAAATGATACAACCCGACAACCGATGGACCGTGCGTCGCATAGCGGCCTGCTACCGCAGCTTGAAAAACGGACAGAAAGCACTGGAATACTACCTGAAAGCCGAATCGCTGCAACCCGACAATCTGGCTGTCGGTCTGCTCATCGGACACTGCTACGTCGAAGAGGGCAATTACGAGGAGGCACTGAAATACTACTTCAAGGTCGACTATCTGAAACCCGACAGCGACAAGGCTTGGCGCCCCATCGCATGGTGTTCGTTCCTCTCGGGTAAATACGAACAAGCCTCACGCTACTACGAGAAGATACTCGCCGGCAAGCCGTCGGCTCTCGACTACATGAATGCCGGACACGTGGAGCTGGCCTTGAAACACACCCGCAAGGCTCTGGAACTGTATCGTGAGAGTCTCTCGCACGACCATAACGACACCGAGCGATTTTTAGGAAACTTCACCCCCGACATACCTCTGCTCGTCAAGGCCGGCATCGATGCCGACGACATACCCATCTTGCTCGACCAGTTGCTTTACCAGATTTCCTGACAGGCGTCAGCGAGAGCCCAGGTCGTCGTAGAGTTTTTGTAGAAAAGCCTGTGCCGACCGGGCACGATCGTCGGCTTGCGGGCCCTCTTTCAAAAGCCAGTCGCCGGCATCACAATCGTAAATCACACGGTTCTCGGCATCGACATAGCCGAGACCATCTTTGTAGGTATAGTAAGCAAAGGTGTGCTGGGTCGTATCGGCCATATTCTTGCTGAATGCAAAGTCGGAGTAGTCGATATGCAACTGCGCCAGCAGCGTGGCTGCCAAATCAATTTGCGAAGCATAGGTCTCGACAGTACGGTGCCCCCGCACGGCTCCTCCGCACCACACCATGGGTATGTGGTGCCGCTTGACCTCACACTCCTGTATGCCATCGGGGTAACGCATGGTATGGTCGGCCACGAAGATAATAAGCAAATCGTTCCACAAAGGCGACTGCCGGAGCGTGTCGACAAACGCACCGAGGCAACTGTCGGTATAGGCTACCGAGTTGAGATAGGGGTGTTCGAGACGGTGCATCGGCACATCAAACGGCTCATGGCTGCTCAACGTGAGAAATGTCTTCATGAAAGGCCGTGCCTTCTCTTCGGAGATTTCCCTGACTACGCGGTCGAAGGTTATGTGGTCGGGTACCCCCCAGCGGGCCGTATTCTCATCGGCCGCAAAGTCGTCGCATGAGAGAACCCGTCCATAACCCGTTGCATAGAAATAAGAGCGCATATTGGTAAAATCGGCATCACCGCCATAAATCATTTCAAGGTCATACCCCTCACGGCGCAACGAACGGGCTATGGCCGGCAACGACTGCGACTTGGCCGGATATTTCATAATCGAAGCAGTGGGTTGTGCCGGATAACCGCTGAGCAGCGATACCAGTCCCCGGTCGGTGCGGAAACTGTTGGCGTAGAAGTTGGGAAAGTAAATACCCTCCTCCGAGAGGGCTTTCAGATGTGGCATCACACCGGGCATGTCGAGAATGTGCCCCGTAAAACTTTCCAGAATCACCAGCACAATCTGAGGCCGTGTGGTAGTGAGCCAGCTATTGGAATCACTCGGAAAAACCACCGGCGACGGCTTCAACGGGGCAAACGCCTCGTCGGCTTCGTCGGGAGCCATGAAACGATACTGTTGTGTGAAGTCGGCCCCTTTCGACATCGACGACAGCAGGCTGAATGCCGGGTTGACAGCGGCATGATTCAACTCGATGCGTTCACTGAAATAGGCCCACCCCACATTCATCGTCGAGGCCGACACCCCACCCCGTATGGGCAGAAAGAGAAATGCCGTCAGAAACAAGGTAACCGCCGTGGAAAGAATACGATGACGACACACCTGCCGCGACATGGGCCGCAACAGCCAGCGGTCCAAAACATAGACGACAACCCCCACATAGAGGGCAATAAAGAGCAGGGCCACAAAAAACATACCCACCGGTACACTGGCCATGGCATCGGCCGGCGACTGTAAATAAAACAGTGGCGTTACATCAATGCGGAATCCCCAGTAACCGTACAACTCGGCATCGGCCACACATATCACGGCCAGCAACAGTACGATAAGGGAAAAATATCCTCGCAAGGTATAGAGCAGCCAGCGTCCGGGCCGCCATATCGCAACCAGCGACAGCAACATGGGAAGTACCATGATATAGGCCGACACCGACAAATCGAGAGGCAGACCGTGCCAGGCGACACGCAGCCACTCGGCAAACGGGGTTCCGGCATAGAGGCTGCCCTGCCAAATCATAAACAGCGGCTTTTGCAACACAAATACCGCCACAAACAGAAAATATATGGCTATCAGATAAAGCAAACGTTTCATGAGATTCCCGATTTTAAGGTTTCAAAGATATAAATTTGGAGAGAGGGGCTCCGGCGATTAACACAAATTAAATATATGCTATCCCGGCGGCTGCTCTTTTATTGTTATTTTCGCATAAAGATTAAACATTATGCGAACCATTTTCTTTTTGACCCTTGTTGTCTTATTTAACTTTTCATGTACCGATATGACACAAAAAAACAACGCGTTACTCTCGCCCTTCAACACGCCGCATGAGGCCGCACCGTTCGACCGGATAAAAACCGAAGATTTCGAGCCGGCCATTGCCGAAGCCATAGCACTCCATCAAGCCGAAATCGACGCCATCGTGGCACAAGACGAGGCTCCCACGTTTGCAAACACCATCGAAGCCATGGAGCTGTCGGGCAGCAAGCTGGGACGTATCACATCGATATTCTTCAACCTGCTCAGCGCCAACGGCGACGACGAAATGATTGCCGCCTCGGAACGCATCTCCCCCCTGCTGACCGAACACAGCAACAACATCAACCTCAACGAGGCTCTTTTCAAGAGAGTAAAAACCGTCTATGAACAACGCGACACACTGCCCTTGTCGACCGAAGAAAAACGGCTGCTCGAAGAGACCTACAACGGCATGGCCCGCAGCGGAGCCAACCTCGAAGGCGAAGCACGCGAGAAATACCGCGAACTGAGCAGCGAGTTGAGCCGGCTGTGTCTCAAATTTGAATCGAACCTGCTGAAAGCCACCAACGCCTTTGAAATGATACTCACCGACAGTGCCGACGTGGCCGGTCTGCCACAGAGTGCTCTCGACGCTGCCGCCATGCGGGCCAAGGAGAAGGGACACGAAGGCGCCTATCTCTTCGACCTCTCCTATCCCAGCATGAGTGCTTTCCTGAAATATGCCGAGAGAAGAGATCTTCGCAAAAAAATATATACGGCCTACAACACCCGCTGCGTCAGCGGTGAATATGACAACCGCGACATCGTCGCACGCATTGCCGAGCTGCGCTACGAAACTGCCCGACTGCTCGGCTACGAAAATTTTGCCGAGTATGTACTCGAACACCGAATGGCCCAGAACAGCACCCGGGTCTACGACCTGCTGAACCAGTTGCTCCATGCCTACAAGCCGGTAGCAGACGAAGAGGTGAAACAGTTGCAGGCTTTTGCCGAAAAAGTAGAGGGACACCCGGTCGAACTCATGCCGTGGGACTACTCCTACTATTCAACCCGCCAGAAAGATGCACTCTACGAGCTCAACGACGAAATGCTGAAACCCTATTTCGAGCTGGAACAGGTGAAAAAGGGTGTCTTCGGGCTGGCTACCCGCCTCTACGGGCTCACGTTCAAGAAGACAACCGACATTCCCGTCTACCACAAAGAGGTGGAGACCTTTGAAGTGTACGACGCCGACAGCAGCTATCTGGGCCTTCTCTATACCGACTTCTACCCCCGCTCGACCAAACAGGGCGGTGCCTGGATGACCTCGTTCAAAGATCAATGGATCGATGCCGACGGCACCAACAGCCGGCCTCACATCTCTTTGGTCATGAATTTTACGCGCCCCACCGAATCGGCTCCCGCCCTGCTCACCTACGACGAGGTGGAGACCTTCCTGCACGAGTTCGGCCACGCTCTGCATGGACTGATGGCCAACTCGAAATATGAATCGCTTTCGGGTACCAACGTCTACCGCGACTTCGTGGAATTGCCTTCCCAACTGATGGAAAACTGGCTGCCCGAACAGGATTTCCTCGCCACGTTTGCCCGTCACTACGTTACGGGCGAGATTCTGCCCGACAGTCTGGTCACCAAGATACGCAATGCGCAGCGCTACCACGCTGCCTACTACTGTGTGCGCCAGCTCACCTACGGCATACTCGACATGGCCTGGCACACCAGTGAAGGGAAAGTCGACGACATTGCCGCATTTGAACAGCAAGCCATCGCCTCTACCCAACTGTTACCTGCTCTCGACGGAGCATTGTTCAGCTGCCAGTTCTCACACATTTTCGGTGGCGGATATGCTGCCGGCTATTATGGCTACAAATGGGCCGAAGTGCTCGATGCCGATGCTTTCTCGCTCTTTAAGGAAAAGGGTATTTTCGATAAGGAAACAGCTACCTCGTTCCGGAAAAACATTCTCGAAAAGGGCGATACCGAAGATCCCATGTCGCTCTATATCCGTTTCAGAGGACGTGAACCACGCATCGATGCTCTCATGGAGCGTGACGGCATCAGATAGTCGCGGTACTCTTTCTTTTAGAAAATGGCCCTTTCTCCGGTAAGAAAGGGCCATTTTTATACACGGAAAGTTTGGCCGATTTTCCGTGGAGACCTATCTTTGCCGCGCCGAAATCATACATTATGAAAATTTCCATCATCACCATTAACTACAATAATGGAGAGGGGTTGGAGCGTACCGTACAAAGCGTTGTCAATCAAGCGTGCAGCGACCTTATCGAACACATCGTCATAGACGGAGGCAGTAACGATAACAGTCGCAACATTATCGATACCTACCGACAACACTTTGCCTACTGGTGTTCCGAAAAAGACCGTGGCATATACCCCGCCATGAACAAGGGCATTGCCCGGGCTTCGGGCGACTATGTCCTGTTTCTGAATTCGGGCGACTTTCTCGAACCCGGTTCCTTGCGTAAGGTTGCCGACCTGTTGACCGGCGAAGATATTATCTACGGCGACCTCTACTTTCAGGACCTGGACGGTAGACGCACGGCAATTACCTACCCCGACCTCCCCACAACGGAATACCTGCTGGAAAGGTCGTTGGGACACCCCGCCACGTTTTTCAGACGGGAGTTGTTCAACGCCTACGGTTACAACGAATCTCTGCGTATTGTTTCCGACTGGGAATTTCTTTTCCGGAAAATCGTGCTGGAAGCATGCCGCACGAAACACATTCCGGTTTTCATCAGTACGTTTATGACCGACGGCATCAGTTCCACGCAGACCGAATTGTGCCAGAAAGAGATGCGGGAGTGTCTATCACGTCTTCTTTCGCCTGCCATCGCCGACGAATTGCACCGCCTCTATGCCATAGAGAAACGGTATGCACCCTTCGCGGCTCTTGAAAATCACTCCCACACCCGACGTCGCGTCTTGAAATTCATGCGGTTGCTGCTTTCCTTCCACAAAAGCGACAGCCGTATATCCGCTCACTCATAAGAACCTATCTCAAACAAGAAAGGCAAGGTGCAATGCACCTTGCCTTTCAAAAAAACGGATAATTAAGGTTCAGGTTATTTCTTGAAATAACGGTTGTAGAGACCTTCGAAACCTTTGCCATGACGGGCTTCGTCTTTGGCCATTTCGTGTACCGTATCGTGAATGGCATCGTAACCGAGTTCTTTGGCACGTTTGGCAATGCGCATCTTGTCGGCGCAAGCACCGCACTCGGCATCTTTGCGGGCTTCGAGGTTTTTCTTCGTGTCCCAAACAACCTCACCGAGGAGTTCGGCAAATTTCGAAGCGTGTTCGGCCTCTTCCCAAGCATAGCGTTTGAAAGCCTCGGCAATTTCGGGATATCCTTCACGGTCGGCCTGACGGCTCATGGCCAGATACATACCCACCTCGGTGCATTCGCCCATGAAGTGAGCTTTAAGGCCTTCCATAACCTCGGCATCTTCTACGACACCGTCGCCGATATGGTGCTCGGTGATGAATTGGAGAGCCTCACCGTTATCTACTACTTCTTTGAATTTCGATGCAGGAACACCGCATTGAGGACAACGTTCGGGAGCTTGATCGCCTTCGTGTACATAACCACATACGGTGCAGATAAATTTCTTTTTCATGACTGTTTTGGATTTTTGGGTTTAATAATAGGAGTTTATTCTTGATTCTTTTGTAGGCACGTCTTACAGATACCCCGGTAGTAGAGATGTGTCTCGGTAACCAGAAAATCGGCAGCAACAGCAGGCGACATGGGTGGGACAGGCACATCGTATATAGCCCCGCACTGGTTACAGCGGAAATGGGCATGCAGCGTAATATCGGCATCGTAGTGTGCCTGCTTGTCGTCAATGGACAACTGCTGCACGGCCCCTTGCTCTACCAGCAGCCGCAGGGTGTTGTATACCGTCATACGCGACAGCGTGGGTATCGTCTCGCTCAATGCGGAATATATACCATCGGCCGTAGGATGCGTGCGATGCTCCATAAGGTAGTCCATGATGGCCACCCGCTGCATCGAGGGTTTTATGCCATGGGCCAGTAAATGATGGTATCCGTTTTGAGCAACCATTATAATCAGTACATTTTTTTATTCGACACAAAATTAGAGATAGAATAAGTTCTGAGCAAATCTTTTGTTAAAAAAAATCTTAAAAACAAGGAGAGACAGCAAAACAGCCTCACAGGCCTCTTTAAAGATGGCCGGTACACCAATAGCTATTAGGGCAACGCTTCCACACGAAGATTAAAATAAGGGTTTTTCACACTTATATATAATGGGTATTGCGATAATTGTCGTATTTTTGTATGCTATTGAGAAAGACCACGAAATATGTCAACCGAAGCACAAGATAAACAGGCAGCCCTTGATTGCCGCTACATACGCATGGCCCAAATATGGGCCGAAAACTCCTACTGCAAACGACGCCAGGTCGGAGCCCTGCTGGTCAAGAACAACACGATCATTTCGGACGGATACAACGGCACCCCTGCCGGCTTCAAGAATATCTGCGAAGATGAGACCGGCCACACCTACCCTTATGTGCTGCACGCCGAAGCCAATGCCATTACAAAAATCGCCCGCTCGGGCAACAGCAGCGAAGGAGCCACTTTGTATGTAACGACCTCACCCTGCATCGAATGTTCCAAACTTATCATACAAGCCGGCATCACCCGGGTTGTGTTCTCGGAGCATTACCGGCTGAGCGACGGCATAGAACTGCTTGAAAAAGCCGGCATCAAAGTCGACTTTATCGAAGTAAAATAAAAACATATCCAACTGCATAACCTTCTATTATCACACTTTTCACGATGAAAAAGAAATCCATTGTATGGTTACCGTTTGTCATAGCCATTGCCATCGTCCTGGGTATAGTCATAGGATACCGCTACCCCCAGACACATACCGTCAAAGGAGCACAACAGGGTGTCCCGGGCAATAAGATAAGCAATCTGCTCGGCATCATCGAAACCCAGTACGTCGATACAGTCGACATACACGGGCTCATCGAAGATGTCATGCCCCAGATTGTGGGAGAACTCGACCCCCACTCTGCCTATATTCCGGCCAAAGACCTGCAAGCCGTAAACGAAGAGCTGGAAGGAAGTTTCAGCGGCATCGGCATACAGTTCAGTATCTTGGACGACACCATTACGGTAGTTGCCGTGGTGCCGGGTGGCCCGTCGGAAAAGATTGGCATAATGCCGGGCGACCGCATCGTAGAGGTCGACGACACGGTCTTTGCCGGGAAAGATGTTGTTACCAACGACAAAGTCCTGAAAAAACTGCGGGGTCCCAAAGGCAGCCAGGTAAAACTGGGTGTTCTGCGTTCGACCTCACCCGAAATGCTGACGTATGAAGTAACCCGCAACGACATACCGGTAAACAGTGTCGACGTAGCCTTCATGGTAAACGACGAGGTAGGTTACATAAAGGTCAACAAATTCGGACGCACGACCTACACCGAGTTCATGAACAGCCTCGCTCAACTCAAAAACCAAAATGCCCGAAAATTCATCGTTGACCTGCGCGGAAATTCGGGCGGTATTCTCGACATTGCCATCAACATGATAAACGAATTCCTGCCCAAAGGTCAACTCATCGTCTATACCGAAGGGAAGGCATTCCCGCGCAGCGAAGCCATATCAAACGGCAGCGGAGCCTTCAAGGAGGCCCCCATCGTGGTTCTCATCGATGAATGGTCGGCCTCGGCCAGCGAAATCTTTGCCGGCGCCATTCAGGACAACGACCGGGGTCTCATCATCGGTCGCCGCTCATTTGGCAAAGGCCTGGTTCAAAACCAGTTGCCGTTTGCCGACGGCTCGGCCATACGGCTGACAATAGCCCGCTACTACACCCCCTCGGGCCGCTCCATACAGAAAGAATATGAACTGGGACATGGCGACGACTACGAGAAAGACATCTTGAACCGTTTCATGCACGGAGAGTTTGACCACCCCGACAGCATCAAGCAAAACGACACACTGGTATACAAAACCCGACTGGGCCGCACCGTATATGGCGGAGGAGGCATCATGCCCGACATCTTTGTGCCGCGCGACACTACCGGAATAACACCCTATCTCAACGAAGCCGTCAACAAAGGCCTGCTCTACCAGTATGCCTTCAAGTACTCCGACGAAAAGCGGCACCAGCTCTCGGAATACAAAGACTATACCCAGTTGCAGAAACATCTGCAAGGAGAGCCACTGCTCGATGAGTTTACAGCCTTCGCCGCCTCACACGGATTAAAGCGCAACTACAAGGAGATAAAAGAGTCGGGCCGACTGCTCACCAACTACCTCGAAAGTTACATTGCCCGCAACATCATAGGCGATGATGCCTTCTACCCCATACTGCTCCAAGAAGACAAAACCTTCGGGAAAGCACTCGAAGTGCTGAATGAGAACAAAGGGTTCCCCGAAGCTCCCACCAAATAGGCTGCATCATGGAAGAGAAAAAACAGTTGCGGCAACAAGTCAAACAGGAAGTGTCTCGGCTCTCCCCGACGGAGAGAGCCGAGACCTCCGTAAAGATACGGGAGCAAATCGAGCAGCTACCCCTCTTTACCCGGGCCAAGGCCATATTGCTGTTTCACTCTCTTGCCGACGAGGTCGACACCCACAACTGGATAGAGCGCTGGCACGGTGTCAAAGAGATATACCTGCCGGTAGTCAACGGCGATAATCTGGAAATAAAACGCTATACTCCCGACAAGACCCGACGGGGTGCCTTCGGAATTACAGAGCCGGTCGGAGAAAGCCTTGCCGATTATTCGTTGCTCGACCTGATTATCGTACCCGGCGTGGCCTTTGACCCCCACCGCAACCGGCTGGGACGGGGAAAAGGCTATTACGACAGGCTGCTCAAAAAAACCGTTGCACCCACCATTGGTGTTGCCTACGACTGTCAAATCGTAAGAGAAATTCCCGTCCTCCCCCACGATGTACCCATGAGCCTGATAATCAGCAAAAGCAAGATATATCAGTGACATCATAAGAGAAGAAAAAACGCTCCGGGAGAGACAAATCAAAATAAAAAAATTACCTTTGTATAAAAACTTTCAAATCCTCAATTCAAGCTATGGCAAAAGTAAAAGGTACTGTCGTCGTCAACAACGAACGCTGCAAAGGATGCAATCTTTGCGTCGTAGCCTGCCCGGCCGACGTTCTGGCATTGCAACCCAAAGAGGTGAATGATAAAGGATATCACTACGCCTATATGAAAAATCCCGACAACTGCATAGGTTGTGCCAGTTGCGGATATGTATGTCCCGACGGATGCATATCGGTATATAAAGTCAAACTGTAATTAAACCCTCACTCAATATGGCAGAAGAAGTAAAACTGATGAAGGGCAACGAAGCGATAGCCCACGCCGCCATACGCTACGGCGCCGACGGCTACTTCGGCTATCCTATCACCCCGCAATCGGAAATCATGGAAACCCTCATGGAAGAAAAGCCATGGGAAACCACCGGCATGGTCGTACTGCAAGCCGAAAGCGAAGTTGCAGCCATCAACATGGTCTACGGCGGCGCCGGCTGCGGAAAAGCCGTCATGACCTCATCGTCGAGCCCCGGTGTAAGTCTTAAACAGGAAGGCATATCCTATATGGCAGGAGCCGAGCTGCCCTGCCTCATCGTCAATGTCATGCGCGGAGGTCCCGGTCTGGGAACCATTCAACCGAGCCAGGCCGACTATTTCCAGACCGTCAAAGGTGGTGGCCACGGCGACTATCGCCTGATAACCTTGGCCCCAGCCTCGGTACAGGAGATGGCCGACTTCGTGAAACTGGGATTTGACTTGGCATTCAAATACCGTAACCCTGCCATTATTTTGGCCGACGGCGTTATCGGTCAGATGATGGAAAAAGTTGTACTGCCTCCGTTCCAGCCCCGACTTACCGAAGTTGAGATACGCCAAGCCCGCCCCTGGGCCACCCAGGGAAAACCGGCCGGAAGAAAACGCAACGTCATCACCTCGCTCGAACTCGACCCGGCCCGCATGGAAGAAAACAACCTGCGTTTCCAGGCCAAATACCGCGAAATCGAGAAACACGAAGTACGCTACGAAGAGTTGGACTGCACCGACGCCGACTACCTCATGGTCGCATTCGGCTCCATGGCCCGCATCTGCCAGAAGACCCAGGAGATGGCAGCCGCCGAAGGCATCAAAATCGGTCTGCTGCGTCCTATCACACTGTGGCCTTTCCCGACCGAAGCCATCGCAGGCTATGCCGACAAGGTCAAAGGCATACTGGTGCCCGAGCTCAACGCCGGTCAAATGATAGAAGATGTGCGCCTGGCCGTAAACGGACGCGTAAAAGTCGAGCACTTCGGCCGTCTGGGAGGCATCGTTCCCACCCCCGACGAAGTTCTCAACGCCATCAAGGAGAAACTCATGTAAAAAACGCGACAAGTTATGGATACAAAAGATATTATCAAACCCGAAAACCTCGTTTACAGCAAGCCCCGCCTGCTGAACGACAATCCCATGCACTACTGCCCGGGTTGCAGCCACGGTGTCGTACACAAACTCATAGCCGAAGTCATCGACGAGATGGGTATGGAAGAGCAGACCATCGGCGTCGCTCCCGTAGGATGTGCCGTCTTCGCCTATAACTACATCGATATAGACTGGCAGGAAGCCGCCCACGGTCGCGCACCCGCCATCGCCACCGCCATCAAACGGTTGAACCCCGACAAACTGGTGTTTACCTATCAGGGCGACGGCGACCTCGCCGCCATCGGTACAGCCGAGACCATTCATGCCTGCAACCGGGGAGAAAACATCGCCATCATCTTCATCAATAACGGCATATATGGCATGACCGGTGGACAAATGGCCCCCACGACGCTGGAAGGTATGGTAACCTCGACCTGTCCTTACGGACGAAATGTCGACCTCTACGGCTATCCGCTGAAAATATCGGATCTCGTGGCCAAACTCGACGGTTCCTGCTATGTAACCCGCCAAAGCGTACACACGGCTGCCGCCGTAAAAAAAGCCAAGAAAGCCATTCGTCAGGCATTTGAAAACTCCATGGCCAAGAAAGGTGCCTCACTCGTCGAAATCGTATCGACCTGCGCATCGGGCTGGAAAATGCTGCCCGAGAACGCCAACAAATGGATGGAGGAACATATGTTTGCCAAATATCCGCTGGGCGACCTGAAAAACGAATAAACCCTAAAAACGCAACATCGATGAAAGAAGAAATAATCATAGCCGGATTCGGCGGTCAAGGTGTTCTCTCGATGGGTAAGATTCTGGCCTACTCGGGACTGATGGAAAACAAGGAGGTGAGCTGGATGCCCTCATACGGGCCCGAGCAACGCGGCGGAACAGCCAACGTTACCGTCATATTGAGCGACGAGCGCATCAGTTCGCCCGTACTCAACGCCTTTGACATCGCCATCATACTCAACCAGCCCTCGCTCGAAAAATTCGAGAGCAAAGTAAAACCGGGCGGTATACTCATCTACGACGGATACGGCATACACCACGCTCCTACCCGCACCGACATCGACATCTATCGCATCGACGCCATGGATGCTGCCACAGAGATGAACAACACCAAGGCATTCAACATGATTGTCCTGGGCGGTCTCTTGAAAATAAAACCGATGGTTTCGCTCGAAAATGTACTCAAAGGATTGAAAAAGTCGTTGCCCGAACGGCACCACAAACTCATTCCCATGAACGAACAGGCCATTCTCAAAGGAATGGAGCTGATAAAAAAAGCCTAAACAGTATTCCATGAAGATAGGTATCATCGTTGCCATGACATCGGAGCTTGACTGTGTGCGCACCCTGCTCCAAGAAGCACAAAAAGAGGTGCACAACCACGCCGAGTTCTACATCGGAAGCGACGGACAACATGAAATCATTCTCACGCAAAGCGGCATTGGCAAGGTCAATGCCGCTTTGCGGGCTCAAACGCTTATCCAGAACTATGCACCCGACTGCATCATCAATACCGGTGTAGCCGGTGGCATCGACACCTCATCGCGAGTATTCGATGTCATTGTCGGTAAGGAGACGGTCTATCACGATGCATGGTTCGGCGAAGGAAATGTCATAGGCCAGATACAGGGCTTGCCACCGCGCTTCCCTGCTGATGCCGGACTGCTGCAAAAAATCGGTGCCGTCATCTCGGACGACAGCCGCATCTACGGCGGGCTGATATGCAGTGGCGACCAGTTCATCACCGACAAAGAGTCGCTCACCACCATCAAGAAGAACTTTCCCGAGGCTATGGCCGTCGACATGGAGTCGGCCGCTATTGCCCAGACCTGTTTCCTCCACGACACACCGTTTGTCAGCACCCGCATCATCAGCGACACACCCGGCGTGGAAAACCACATGAAACAGTACAACAGTTTCTGGGAGAAAGCTCCGGAGAAATCGTTTACCGTATTGAAACAAATCCTGGCCCAACTCTAAAAAACTTTTTCGACACGATGAAAAAAATTCCCAGCTTTACCATCGACCACCTGCACCTGCTGCGGGGTATCTACGTCTCTCGCAAAGACTACATTGGCGGTGATGTCGTAACCACATTCGACATACGCATGAAAGAGCCCAACCGCGAGCCGGCCATCGGATACGGAGCGCTGCACACCATCGAACACCTGGCCGCCACATTCCTGCGCAACCACCCCGTCTACGGCAACAGAATCGTATTCTGGGGTCCCATGGGCTGCTGCACAGGCAATTATTTCCTGATGCAGGGCGACTTGGCAGCCGAAGACATCGTGGAATTGATGAAAGAGACATTCCGGTTTATCCGCAACTTCCAGGGTGAAGTCCCCGGTGCCGCTCCGCAAGACTGTGGCAACTACCTGCTGCACGACCTGCCCATGGCCCGCTACGAAGCCGACAAATACCTGCGCGAAGTTTTGGAGGTGATTACGCCTCAAAACCTGCACTATCCGGCCCAAGAATCCTCTCCACAATCATAAACATTCATAGTATGGCAAACGCGAAAAACCGGGACGGCGAAAAAGTTGTCATTTACAGCTACTACAACACCCTCTCCGAGGCCTATGAGGCAAAGAACCTGCTGGAAAGAAACGGTATCGACTGCTTCATCTCCAACGAAAACATGGCAAGCGTATATCCGATGTTCGACTCAAACCTTGGAGGCGTAAGGCTACACCTTTTCGAAAAAGACGTAACCGAAGCCGACCGCATTTTATCCGACTTTTCTGCCTCTGGCGAGTAATCCTTTATCCGCAGCCGGTTCCCAAACCAGAGCCGGCTGCGGAAAGAAACACTTCTTCGCTCCGTCATCTGCCCAACACACCGACACATGCCGATACAATCGCTCTTACCACATAAAGCAACCATCGCCCAATTCAGCAAATTCGTCTTCGTAGGCCTGCTCAATACAGCTATCTCTCTGGCTGTCTTTTACCTGCTCTACAACATGTTTGCCGTCGATTACACCATATCAAACCTACTCAGTTACATCGTCGGCGTAATCAACAGTTTTTTCTGGAACAAATTATGGGTATTCCGCCGTGGAACCCAACGGATGATACGCGAGAGCCTGACCTTCCTGCTGGTCTTTGCCGTGAGCTACGGCATACAATATCTCCTGCTCCGCGCTCTGGTAGAGCAAATCGGTATCGACCCCAACTGGGCCCAGCTCCCGGCTATGGCTGCCTACACGATTGTAAATTACCTGCTGAACCGCTACATCACCTTTAAAAAATAACCGCGAGATGAAACCTGCCTCAAAAAATATCCTCTTCGGACTACTCTTCGTCATCTGCCTGTCGACCCTCCTGCCCGTTTTGGGACTGTCGCACTTCCATACCAAAGGAGAGCCCCGTGAAGCCATCGTCGCCGTGAGCATGCTCCAAGACGGGAACTGGATTCTCCCCCGCAACAACGGCGGAGACATTGCCTACAAACCGCCCATGTATCACTGGCTCACGGCACTGACATCGTCAGTATTCAACCAGGGAGAGGTAAACGAGTACACTTCGCGTTTCCCGTCGGCCTTGGCAACGATAATCATCGCCTGCACCATGTTCCTGTTCTACGCCAAGCGCAGCAGCAACTACAATGCGGCATTCCTGTCGGCCATACTCTTTCTTTCGGCGTTTGAAGTACACCGGGCGGCCACAGCGGCCCGTGTCGACATGGTGCTGACCGTCTTTATCGTATTGGCACTTTTCCAGCTCTACCGCTGGTACGAAAACGGATTAAAGGGCTTCCCCCTGTGGGCCATACTCTACATGAGTGCAGCCACCCTCACCAAGGGTCCGGTGGGTATCGTCCTGCCCTGCCTGGTAGCCGGTGTGTTCCTGCTCTTGCGCAAAGAGCCGTTTTTGCGTGTTTGCGGAAAACTCATCGGGGCAGCACTTGCCTCGTGCCTGCTGCCGGCACTGTGGTACTATGTTGCCTACCAGCAGGCCGGTAAGGAATTTCTCGACCTGATAATCGAAGAGAATTTCGACCGCTTCACCGGCAACATGTCGTACAGCTCGCACAATGCTCCCCCCTTCTACTATCTCTACATCACCCTGGCCGGATTCCTGCCGTGGACCCTGCTGGTGGGCATCTCGCTCTTTGCCCTCTCCTACAAACGCACAGGACAGACAGCCAAAGGGTGGCTGAAAGGTCTTTTCGGTAGAATCTCGGAGATGTCATCGCCCCGGCTGTTTTCGCTGACGGCCATTCTCGTCATACTCTTCTTCTACCTTATACCCGACAGCAAGCGATCGGTCTATCTGCTGCCCATCTACCCGTTCATCAGCTATTTCCTGGCCGAGTACATGCACTACCTCGTGCAAGGACACCGTAAAGCCTGGCGGGTATTCGGCATACTTCTCTCTGTTGTTGCAGGCATCTTCTTCTGCGCTTTCATCGTGCTGAAAACAGGGTGGCTCGACACCTACCTGCCCGCCGACCAAAGCTATTACCTCTCGTCGTTCCAAAGCTGGAACTTCTGGGACGTCGTCTGCCTCATCGTACTGGTGCTGCTCATACACGACGTCTACAAAAGCCGCGACATACAATCGATAAGCAACCGCTATTCGTTCTCGGTCATCACACTGTTTTTCTGGGTACAGTTCACCCTCGATACCGCGGTCCTGCCCGACGTACTCAACCGCAAGTCGGATTACACCCTGGCCCAACAGGTAAAAGAGGCTGTACCCGAAGGCCCTATCTACTCCTACATCGGCTCGCCCATGATGCGCTTTTTCGTCATCAACTTCTACACCCAAAACCGGGTGGTCGACTTTGAAAGCCATCTGCCTCAGGAGGGATACCTGCTCGTGGGCGAACGCGAATATGAAGGCTTTGCCGCCCGACACACCGACTACACCTTTGACGAGATGTGGAAGAGCCCGCAACGGGGCAATGACATTCGCGACATTGTGTGCATGTACCGGTTCAACCGCAAAAACGAGTCCGAATGAAAGTTTGCATTGCCGAGAAGCCCAGTGTGGCCAAAGACATTGCCGAGGTAATCGGGGCCAAGTCTCGTCGGGACGGTTTCTTCGAAGGGAACGGCTACTGTGTAACCTGGACATTCGGACACCTGTGTACGCTGAAAGAGCCCCATGAATATACCCCTCAATGGAAACAGTGGTCGCTGCGGGACCTGCCGATGATTCCACCGCGGTTTGGCATCAAACTCATCGACGACAAAGGCATCGAGAAACAATTTGCCGTCATCGAACAACTCATTGCCAAAGCCGATGCCGTTATCAACTGCGGTGATGCCGGCCAGGAAGGAGAGCTGATACAGCGCTGGGTCATGCAGAAAGCATCGTGCCACTGCCCCGTGTACCGGTTGTGGATTTCATCGCTGACCGAGGAGGCCATCCGTGAAGGATTTGAGAATCTCAAACCCCAGGAAGAGTTTGCACCGCTCTACGAGGCGGGGCTCTCTCGGGCCATCGGCGACTGGCTGTTGGGCATGAACGCCACCCGTCTCTACACCATGAAGTATGGCCAGCGCCGACAGATACTCTCCATCGGACGTGTACAGACACCCACCCTCGCCCTCATCGTCAACCGTCAGCACGAAATCGAGAATTTCGTACCACAGCCCTATTGGGAGCTAAAAACACTCTACCGCGACACGGTATTCTCGGTAACAAGCGGCCGTTTCACCCGTGTCGAGGAGGGAGAAAAACGGCTTTCCGAAATCGAGAATGCACCCTTTACCGTCACCGACGTTACCCGCAAAGAGGGTAAAGAGTTTGCCCCCCGCCTCTTCGACCTCACCTCCCTGCAAGTCGAATGTAACAAGAAATTTGCCTTTTCGGCCGACGAAACACTGCGTCTCATTCAGGCCCTCTACGAGAAAAAGGCTACCACCTACCCGCGCGTAGATACCACCTACCTGAGCGACGACATTTACCCCAAATGTCCCGCCATCTTACAAGCGGTAGCCACACAACCGGCCTACACGGCACTGGTCGGGCAGCTCAACCTGCAAAAATTGCCCAAGTCAAAAAAGGTTTTCGACAACAGCAAAATTACCGACCACCACGCCATCATACCCACACCGGTGAAGCCCAATAACCTCACCGAGCTGGAAAGAAAGGTCTACGACCTGGTGGCCCGGCGTTTCATCGCGGTCTTCTATCCCGATTGCAAGATTGCCACGACAACCGTGCTGGGCGACGTCAACGGCGTTGCGTTCAAGGCTACGGGAAAAGAGATTCTGAGCCCCGGGTGGAGAGCGGTCTTTGAGAAGGAGAGCGACCCCGCCGACAAAGAGAAAGACGACAACGAAGACAAGATACTTCCACAGTTCACCCCCGGAGAGAGCGGGCCCCACACTCCCACCCTGAGCGAGAAATGGACACAGCCTCCCAAACTCTATACCGAGGCTACCCTGCTGCGTACCATGGAGACCGCCGGCAAACTGGTGGAAGATGAAAGCCTGCGCGATGCCTTGAAGGAGAACGGCATAGGTCGGCCCTCAACCCGCGCCGCCATCATAGAGACGCTTCTCAAACGTAACTATATACGCAAAGAGAAGAAAAACCTCGTGGCCACCATCACCGGCATCGAACTCATCGGCACGATACGCGAAGACCTGCTGAAATCGGCCGAACTGACAGGTATCTGGGAGAACAAGCTGCGTCGCATCGAACGGGGTGAATACAAGGCAACCGACTTCCTCTCGGAGTTGAAAACCATGGTTACGCAAATCGTGAACGACGTGCGCAACGACACGACCTACCGTACCATCACCGTCGAGACCAAACCCGAAGAGCCCACACCCGCCCAAGGTAAACCGAAAAAAGAAAAGGCCCTAAAGGGTAAGAAAAAAACGGCTGCGGCCAAAGAAGCGGCCGAGGCTGCCTCGCCGCTCGTGTGTCCACTCTGCGGAAAAGGCAGCGTCGTCAAAGGGAAAAGTGCCTACGGCTGCTCGGAGTGGCGCTCGGGCTGCAACTTCCGCCTCGGTTTCGACATCTGCCCGGCGGAAGCCGACCCTGAAACACTGCGCCAAGCCATCACCTCATATAAAGTTCAAGCATAAAAGCCATGCCCGTCAATACCAATGAAATTTTTCCGATTGTCGACCCACGCGGCAATACCATAGGAAAAGCCACCCGCGGAGAGTGCCACAACGGCAGCAAGATACTGCACCCGGTAGTGCATCTCCAACTGTTCAACTCGCGAGGCGAACTCTACCTCCAAAAGCGCGCCCTGCATAAAGATATCCAGCCCGGGAAATGGGATACAGCCGTCGGCGGACATGTCGACTACGGCGAGAACATACAAACGGCTCTGCGACGGGAAGCCCGCGAGGAGCTGGGCATCACACTCTTCGAGCCGGTTCTCATCGGGAAATACATCTTTGAATCGGAGATAGAAAAGGAGTTGGTGCATACCTTCTTCACCCTTTACGACGGTGAAATACACCCCGACCGGGACGAAGTAGAATATGGCCGCTTCTGGTCGATAAGCGAACTTGAAAAGAATCTGGGAGCGGGATTGTTTACGCCTAATTTCGAGAACGAATACCGCACGGTGCTCCGCCGTCTGCTTGCCTCACGCTGAGACATTCACCGCATCGTCTATCAGTAAAAAATAGGGAGCCGCACGTTCAGTGCGGCTCCCTATTCACATAAAACACTTCTTTACAACCATAAAAAGACTTCGGGTGAGAGCAGGATTCACTCTCTTCTGCTTCTTTTTGTCGTTGTGTTCCTATTCCCGCTCAAAAGAACGGTAAAAGCGGAGTTCATTCTGTAATTTTCGTACCTCATTCTGCAACTCATCAATCTGAGAGAGCAGATGCTGCACCGCTCCCAACCCTTCCATATTGATAGAAAGGTCGTAATAGAGATGGGCATACCGTTCGACCTCGGGCAGCTGTGCAACCGGGAAACAACTTAACTCGTCGACGACCGAAACATCGATCAGGCCATCTTCGCCCAGCATGAAGACGAAATCCGGTTCGACATGGCAACTCTCGCAATAATCCTTTATGATAATGTATTCGTTCAACATACCGACGCATTTTTAGTTGTTCCGGCACTGCCGTAATTGTTCAAATAATGTTCTCTCTTTTTCCGAAAGATTCTCGGGTATCGTTATATGGCACATAACGATAAGGTCTCCGTAAACACCCTCCTCCTTGTATACGGGAAATCCTTTCCCTTTCAGTCGGAGCTTGCTCTCGCTTTGCATTCCGGGTTTTATCTTCATCTTTACCTGACCGTTGAGCGTATGGACAACAACCTCACCACCCAACACGGCCGTGTAGAGATCGATGTTGAGGTCGGTGTAGAGGTCGTTTCCCTTCCGTTTGAACTGCGGGTCGTCTTCTATCACGAAGGTAATGTAGAGATCTCCGGCCGGTGCCCCATCGGCACCTTTTCCGCCATGACCTTTGAGTTTGATGACCTGGCCGTTTTCGACACCGGCAGGAACCGTGATACGCAAGGTCTCGCCACCCACCGTAAAGGTCTGCTGGTGCGTAACCGCAGCCTCACGCAGGGTCAAAGGCAACTCGGCCTGAATATCCTGCCCCCGATAGCGGGCACGACGCCCGGAGGCCGAAGAGGCTCCGGCACCGTATTTCCCGAAAAGTTCCTCGAAAAAGTCGGAGAATCCACTGCCACCCTCTCCGAATCCATTGGAGAAATGGGTGCCGTCGGTCGAATACCAATAGGTACCCCCTCCCCCGGCTTCATGGTTGCCGGCTTGCGAGCCATAGGCTTTTTGACGGGCCTCAAACTCATCGGCATGTTTCCACTGTTCGCCATAGGCATCGTATTTCTTCCGCTTCTCAGGGTCGCTCAACACTTCATTGGCCTCATTCAACTGCTGGAACTTCTCCGTGGCCTGAGGGTCGGTCTTATTGAGGTCAGGGTGATATTTACAGGCCAACTTCCGGTAGGCTTTCTTGATTTCCTCCTGCGTTGCGTTTTTATCGACGCCCAATATGCTATAATAATCAATATACGCCATATTGTTTCTGTTTTTTATTTTACCGTACCGTTTACCTTTCGGGCAAACAGATACTGACTTAATCCATGCAAAATCTGTGCCGATTGACAAATTGTCAGGCATACAACAGCCTCAGAAACAGAATGTATTACACTGATTTACAGAAACAAGAACAAAAAAGACAGAAGAAAAGAGAGATTGCAGGAAACGACATTTTGACACCTCGTGTCACAAAATGCGACAAGCCTAAACAACGGGCGGCAGAGGTCTTCATGAAGAGACCTCTGCCGCTCACGCTGCCAGGGCATCGCCCCGCCGGCTACAACACGAGTCGGCCGTTAATGGCCGTACCGGTCGGGCAGATAAAAGCCGAGATGGGGAGGCTGATTGTAAGCCACATTCTGCCATACGATGCTCATGCGATAGACCGGATCGTGCATAAGGGTAGGTATGCAATACGAGGTGGGAATCGTTGTCGTGAAGAGTACCAGATCCGATGCGGTCTCACGGTCCCACAAAATCACCTCCTCGCGCCAGTCGCCCAATATGTCGGCAGTTATCGATGGCGTTCTCTTGGAACCATTACAAGAAGATACCGGTTGCAGCTCCCGGAAATCGATGCTGGTCTCGCAGCGGTTCTTCTCGATATTCCACTTCGAGATGCGCGTACCGTCGAGAAGTTCGTCGCAGAGATCACCGTCCCAGTAGATTCGAAAGTTGACCGGCATACGTCCGCGGGCAATTACCTTAAAACCGTCGGTCGAGTAGATATTCGACGATGCCAGCGACCAGAACTCAAATCCACGATAGCGAGGGTCGATGTCGGCGGCAATACCCCGCCCGGTATCTTTATTGTCGTCTTCATGGAAAAGAATCTCTCCCGTGCGAGCATCGCGCACATCGGCACCTCCGCGTTCTTCATGTATCATAAATACTTCCAATCCGGGACGGTCGGGCATCAAGTCGGAAACGTGCAGGGCATCGCCGTGCCCCAGCGCCGTGCGGTGCAACAACGTACCATCATGGTCGAGCGCAGCTGCACCGAAGATAATCTCGTCGCAACCATCACCATCGACATCGGCTACCGAGATGCTGTGAGCCCCCTCGCCATAGAGACCGCGGCCTTTCTCTTCGGAACGGTGCAGCCAGCGCAGTTTCAACTGTCGTCCGTCGAAATCGTAGGCTGCCACATAGGCATTGGTATAATATCCGCGGCACATGACCAGGCTGGGACGTTTTCCGTCGAGCCAGGCCACACAGGCCAGATAACGCTCGCTACGGTTGGCATTGTTGTCGCCCCATTCCGTGGTAATATCGCGACCGGGCTGATAGGGCACGGTCGCAAGGGCAGCCCCGCTCTCGCCGTCGAAAACCGTCAGATATTCGGGCCCTGCCATGATGGTACCCACTACATTGTCGCCCACCGGTGTACGGTAATCGGCCTGCGGGTCGTCGCCATTGAGTAGGACATACTGTCCGGCGCCGTCGATGGTACCGGGAGCTGTCTTGCAGGCCACCTCGGAACGACCGTCGCCGTCGAGGTCATAAACCATAAACTGGGTATAATGGGCTCCGGCGCGAATATTTCGTCCCAGGTTGATGCGCCACAACTGTGTACCGTCCAACTTGTAGCAATCGAGATAGACCTCGCCGGTATAGCCGCGGAACGAGTTGTCGCGGGAGTTGCTGGGATCCCAGCGCAGCACAATCTCGTACTGGCCGTCGCCGTCGACATCGCCCACACTGCAATCGCCGGGAAAATATTGATACGGTTCCCCGTTGGGACGGTCAAGTTCACGCCCCCGGTTGACCGCATGAAAAGGCGGCGTTACCCCTCCTGCCGGACGGTTGAGATGAATACGCATATAGGGTTGTGCCCACGGGGTAACGGGTCGGGAATTCTCTATCTCCTTGCCACCACAAAGCGTCCTCACAACATACTGCGATGTTGGGGTCCCCTCCTTGTCGACCCAGTTGGTCACAGACAACGGCTTGGGATTAATTTTCTCGCCGTCGCGATACAGGTCAAAGAATGTACTGTCGCCGTCGGTCGACAAGCTGCGCCAACCGATAAAAATACCCTCCGGAGTCTTCACGGCAACCGTTCCCCGATCGAGTTTTTCGGGGACAAAAGCCATCGAGGCCACCGAAGGGCACATCAAAACTGCGAGCGACATGGCCGCTCTTATAAATTTTCTTTTCATGATACTTTCGCTTTTGAAGGTTTAGACTGCACGCGACAGAAAAGGTTTAGTGCCACTCCGTAAAAAAATAATGCGGCAGACGTTTTTCCCAGGCAAGCCGCAGAGATGCACCGTTGTCTCTCGCGACGGCAACCGGCGCAACAGTGAAAAAAAGGTCTCTCTCCGGGCAGCGGCTACCTCCGAACAAGAAGCTGCACATGCAAGAGAGCAGAAAGGGCCTGCCGGAGAAGACCGGCAGGCCCTGTATCTTACGACAGCAACACCCGTGCTGTATCAATCGCCCAACGCTATGTCGTGAGCGGCAATGCGACAGAGGGTCTCGACGAGAAACGTATGTTCGCGCTCCAATACCCGGGCTGCCAAAGTCTCGGGCGTATCGCCCCGCTCAACGGGCACTTCGGCCTGAGCCACAATCTCGCCACGGTCATAATCTTCATCGACACGGTGTATGGTAACCCCCGACACGGCATCGCCGGCCGCAATGACCGCTTCGTGCACGCGAATACCATACATTCCTTTCCCACCATGACGGGGCAAGAGAGCAGGGTGTATGTTGAAAACCCGATGATGGTATCTTCTCAGCACCTCGACGGGGAGCATGCGCATATAGCCGAGCAGCAAAACGAGATCGGTCTCTTTCTCGGCAAGGACATCAAGGAGTTTTTGCGACACGGCCTCCTCGCTGCCCTCGGTCTTCAAGCTGATGTGATAGGCCGGTATTCCCTCCCTACGGGCACGTTCCAAAGCAAATGCACCCGAATTGTTACTGATGACAGCCTTGACACAGGCCTCTACCCGCCCCTCTTTCACCGCATCGATGACAGCTTGTAAATTGGAACCTCCATGTGATGCAAAAACAACTATATTCATATCTACTCTTATCTCTTACAATATATATGTTATCACACGCCCCTCCCGCAGGGAAGAGGGTACGTCGATGAGCCGCTGGTTGCGACTCCCCCGGAAACGCAAAGATAAGTCTCTTTCGGCTAATATGAAAGGGCCGTCGACCAAAACATCGACATACGCCAGCAATTCCCGAGCCGGCCCACGGTTCAGCAGCGCCTCGAAGCAATATCCCGTGTAGCACCAGATGGTCTTTCGGGCCTCCTCCTTGATGCGCCGTGCCAGAGGGGTCAGGGCCGAAGCCTGCAAGAGAGGGTCTCCGCCGGAGAAGGTTACATTCATGTCGGCCTGGCACACGATGTCGAAAAGATCGTCGACCGAGTAGGGAGTGCCGTTTCTGATGTCCCACGACTGCGGATTGTGACAACCGGCACAACCATTCTCGCAACCGGCCAGGTATATCGAGGTGCGTAACCCCACCCCGTCGACCGATGTCCCCTCTACAATATCAAGCACCGAGAGGGTCGACGACTGCGGATTATCGGTGAACGACGCGGTCATGGAGTTCGGCAAGTTTGGCATGATTCCAACGGTCGGTAGCCCCTACAAGGTAACCGGTAATACGTTGCAGGCGGTCGATATGGCGGCTGCCACACTGAGGACACACGTCGAGCGACTCCTGGGCATCTTCGTATCCGCACTCCATGCAGCGGTTGCGGTTGTGGTTGACCGACCCGTAGCCGATGTCGTACTTGTCCATCAAGTCGACAATATCCATGATGGCCTGCGGGTTGTGCGTCGCATCGCCGTCGATTTCGACATAAAAGATATGTCCGCCACGAGTCAGGTCGTGATACGGGGCTTCGACCTCGGCCTTATGCTTGGGGCTGCACCGGTAATAGACCGGCACATGGTTGGAATTGGTGTAATACTCCCGGTCGGTAACGCCGGGAATTATGCCGAACTCCTTACGGTCCTTGGCCGTGAATTTACCCGACAGGCCCTCGGCCGGTGTGGCCAGAATACTGTAATTGTGATGGTAGCGTTCGGAAAACTCATTGGCACGGTCTCGCATATAGGTAATGATGCGCAACCCCAGCGCTTGCGCTGCGGCATCTTCGCCGTGATGCTTGCCGGTAAGTGCCACCAGCGCTTCGGCCAGACCAATGAAACCGATACCCAGCGTGCCCTGATTGATGACAGAAGCTATCGTATCGTCGGGCCGAAGATTTTCGCAACCGGTCCACAACATGGTCATCAACAGCGGGAACTGCTTGGCAAAAGTGGTCTTCTGGAAATTGTAACGGTCGTCCAGCTGGCGGGCAGCCACTTCGAGTATCTCGTCGAGCTTGGCCAGGAAAGCATTGACCCGCGCCTCGTGGTTCTCTATCGACATGCACTCGATAGCGATTCGCGGCAGATTGACGGTCGTAAACGAGAGATTGCCTCGCCCGATGGAGGTCTTCTCGCCGAAACGGTTTTCAAAAACCCGTGTGCGGCACCCCATCGTTGCCACCTCGTAGCGGTATCTCTCGGGGTCGTCGGCTCGCCACGACTCATGCCGGTTGAAAGGGGCATCAAGGTTGAGGAAGTTGGGGAAAAATCGCCGCGCCGTCACCCGACAGGCATAGCAGTACAGGTCGTAATTGCGATCGGTAGGCAGGTAGCTCACCCCGCGCTTCTTTTTCCATATCTGAATAGGGAAAATGGCCGTCGAGCCGTTACCCACCCCTTCGTAGGTGCTGATGAGTATCTCGCGTATGATACAACGTCCCTCGGCCGAGGTATCGGTGCCGTAGTTGATAGAGCTGAACACGACCTGGTTTCCGCCACGCGAATGTATGGCATTCATGTTGTGTATAAAGGCCTCCATCGACTGATGCACCCGTCGCACCGTGCGGTTGATGGCCTGCTGCTTGATGCGCTCCTCACCCGTCAGGCCTTCGAGCGACTTGTAAAGATAATCGTCGATAGGCGCCTGGTAGAGGTGGGAATAGTCGGCCTCCATAAACTGCTCCATGACCTTTATCTCCTCGATATAGCTGAGCCGCACATAGGGAGCCAGGTAGAAGTCAAAGGCCGGAATCGCCTGTCCGCCGTGCATCTCGTTCTGCGCCGTCTCCATGGAGATACAGCCCAGAATACTGGCCGTCTCGATGCGCTTGGCAGGGCGAGCCTCGCCATGGCCGGCACAGAAGCCGTGGGCAAGAATCTTGTCGAGCGGATGTTGTACGCATGTAAGGCTCTTGGTCGGATAGTAATCCTTGTCGTGAATGTGAATGTATCCGCAACGCACGGCATCTCTTGCCTCCTCGCTCAACAGATAGTCGTCGACAAAAGGCTTGGTCGTCTCGCTGGCAAACTTCATCATCATGCCGGCCGGCGTATCGGCATTCATATTGGCATTTTCGCGGGTAATGTCGTTTGACTTGGCATTGATGATATCGAGAAAAATCTCCCGGGTCTTGGCCTTGCGGGCAATGCTGCGCTGGTTGCGGTAGGCAATGTACTGCTTGGCCACCTCCTTGCGGGGACTCTTCATCAGCTCCATCTCTACCCAGTCCTGTATCTCTTCGACACTCATCTGCTCCCGACCGTTGCAGGCAATACGGTCGGTGATTTTCCGTATCAGCGGCTCGTCTTCGCCCTTCTCGGTGTGAAGCATCGCCTTGCGAATGGCCGCCATGATTTTCTCCTCGTTAAAGCCGACAATACGTCCGTCGCGCTTGATGATGGTCTGTATCATAACTTGTAGGTATTAAAATGTTTTTAGACACGACACAAAAATGCCCGGAAAGAGAACAAGACAATACGAGAGATACACGACAAGAGGATTGCCAGTGTTGTCCGTGCTTTCGACCCGAAGCATTTTTTACAACTTGCACCCGGCAGGTCTTCTGACTTGTTCCGTCTGTTTCACCTTCCCGGCCTTTGGGGTATGCGCCAGTGGTATATTTGAACAGACTTTTATCCGGAACTTACAGCTACGGGGATAGTTCCTGCTTCTCACAGGATTCCCTTTTAATCTTGTTCCTTCATAGGAGGAATTGCGAACCGAATGCCCGGCAAAGATACAAACAAGGAAATTTACACACAAGTTTTCCTACAAAAAGTTTTCCAAATCGGAAAACTTCACCACAGAATCACAACACAAGAATTCAGAAACAAATCAATCTAACAATCTGAATAACAATAAATAATAAAATAAACAAAAGTGTTTATAAATATTAAAATAGAAAACTTTCTATTTTTCATGGTCTTAAAAATAGAAAAAGATGTTTCGCCCCTCTACCCTTCTGACACTCACAAAAAAAACAGCAAGGAAAAGAATCTATCCCCGTAAGAATCAGATATCCAACTCGTGCTTGATGGTATCGACCACATCAAAAACCAGCGACTGAATAGGCGCCATCAGCGACTTATGCTGCTCTTCCCGGGGGACAAGCACTTTCAGCCCCCCTTTGATGCACTGTATATCGATGCGCTCCGACATCTCCACCGGCTCACCATCGAGGTGCATCACCCCTTCGCGTTCGCGGGTTATCGTCAAGGCCGGTGTCTCAAAGGTTTTGACGTTGGGACTGACACTAATCCACTTGGTAAACAGCTGCACCGCTACCGGCAGCACATCTATCGGTGTAACGGGAAACATTATGGTTACGTCGATTTTTCCGTCGTGCAGACTGGCCCGGGGGGTTATGTAGGCATTGTTGCCGTATTGCGAAGCATTGCCGCAGGCAACAATAAAGGCCTTCTCCTGAATGACGCCATCGGGGGTCTCGATGCGATAGACCTCGTTTTTGTAAGTCAGGTATTCCTCGATGGCTTTTCTTATATAGGTCATCTTGCCCCGATGTTTGTCTTCGGCAAACTTCTTGCTCACCCAGGCGTCAAACCCCATACCGCAGGTACAGAAAAACGGGCGGTCATTGGCCTTGCAATAATCGATACGATCAACGACAGCCTCATTGAGTATCTGCAAGGCCCGTTCGGGATTGAGCGGAATACCCAGATGGCGGGCCAGCCCGTTTCCCGACCCTACGGGTACAATACCCAATGCCGTATCGGTATGGACCAGCGAACGGGCTATCTCATTGCAGGTACCGTCGCCTCCGACCGACACGACACTGTCAAAACCCTCTTCGACAGCCTGGCGTGTAAGTTCAACGGCATGACCTGCATACTGGGTAAAAACGATTTCCGGAGCAAAAGCCTTCTTATTAATGGTTTTCTCTATCCACACCGGAACATTCTCCTTTGAGTGCGTACCCGAAATAGGATTGACAATAAACAAGATTCTTTTTTGCTCCATACCGAAACGTTCATAAACAGAATTCGTGCAACAAAGATAACCGAAAAAACGACTCTACACAATAATTCCACTATGCACCCTACCGTTCGAATATTTTTGACGACAAATGTTTCTTTTCAACTTCAAAGAGTTATCTTTGTTTTATTAAAAAAACTTGCACAATTCTTATGGACACACTTTTCAAGAACCCCATCATTCGCAACCTGCTGGCGATTGCATTGGGCGTAACAGTTATCGTCAATCCACAACTCGGCCCCAACATTATCATCATGCTCATCGGTGCCACACTGGCATTGCCGGCCCTGTTGGCCATCATCGGATACTTTACCTACAAGCACAGCGACCGCCCCTTGCCCGGTTATGTGCTGGCCGAGAGTATCGGTGCGCTGCTGATAGGTCTATGGATGCTACTGCAACCGACATTCTTCAATGCCATCATATTGATAGCCTTGGGCATAATACTCCTCCTTGCGGGGATTTCTCAGATTATATCGCTGATACGTGCAGGTCAGTCAATGCCTATCCCGGGCGGCATGTATATCGTCCCGATATTCATCTCACTGGCAGGAGTGTTCCTGCTTTTCAAGCCAATAGGCACCCTCTCGCTCATTATGATTCTGTTCGGTGTATCCATGGTTATCTACGGTATATCCGACATGATTCGCTACTACAAGTTCCGTTAAATATATGCACATCACAAAAGAAGGCGGCTCCCGAATCGGGAGCCGCCTTCTTTTTTATATCAATACTTCTCTATCAGACGGATTATTCTGCCTTTTTCTCTTCCTCAACCGCAAAATCGGTGATACCCGATTTTACCAGCAGGTTATACCAGGAGATAAGTTTGCTTATATCATTGGGGTATACCCGCTCACGGTCAAAGTTGGGCAACACTTCGGCAAAATAGTTACGCAGGGTATCCTTGTCGGCCTTGGGCGAAACCGAAGCTTCGGCGCCGTTCTCTTTCTGCTTGACGCTTTCGAGTACTTTATAAAGAGGCTCCTCTCCGCTCTCGGTATACATGGCGATGTCGCCCAACGACGTTACCTTATCATGGCTGTATGCCAGCGTACGCTTTCCGCTTGCCAAGTCCTCAACAATCAAAGCACCTTTGGCTTGTGAAACCAGTTTGAAAAGTCCGGGTCGGCCCGATATAGATAAAATTTTCTTCAACATAATCGTTCGTATTTTTGGTATTAGTGATACAAAAGTAATACACATTCCCGATATAATCAAACCGATGTCCCGGTTTGACGGAGCAAAATATTCTCACGCAAGGGAGGAAAGGGCTTTAAAAATTTGAGGGATAAGCGGTTTTTCTCCATCATTCAAGATAACGGCCGAAGCATATTTTTCTTTTTCGGCATCGCTCATCTGGGAGCGAATACGCGATATGGCCTCTTCGGCCGAGCAGTGATTGCGGGCAATAACACGACTTACCCGCACCGCTTCGGGCGCTGTTACCAACCATATCTCATCGACGGTATCGGAAAATCCGGCTTCGAGCAGAATGGCAGACTCTATAAAAAGCACCGGCTCAGCACTGCGCTTGCGACACCACTCGGCAAAGTCGGCCTTGACGGCAGGATGTACAATGGCGTTCAACCGCTGCAAGGCGGCCTTGTCGGAAAAAACCCGTTCGGCCAGTCGGGTACGGTTCAAAACACCTCCCACATAAATATCGGCCCCAAACTCCGCCGAGAGCTGCTCCTGTATACAAGACGAACGGGCCATCAGCGCCTTTGCCTGCTCGTCGCTGTCATAAACGGAATAACCCAATATGCGCAAAAACCGGCTCACGACCGATTTTCCGCCACCTATCCCCCCTGTTATACCCACTCTTTTCATAGTCAATGTCTTTGCTCCAATATATATTCCACACTGTCGGGCGCAACAGTTACATAATAGGCGGCGCCGGGAGTCCTGACAATCTTCACAGCCAACTTCTCGGGAGTTTTCCGGGTCTCGGCATAATCGACGGCCACAGAAATATCCGCGGCCGATATTTGCGAAAAGCGGCTCACAGGCACCATGCAATCGACACGCACCGTTGCCGGGAATGTAAGCAGCGACATATGCCGGGGCAGGTTCATGACCGAAACCGGCACCGATATCGACTTCGAAGTCAACTCCTCAACCGGGACAGTCAGCGACACCTGGTCGGGCACAATCTTTACCCCTTCGATGCGACGCAAAGGCACCGTCTGCGTGAGCGGCTGAGCAAGGTCTTTTATCACAAACGAGTCGGTCTCTACTTCGGTAACGGTATGCAGCAAATAGTCGGGAGCATAAACTTGCACCGAATCGACGTCGGCCTGAATCTTCCCGCTGATGATACATTGCGGCACCGTCGTTACCGACCCCTTTATTTGTACTTTTACCTTTTTACCGGCCGCCTGCGTATAATATACAGCCAAAGTGTCGAGAGACACCGAGGTAAGATTGGTCGTATTGCGCAGATTCTTCTTTATCTGATTCTTTATCTCTTCCGAGGTGAGGATAAATGCACTCCGCTCATTGGCATATTGCCGGAAATCCACTTCCAAGGCAGGTATTCCTTCCAGACTGTAATTCATGAGTACCGCTCCTTCATCGCGCAAATGCACGGTAACCGACGAGGGGAGGTCGCAGGTGATAATGGTATTGTCGGGTATATTGGTATATTTGATGGGTATGCGATAGACGGTATTCATGTCTTCACCCAGCGACTGCATCATCCAAAAGAGAAACGAGAGCGCGACAAACATCAGGAACGTCAGTATATCTTTGCTTCGTTCGCTCTGCAAACGTGTCTTCACACTACTGAACTTCTGCCGGAGAAAAGCCTTTATTCTCAGCCGTTTTTTCTTTTCTGTCATTTTATCTTCCATCTTGGATTTCGGGTATAAAGATACGGCTTTTCGCTATAATTCGACAGGCAAGCCTCTGATTTTTTCTGGCAGGGCAAACAGGTGTTTTCTCCTTACCTGTTCAGCCACCACCCTATGGACAGGCGACAGAGGGAATAGCCGTCTCTGCCGCAATATCTACAACATCGAAACTCTTAAAAACAAAAGCGAGAGAGCCGGCATGTGCCGGCTCTCTCGCTTGGATATATTTATATGCTAAATTTACTTGGCAGGTGTGGTATTTGCCGTATCGGCTGTCGATGCATAGATAGAACCTTTATCGACCGTGATACGCACATTGTCGGCAATTTCTACAACTACCGTATTATCCTTGATATTTTTCACTTTTCCATGAATACCACCGGCGGTTATTACTTTCTGTCCCTCGGTAAGCGATTCGCGGAATTTGCGAATTTCTTTCTGACGTTTGCTTTGCGGACGAATCATGAAGAAATAGAATATGGCAATAAGTGCCACCATCATGATGATACTGGAATACCCCGATGCTTTGGGGGCAGCTGCTTCTTGCAGGAGAAGTGTAAGTAGTGTCATAACTGTTTTTATTTATGATGTAATTATTATTTATAACAAAGTAAGGTATTTATTTCTCTATACGACCCTCTTTTTTCAAGAGAGAGGTAATGGCTTCAAGCACTCCATTGATAAAGTTTCCACTCTTCACCGTGCTGTACGACTTGGCTATCTCGATATATTCGTTGAACGATACTTGTAACGGAATCGAGGGGAACGAGGTAATCTCGGCCAACGCCACGGTCATGATGACTATATCCATGAATGCGATACGCTCTATCTCCCAGTTACGCGTAAACTGCTCTATCAACTTCTTATTGGACTCGTAATCGAGTAATGCGCGACGGAACAGTGTACGGGCAAATATACGGTCGTCTTCGTCCTTGAACATGGGCAGAAGCTCCTGCTGGGCTCCGGCGGCCTCGTCAAACCGTTTTACCGTTTTAAGGACAAAGGTCGATATAATGGGGAGATCATCATTCCAATAAAGGCTCTGCGACTCCAACAATTCGCCCAAGTTCTCGTCAGGGAAAATCATGTGGCGGTAGATGTTTTTCCACAACGTGCGGTCGTTCTCGTAAGAGTCTTCGGCTTGCATATATTGCGCATACTCTTCCGATGCAAGAATGCGATCAAGCAACGAACGGAGGTAATTGCTGTCGTCGCTCCACACCAGAGGGCGCTCTTCTATATATTTGGCAAATGCCTTATCGCTCTCCAACTGGGCCACAAACCGATTGTCTACAAACCGGGTATTCGGCATTTTTTCCTCGGGAGTAGCAATATATTTACTACGGGCATTATCGATGCGCATACGCTGCATCCGCGTAAGTTCTACCGGAATAAGCAGCAACAAATGATACAGTTCGTACGATTTGTCAAGGCTGGCAAAAAGCTCCTTTTCTGCAACATCAACACTTTTTTCTCCGTCTATCAGGTATGAATAGACAATTTGCACCACTTTCGTCCGAATCAAAGCTCGGTTTATCATTTCTTCAAATTTATTTTTCGGCTGTAAAGGTACAATAATTTTTGATTTTCCATCTCCCCTCCGACTCTTTTTTTCTACGCCAACCTGCGCAAACGAAATATACACTTTTTAATAAATTTTCATATTCGTAAGGTTGCCCGTTTTAAATTAATTCTCTTTATTTGTGAAAATTGTTTGATTGATTATTAGGAATTCTGCCATTATTTACTGTATTAATATGGACAACGAATTAATTGTAAACACACAAGAGAACGACATTATTTTTTCACGAAGTGTAAAAGCTGGCAGGCGGATTTATTATTTCGACGTGAAAGAAAACAACAACGGCGATTTGTTTTTAGCCATCACAGAAAGTAAACGCATCATGCCTCACGAGGAGACACAGGTCGTACAATTTGAAAAACATAAAATATTTCTCTATCCCAAAGATTTTGAAAAATTTGTAGATGGCATGAACGAAGTCATGGATTACATCAAAAACTCATTGGAACAAAAATAAAAGAAGGTTTCGACTCTCACGAGCCAACCTTCTCCGAGCTTGAAATATATCAAAAACAAGAAAGAGGATAGACTTATTCCTGAATAGAAATAAGCAGGATAAATACCAATGAAACACACAAAAACGAGAATATATATCTTCTTGCTATTTTTGATGGGCAACTCAAACGCTTTTGAGCCACGTTTCTGTTCATAAAACAACACAGCGGCCGATTTGTTCGCTTCGGGGGGAGGAATTTTTTGTTTTTGGCTGGGCAGGGCAAAAAATGTATCTTTGCACACGTTTAACACCGTTTCTCATGAGTACATTGTCGCCCCGCGAAGTTTTGGCTGCCGCCGAGAACTCCGCTTTACAGAAAACAGCTCTCCCCGCAGGTAAAACAATTCTTCTGGCATTTCTGGCCGGTGTATACATCGCCATGGGAGGCCTACTGTCGCTTGTCATCGGATATGGTTTTCCCGAGATAACGGCCCAAAATCCGGGCTTGCAGCGACTCCTTTCGGGGGCCATGTTCCCTCTCGGTCTCATACTGGTGGTCTTTGCCGGGGCCGAGTTGTTTACCGGCAACAACGCCGTACTCATTCCCGGACTGCTCAACCGCAAGTACGGCATAGGTCCAGTACTCCGCAACTGGGCTCTGGTATACGTCGGGAATTTTGTCGGGGCTCTTTTCTTCGTCTACATTATGGCCCATCTGGCGGGCATTGTAAGTCCGGAGCCGTGGCACAGCGCCATCGTGAATATTGCCGAAGCCAAAACCGCCATGCCCTGGGGCACCGTTTTTGTCAAAGGAATCGGAGCCAACTGGTTTGTGTGCCTGGCCGTGTGGCTGGGCCTGTCCTGCCGCAGCGCAGCCGGAAAATTCATCGGGCTTTGGTTTCCCGTCATGTGTTTTGTGGCTTTGGGCTACGAACACAGTATCGCCAACATGTTCTTTATCCCGCTGGGTATGCTGCAAGGGGCCGAGGTAAGTGTCAGCGATTTTGTGGTACACAACCTTATACCGGCAACGCTTGGCAACATCGTGGGAGGCGCCTTTTTTGTTGGCGGTCTCTACGGGTGGATTTATGGCAAACGATAAGCCACTGTTCCTCCACTCTACCGACACAAAAAACTACACCCACTCTCCCAGCTCGAGCCAGCGCATCGACTTCTCGTCGAGCTCTTCCATCAACCGGGAAAGAGCCAGCGACTTCTCCTGCAACTGAGCAGCCGAGAGTGTTCCTGACGACAAGTCGGCTTCCAGTGCAGCCTTCTCGGCTTCGAGGCGGGGAATGGCCTCATCAAGCGCTTCAAACTCTTTTTTCTCCTTAAAGGTCAAGCGCCTACGCTGCGATGGCTGGGCCGCGTCGGACGGCTTGTCGGGTTTCTGCGCCGGCTTATCGGCACTTTTGGCCGAAAGGGCCCGCTTTTCTTCGCTTTCCCGTTCCGCCTTCCATCGGCGATAATCGGTATAGCTTCCGGGGAAATCCTTGACTCGCCCGTCGCCTTCAAAAGCCCATACATGGTCGACGACCTTGTCCATGAAATAGCGGTCGTGCGACACGACAATGACACACCCCTTGAAACGGGTGAGGTAATCTTCGAGCAAGTTGAGCGTTACAATGTCGAGGTCGTTCGTCGGCTCGTCGAGTACCAGGAAATTGGGATTGCTCATCAAGACCGTACAGAGGTAAAGTCGACGTTTCTCCCCTCCGCTCAATTTATAAATATAGTTATACTGCGTCTCGGGCGTAAAGAGAAAATGTTGCAGAAACTGCGAGGCCGACAACTTTTTTCCGTCGCCGGTCGATATCTCCTCTGCAATGTCGCGCACGGCATCGATGACCTTCTTCTGGTTGTCAAACTGTATGCCCTCCTGGCTGTAATAGCCAAAACGCACCGTCTCGCCACGGTCTATGGTGCCGCTGTCGGGCGGCAGCAAGCCGATAAGCATCTTTATGAAGGTCGATTTTCCGGTGCCGTTGTTGCCAACAATACCCACCTTCTCGTAGCGGGAGAAGGTATAGGAAAAATCGTCGAGTATCTTTTTTTCTCCGAAACGTTTGCACAGATGCTGCATCTCAAATATCTTGGAGCCTATATACGACGACTTTACAGCCAGAGTGATATTCTCTTCGACTCTCTCACGGCGGGCCTTCTCCTCCAACTCATGAAAAGCATCGATGCGGTACTTGGCTTTCGAGCCCCGGGCCTGGGGTTGACGGCGTATCCAGTCGAGTTCGGTGCGTAAAAGGTTGTTGGCCCGGTCAACTTCGGCGTTGTGGGCATCGATGCGCTCCTGCCGCTTCTCGATATAGTAACTGTAATTTCCCTTGTAGGAATACAAGGCACGAGCATCGAGTTCGACAATGCGATTGCACACCCGGTCGAGAAAATAGCGGTCGTGGGTAACCATGAGCAGGCTCACACGGCTGTGAGCGAGATACTCTTCGAGCCACTCGGTCATGTCAAGGTCGAGGTGGTTGGTAGGCTCGTCGAGTATCAGCAGGTCGGGCTCGGCTATCAGCACATTAGCCAATGCCACACGTTTCTGCTGTCCGCCCGAGAGTTGCCCCATGGGCTGTTCAAAATCGTTGATTTTCAAGCGGGAGAGAATCTGCTTCACCCGCTGTTCATAATCCCAGGCCTTGAATTGCTCCATGTGGGTAATCAGCGATTCGAGCCGCGACGTATCGTTGTGCAACAAAGCCAGTTCATACTCACGCACCGTCTGCGCCACTTCGCTGTCGGCCGACAGGCAGGCCTGGAGTACCGTCGTCTCGGGATCAAAAACGGGCAACTGCCGCAGATACCCCACACGCAAATCATTGCGGAAAGTTATCGTTCCGGCATCGTAACTCTCGTCGCCGGCAATTATATTGAGAAGGGTCGTCTTACCTGTACCGTTCTTGGCTATGAGCCCTACCCGTTCACCTTCGGAAAGGCCAAACGAGATGTCGGAAAACAGCACCCGGTCGCCAAACGATTTGGTGAGGCCCTCGATTTGCAGATGAATCATAAAAGTCTCTTTTTTACGGGGCACTAAATTAGTGATATTTTCCCGAATCCCCTCCTGCCCGCCACCGACAATGAATAAATTTTTATACCCAATGGCCGTTTATACATAAAAAATCCCCTCTCTCACTTATTTTTTTGATTTTATGCTTCGTATTTCGAATTTAAAGATTAACTTTGCTACGCAAAAAACAAGAGGCACCGTGCCTCCCAATCTCGTTTACCTATTTCATACATGAAAAACACACCAGACGAGTAACATTCGTCACCGTGAAGGTTTTCTTTTTATGTCGGGTACATATACGGTCAATCTTCGTTTTATCTACTACTATCTTTTTATAAGGTTACGGGACATCGACTCCCTTTATAGATAAAATAAAAACCCCGGAAACTGTCAGTTTCCGGGGTTTTTATTTTGTACATCAACTTTACTATGGGTCTTGTTTGTTATCTGAACCGTTTTTTATACTTTTAGGCCTCATTACTTTTCTTAAAAACACCATGAAAAAACTCTGCTCTATCATTGCGGGCGTGCTGTTGGCCCTCCCGATAACCGCACAAATGCCCGAACGTACCCCCGAGAATGTCGCCAAATACAAGGAGATATGCCGCAAACACATCTACAAAGACATGAAAGGCATGTACCGCGAAGCGGGGGGCGCACTGAAATATCCTTTCCTTGCCCCCGGGAGCAACCAGTATCTGGATATGCTGTGGGACTGGGACTCGTGGCTGAGCAACATTGCCCTGAGGCAGATTCTGCTCGAAAACGGCACCGAGAAAGACCGCCACGAAGCGCTCAAATATGAGCAGGGATGCGTACTCAACTCGCTGAGTTACGGCGGCATGGACGGCTGGATTCCCATCTGGATCGAACGCAACGCCCCCAGCCGCGAAGAGATGCTCAAAACCCGCAACCCCTGGAAAAGCAACATGCACAAACCGACTCTGGCCCAGCACGCCGCCTTCATTGTCCGCAACATGAACGGCGACGCCGAATGGCTGCGAGACGACTTCTATGCCTTGCAGGCCTTTGTATCGAAATATCTCAACTTCCATCGCCACAAGGCCACCGGACTGATGTATTGGGAAACCGACGAAGCCATCGGCGTAGACAACGACCCCAGCACTTTCTACCGGCCGCACGAAAGTTCGGGCTCCATCTTCCTGAATGCCCTCATGTACAAGGAGCTTCTGGCCATGGAATACCTGGCCGACTGTCTGAATCTGCCCGACATCGCCCGACGTTTTGCCCAAGAGGCCGAGACCCTGAAAAATAATATCAGGGAACATTGCTGGGACCGCCGCGACGGCTTCTATTACAGCGTCGACCTGAACCTGCTTCCCGTGGAAAAACCCGACATCGAATCGCTGCAACCGGGAGCCCTCTACCTCCACGTGGGGCAACCTCGCACATACGACTGCCTGATACAGCGCCTGAGTGTATGGAGCGGCTTCATGGCAATGTGGGCCGGCATAGCTACCCCCGAACAGGCCGAGGTGATGGTACAGCGCCACTATCACGACACGTTGTCGTACAATGCACCGGCCGGTATCCGCACCCTCTCACCGCTCGAAAAGATGTACGATACCCGCGCCAGCGGTAACCCCTCGTCATGGCAAGGGCCGGTGTGGATAAATGTCAATTACCTGGTATTCAAAGGTCTTGTGCGCTACGGCTATACCGAGGAAGCCAAAGAATTGGCCGAAAAGACTATCCTGCTGCTGGGACGCGACTACGAGCGTTTTGGTGCCCTGCACGAATATTACCTGCCCGACAACGGTGAGCCGGTACTGAACAAAGGGTTCCAGAACTGGAATCTCCTCGTTCTGAACATGGCGGCATGGCTCGACGGGAAAGAGGTTGTCTCGGAATTTTAATTCATTCCACTACTCCCCCCTTCCTTCACCAGCCTATAAAAACAGCGCCGCCGCGATAATTGGTATCGCGGCGGCGTTCTTATATATGAAACATGTATCGACTGGCCTGTCTACTGCATACGCTGACGCACCACTTCGTATATCATGACACCGGCGGCCACCGATACGTTGAGCGACCCGATGCGCCCCACCTGAGGCAACGCCACCTGCGTGTCGCAATAGCGGAGTGTCTGTGCCGAGAGGCCTACATCTTCGGCCCCCATCACCACGGCAACCGGTCCGGTATAATCGGGCCCGGTATACAACTCCTGCGCCTTCTCCGAGGCGGCAACGATTTTCACGCCGCTGTCGCGCAGGTAACGCAAGGCCTCGGCAATAGAGCGTTCGCGACACACCGGCAGATGCAACAACGCACCGGCCGACGTCTTCACGGCATCGGGAGTTACCGACACACTGCCACGCTCGGGAATGACGATGGCATCGACACCGGCACATTCGCAGGTACGGGCTATGGCGCCGAAATTGCGCACATCGGTAATACCGTCGAGCAAGACCAGAAACGGCATCTTACCCTCTTCATAAAGCGAAGGAACGACGTTTTCGAGCCGAGTGTAAGAGACCGGCGATATAAAGGCAATTACTCCCTGATGGTTTTTACGGGTGATACGGTTGATTTTCTCTACCGGAACCCGTTGCACAAAAATTTCCGTGCCTTTAAGTTCTGCCATCAGCTCTTGTGCCAAATCGCCTTGAAGGTCTTTTTTCACCAAGATCTTATCGATTTCTTTTCCGGCCTTTATGGCCTCTATGACGGCCCGTATTCCGAAAACCAGATTGTTCTGTTCCATTTCCTGTGTATCTATGTGTAAATATGTGTGTATTATTTCCAATGCAGCAATTCGCGGGCATTCTTCAATGCCGCATCAGTGAGCTGCGCACCGCTCAACATACGGGCAATCTCCTGCACACGGCGAGTATCGTCGAGACGTTCGATGCGGGTCTGTGTAGTCTCTCCCTCATCGTCCTTGTATATGCGGTAATGACATTCGCCCCGCGAAGCCACCTGCGGCAGGTGGGTGATGGCAACGACCTGCATATAGCGGGCCATACCGGCCATTATCTCGCCCATCTTGTCGGCAATCTCGCCCGACACGCCGGTATCTATCTCGTCAAAGATGATGGTGGGCAGGGAGGCGGCATCGGCAGCCAGGGATTTTATGGTGAGCATGAGGCGGGAAATCTCTCCGCCCGACGCCACGTCGGAAACCGGTTCCAACGGACGATTCTTGTTGGCCGAGAAGAGGTAACGCACCGACTCGGTGCCGTCGGCATCGAATGTTGTCTTGTCGCTCCACTCAACCTCAAAGCGCAGATGGGGCATGCCCAACGGACGCGCCCGCTCTACCAGTTTCTCGGTAAAGCGCACGGCGGCAGCATGCCGCACGGCCGACAGCTGTTCGGCCAGCGACCGCAGCACCCTCTCCTGCCCCGTCAGCTCCTCCTGCAATGCAGCCACCTCTTCGTCGGCATGTTCTATCGCGTCAAGGCGCTTTTGCAAGTCGTCCTGCAATGCCATCAGCTCTTCGTGAGAAGAGAGGTGATGTTTCTGTTGCAGATCGTAGAGCAGGTCGAGACGCTCCTCGACCTGTTGCAGACGGGCCGGGTCGACCGCAACCGACTCCTGTCGGTCGTCAATCTCGGAGAGTATGTCTTTTATCTCGATATAGGCCGATTCGATGCGCTGGTCGAGCGGCTCGACGGCCGGATATACCCGTTGCAGCGACCGCAGGAGCGAACGAGTCTCTTTCAGCGAAGGCAAGACGCCGCCCTCCTCTCCGTCGAGACAGCGTGATATGGCATAGAGGCCATTTTTTATCTCGCCGGCGTGGGTGAGCATCTCCTGCTCCTCTTCCAGCGCCGACTGTTCGCCGGCTTGCAAATGGGCTTCGCACAACTGGTCGTACTGAAAGCGGAGATAATCTTCTTCCCGGCGTTTCTCTTCATTCTCCCGCCGCAGGCTCACGAGTTTCTCGCTCAACGCACGATAACGCCGGTACTCGTCGCGATACTGCGAGAGCAACGCCTCGTCGTCGGCCCAGATGTCAATCATGCGCAACTGGAAGCGGTTGTCGCCCAAGAGCAGATTCTGATGTTGCGAGTGAATATCGATGAGTTGCTCGCCCAGCTCTTTGAGCAACGACAGAGAGACGGGTGTGTCATTGATAAAGGCACGGCTCTTGCCCTGCGGCGACAATTCCCGCCGCAGGAGACAATGGCCCGAGGGGTCGTAGTCGAGGTCGTTTTCTTCAAAGAAAGCGGCCATTGCATAAGACGAGATGTCAAACGTTCCCTCAATCACCGTCTTCTGCGCGGCATCTTTCACGGCCTTACTGTCGGCCCGCTGCCCCAAAATGAGCGACAACGCCCCCATGATGATGGATTTTCCGGCTCCGGTTTCGCCGGTCAGGACCGTAAAGCCGGGACGGAAATCAATCTCCAACTCATCGATAAGGGCATAATTGCGTATGTAAAGTTTCTGTATCATACCGTAAAAAAACAGATTATTTGCGCAACGGCTCCAAGCGGGTCGTCTCGGTCGGGTAAAGACGGTTCAGCACCTTGTAGACCTCATCTTTTTCCTGGCGCGGCGCCTCAGAGTATATGTTTACCACCTCGTCGAGTTTGCTGTCGTTGAAAAGCGGCAGCAATACCGAGGTGGAAGAGAGTTCGTAAACCTCGACCAGCTTGGCAAGCGCCTCGGTTACCTTGGAGCGACCCTTCTCGACACTGAGAGCCATCTCGTCGAGTCCCAGGCGGTGATAGGTATACCAAAGCTGGCGGAAGGGTTCATTGCGGGTCTCGATAAAGGCCGACAGCAGGGCATGACGGTTACGCTCGCTGCCAAACCCCGTCCAGCCGATTTCCTGCGTCGACTGTCCCATCGTTACGATGTTCTCGGCCTGTCTGAAAAAATACTCGCCGCCCTTGTAGGAGAAGCTGTCGAAGTCGATGCCCAGAATCATGTACACATAGAAGTCAAGTACCCCGGTCAGGTTACTTTCCATCGTCATCTCGTTGTGTACCAGCGGGTCATACTCCTGATAGGTAAATTCAAATTCGGTATCGCGGAAATTGAGCATCGTCGTCGTATAGGACGAGTTGTAGACCGGCCTGCGCGACTGCACCTGTATCTCACACGAATAGCGGGTGTCGGTTACCGAATTGACGATGATGAGTATGCTGCAATCGATTTTTTCATTGGCGGCAATTTGTGCTTCGCTCCATTTGCGGGTGTTGATATACTCGGTAATAGCCTGTTGCAAGGTGGTGAAAACCTGCTTGTTGGTGCCTTGTATCTTGTCGCTGTTGACCTGCACACGACACGAGAGTTCCTGCGCCGACAAGGTAAACACCGGCATCAACAGAGCCAGACACAACAGCCATATACTTTTCATATCATCGTCTTTTTTATAATAATACGGCCGAAAGCACCATTTATTTTATTCGCCGCCGAGACAAGCGGTCAAAGCATCGACAATGTCGGAGGCCACTTCGAGTTTCGACTTCACGGGATAGTCGGCCGAACGGCCGTCGCGGTACCATATCGACACCTTGTTGGTATCGCCACGGAATCCCGCCCCGGCATCGCGCAGGGAGTTCAGTACGATAAAGTCGAAATTCTTACGCTGCATCTTGGCGACTGCATTTTCGGCTTCGTGGTCGGTTTCCAGCGCAAAGCCGGCCAGGCATTGTCCGGCACGTTTTATCTTACCCAGTTCGGCAGCAATATCCTTGTTGGGTCTCAGCACGAGGGTAAGGTCATCGGCATTCCGCTTCATCTTGGTAGAGCGGTATTCGGCGGGAGCATAATCGGCCACGGCGGCACAGCAAATGGCCGCATCGGCAGTGGGATATGCCTCCATGGCAGCGCGGTACATCTCATCGGCCGACTCTACGTCAATCCGTTTTATCGAGGCATGGGGTGTGGGCAAGGTTACCGGACCGGCTATCAGCACTACATCGGCACCCCGCTCGGCACATACACGCGCCAGCGAGAATCCCATCTTGCCCGAAGAGTAGTTTCCGATGAAACGCACGGGATCGATTTTTTCGTAGGTAGGGCCGGCAGTAATGACGATTTTCCGTCCGCGAAGCGACTGCCGGGAGGCGAAGAATGCCTCGATGCGCTCCACGATGCGGTCGGGCTCTTCCATGCGGCCCTTGCCTTCGAGATGGCTGGCCAGCTCGCCCGTGGCAGGCTCGATAATATGGTTGCCGTAGGAGCGCAACAATTCAAGGTTGTGCTGTGTCGAAGGGTGGGCAAACATGTCGAGGTCCATGGCCGGAGCTATAAATACGGGAGCCTTGGCCGACAGGTAGGTGGTGATAAGCATATTGTCGGCTATACCGTTGGCCATCTTTCCTATGGTCGAAGCGGTTGCCGGGGCTATCAGCAACAGGTCGGCCCACAGACCGAGGTCGACATGGCTGTGCCACGTCCCGTCGTTGGCCGAGAAGAACTCGCTCACCACCGGCTTGCCCGTCAGGGCCGACAGGGTAACCGGCGTAATAAACTCTTTTCCGGCCGGTGTGATGACAATCTGCACCTCGGCGCCTTTCTTTATCAGGGCCCGCGTGAGATAGGCCGCCTTGTAGGCGGCGATACTACCCGTGATACCGAGTATGATTTTCTTTCCCTTCAACATGGAGTATTTCTTTGAGTCGAACGGCAAGGCGACGTATCGTCTTGCCGTTCGGTGTGTTATTTCTGATTAAACGAGCGCAACTTGATGTTGGTTATCACATTCTTGGTATTGAGCGGAAACTCGCCCTGCATCATCCAGCCGTAATAGCCGGTGTCGACCTTGAACACCTCGGCCACCGAACGGCCCTTGTATTTTCCGAAATTGAAAACCTCTACTCCCTGGTCGTTATAGACAATGCGACCGGCCAGGTCGACATTGCGGGTGTAGGAGGTAAATTCGGCCAGGGCTGCCACCTCGTTCGGGAGTTGCGGATAGCGGTCGAGCTGGGCTTTAAGCACCTCGTAGGTAGCCCGCGTATCGGCCTCGGCGGCGTGTGCATCGTTGAGATCCTTGTCGCAATAGAACTTGTAGGCGGCCGAGAGGGTGCGCTGTTCCATCTTGTGGAATATCGTCTGCACGTCGATAAGTTTCCGGCGCGATATGTCAATGGCGACACCGGCCCGCAACAGCTCCTCGACGAGCAGGGGCACATCAAAACGATTGGAGTTATACCCGGCTAGGTCGCACCCTTCGATGTCGGCAGCAATCTGGGGAGCTACCTCCTTGAAGGTGGGACAGTCGGCCACATCGGCATCGGTGATTTTATGCACGGCCGTTGCCTCGGGCGGAATAGGTCTGCCGGGATTGATGCGCATCGTTTTCGACACCTCCCGTCCGTCGGGATAGACTTTCAGATAGCTTATCTCTACGATACGGTCGGTCGATATGTTGATACCGGTCGTTTCGAGGTCGAAAAAGACCAGCGGATTTTTAAGATTCAACTGCATAGGACGATATTAGTCTTTCAACATCATGGGCATGAGCAACATCAGCAGGTCTTCGTCGGGCTCGTTCTCGCCGGGGAGAAGGATACCGGCACGACCGGGATCGGCCAGGTCGACCATGACCTCTTGCGAGTTGATGTTGTTGAGTATCTCTACCAACTGGGTGGCGCTGAACCCGATGCACATCGTGTCGCCGGTGTAGTTGCAGGTAATGCTTTCGTCGGCAGCCGTCGAGAGGCCGGCATACTGGGCCGAAACGACCAGACGGTTGGGGCTCAGGTCGAGGCGCACCAGCGAATTGGCCGGGTCGGAGAATACCGAGATACGGCGCAGCACACTGATGAACAGGGTGCGGTCGATAATGAGACGGTTGCTGTTGTTTTGCGGAATGACCGACATGTAATTGGGGTAGCGGCCCTCGATAAGACGGCATATCAGCACAAAGTTGGAGAGATGGAAACAGATGTTTTTCTCGTCAAACTCTATCGTTATGTCGCCACTCTCCTTGGCAAGAATATTTTTCAGAAGCGATGCGGGTTTCTTGGGCAGAATGACCGTTGCTTCGACACCCGATTTCACAGCCGTGTTGCGGCAACGCACCAGGATATAGCCGTCGGAAGCAACAAAAACGATATCTTCGGAGTGAATGTCCATGCACACGCCGTTCATAACCGGCCGCAGTTCATCGTTGGCGGCGGCAAAAAGACTGCGGGTAACGCCATTGAGCAGGACCGATGCAGGCATGGTAAAGCGTGTGGCATTCTCATTCATGGGCTGACGCTGGGGATATTCATCGCCGTTGACACCAACAAAGTTGTACTTGCCATTCTGGTAATAGAGGAAAATTTCCAGGTTCTCATCGTTCACCTGGAATGTCAGCGGCTGCTCGGGCAACTCACGCAGCGGGTCGAGAAGTATCTTGGCCGACACGGCAAAGAGGCCGCTGCCTTCGGCCTCAATCAGCCCGATGGTGGTAGTCATGGTCGTTTCCTGATCCGACGCGGTTATCGTCAACTGATTTCCGTTCAAGGAGAAAAGAAAGTTGTCAAGAATCGGCATGGAGTTTTTGGAGTTGATGACTCTTCCCACCGTCTGCAAATGAGAGAGCAACAAAGTGCTTGATACGACGAATTTCATATATGTATGTTTTTTATGTTGTTACGCTTTTACTGTGGGAGACTCCCCCAACCCGTTGCATATAAGCAGGCTGGCGCGGTACGAGAAAAAGAATCTCACAATACACGCCCGGACACTTCTTATACTTTACAAATATAGATAATTTTTCCGAGAGAGAAACGAGCAGCACCAGAAAATACACAATTGTGTTGATAACAAAATAACCGGCCGCCGACCAGGGTCGGGAAACGCCCCGACAACTCCTCTCCGCACCTCCCAGAAAGAGGCGCCGACGCATCTTTACCTTCGCCGCTCACCGCCCGGAGAGCCGCATGGACAGGGACACTTTTCCCCTCCCGTCTCCACGGTTGATGAATGTCTATGAGGCCATAATAAGAAATAAACAGAATAGCCCCGACAAAAAATGTCGGGGCTATCGTTAGTTGCAGGAATGTATATTACAGGATTTTCATTATTCCCACTCGATGGTCGAAGGCGGTTTGGAACTGATGTCGTAGGTTACGCGGTTCACACCCTTTACCTTGTTGATGATTTCGTTGGAGATTTTTCCGAGGAACTCATACGGCAGATGTGCCCAGTCGGCCGTCATGGCATCGGTCGAGGTAACGGCCCGCAGGGCGACGGCATTCTCATAGGTACGTTCATCGCCCATGACACCTACCGACTGCACGGGAAGCAGAATGGTACCGGCCTGCCATACCTTGTCGTAGAGGCCCCAGTCGCGCAATCCCTGAATGAATATGTCGTCGGCATCTTGGAGTATGCGCACCTTCTCGGGGGTGATGTCGCCCAATATGCGCACGGCCAGACCCGGTCCCGGGAAGGGGTGGCGGTTGATGAGACGATCCATCATACCCAGCTCACGGCCTACGCGGCGCACCTCGTCCTTGAAGAGAAGACGCAACGGCTCGCACAGTTTGAGGTTCATCTTCTCGGGGAGACCGCCCACGTTGTGGTGGCTCTTGATGACCGTACCGGTGATGGAGAGCGACTCGATAACGTCGGGGTATATCGTACCCTGTGCCAGCCACTTCACATCTTTTATCTTGTGGGCCTCTTCGTCAAAGACGTCGATAAAGCCCTTGCCTATGATTTTGCGTTTGCGCTCAGGCTCTTTTACGCCGGCGAGCTCGCTGTAAAATTTATCTTTGGCATTAACACCGATAACGTTGAGACCGAGGTGTTCGTAGTCGTGCATCACGTTCTCAAACTCGTTCTTGCGCAACAGTCCGTGGTCGACAAAGATACAGGTGAGGTTTTTCCCGATGGCCTTGTTGAGCAGCACGGCGGCTACCGACGAATCGACACCGCCCGAAAGTCCGAGCACGACCTTGTCGTCGCCCAGCTGCTCTTTGAGACGGGCTACGGTCGTCTCGATAAACGAGGCGGGCGACCAGTCTTGCTTGCAACCACAGACATCGACCACAAAGTTGCGGAGAATCTGCGTTCCATCTTCGGTATGGAAAACTTCGGGGTGGAACTGCACGCCCCACACCTGTTCGCCTTCTATCTGATATGCGGCAATAGCCACCTCATCGGTCGAGGCTATGGTCTTGAAATTCTCGGGCACAGCCGTAATGGTGTCGCCGTGCGACATCCACACCTGCGTATTTTCCCGCACGTTCTTGAACAAGATGTTGTCTTTGCAGAAATGAGAAAGGTGGGCACGGCCATACTCACGGCTCTGTGCCGGCTCTACTTTTCCGCCGTTGCTGTATGCCAGAAACTGTGCGCCGTAGCAGATACCGAGAATGGGATATTTTCCCCGTATCTCCGAGAGGTCGATTTTGAACGCTTTACTGTCGTAAACCGAGAAAGGGCTACCCGAAAGTATGACACCCTTGATGCTCTCATCGCCATACGGAAATTTATTGTAAGGCAATATCTCGCAATAGGTATCGAGCTCCCGCACACGGCGGCCTATGAGCTGCGTGGTCTGCGAGCCGAAATCGAGAATGATAATTTTTTCTTGCATATCTGTTTATGATAAGTTGTTTCGGTGTGAATGGTCTTTTCGGCAAATATACGGATATTGCCGCATATGCGCAAACGGCATCGTCCGCCGGGAGAACTAAAATTCGGAAGTGAAGTGGAACCGGATTTTGGGGAAGTCGCTCTGGGCCATTTGCAACACATATCCCGAGTCGGCGAGGAACACGTCGCGGTCGTCGCGGTCTTTGGCCATAAACTGGTATTTCCGCTTCTTGAAGTTGTCGAGTGCCTCGGCATCGTCGCTCTCTACCCAGCAGGCCTTATATAGGCTGAGGGGCTCCCAGCGGCACTGGGCGCCGTACTCATGCAGCAACCGGTACTGTATGACCTCAAACTGCAACTGTCCTACCGTACCGATGATTTTCCGGCCGTTGAACTGGTTGACAAACATCTGGGCCACACCCTCTCCCATCAACTGGTCGAGCCCCTTGTTGAGCTGCTTGGTCTTCATGGGGTCGGTATTCTCGATATACTTGAACATCTCGGGCGAGAAACTGGGCAATCCCTTATAGTGCAACTCCTCACCGGCCGTGAGGGTATCGCCTATCTTGAAATTTCCAGTATCGGGCAGACCCACGATATCGCCGGGATAGGCTTCGTCGACAGTCGACTTGCGCTGTGCCATGAAGGCCGTAGGGCTCGAAAAGCGCATCATCTTGCCCAATCGCACATGCTTGTAGTTTTCGTTACGGATAAAGACGCCCGAACATACTTTCACGAAAGCGATGCAACTGCGGTGGTTGGGATCCATATTGGCATGAATCTTGAATACAAAACCCGAGAAAGGTTCCTCTTCGGGACGCACCAGACGTTCGACGGCCTGCACGGGGCGGGGCGAAGGGGCTATCTCGACAAAACAGTCGAGCAACTCCCGCACACCGAAGTTGTTGAGTGCCGACCCGAAAAATACGGGGGCCAGGTCGCCGGCAAGGTATTTCTCTACTTCGAAATCGGGATAAACGCCCGCAATCAGTTCGAGGTCGGCCCGCAACTTGGCGGCATCGCTCTCACCGATGTGCTTTTCGAGTTCGGGGCTGTTGATGTCGCGAAACTCGATAGCCTCGGTTACCACCTGCTTGCTGGGTGTATACAGGTTGAGATTTTTTTCATAGATATTGTACACGCCCTTGAAACGCTGGCCGATGTTGATGGGCCAACTGAGTGGACGCACGGCTATTTTGAGTTCGGTCTCTATCTCATCGAGCAGGTCGAAAGGGTCTTGACCTTCACGGTCGAGCTTGTTGACAAAGACAATGACGGGGGTCTTGCGCATGCGGCACACCTCCATCAGCTTACGGGTCTGTGTCTCAACACCTTTTGCCGCATCAATTACAATAATTACGCTATCTACGGCAGTCAGTGTGCGATAGGTATCCTCGGCAAAATCCTGGTGACCGGGGGTATCGAGAATATTGATTTTGTAATCGCCGTAATTAAAACCCATCACCGATGTGGCTACCGATATACCGCGCTGTTTCTCGATTTCCATCCAGTCCGAGGTGGCGGTCTTCTTTATCTTGTTTGACTTCACGGCTCCTGCCACGTGAATGGCGCCGCCAAACAGCAGTAGTTTCTCGGTAAGAGTGGTCTTACCGGCATCGGGGTGACTGATAATGGCAAAGGTGCGTCGTTTCTGAATCTCTTCGGTAAATGTACTCACGTTGTATCGGGGGTTTTAATTTTTATTCTCCAATATGGCGATGCATTTCTGCAAGCTCTCTTCCCAGTGGGGTATCTCCACACCGTAGGTAGCTTTTATCTTTTTCTTGTTCATCACGCTGTAAAAGGGGCGTGTGGCGGCCGAGGGATAGTCGGCCGTGTCGATGGGCGACACCCGACAGGTATCGATGCCGGCCATGCGGTGTATGGTGAGGGTGAAGTCGTACCAGCTGCACACACCTTCGTTGGAGAAATTATAAATTCCGGGTACAAACTCCGGTGCGTTAAGTATGGTAACAATGGCAGCAGCCAGGTCGGCTGCATAAGTAGGCGTTCCTACCTGGTCGAATACGACCGAGAGTTTCTCTCTTTCGCGTCCCAGCCGCAGCATGGTCTTTACGAAATTGTTGCCGTAGGGCGAGTAGAGCCACGACGTGCGCAAGATGACCGATGCGGGGTTGGCGGCCAGCAGCAACTGTTCGCCTTCGAGTTTGGTAACGCCATAGACCGAAGTGGGGGCCACGGCATCACTCTCGACATAGGGCATATAATGGGTACCGCTATACACATAGTCGGTCGAGACATGTATCATTTTCGCGCCTGTCGCCGCCGAGGCTTTGGCTAGATTTTCCACGGCAAAGGCATTTATTTTCCGACACAGCTCAATTTCGCTTTCTGCCTTATCCACAGCCGTATAGGCAGCACAATTTACCACAAAATCGACAGTATTTTCCGACAGGAAAGCCTGCACGCGGGCAGGGTCGGTTATATCGAGTTCCTGAACATCGGTAAAGATATACCGATTGGCACGGTCATTGCCCGACAGGTTGCGCATTTCGTTGCCCAACTGTCCGTTGGCTCCCGTTACAAGAATGGTTGACATAGGCAGGAATATATGGAATGTTTATAATTCAAGTTCGCCGGCTCTCTCTTGTTTGTACTTTTCGGAGAGGAGAGCCAGAAATTGGGTGATGGCTTGCACGGCTTTTTCGGTATCGGACGAGACGGCCTTCTTCTGCAACCGCAGCAGCAGTATGCCATAAAGCGCATTGAAGCAGGTCTCTATCTCTCCGGCTTCGGCGTTTCCCGAACGGGCGCGCAACTCCACGATATGGGGCAGCGCCTTGAAGAAGGCCGCTCCGTAAAAAGGCTCTCGGGTCGATTTGAGAAGACGCTGGTGCAAATCGGTGAGTTCGATAATGACATTCTTGTTGATTTGCAGGTGGCCTTTCTCCATCACACCTTCGATGCGCATCATCTCGCACAGGTTGTCATACCAGTCGGTCATCTCCTGGCGTATCTCAGGCGACAACCCCTGGTAACCATCTATGATGCGTTGCCGTATGAGGTCGATATCTCCCCCGCAGGCCCGTATGATATCCTCTACCTGCCACATGTAGAGCAGGTATTCAGCGATATTTTCCTGTTTCTTCTGCCGGGCGATTAGCATGGGGATTACTTATTTTTCAGGAAATCGGCCGATACAATCATCTGATAGAACGACTTGTCGGCCACACCTAACTGGCGGCACACAAGCCGGGCCGCGTTGATGTCGCACAACAACTCTTCGTCGCAGGGATAAGAGAGTTCCATCTCGGTTTTCGCACCGGTAAGGAAGCAGATGTCGCCTTCCTTGCGATAAGGGTGTGCCTTGAAGGGTATAGCGGTAATGTCTTCGCGCACATTCTCGGCCCACTCCTGGAACACGGTAACGGCCTGATTGTAGATAAGTATACCGTTCCTGTCGATGGAATTCACGGCTTTGTGCCACACTTCGAGATAACTTTCGAAGGTGGGATATTGAGGGGATTCTTTCCACAGAAGGGAAGATAGCACCAAGATGTTCGATTTGTAATTCCGGCTTTCGGTATGCAGCAGCAGATCGCCGTCAAGAAGGCATATCCGGGTGTTTTCCGAGAGAGCCACCTTGCGGTTGAGCCCCTGCATGAAAGTCTCGGTCAGATAGTCGCAATTACGCTTCTGCGATTGCAGGGTGTACCAGATGATGGAGAGAATACGGTTGGGAAAACGCGAATTACACTCCACGACAAGCGCTTTGTTCTCGGTCAGAGAGGTGAACAGATCCGATACCGGAACAACAGGCAGGTGCAAAGCATCGGCATACTCTGTCTCGACGTCGGCATGACGGCTTCCGCCGGCCAAAGCCGAAACAACATAATTTACAGTACGTCCCGAAGCGATGACTTGCTGCAAGGTTCCGACCAGAACACCTTTCTGTTCGAGCATAGGCACCAACTCGGGAGTACAGCCCGAACAAGAAACATTCAGACCTTTTTCCTGCATGGCGTATGCCACACGCGACAAAAGGTCATCTCCATAAGCAATAATATGAATATTATCCGTCATAGGTTATCAATCTATCGGTTCTGAGGCGTGTGCGGCAAAAACCGCAACAACCCGCAAGAGCCGACTTTTCTCTCTGCAAAGGTAGTGCTTTCGCGCCAATTTGAAAAGATATTCGCCATTTGTTTTTATCAACAAATTCGCACTTATTCACACTTCACAACAGTTGCTTGGGAATCAGCCACTCTCCTATGCCTCTTTATCGGAGATTGCTGCATCAGAACGAAAAATGCAGAGCTATACGCACACCGCCCTTGGCCACATCGGTATGTTCACGATAGGTAAGACGCCATACATACTCGATGCGGAGAATCTTGAATATGTTGTCGAGACCGGCACCAAATTCCATATAGGGCCGGCGGGGATTCATGACATAGACGGCATTCTCGCCCGGGAAACGCCACAGGTTGGGGTTACGATCGGTCAGCAAGGGGTTGTTCTTGTTCGACAGATTTCCGAAGAAGCCTTTGAACGACAACACCTCTCTCATGCGCAGCATCTTTATGCCGGGAATACGGTTGAACAATATACCGTTGGCAAAATAGGTAATGTCCCACGAGGCATATGAGTCGAGTACAAACTCCATCGGGCTCAACAGGCTGTACGACCCCTCCTGTATGGTGTACGAGAGGTTGGCATTGGGCAAGATGAGCATCGTAAACGGAGCCTGATTCCACACATGGCTGAACTGGAATTCGGTTTCGAGATGTCCGAAGGCCGAGAACCAGAAGTCTTTGGAGAAGCGGAAGTCGGTGCGGTTTATCATATAGGAGCTGCCCAGGAAATCTTTCGGCGAGAAAGTATGCGAAAGGAAAAAGATGGGAGCGTCGCGGTTGATGGGATAGCGCATACCCTTGGTCTGGTAGAACTTCTCATTGGGGGCATAGCGCAGATGCACCTCGGTCTCGGCCCAGTTGTAATATTTGTGTACCTTGCCGCTGTTCTCGATAAAGGGCACCCAGCGGGTCGACTCCTCGATTTTGTAGCGGAGGTTGGCTCCGTAGGAAAATCCGAAGTCGTGCTCACGTTGATACGACAGCTCGGTATTCTGCAAATACGAAGTCTTGGTGTCGCTCATGCGTTTCAGGGCCAGGAACACATTGTCTTTGTTGGTGTACTGGTACTGCTGTCCCAGCTGGTTGATGTCGTAGGTGTGGGTCAGGGCCAGGGAGTGAATGGGATACTCGGCCGGCGAATAGCTCTTTTCGTTGAACGAATATTCGACGCGCGACGAATATTTCACCCGGTGGTCTCTGAAACCGTAGGCAACGTAACCTTTCCAGAACCAGTGCTTGTTGAGGTTGGCCGTCGTGAAACCGCCCACCCGCAAACGGGCACCCTCGACGGTGTTACCGCTGATGGTGGTATTCATGGGGCCGAAGTCAAACTTGCTCAGGTCTTTGTCTTCGTTGGTCTCGACATATCCCGTAATCAATATCTTGATAATTTTTTCGAGCCAGTAGTACACGGGGTTGGAACGCAGTTTTTCCAGCAACTGGCTCACCATGCCCTCTTTCTTTTTCAGCTCGGTCTGCCGGTTATCGTCCCAGAACGACGCCGGCATCACCTCGGCCATCTCGTCTACGACCACTCGTTTTTCCTGATCGAAGAGTGCCATGACATCTTGCTCCACGGGCTGTTCAAAGCTATGTTTGCGATACATGGCCAGCCGTCGGGTATAGAGCTTGGGGGTACCGGGCATCATCTGGAACTCGACCACCATGTCGTCTTTGGTCTTTATACGCGTACCGTCGGCGGTACGGGTAAATTCCTGACTGATAATGAGGTCTTCGACAAAGTTCAGGTTTATGTCTTTGGGCACGGCCATGTCGAGCTTCTTCACAAAATAGGTGGAGTCGAGCGTTACATAGAGAGTACCTACAAAGCCGGCCGACTCGGAGTTGAACGGCACGAATTGCAGTTTGAGACACTTCTCGCCGTCGAGCATGAGCGTGTCGCCCAGATAGTATTTGTAAAAAGCCGGACCCAGCGTCGAGAGCGGACTCACAAAACGGGTGAGCATCAGCGTGATGTTGTTCTGGAAAATGTCTATCTCCTTGAACACCTCGTTGTAAAATGCCGTGATGCCTTCGCGGCTGAACATGTCGTCGACACCTTCGTGATAGACACCCTCGACCTTCTGCCGACGCTGCTCGGGGTTCTTGCGATAATAGTTCTTCGACACCTTCTCGCGAATGGATACGGTGAGTATGGGCTTGCCGGTGATCTCCGAGGTGTCGACAAAGTCGAAGAGGAACTGGAAATTCTTGAATATCCACTTGTCTTTCTTCTCTTCGGAGAAATCGTTGAGCGCCATCGTCATCTTGTCGTACTGCTCATACGAGAAGTAGTCGTGATTCTCGGGGTCGTTCTCGTCGCGCAGCGCAATAAGTTTCTTGACAAATTCTACGGCAGGATTGTTTTTGCGGCTGTATTTCTCTTTCCTGGGTTTTACGTCGACATCTTTCAAGATGTAGTCCGACGGCCGCAGGGCAAAATTCACCACATGCGTGCCTCCCGGTTCCACGGGTATGCGCTTCTCGCGATAGCCGAGCGACGTAGCCCCCACCTCGGAAAAGTCGGTGCGCGAGGTGCGTATCGTGTAGCGGCCGTTTTCGTCGGTCATCACGCCGGTGGTTGTTTCCCCCAAGAACACCGAAATAAAAGAGAGTGGAGCCTCGGTAATGGAGTCGGTTACCACACCGGTAATGGTGGTCGTCTGTGCCCCGGCTTTGGAAGGCAGGAGTATTAACAGGAGCAGAATAAAGATGCCCGTAATATATTTACGCATTTATAGGTACATTTTCTCAGTGTGCAAAGGTATGAAAAAATATCGGCTCTCTCCTATACCGAAATCGTCATTCCCCTATTCCTTAACACAAAATCGGGTATTTTATTTATCTTTACCGACCAAACGCACAAACAGATTGCAACATGAATCGGGAAATCGAACGGAAATTCCGGGTCGTCGACGACCTCTACAAGAGCGGCAGCACCTCCTGCCTCTACAAGCAGGGCTACCTGTGTACCGACAAAGAGCGCACCGTGCGCATACGCATCGCCGGCGAGAAGGGCTACATCACCATAAAGGGGCGCACCACGGGGTGCAGTCGGGCCGAATACGAATATGAGATACCACTTGCCGATGCCGCCTCGATGCTCGACACGCTGTGTGTAAAGCCCCTCATCGAGAAGATACGCTACCGCTGCACCGGCCCCGACGGCAAGGTGTGGGAGGTCGACGAGTTTCTCGGCGAAAACGTGGGCCTCGTCGTGGCCGAAATCGAACTCTCGGGCGAAGACGAACCCTTTGCCCGCCCGTCGTGGGTGGGCGACGAGGTTACCGGCGACCCCCGCTACTACAACTCCAACCTGTCGCAAACCCCTTATAACAAGTGGTAAAGCGCCGGCCTCTTCCTGCGCTGCCCGGCAGCGGGAGGCTCTGCCCGACGCCATCGTGCCATGCCGCAGCCGGGGCACCCGTGCCACACTCCGCAGAAAAAAACAGCGGCCCACAAAAATATTTTTCGGTTCTTCATTGGAGAATTGAAAAATAGTTTATACTTTTGTCCCCGATTTCAAGAACGACCTATGGAAAGATGCCGGAGTGGTCGATCGGGACGGTCTCGAAAACCGTTGTACCCTTACGGGTACCCAGGGTTCGAATCCCTGTCTTTCCGCCAGCAACCCAGCCACCTTGGCTGGGTTGTTTTGTTTATCCCCACCCGATTACAAAATACGCAAAGGGAGAATCAGATAATCAAGATTGGTAAGTTCTACGCCAACAACTAAGCCAAACACTTCAAAAGATATAAAAGGGTGAATATGGTGCATTAAAAACTGTTCCTATCCATACACCACCCATCTTACATAACCTCATTTACAAAGGGGGTAATTTAAATCGTATTGTCGAGGTCGATATTTTGTCTTGGCAAGATGTTTTAAATTACGCCCTTTAATTTTTTATTTTTCGACATCAAAACATAAAATATTTCTTTTATTTGCCGATAAAATCATTAACTTTGTACTTTCTTATCGAAAATACCATGAAAATTGCCATTTTTCAAAACGATATTGTCTGGGGCAATCCGGCGGCCAACCGCGAGCATGTGGCGGAGATTCTGGCCGGCTGCGAACGGGCCGACCTGCTGGTGCTGCCCGAGATGTTCTCGACCGGATTCTGCACCGAACCCCAAGGGGTGGCCGAGCCGGCCGACAACCTCACCCTGCGCTGCATGAAGGAGTGGGCAGCGCAATATGACTGCGCCGTGGCGGGCAGCGTGGCCGTGGAAGAGAACGGGCGGTACTACAACCGCTTCTACTTTGTGAAACCCGACGGCGAAACCTCCTGCTACGACAAGCATCACCTCTTTACTTTCGGCGGCGAGGACAAGCGTTTCACACCGGGCGACAGACGGGTCGTCGTCGAGTTCCGCGGCGTGCGCATACTGCTGCAAATATGTTACGACCTGCGCTTCCCGGTATTCTCGCGCAACCGCAACGACTACGACCTGGCTCTGTATGTGGCCAGTTGGCCGTCGCCGCGCGCCGAGGCCTGGACGGCCCTGCTGCGGGCCCGCGCCATCGAAAACCAGTGTTTCGTGGCAGGCGTAAACCGCGTGGGCAACGACCCCTCCTGCTCATACTCGGGCCACAGCGTCGTACTCGACGCCTATGGCCGCACACTGGCAGCCTGCACGCCAGGTGTGGAGTGCGTGGCTTATGCCGAGATAGACATGAACGATTTGCTAAGATTCCGACAGAAATTTCCCGTCCTCGACGACGGAGACGATTTTGTCTTGAAATAACCTTTCTATCATGACCCAACAAACCGATAAATTATTACTGCTGGGCGACCAGGCTATTGCCCTGGGTGCCATTCATGCCGGCCTGAGCGGTGTTTATGCCTACCCCGGCACACCGTCGACCGAGATTACCGAATATATACAGGAGAACGACCTCGCCCGCCAACGGGAGATTTTCTGCCGCTGGTGTACCAACGAGAAGACCGCCATGGAGGCGGCTCTGGGTATGTCGTACATGGGCAAACGGGCCCTGGTGTGCATGAAGCACGTGGGCCTCAACGTGGCGGCCGACGCCTTTGTAAACTCGGCCATCACAGGCGTAAACGGAGGTCTCGTGGTGCTTGTGGCCGACGACCCGTCGATGCACTCGTCGCAGAACGAGCAGGACTCACGCTTCTACGGGAAGTTTGCCCTCATGCCCATTCTCGAACCTTCGTCGCAACAGGAGGCCTACGACATGATGGGCTATGCCTACGACCTGTCGGAAGAGATGAAACTGCCCATACTCATGCGCGTTACCACCCGCATGGCCCACTCGCGCACCGTGGTGAAGTGCGGCCCCGTGAGGGAACCCAATGCCATGAACAACAACGCCGTGCCGGCCAATTTCATTCTGCTGCCGGTAAATGCCCGGCGCCGGTATGCCGAGCTCATAGGACAGCAGCCTCGACTGAAAGAGCTCGCCGAGACATCGGCCTTCAACCGCTACGAAAAAGGGACCGAACGGTCGCCCCGCGGCATCGTGGCCTGCGGCATAGGGTGGAACTATGTAAATGAATGTTTCCCCGAGGGCTGCCCCTTTCCCAGCCTGAAAATTTCGCAATACCCGCTCCCCGAGAAGTGGCTCTGCGACATGGCCGCTCGATGCGACGAGATTGTCGTCGTCGAAGATGGCCAACCCTTTGTCGAGGAACTGCTGCGCGGTACACTGCCTACTCCCTGCCGGATAACCGGCCGACTGACCGGCCTGCTGCCCCGCACCGGCGAACTGACGCCCGACAATGTGGCTCAGGCCCTGGGAGTGCCCCACGACCCGGCCTACACGGCTTCGCAGGTTGTCGTGCCCCGTCCGCCGGCCCTGTGCCAGGGTTGCGGACACCGCGATGTCTATGCCGCCATCAACGAAATCGTTGCCGAGATGCCCACCGCCAAAGTCTTCGGCGACATAGGATGCTACACCCTAGGGGCACTGCCGCCCTTCAAGGCCATCGACAGTTGTGTCGACATGGGGGCATCGATAACCATGGCCAAAGGTGCCGCCGATGCCGGACTCTTCCCGGCCATTGCCATCATAGGCGACTCTACGTTCACCCACTCGGGCATGACCGGCCTGCTCGACGCCGTAAACTGCAACAGCCCCATCACCGTCATCATCTCGGACAATCTCACCACGGCCATGACCGGCGGACAGGACTCGGCCGGGACAAACAAGTTCGAGGCCATCTGCCTGGGACTGGGTGTCGACCCCGCCCACGTGCGCGTGGTCGTGCCGCTGGCCAAGAACATGGAAGAGATAAAACAGGTATTGCGCGAGGAGATTAACTACCGGGGCACCTCGGTCATCATTCCCCGCCGGGAGTGTATCCAGACCTTGAACCGCAAACACAAACAGAAAAAAGCCAACGCATGAAAACCGACATCATACTATCGGGCGTGGGAGGACAAGGTATTCTCTCCATCGCCACCATCATAGGTGAAGCCGCCCTCGCCGAGAATTTATACATCAAACAGGCCGAGGTACACGGCATGAGCCAGCGCGGCGGCGACGTGCAGTCGAACCTGCGCATCTCCGACCGTCCCATCTGTTCCGACCTCATCGCCCTGGGCAGCGCCGACGTCATCATCTCGCTCGAACCCATGGAGGCCCTGCGCTACCTACCCTACCTATCAAAGGAGGGGTGGATTATCACCTCATCGGCCCCGTTTGTCAACATACCCAACTACCCCGCCGAAGAGAGTCTGAATGCCGAGCTGGCCAAGCTGCCACACGTAATAAGTCTCGACGTAAACGCACTGGCCAAAGAGCACAACCTGCCCAAATGCGCCAACGTGATACTGCTCGGTGCCGCAGCCAAGGCGTTGCAGCTCATCGGATATGAAGATCTTGAAAAGAGCATCGCCCGCGTTTTTGCCCACAAGGGCGAAGCGGTCGTGGCCATGAACATCAATGCCCTGTCGATAGGCTACCGGGCCGTCGAATAACCCCAACGTCAAGAATACCATGAAACATCAGATATTCAGCACCGAACTCGTCGAAGAGGCGGCCCGCAAAATGAAAGTGGCCAACCTGCAGGAAGCCACCATAGGCGACGTGCTGCTGGTTGCCTCTTATCTCGAAAACGAAACCGGCATACCCTTTATCCGCATGGACCAAGGCTCGCCGGGACTTCCGGCCAACCACATAGGCGTCGAAGCCGAAAAGGCGGCTCTCGACCGCGGCGTGGGAGCCACCTACCCTGCCGCCGCCGGCGTACAGGAGTTGAAAGAGGCGGCCTCGCGATTTGTCAAAGCATTCATCAACACCGACATATCTCCCCGCGCCTGCATACCCACAACCGGCTCGGTGGCCTCGTCGTTTGCCTCGTTCATCGCCTGCACCCAACGCGACCCGCAGAAAGACACCGTATTGTTTATCGACCCGGGCTTTCCCATACAGAAGTCGCAGTTGCGCATTCTGGGAGTGAAGTGGGAACAGTTCGACATCTACGCACACCGAGGAGAAGGTCTGCGTCAGAAACTCGAATCGTATCTCGAAAAGGGCAACATCGCCGCCATTATCTACTCCAACCCCAACAACCCGGCCTGGATATGCCTCGAAGAGAGCGAGCTGCAAGTCATCGGCGAGCTGGCCACCCAATACGACGTCGTCGTACTCGAAGACCTGGCCTACTTCTGCATGGACTTCCGCCGCAACATGGGCCGGCCCTACGAGCCTCCCTACCCGCCCACGGTGTCGCGCTATACCGACAACTACATCATCATGCTCTCGGCCTCGAAGATTTTCAGCTATGCCGGTCAACGCATCGCACTGGCCTGCATCTCCGACCGCCTGTTCGACCGCCAGTTCCCGGCGCTGGCCGAGCGATATGCCGACTCGGGCATCTTCGGCCCTACCTTCATCGCTTCGATTCTCTACATGATAACATCGGGCTGCACGGCATCGACCCAATATGGCTATGCCGAGATGCTCAACCGCTCGGTCGACGGCACCATCGACTTCGCCGCCGATGTCTCGGTCTACGCCGAGAGAGCCGCCAAGATGAAAAAGATATTTACCGACAACGGCTTCCACATCGTCTACGACCGCGACGTTACGCAGCCCGTGGGCGACGGCTTCTTCTTCACCATCGGCTACGGACACATGACCAGCGGCGAACTCATGCGCGAACTGCTCTACTACGGTGTGAGCAGCATCTCCCTGTCGACCACCGGCAGCGAACAGCAAGGCGTGAGAGGCTGCACCTCGCGCATGCGCGACGACCTCTACCCCGTCTTGCAGGAACGCATGGAAAAATTCCACCTCGACCACCCTCTTTCATAAATCTTAAAAACTGTCTTTGATACCATGATTTGGAACGAAAACAAAGAGTGTATGAGCCGCGAGCAGATGCACGAACTGCAAAGCAAACGCCTGCGGAAACTCGTATCGACCGTCTATCACAACACCCCCTTCTACCGTCGCAAGATGCAGGAGATGGACATTACGCCCGACGATATACGCACCATCGACGACATTGTAAAACTGCCCTTTACCACCAAGCAGGACCTGCGCGACAACTACCCGTTCGGGCTGCAAGCGGTACCCACCTCCGAAATCGTGCGCATACACGCCTCATCGGGCACTACCGGCAACCCCACCATCGTAGGCTACACACGCCACGATCTGGGTATATGGCAGGAGAGCATTGCCCGTTGCCTCACCGCCTACGGCATCACCCGCAACGACATCTTCTCGGTGGGATATGGTTACGGCCTCTTCACCGGCGGACTGGGCGCCCACTACGGTGCCGAATATGTAGGAGCCACGGTGATTCCTACCTCGACGGGCAATACCGAGAAACATGTACGCCTCATTCGTGACTTGGGCATCACCGGCATAGCCTGTACGCCCAGTTATGCGCTGTACCTGGCCGAAACGATAGAAAAAATGGGCGTTGACGCCAAACAGTTAAAACTGAGAGTCGGTATGTTCGGCGCCGAACCCTGGACCGAGAACATGCGGAAAGAAATCGAGAACCGCCTCCACCTGAACGCATACAACTGCTACGGATTGAGCGAAATCATGGGTCCCGGCGTGGCGCATGAGTGCGAATGTAAAAACGGGTCGCACATACTCGAAGACCACTATTACCCCGAAATCATCTCGCCCGAAACCCTGCAACCGCTGCCCTACGGAGAGACCGGCGAACTTGTCTTCACCACCCTCACCAAGGAGGGCATGCCGCTGCTGCGTTACCGCACCAAAGACCTCACATCGCTCATCGAAGGCGAATGTGAATGTGGCCGCACCAATGTGCGCATGACCCGCATCGTGGGACGCAGCGACGATATGCTCATCATACGCGGTATCAACGTATTCCCCTCGCAAGTCGAAAGCGTCATTCTGGAAATGCCCGAGTTTGAGCCGCAATACCTGTTGGTGGTCGACCGCATCAACAACCTCGACACGCTGCAAGTACAGGTCGAGGTACGCCGCGACTTCTTCTCCGACGAACTGAGTACCATGCTGACTTTGCGGAAACGGCTGGCCGACCGGCTGAAAAGCGTGCTCACGGTAAGTGTCGACGTGAAACTGGTAGAGCCCAACAGCATTCAACGCTCCGAAGGAAAATCAAAACGTGTCGTCGACAAACGTGTTATTGAATAACCCCCAAAACGCTCCCTATGATAACCATCAAACAACTGTCCATATTTCTGGAAAACAAGAATGGCCGCATCAACGACGTGGCCAAGGTTCTGGCCAAAGAAGGCATCAACATGCAGGCATTCAGCATGGCCGAGACAGCCGATTTCGGTATTCTGCGTCTTATCGTCTCCGACGTAGAGAAGGCCGTGACTGCCCTGCGGGCAGCCGACTTTGCCGTGATGCTCACCGATGTCGTGTGCATACAATGCGCCAACACCCCCGGCTCACTCTCGGCCGTACTCGACTACCTCGCCGCCGAGAACATCTTCATTGAGTATATGTATGCCTTCTCCGAGGGCGACACGGCACGTACCATCATCCGCCCCACCGACCTGCCCCGCTGCATCGAAATACTGCAAAAGAACCATTGCCGCATCATCGACACATACAGTCTTTGACCGACACTCCATACAGAGCGATGGGGGTATCATCTTGCTGATGATACCCCCATCGTTTTTCTTTTATACACCGGGAAACACCCACACAGTTGCAAGAGATACCCCCGAATGAGAATATGTCTTCTCCACCTCCCGGCCATCGGCCGTTCTGGGTCCGAAGCTTTCTCAGGGGCACACCCTGTCGGGCAAGAGACGCGGCCTATTCGAGGCCATCGACGGGCAGTTCGCAACGCTTGCGATACCCCGACGAGGTCATCAAGGCCACCAGGTCGCCCTGCTCATTGGTGATGCGCACCTCGATGCAGGGAATCTTCTGGTGATTGACCACCTCTACGGCCTCGGCATAAAGATAACCGGCCGACTCGGAACGGAAAAACGTAATATTCGATGTAACAGAGAGCGTGAGAGCCTTGCGGCTGTTGGCAGCAGCGGCAAAGGCCAGGTCGGCCAGGGTAAACAGCGCCCCCCCCTGACACACCCCGCCACCGTTGAGATGGCGCGGCTCGATGAGCATACGGGCACGGGCATACCCTTCCCTGACATCGAGCAGTTCTACCCCCGTCTCGGCGGCAAAACGATCGTTTGTTGAGAGATATTCTTTTAAGGTCATAGATTTTTTTATCGGTTATTGTCGGAATAGCTATGGAGAAAATCAAGCACGGCGGCCCGTATATGCGCTATCTCTTCGGCCGTAAAGGTACGGAAAGAGTGTCCGGCCCCCTCATAGACGACCAGCCGGTGGGCCACCCCGTTGCGGTCGAGCGCCCGCGCCAGTTTGCGCGACTGCCTCAGCGGCACCACCTTGTCTTTATCGCCATGCAGCAGAAGGGTAGGCACCGCATCGGGACCTACATAGGTCAAGGGGGAATAGTACCGGCAGGTTGCATGGACCCGCCGTGGCCGGCGCTCATTGCCCAGGAAGACCGAGAGCATCATCTCCCGCTCCCGATAAAGAGAGGGTACAGCCAGTTTTACCAGACCCAGCGACAACGGGTCGAGATGCGTGCGGAACAGCCGGTTGAGCTGCGTAGGGCCATAATCGTCTATTACATAATCGACCTGCGCAGAGTGGCACGACAGGAGAGTATCGCCGCGGAAAAGCGTGTCGGGCGTATAGGCAGCCAGCAACGAGAGATGTGCGCCGGCCGAGGAGCCCCACAGTCCTATGCGTGTGGCATCGAGGCCATAGTCTGAGGCGTGTGCCCTCACCCATCGGACGGCATCTTTACAGTCGACAATAGCGCGAGGAAACGAAGCCTCTCCGCTCAACGTGTCGGCCAGGAGATAGCCGATACTCACGACAGCATATCCCTCGTCGAGTACCGAATCCAACACCGCCTGCATGTAGGGAATGACAAAGGCCTCCTTGCTGCCGGTTACCCACGACCCGCCGTGTATATACACGATGACAGGACAAGGTCGTGCCGAAACCGCTGGGGGCTGCATATAGATATCGAGAGTCATCGCGCGGCCGTCGACCGTCTTATAGACAATATTTTTCCACACGGGTTCCACCTCCTGCGCCGGGACATTCCACACAAGAAGGGAAAAGAGAGAAAACAACAGGAATGCTATTCGTTTCATAGAGACACAAATATAAGGCATAAGAGGCAGAAAAACAAACGACGGTTACGGAAATTGAACAAATACCGACAGCGCCGGGAGTAGCCATAATTCACTCCCCGGCCCCAAACAATTCCCGGCGGCTAACCGTTCTCCTCGTCCTTACGGTGAATCGACCCCTTTACATCGTTGAGGTCGACAAAGCGATTGACAATGGCGTATATGGTAAGACCGGCCGCACTGTGTATCTGCAACTTGGCGGCGATGTTGCGGCGATGGGTAATCACCGTATGGGCCGATAGGCACAGCTTCTCGGCAATCTGTTTGTTGGTCCACCCCTTGACAACACCGATGATAATCTCCTTTTCGCGCTCGGTAAGCGGCTCATGGGTCGCCTCCTGCACAGCCGTGTTGTGGAGTTTTTCGATTTTCTCCCGGATAGTCTCGGCCGTATCGTAGATGGTGATGATTTCGTCATACCCTTTCAGCGTAGAGACATCGGCCAGCGTATACTGCAACGCGATACATTTCAGGCCGTCGCACTCCTTCTTTATCTGTTGCAGTGAGACGGCTCCGGGAATAAGCGGATTGATTATCAGCATATCGGGCTTGCGCCACGAAAGTGTCGACGACAATTGTGCCACATCGGTAATCTCTATCATCTCGATATTGAGCGACGAGAGACGCCGCAACACCGAGAGTATGCCGCTGCGTATGATGAGCGAAGGCTCGGCAACCGCTATTTTCAACAACGACTTCATAGGCCTCGTGCCCCTTCCTCTTCGAGTTTCTTGACGGCGGGAACAAACAGCGTGTTCTCGATATAATTGTGTGAAGCCAAATCTTCTTCACAGGTGAAGATATCGAACAGCACCGAGTTCAACTCGTTGCTGCTCTCGGCCGGATAGTATTTGATGAGAATGTTTTTCAGCTCGCCGAGCTTGGCCTCGACCTGGTCGTGCTGGCGGCTGAATATATCGATGCTGTACCCCTTCGGCAGCGGCTCCTTGCGGAGAAGTGCCGTAACGTAGGGATAGACGGTCTGCTCCTCATAGAGCATATGCTTCTGCACCTCGGCCGCATACTCGTCAAAGAAACACAAGATGGCAAACGACACATCTTTCTGTCCGCAATCGATGGCATCGAGAAGGCGGCGACGGATAGCCGGCAACTTGAATTGCAGGTAATAATCGTGTGAGTTGTGCAGATACTGCATCATTGCCTCTATCGAGAAGGTGGCATTCCCGGCCTCGGCATGGTCTTCGTCGAGGAGGCAGTTGGTTATCGACAAGAAGGTGTCGACATCGACACTGTTGTCGCGGCACACCTCTTCTATCGTTTTGTCGCCAAACCCCAGCGGTATTCCGAACCGGCTCATAACCAGCAGTATCGGATAGTTTTCACACACCAGCACGCTCATGGGGTCGCTCTTCTTGTATTTGCCCAGTCTGTACATCATCGGTTGTATTGCATGTATATCGGTCATACAAATATAACACATTTAGAGGTAGTTTCTGTTTTCCTGTCTTCATTTTTTACCAGGCAGCCGCCAGAGACGGCTCCGTGAAGGCGGCCGACCGGCGGTTGCAAAAGCGCTCGCACTGCATCGTCAGGTCATAGCCCAGCATCACCCCCAGCATGAAATCTTCTTCGGGAGTGAGCCGGTGCAGTGGCTTGGCTATGAAATGACGCACCACATCGAGACACTGTCGCCTGCCGAAGTAGAGATTTACCTTGTCGGCTCCGGCCGGCTGCTCTACATAATCGATGTGCTGACTTTCGAGACGGTCGATGAGAAGCCGGGCACAATCGCCACTCATGGTACAGAGCACCAGGTGGCGCACTCCCTTCTTCAACTCATATATCTGGTGGAAATAGAGCTTCATCGCTCCGAAACGGTCATACTCTTCCATGCTCATAAGGCGCCGTCGCTTTTGAGCGCCGAGACCCACCGCTCGATGCGACCGTCGGTCAAAGCACTCTCGTTGCACTCATCAACGGCAAGTCCCAGGAACTTCCCGTCTCTGCATATCTTGGAGTCGGTTACCGAATATCCGTCGGGCGCACAGGCTCCCACCCAGCAGCAACCGCTCCCGGCCAAGACGTCATAGATAAGGCCCACCCCGTCGCAGAAGGTGTCGGGATACGACTCGGCATCGCCGCAACCGAACAGACCGATTTTCTTCCCTGCCAAATTCTGCTTTTTCAATGCATCGAGAAAGTCGTACCAGTCGTCCTGCAACTCTCCGTCGCCCCAGGTCGACGTGCCCAGCAGCAAGAGGTCGTAGCGGTTTACCTCATCGGCTCCGGTATTGCCCACATTGTGTATGTCGGCCGCCGCAACACCCAGCACAGCGGCAATTTTACCGGCCAACTCTTCGGTCGTGCCGGTCGTACTTCCGTAAAATATTCCTGTCATAACTTTTGTATTTAAGTGTATGGCAAAGAAAGAGAAACACGGGCACAACGGCAATCCCTCAATCGAGTGAAAAAACAGCGCACCACTACCTATATGTAAGTAGAGACCAACAACAGTACCTGCCCACAGCCCTGCGCGGTGCCGGATATATCATTCTGTATATTTCGCTCACGGTCTATGTTACCGGAATCGTACCTTTCCAGCACTTCTTTCAGGTACTCTCCATCCTGGGATTTGTGCGCACCGGCTTTGCCTCGGCTCTCGGAGGCGCTGTCTACGGCCGTGTATGGCAATATACGCTTCCGGAGAATTTCCAGAATCTCACCCGCGAACTGGACGGTGTAAACCCGGCTCTAAATCCGCAGAACTTTTTCGAGATATATGGCGAAGCCATGCGGCAGGCCACACTGGTAAGCCTCAAAGAGATGTACGGCTGGGTATGCCTCGTAGGCATTGTCCTGCTGCTGGTCATACTCTCCAAAAGATTCCTCAACCGCAACTTCATCGGAAGGCTGCCGCGCATACGCCGCATCAAGCAGCTCATCAAACGTGAAATCACACCGGCCTGAAACTTTTCTCACGCTGTGCATAGACAAAAAATAAGCCCTGTTTCTCCAAACAAGGCTTATTCCGGATTTTCCGCTCGTCTCGGAAAATCCTCTCTCTATGCAACAGAGTAAAAAAGCTTCAATAACTTTTAATGTGGACGTTCTTGACGGCACGTCCCGACGGGTCGTTGAGTTTCTTGAACGACTCGTCCCACTCCAAGGCGGTGGCGGTGCTGCAAGCGACCGAACGTTCGGACGGAACGCTGCGGGCAGCCGATGCCGAGGGGAAATGTTCTTCAAATATCGAACGGTAGTAATACTCCTCCTTGTTCATGGGCGGGTTGATGGGGAAGCGCTCGGCAGCATGGGCCATCTCTTCGTCGGATACACGCTCGGAGGTTATCTGTTTGAGTACATCAATCCAGCTATACCCTACACCGTCGGAGAACTGCTCCTTCTGACGCCAGGCCACACTCTCGGGCAACATCTCTTCAAAGGCCTTGCGGAGTACCCATTTCTCCATTTTTCCGTCTTTGGCCATCTTGGCCTCGGGATTGAGCCGCATGGCTACGTCCATAAACTCCTTGTCGAGGAAGGGCACCCGGCCCTCAACGCCCCAGGCCGAGAGCGACTTGTTGGCCCGCAGGCAGTCGTAGAGATAGAGTTTGGAGATTTTACGCACGCACTCTTCGTGGAAAGCCTGGGCATTGGGGGCTTTGTGGAAGTAGAGATACCCGCCGAAAATCTCGTCGGCACCTTCGCCCGAAAGCACCATCTTGATACCCATCGACTTGATGACCCGTGCCAGCAGGTACATAGGCGTAGAGGCCCGCACGGTGGTTACGTCGTAGGTCTCGATGTAGTAAATCACATCGCGCAGGGCATCGAGGCCCTCCTGTATGGTGAAGTTTATCTCGTGATGTACGGTACCAATGTAGTCGGCCACCTTACGGGCTGCTTCCAGGTCGGGAGCGCCTTTCAGGCCTACGGCAAATGAGTGCAACTGGGGCCACCAGGCCTCGCGGGTGTTGTCGGTCTCGACACGGCGGGCCGCATACCGCTTGGCCACGGCCGAAACAATCGACGAATCGAGTCCGCCCGAGAGCAGCACACCATAGGGCACGTCGCTCATCAACTGACGTTGTACGGCCTGACAAAGGGCTTCGCGCAACTCGGCGATGTCGGCTCCGTTGTCTTTTACATTGTCGTATTGCTCCCAATCGCGTTTGTACCAACGTTCCATGCGGCCGGAGCGACTGTCGTAGTAATGGCCGGGAAGGAAAGGCTTGTACTCGGAACAGAACCCTTCGAGTGCCTTCAACTCCGAAGCCACATAGATGCGCCCTTCGTCGTCGCTTCCCATGTAGAGAGGTATGACACCGATGGAATCGCGGGCGATGAGGAAACGGTCGTTCTCCTCGTCGTAGAGGGCAAAGGCAAAGATACCGTTAAGGTCTTCGAGGAAATCGATACCCTTCTTCTGATAGAGAGCCAGGATAACCTCGCAATCGGAGCCTGTCTGGAACGGATAATCCTTGCAGATGCCGTTGCGAATGGCACGGTGGTTATAAATCTCGCCGTTGACCGAGAGAATGATTTTGCCGTCAGGGCTCTTCAAAGGCTGACCGCCCGAAGCGGGGTCGACAATCGAGAGACGTTCGTGGGCCAGAATGGCCGTCTTACCGACATAGATGCCCGACCAGTCGGGACCGCGATGGCGAATGCGACGCGACATGGTCAGGGCCTGCGAGCGTAACTGCTCAGGCTCACTGCTTATATTGAATATTCCAACTATTCCACACATGATTTTACTTATTTTTTGTCCGACAAATAACGGTCGATGGCAGCAGCTGCCTTACGACCCGATGCGATGGCTCTCACTACCAGGCCGGCACCGTAAGAGGCGTCGCCTGCGGCAAAGACCTTGTCGACCGAGCTCTTGTTCTCGGCATCGACAGCAATATTCTTGCGGGCATCAAGTGCCACACCAAGGTACTCGACCAGCCCTTCGTAAACGGGGTGTACAAAGCCCATGGCCAGGAATACCAGGTCGACATTCAATATCTCGGTATCGGCAGCCCGTTGCATGGTCATGCGGCCGTCTTCGCCCTTGGTCCAGATAATGGGAGCAACCTCTACCTGTTTCAAGATGCCGTTCTCTCCGATAAACCGCACGGTATCGAGGCTCCACCGCCGCTCGCATCCTTCCTGATGAGAAGAGGAGGTTTTGAGTACCTGCGGATAATTGGGCCAGGGTGTGGCGGGGTTCTTGCCGACAGGCGGTTTGGGCATGATTTCGATTTGCATCACACTTTCGGCACCTTGACGTATAGCTGTTCCCACACAGTCGGAACCCGTGTCGCCACCACCGATGACGAGGACACGTTTTCCCTTGGCCGAAATGAGTTCCTCGGGCGCAATCTTTTCGCCGGCGATGATACGATTCTGCTGTTTCAGCAGTTCAAGGGCGAAATAGACACCTTTCAGTTCTCTACCCTCAACCGACAGATTTCGGGGTTCGCCCGAACCGATGGCCACACACACGGCATCGTAGTCGGCCAACAGAGAAGCCAACTGTTTCTTGTTTTCGCCCACCGGGGTATTGCAGATGAAGGAGATTCCCTCCTTTTCGAGCAACGCCAGACGACGGTCGATGATATTCTTGTTCAGTTTGAAGTCGGGTATACCCAGACGCAACAGGCCGCCGATGCGCTCGTCTTTTTCATAGACATCGACCGTGTGGCCTTTGCGGTTGAGCTGGTTGGCGCAGGCCAGACCGGCAGGGCCCGACCCGATGACAGCCACCCGTTTTCCGGTACGGGTACGCGGCGGGCAGGCCTCGACATAGCCTTCGGAGAAGGCCTTCTCGATAATGGCGGCCTCGTTGTTGCGAACGGTAACCGGAGCATCGGCCGACAACATGAGTACACACCCCTTCTCGCAAAGAGCCGGACACACTCTACCCGTAAACTCGGGAAAGTCGTCGGTCTCCTGCAACAGGCGGTAAGCTTCGCGCCAGTTGCCTTTGTAGACCTGGTCCTGCCACTCAGGCTGCCGGTTTCCCAGCGGACAGTTCCAGTGGCAGAACGGAACGCCGCAGTCCATACACCGGGAGGCCTGCTGGTGGCACTCCTCATCGTTGAAGGTGAGTTCGACCTCGGCAAAATCATATTTTCTTTGCTGGACGGGCCTGTATCCCGCCTCTTTTCTATTTATGCTAAGAAATGCTTTCGGATTTCCCATGATTCTTACTTTTTTACTGGTTGCACTGAATTAATAGTCCCGTTCGACATTGGCAATTTTCTGTTGCAGCAATTTCATCTTCTCTTCGTTCATCACCTTCTTGTACTCGATAGGCATGACTTTGATGAACTGTTGCACATACTCTTCCCAGTTTTCGAGCATACGCAAAGCGAGCGGGCTCTCGGTAAATTCATAATGACGGGCAATGAGGCGGTGCAGCTCCTTGTTGTCGGAGGTATCTTCGATAAGAGAGAGCTCGACCATCTCCATGTTGCAGAAGAAATCGAAATTCTCGTCCTTGTTCCATACATAGGCAATACCACCACTCATACCGGCGGCGAAGTTACGGCCTACGCTACCCAAGACGACGGTGCGTCCGCCGGTCATATACTCGCAGCAGTGATCGCCGGCACCTTCTACAACAGCTATTGCACCGCTGTTGCGCACGCAGAAGCGCTCACCCACGCGACCGTTGATATAGACCTCACCCGCCGTGGCTCCGTAGAGCAGGGTGTTACCGGCGATGATATTCTCCTCGGGAGCAAATGTCGAACCTTTGGGCGGTATGACAATGATTTTTCCGCCCGAGAGGCCTTTTCCCAGATAGTCGTTGGCTTCGCCGGCCAGACTGAATGTAACCCCGTGAGCCAAGAATGCGCCGAAGCTCTGACCGGCCGATCCGGAGAAGTTGCAGCGAATCGTATCGTCGGGCAATCCGTCGTTGCCGAAACGCGAAGCTATCTCGCCCGAAAGCATGGCACCTACCGAACGGTCGGTGTTACAGATGGGCAGATGCAGCTCGATGGGCATCAGCGATTTGAGAGTAGGCAGCGCAGCCTTTATGAGGCGCTGGTCGATAACATCTTCGATATGATGCGACTGCTCTTTCACCTTGCGGCAGGCATATTTCTCGGCCTCGGCCGGGCGATAGAGAATACGCGACAGGTCGAGCTTGTCGATGGTATGGTCGCCTACGGCTGGTTTGGGAACGAGCAGGTCGGAGCGGCCTATAATATCGTCCATGCGGGTAAAGCCCATCTCGGCCAGCCACTCCCGCACCTCCTGTGCCAGGAAAGTAAAGAAGTTGATAAGGTATTCCGAGCGACCGATGAAGCGGCGACGCAACTCTTCGTTCTGTGTAGCCACACCCATCGGACAGGTATTCAGGTGGCATTTGCGCATCATGACACAGCCCAATACAATGAGCGCACTGGTAGCAAAGCCGAACTCTTCGGCACCCAGCAGGGCCTGTATGATGACATCGCGTCCGGTCTTCAACTGGCCGTCGACCTGCAACGTAACCTGTCCGCGCAGATTGTTGAGGACAAGGGTCTGCTGCGTCTCCGAGAGGCCTATCTCCGACGGAAGTCCGGCGTGCTTGATAGAGCTGGCAGGGCTGGCACCCGTGCCACCTTCACAACCGCTGATGACAATCATGTCGGCCTTGGCCTTGGCCACACCGGCGGCAATGGTTCCCACACCGCTCTCGGATACGAGTTTCACACTGATGCGGGCCCGCGGATTGACGTTTTTGAGGTCGAAGATGAGCTGTGCCAGGTCTTCGATGGAGTAAATATCGTGATGCGGAGGCGGCGAAATAAGCGAAATGCCAGGTATCGAGTGACGGGTGTGAGCTATAACCTCGTTGACCTTGAAACCGGGCAACTGTCCACCCTCACCGGGCTTGGCACCTTGTGCTACCTTGATTTGTATTTCGTCGGCATTAACGAGGTATTCAGCCGTAACACCGAAACGTCCGGAGGCCACCTGCTTGATGGCACTGCGAGCCGATGTCCCGTCTTCGCGGGGGCGGAAACGCTCGGCATCTTCGCCACCTTCGCCGGTATTGCTCTTACCTCCCAACTTGTTCATGGCAATGGCCATCGCCTCGTGGGCCTCCTTGCTGATGGAGCCGAACGACATGGCACCGGTAACAAAACGGCGGGTAATGGCCTCGACCGGCTCTACCAGCGAAATGTCGATGGGGTTGCGCTTGAAGTCGAGACGGTCGCGCAGGAACACGGGTTGCGACTTGCCGTCGACCATGGCCGTGAACTCCTTGAACTTCTTGTAACTGCCCAAGCGGGTAGCCAGTTGCAACGTCGAAATGGTCTCGGGGTTCCAGGCGTGGAACTCGCCGTTCTTGCGGAAACTGTATATACCGTTGTGGTCGAGATACTGTTCGCGCTCGACATAAGCGTCGGTATGGAACTTGACAATGTCGCGGTATATCTCTTCGAGCGTTACCCCTCCTATCTTGGAGGTAGTGCCGCAGAAATAACGGTCGATAAGCTCCTGCGATACACCCACGGCCTCGAAGAGCTGTGCTCCCCGGTAGCTGCCCATGGTCGAGATACCCATCTTGGAGATAACTTTGAGCAAACCCTTGTTCACAGCCTTCAAATAATTCTTCTCGGCCGTGTGATAGTCGAGCTGTATCTCCTTGTCTTTGAACAGACTGTCGATGACGGCAAAAGCCATATAGGGATTGACGGCACTGGCTCCATAACCGAGCAAGAGGGCAAAGTGCATGACCTCGCGGGCCTCTCCGGTCTCGACGACGATAGCCGTCTGCACACGCAGCCGTTTCGATATCAGATGGTTGTGTACTGCCGACACGGCCAGCAGCGAAGGTATGGGTACCTGGGTCTCGTCGGCACTACGGTCGGAGAGTATGATGTAGTTGAAATCTTCTTTCACGGCTTTTTCGGCCTCGGCACAAAGTCGCTCTATGCCCTTTTCGAGACCGGCGGCTCCGGTGGCAATGTCGAACGTCATGGGAAGGGTTATCGTGCGGAAACCTTTGTAGCGCAGGTTGCGCAGAATATCGACATCGGTGTTGGTGATAACGGGCGACTTGATGTTGACCATCTTGCACAACTCGGGCGACTGTACCAGCAGGTTCTTGTTGATGACACCGATGTAGCTGCTCAGCGACATGACAAGCTCCTCACGTATGGGGTCGATAGGCGGGTTGGTTACCTGGGCAAACTGCTGACGGAAATAGTTGAACAGCAGCTGGGGTTTCTGGGAGAAGAGGGCCAGCGGCGTGTCATTACCCATCGAGGCGATGGGTTCCTTGCTGTCGGTAGCCATGGGCACGATAATGCGCTCGACATCTTCTTTGTGAAAGCCGAAGGTGTGCAGGCTGGCGGGATAGTCGGCCACGTCGTGGCGCACGGTACGACCCGAACTGATGGTGTCGAGTTTCACCCGGTTTTTGGAGAGCCACTCGCGATAGGGATAGGCTCCGGCCAACTGTTCTTTCAACTCTTGATCATGGTATACAACCCCTTTCTCGGTATCGACAAGCAGGAGTTTTCCGGGTTGCAGACGACCCTTCTCCTTGATGTCGGCTCCATCAAAGGCCAGCACACCGGCCTCGGAAGCGATGACCATCATGTCGTTCTGCGTAATGAGGTATCGTGCCGGACGCAAGCCGTTGCGGTCGAGCATACCGCCGGCATACCGTCCGTCGGAGAAGAGCAGCGTAGCCGGACCGTCCCACGGCTCCATGAGTATACTGTGGTATTCGTAGAAGGCTTTGAGATCTTCGGAGATGGGGTTCTTCTCATTGAAACTTTCGGGAATCATCATCGAAAGGACATGAGGCAGACTCATACCCGACATCATGAAAAATTCGAGCACGTTGTCGAGCGACGCACTGTCGCTCATGTCGGGTTGCACAATAGGTTTGAGTGCATCGAGATCGCCACCGAGCAACTCGGGCGAGAGCACACTCTCGCGGGCCTCCATCCACTTGCGGTTGCCGCGAATGGTATTTATCTCACCGTTGTGTCCCAACAGACGGAACGGCTGTGCCAGGCTCCATGTCGGGAACGTATTGGTACTGAACCGGGCATGCACCAGTGCCATGCCGCTGGTAAAGTAGGGATTAATCAAATCGAGATAATAATAGCGCAATTGCAGGGAGGTGAGCATTCCCTTGTAAACAATATTGCGGTTGGAGAGAGATACTATATAGAATTCGTTCTTGTAATCGATATCCGATTTCAAAACCCGGGCTTCAACCTTTTTACGCAAGACATAAAGCTGGCGTCCCAACTCCACCTCGTCGATGTCGTGGGGAGAGATAACGAATATCTGCTTGATGGCCGGTTCGGTAGCCGACGAACCTTCGCCGAGAATGTCGCTGTTGACAGGAACATCGCGGGTAGCCAGGAGCTGCAATCCCGAGTTGAATATTTCACTTTCGAGCAGGTCAAGAAGAGCGGCCTGCGCATTTTCATCTTTGGGCAAAAAAACAAGACCCGTTCCATAACGGCCTTTCTCGGGGACGGGAATTCCTTGCAGAAGAATAAACTCGTGCGGAATCTGCACCATAATACCGGCACCGTCGCCGGTGTTGGGGTCGGCACCTTCGGCACCACGATGGTTCATGTGTTCGAGCACCTGCAAGGCATTCTCCACGACCTGATGCGATTTGCCCCCGTGGATATTAACCAACAAACCTACGCCACAAGCATCGTGTTCATAGGCCGGACTATACAATCCTTGTTCTTCGGGTTTTCTACTGTGTTGCATAGTTTATAAAATAATAATGTTGTTAAGAAACCTGTCGGGCCGACCGGACAAATGCCCTCAAATCCGGTCGGCCGAGGCAGGTCGTTTACACTCATAGAAGAGTGTCGGAAAAAGTCTTCATTAACGGATAAATAACAGTTCGCGATACTTGGGAAGAGGCCACATCTCGTTGTCGACAATGAGTTCGAGTTTGTCGATGTGGTAGCGAATCTCGTCCATCAAGGGAAGTACGGTATCGTGGTAAGCGATGGCTTTCTCGCGTTCTTCGGCAATTTTGTTGGCCACCTTGCGAGCATCGACCATGGCATCTACCTTAGTAATCACCTCGGTAATGTGCTTCGATACCTTGCGCACCACCTCTACATCTTGGGCAGCAAGAACTTTTGCCTCGTCGGCCGGGAAGAGAGAGTTGAACTTGGCGATGTTGTCGAGCAGTATCGACTGATAACGCGAAGCCACCGGTACGATATGATTCATGGCCAGGTCGCCGAGTACACGGGCCTCGATCTGAATCTTCTTGGTGTATGTCTCCCATTTTACTTCGCAACGGGAATGAAGCTCTACCTCGCTCATTACCTTGGTGTCGGTAAATATCTTCACGTTCTGCGGACGCAGATAGGCGTCGAAGTTGAGAGGTACACTCGTCTCGCAGTCGAGACCACGACGGGCGGCTTCTTCTTTCCATTCGTCGCTGTAACCGTTACCATCGAAACGAATGGCCTTGCACTCCTTGATGAGCGAACGGATAACGGTGAAGATGGCTTTCTCTTTCTGTGTACCGGAAGCGATGAGTTTCGACACTTCGGCATAGAAATCGTTGAGCTGGGCAGCCACGGCGGTGTTGAGCACAATCATGGCGGCACCACAGTTGGCCGACGAACCTACGGCACGGAACTCAAAACGGTTTCCGGTAAAGGCAAAGGGAGAGGTACGGTTGCGGTCGGTATTGTCGAGGAAAATTTCGGGGATATGAGCGACACCGATTTTCAGACCGGCTTTGGGATCCATGGTGATGGCCTCGTCGGTCGTAGCGGCTTCGAGCTTGTCGAGAACCTCGGTAATCTGCTTGCCAAGGAAGACCGAAACAATGGCAGGAGGTGCCTCATTGGCGCCCAGACGGTGAGCATTGGTAGCCGAGCAGATAGAGGCTTTGAGCAGGTCGTTGTGTTTGTAAACCGCCATCAGCACATTCACAAGGAAGGTTACAAACTGCAAGTTTTCCAGACCCGACTTACCGGGAGCCAACAGGTTGACGCCCGTATTGGTGCCCATAGACCAGTTGTTGTGCTTGCCCGAACCGTTGATACCCTTGAAGGGTTTCTCATGGAGCAGGACACGGAAGTTGTGACGACGGGCCACTTTCTTCATTACCGACATGAGCAGGAGGTTGTGGTCGTTGGCCAGGTTGGTCTCCTCGAAAATAGGAGCTACTTCAAACTGGTTGGGAGCAACTTCGTTGTGACGGGTCTTGACGGGAATACCAAGTTTCAGGCACTCGCGTTCGAGGTCGGACATGAAGGAAATGACACGCGTAGGTATCGAACCGAAGTAATGGTCTTCGAGCTGCTGGTTCTTGGCACTGTCGTGACCCATAAGGGTACGGCCGGTCAATACCAGGTCGGGACGTGCAGCATAGAGGGCCTCATCGACTAGGAAGTACTCCTGTTCCCAGCCCAGATAGGAAAAGACCTTGGTTACCTTCTCATCGAAGAAATGGCATACTTTCACGGCAGCTTCGTTCAAGGCCGATATGGCTTTGAGCAGAGGAGTCTTGTAGTCGAGTGCCTCTCCGGTGTAGGAGATGAATACGGTAGGAATACACAGAGTATCGCCTACGACAAAAGCGGGAGACGAGGGATCCCAAGCCGAATAACCGCGGGCCTCGAACGTATTGCGGATACCGCCACTGGGGAAGCTCGAAGCATCGGGTTCCTGCTGGATAAGGATTTTTCCCGAGAACTCTTCAATAACGGCGCCTTTGTCAAACTCAATAAAAGCATCGTGCTTTTCGGCAGTGCCTCCGGTAAGAGGTTGGAACCAGTGGGTATAGTGGGTAGCACCCTGTTCCATGGCCCACTGTTTCATACCGGTGGCCACACCGTCGGCATACTCGCGGCTCAGGGGCGTTCCGTTGTCGATGGCATCGATGATGGCATTATAGGTTCTCTTGGAGAGGTATTTGGCCATGGCTGCACGGCCAAACACATGTTCACCGAAAAATTCCGACGGGCGTTTGTCTTCCGCATCAAGAACAACAGCTTTTCGTTTAAAAGCTTCATCAAGGACTTGAAATCTTAATGTACTCATTTTTACTATATTGTTAGAGATGTATATTTTCCAAATAAGGTAACGGCAGGAGAAAACTCCTTGCAGGAACCCTCCTCCTGCCGTGCAAGGGAAAAGAATCAGTTGTAGGCCGACTCTCCGTGTTCGTAAATGTCGAGGCCCTCGTCTTCGACCCGTCTGTCGGCTCGGATACCAACCGTCTTGTCGACTATCTTATACAAGATGAAGGTTACCACGGCACTGAACACCATCGACACCACTGTGGCAAAAACTTGTATCCACAACTGATGCCAGTCTCCATATAATGCTCCTTGTACTCCGTCTTCACCGGTAATATATCGTGTCGCAAAAACACCGGTAAGAATCGACCCTACAATACCTCCGACACCATGTACGCCAAAAGCATCGAGAGCGTCATCGTATTTGAATTTCGGTTTTACCACGGCCACCATAAAGAAGCAGACAATGGGTGTAATGAGACCGATAAAGAAGGCCCCCGGCAAATCAACCGTGCCGGCAGCCGGTGTAATGGCCACCAATCCGGCCACAGCACCGGTGCACGCACCGACCGTGGTGGGTTTCTTGTTGCAAAGCCAATCGATAACCAACCAGGTGACGGCGGCAACAGCCGTGGCTACATGGGTTACCAGGAAGGCGTTGGCGGCCAATCCGTCTGCGGCGAGGCCACTACCGGCATTGAATCCGAACCACCCCAGCCACAGGAACGACGTTCCCATAAAAACAAACGTAATATTGTGGGGCGTGATAGGGTGACCGATGCGATAATCTTCGCGTTTACCCAGCATGATGGCCATGACCAGTGCCGAGATACCGGCGTTGATGTGTACCACCGTTCCTCCGGCGAAATCAATGGCTCCCATTTGTTGCAGGAAACCACCGCCCCACACCCAGTGAGCCATGGGAAAATAGGCTATAATCACCCACAAGATGATGAAGAGGGTATAGCCCGAGAACTTGATGCGCTCGGCAAATGCGCCCAAGATAAGGGCGGGTGTGATGATGGCAAACATACATTGGAACATGACAAAGGTCAATTCGGGAATGTTCCCTACGGTAAGGGTATCCAAGGTTATGCCTCGCAGGAAGACTTTGTCGAAACCTCCAATCACGGCTTTCAACGGGTTGCCCGACTCCATAAAACCGGTTCCGAAGGCCCAGCTATACCCGAAAGCCACCCACAAAATCGAAACGACACCGACAACAAAAAGGGTCTGCATGATCACGCTCAACACGTTTTTCTGCCGTACAAGACCGCCGTAAAAAAGAGCAATGCCGGGAATGCTCATCAACAACACAAGAATGGTTGCCACCATTATCCACGCCGTATTTCCACTATCGAGCGTGGGTGTGTCGACAAGGGTTTCGGCCGCAACTTCGGCCATCGGTTCTTGGGCGACTGCATCGGAGAATATTCCCGAGATGCCCAGTATTGCCACGATCATAAACAATCGCATCGGGCTTTTTATATATTTATCCATAAGATATGCTTTTTTGAAAATTTTGAATATGGTTTCTCTGTATCATCGTGAACATCATGCCACGACAATCCAATGGTGAAGAGGCGGGAGCACCCTACTCTTCCTGCTCGGCATTATAGAGCGCTATGTCGCCCCGCTCGGCCGTGCGAATGCGTATGGCATCGTCGATGGGCATGACAAATATGCGACCGTCGCCTATCTCGCCGGTGTGTGCAGCGGTCATAATGGCCTGCACGGTCTTTTCGACATTTTTGTCGCGGACAACAATCGAGATCATGGTGCGCTCTATGGAACTGGTATCGTACATCACGCCACGGTAGATGCGTGCCTGGCGAGACTTACCTATCCCTCGCACGTCGTAATAAGAAAACCATTCGATATCAACAGCAAGCAAGGCATCTTTTACATCTTCAAATTTGGTCTTGCGTATGATAGCTTCAATTTTTTTCATTGTTCTGAATTTTAAGGGTTAGTTTATCTCGTCAAAATGAAAATCCCACGACCAGGAACGCATCATTGGCAGCCGGGGCGAAAATACCCTCGACCCAAATAGCCGGTTCGAAGTTTTTCAACGAAAAGGTCTTGGTGGCGCGCAACGAAATATCGGTTACGTTGAAGTCCGAAGCATAGACACCTTTCCAGGGTGTAACACCGACACCGGCACTCATATCGACACCTTTGATGGCAAAGTCATATCCTATATGTATATAGGTAGAATAGTCGTCGTTGACGAAGTTGGTATTCCAGGCTACCGAAAGAGGGAAGTTGAAACACTCGGAGAAATCATATCCCACAGTACCTTCCAGAATGTGGACATCGCCCCACCCCCGGAAATACATATCATTTTCCGTAGCGCAGAAATAGTCGGTAAGTGTAACCGAGAATCCTTTGATGGCATAGCTGACATAGAGATCCAGTTCTTTGTAGGAGTTGCTCCAATTGGCAAACGAAGTGAGCGAGGTACTTCCCCACATACCTACGGAAAGTCCGGCTACGTCGAGCGAAATAGCAGGTTGTACCGACGCTCCGTCGAGAAGTGAACCACGCCAGACATACGAACTTACGACGTCGGCTCCCAACGATATGGATATGCCTTTATCTTCATTGACAGACAGCTCTTCGGCTCTGGTGCCCATGGTGGCCGACACGATGATAAAAGCAGTTATGGCCGATAATACTTTTGCTTTCATAACCAATCTTTTTTGTGTTTCTTGTAATCCTATTTTTTCTCTGAAAACCTATCCCGGCAGAGAGCCTTTCTAAAATTCTCTTCTGCCTGTTTTGCTTCGACCTGTCCCCCGCGCAAGGGGGGGCTGTTTTCTCGATACCGATAAATAGACATTTGCTTTTCCCATAACAATCTTTTTTAAGGTTTACAATAAAATCGGGTGTCTTTCCCTTAATAGTCAAATCGGTCTATATTTTCCATTTTTTAATTCGTTCCACGGCCTCTTTTACCTCTTCTTTGTCGCCGAAGGCCGTCAGCCGCAAGTAACCTTCTCCACCAGGGCCGAAACCTACACCGGGGGTACCTACCACATGACATTCGAAGAGAAGCCTGTCGAAGAATTTCCAGGAATCGATGCCGTCGGGCGTTTTCAGCCAGATGTAAGGGGCATTCACACCACCATAGACATCGAGACCGAGCGAGGAGAGCCCTTCGCGGATAATGCGGGCATTGTCCATATAATAGGCGATATTCTCACGTATTTCCTTCTGCCCCTGCGGGGTATAGATTGCCTCGGCCGCTCTTTGCACGATATAGGCGGTACCGTTGAACTTTGTACTCTGCCGACGGTTCCAAAGGCGGTTGAGATCGACCCGTTCGCCATTGAAACGATAGGCATTCAGCTCCTTGGGTATGACCGTATAGCCACATCTCAACCCCGTGAATCCGGCCGTCTTGGAGAAACTGCGAAACTCGATGGCCACCTGTTTGGCCCCTCTTATCTCGTAAATGCTGTGAGGCACGTCTTTCTCGGTGATAAAGGCCTCGTAGGCGGCATCAAAGAGTATGAGTACCTCGTTTTTCAGCGCATAGTCGACCCATTTTTTCAACTCACTCTTGGTCAGCGCCGTACCCGTAGGGTTATTGGGATAACAGAGATAGATGATATCGGGCTTCTCGGTAGGCAGCTCCGGAATGAATCCGTTCTCGGCGCAACAGGGTATGTAGGCAATATCACTCCAACGACCGTCGGGCATCAGATCTCCCGCCCGGCAACCCATGACATTGGTATCGACATAGACCGGATAGACGGGGTCGGTAATGGCCACCCGATTGTCTTTGCTCAGAATATCACCGATGTTTCCGGTATCGCTCTTGGCTCCGTCGCTGATAAAAACCTCGGAAGGGCTGAGACGCACACCGCGGGCTTCGTAGTCGTGCTTGATAATGGCATCGATAAGGAAACGATAGCCTTGTTCGGGGCCGTATCCACGGAAGGTCTCGACATGAGCCATTTCGTCGACCGCCTTGTGCAAAGCCTCAATAACAGTCGGCGGCAGTGGCCGGGTTACATCGCCGATACCCAATCGTATGATGCGTGCATCGGGGTGTACCAGTTTGAAAGCATTGACCTTGCGGGCTATCTCGGTAAAGAGGTAACTTTCGGGAAGTTTCAGAAATTGTTCGTTTACTAATGCCATAATCTTTTTTACTCTTTTTTCTGTTGCATATACTTATTTAAGAATGAAGCCTTACAACAACCACTCTCCATCGAAAACGGTTACAGCACCGCCGCTCATGTAGACATGATTATCGTCATCGCTCCATGTAATATCAAGGTTTCCTCCCAATAAGCGGAGACGGGCGCTTCGACCGGCCAACCCGTTCAACACGGCAGCTACCAACGTAGCACATGCACCGGTGCCGCAGGCCAATGTCTCGCCGGCTCCACGTTCCCACACACGCATGGTAATTTCTTCGGGAGAAAGCACCTCGGCAAACTCTATGTTGCAGCGCTCAGGGAAAAGCGGGTGACACTCGGCTATCGGCCCCCACTTGTGTACATCGACCTCGTCGAGTCTCGACACAAAGACAACGGCATGGGGATTACCCATCGATACGCAAGTCATCGTAAAAGCTGCGCCGGGAAGTTCCAATGGCACCGCCACTGCACGCCCGCCCGAAAGAGCGACCGGTATGCGAATGGGTTCCAGCATCGGCTCTCCCATATCGACACGTACCGATGAAACCTTGCCGTCGACCACCGTCAACTGCATCGGCTTGATACCGGCTTTGGTTTCAAGGGTGATTTCCGTCTTGTCGGTAAGTCCGTTGTCGTATACATACTTACCCACGCAGCGCGATGCGTTTCCACACATTTGTGCTTCGGAACCGTCGGCATTGAACATACGCATACGGAAATCGGCCACCTGCGAAGGCAGAATCAGAACCAACCCGTCGGACCCGATACCGAAATGACGGTCGCTCATGCTTATCGCCAATTGCTCGGGGTGCGCAGGGGCTCCTTTCATACAATCGATATATACATAATCGTTTCCAGCTCCGTGCATCTTTGTAAATCTCATAGGTTCTTTCTTTTAGCCATCGGTTGATTTATTTAAATATCTTTTTGCTATTATTTTTCTGCAAATGTAGTTATTTTGCCAAAACAATATTCATTACATGGCAATTATTTGAATATATTTTTTCACTATTTCATATTTAAATATATTGAGTATATATATTTATATATTATAATCACATAGTGTACATTTTATTACAATATATTATTTATAAAACTTTCATTACAGAAATAGTATACAAATAGCTCTCTTTACAGAAAAACAAACCATACGCAGAAAAAAGAAAAACAACATCTTTTAGCTCCTACATTTATATAATAGATAGAGAAATGCCATAATATTACACCATTCCCAGAAAAGCAAATTGAAACATAAAAAACGTTTATCAAAACATTTTGAAACAACAGCCACATTGTCATACAGAGACCTCACATCACCAGACTGACCACAATGGCCTCACACAAGATATTTAGAATATATGATAGCAACCCAACCGAAAGAAGACACAAGAACAGCACATCACCTTCTGCTGTTCATCTTCTCACCCCCACCATACTTTACAGAAAGAGGAGCACCTCGGCACAGTTGGCGAAAAGCCTTGTTTTTTCCACTTACCTCTGCGCTCGCCTTTCACTATCTTTTCAGAAGACAGGAGGCGGCTCGGCATAATCAATGTGAAAACTTCGTTTTCTCCTTGCCTCTGCGCTCGCCTTTCACTATCTTTGCATCACAAATTTCATATCATGTATTACGTCAAGAAACGCCTCGAAATAAGTGCCGCTCACCAGTTGCAACTTTCCTACGAAAGCAAATGCGAGAATCTGCATGGGCACAACTGGATTATTACCGTCTATTGCCGGGCCCAGGAGCTGAACCCCGACGGAATGGTCATCGACTTCTCGGTAATAAAAAAATGCATCAAGGAGAGGCTCGACCACAAAAACCTCAACGACATACTGCCCTTCAACCCCACCGCCGAAAATATGGCCCGTTGGATATGCGAAGAGATTCCTCTCTGCTATAAGGTAGAAGTACAGGAGTCGGAAAACAACACGGCTTGCTATGAAGCGGATTAACGAGATATTCTACTCGCTGCAAGGCGAAGGGTTCTGGACCGGCACCCCCATTATCTTTATCCGATTCTCGGGCTGCAACCTGCAATGCGATTTCTGCGACACACGCCACCACACCTACACCGAAATGAGCGACGAAGAGATTGTGGCTGCCATCGCAACCTATCCCGCGCGGCGTGTATGCCTTACAGGGGGTGAACCATCGCTGCAAATAGACCGGGCTTTTATCGACCTGCTGCACCACCACGGCTATACCATACACATCGAGACCAACGGCACCCACTCCCTGCCCGACGGCATCGACTGGGTGACGGTGAGCCCCAAGACTCCGGCCATCGAACTCAATCGTGCCGACGAACTGAAAATCGTCTACACCGGCCAGGAGGTAACTTCATGGCTCGGCTTCGATGCGGCGCACCGCTACCTGCAACCCTGCTCCTGCCGCAATACGGCCGAGGTAGTGAGATACATTCTCGACCACCCCGAATGGTCGCTCAGCCTGCAAACCCACAAATACATCGATATTCCCTGATTTTTCTACCGCCCCGCTCAAACATCTCAAATACGGAGAGTCACCGTCATGCTGCAACGTCTTAAAATGTATATGCTGCCGATAGCCATGATACTCGGCGCCATTCTATACCGCCCCATCACCGTTCTCAACGAGATGATGCCGCATCTCACCCAGGTACTCATCTTTGCCATGCTGCTCGTGCCCTATTGCCGCATCTCGCTGAGAGACCTGCGCATAAGCAAGCTGCACGGCTGGCTGCTCGCCCTGCAAATTCTCGGCAGTCTCGCCGTATATGCACTGCTCCGGCTCATCGACCCCCTGGTAGCCGAAGGCACCCTGATATGTATCCTCGCCCCCACGGCTACCGCAGCAGCCGTCATCACCTACATGCTCGGCGGCAGCCTCTCCACCCTGGCTACATACAGCCTGCTGAGCAACATGGCTGTCGCTCTGCTCTCACCCATAATCTTCTCCTTTATCGGTATTCACACCGACATACCTTTCGGACAGTCGTTCTTCACCATCTGCCGGCAGATGATACCGCTGCTCATCTTTCCCTTTGTTACCGCCATATTGCTGCGCTACCTGCTGCCACGCGTACACTACACCCTGAGCAAAAGCCAGAGCCTCTCCTTCTACCTGTGGGCGATCTCCCTCACCATCGTCATGGGACGCACCGCCGCATTCATCATCGAACAGGGCAGCGAAAATGTCAAAGAAGAGATACTCATTGCTCTCTTCTCGCTGGTAGCCTGTGCAGGACAGTTCTTTCTGGGGAAAATCATCGGGCAACGGTACAACGACCGTATTGCCGGCGGACAGGCTCTCGGGCAAAAGAATACCGTCCTGGCCATCTGGATGGCACTTACCTATGTACACCCTCTCGCCTCAATAGGCCCGGCCTCGTATGTGGTGTGGCAAAACAGCATCAACTCGTGGCAGCTCTGGAAGAAAAACCGTCGCGACCGGGCAAATACCCCAAAGAGCGCATAACCTCCAACAGGCAATTGGACAGAGCAGGGAACTGCTCCACAAGAGTATCTCCACCCCTGCCCCATGCGGGCGACACATTTCCCGGCATGGGAACAGCTACCGTAAAAGCCCGGCGCCGCACACCGGAGATTTCTATTATAAAAAAGTTTTCACCGCCCGATTTCTTCTTATTTATATTATCTTTGCCGGTAAATCGGCAAAAACGGAAGGGCCACGGCCTGAACAGCCGCCTGCGGCCCCGCATCTGTTTCTGCACAAAACCGACAATCCATCATGTATCAAACACTTGTAAAACCCGCATTGCCACACTTATGCGCCATCATCGTCTTCATCGTCGTATCTGTGGCCTACTTTTCTCCCGAGATTTTTGAGAATAAAACCATTCTCGGACACGACAGCCGACAGGGCACCAGCCAGGAAATCACCGAGTACAGCGCCCAGAGCGGCCAGACCATACGCTGGACCAACTCCATGTTCTCGGGTATGCCCACCTACCAGATTGCCCCTTCGTATGAGAGCAGCTCGTTCATCAACACACTGAGCCGCATATATTCACTTTTCCTGCCGACTCCCGTATCATATGTCTTCATACTGATGCTGGGATTCTACATTCTCCTGTGTGTTCTCGGCGCCCGCAGCGACATTGCCATACTGGGCGCCATCGGGTACGCCTTCTCATCTTATTTCTTTATCATCATCATGGCCGGCCACATCTGGAAAGTACTGGCTCTCGCCTACATCCCCCCCACCATCGCCGGCATGGTGCTTGCCTACCGCGGGAAATACCTGTGGGGAGGGTTTGTCATGGCCCTTTTCCTCATGTTCCAAATCAAGTCGAACCACATACAGATGACCTACTACTCCTGCTTCATCATGGGAGCATACGCATTGTGGGTATTGAGCGAAAGTATCCGCATGCACAAGGTGGCCGACTTCCTTAAATCGACCGGTGTGTGTGTCGCCGCCCTGCTGCTGGCTGTCTCGGTGAACCTGTCGAACCTCTATCATACCTGGGAATACAGCAAAGAGAGCATGCGGGGAAAATCGGAACTGGTCGACAACAACGCCGATAATCGGACAGCCAACGGCCTCGACCTCGACTACATGACCCAGTGGAGTTACGGCATAGGAGAAACGTGGAGCCTGCTCATTCCCGATGTCAAGGGTGGTGCAACGGGTGCCATCGGCCGCGACGATACCCAAAGCGCACCGGCCCAGTACCGGCAAATCATCGCCCAGCAAAACCGCTATTGGGGCGACCAGCCTTTCACCTCGGGACCTGTCTATGTGGGAGCCTTCTTCATGACCCTGTTTGTTCTCTCCTTCTTCCTGTTACGGGGCAGACTCAAATGGTACCTGCTGGGTGCCACACTCATTACCGTATTCCTGTCGTGGGGACATAACATGATGTGGTTTACCCGTCTGTTTGCCGACTACTTCCCGATGTATTCCAAGTTCCGCTCGGTATCTTCGATTCTCGTCGTTGCCGAGCTGGTCATTCCTCTGATGGCGGCCTTGGCCGTAATCGAGATGGTCAAGAATCCATCTGTATTGAAAGAAAAAAGAAAAGGCCTCTACATCGCGTTCGGACTCACTGGCGGCATATCTCTGCTCTTTGCCCTCGCTCCCGGTCTCTTCTTCAATTTCCTGAGCGAACAGGAGAGCCAGCATTTCCTGCCGCAGGCAACCCAGAACCGCCAGATTGCCGACATTGTTGCCGCCTTGGAAAACGTGCGCATGGGCCTGTTCCGTTCCGACGCATGGCGTTCGGTCATCATCATTGCCATCGGCGGTCTTCTGACCTTCCTCTTTGCCCGCAAGAAACTGAACTCGCAACTCTTCGTCATCGGACTGATAGTTCTCTGCCTCGGCGATATGTGGACGGTCGACAAACGCTACCTCAACAGCGAGCATTTCATTCCGAAGCGCAGCAGCCAGGACCTCTCGGCCTTCTACCCCCAAAGCCCGGCCGACCGAGCTATTTTGCAGGATAAAGACCCGCATTACCGGGTATACAACCTCACGACCAATACGTTCAACGACGGAGCCACCTCGTTCTACCACAAAGCCATAGGTGGATACCATGCCGCCAAACTGGGTCGCTACCAGGAGCTCATCGAACATCAAATAAGCCAGGGTAACGAACAGGTACTGAATATGCTGAACGCCAAATACTACATCGTTCCCGGTGAAAACCGTCAACCGCAGGCAGTTCTCAATCCCGACGCCCTGGGCAACGGCTGGTTTGTCGACGAAATACAGTGGGTGCAGAATGCCAACGAAGAGATGTCGGCACTCGACCACTTCGACCCGGCCCAGACAGCTGTCGTCGACCGGCGCTTCGCGGCGCTCTTCGACGGAAAGGCAATCTCGGCCGACACCACCGCACAAGTGCGGCTCACCTCATACCACCCCGAAGAGCTTTGCTACACCGTCACTTCACAGAAAGGCGGCATAGTGGTCTTCTCCGAGATCTATTACCCTCATGGCTGGAAAGCCACCGTTGACGGCATCGAAACCCCGATAGCCCGCGCCGACTATGTATTGAGAGCCATCTATGTCCCGGCCGGTGAGCATCGGGTCGTGATGTCGTTCAAGCCCGCTTCCATCGCCATTACCGAGACCATTGCCTGGTGCGGATTCGGCCTGTTTGCCCTCCTGCTGCTACTGAACCTGTTTGCGGTATACCGCAAGAAAAAAGCCGGCGCCCTCTCCTAAAATCGCCGAGACCAACAGCCATCTATATTGAAGGGCTGTGCCGAATCTTATCGGCACAGCCCTTTCTGCTTACTCTCCGAAAAGCAAAAGAACTATCCAGAATTTTCTTTTCGCAAGAGACACTCCTACCCACGGACGTACCCCAACAGTCGCAATGAACCCACCAAGCCCCTCGGGGCACTATCATCGTCGAGAATTTCCGAGGAGAGAAGAAAACTTTTTCGACAAAGAAATAACTGAGCGATACAACACCCACCAAGAAAACAGCACCTCTCCCCGGACAAAAAAAACGGCATAAGCAAAATCGCACAATAGGCCTCCCTCCCGCCACAAACAGCACCAAAAGAAAAAGGCCTCTCCCGATGGGGAAAGGCCTTAAAAAGAAGCGGAAGGAGGGGGATTCGAACCCCCGGTACCCATTCGGGTACGTCAGTTTAGCAAACTGGTGGTTTCAGCCACTCACCCATCCTTCCAAATGGGGCTGAACGACTACGAATACCCTCTCGTAATCGGTGTGCAAATGTATATCAAAGTTTTGTTTCCTGCAAATATTTCGCGTACAAAATTTGCATTTTATACGATTTTCAACATCGGACAACTATTTCGCGCCATCGCCACAAAATCCGCAGAGAGAGACAGTCCCAGTCCGCCCTCCCCGGCACGGTCTTTTCCTTTTGCACGAGAATACAGCTTATCCTCCCATACAACACCGACTTAACCCAAATGTCTCCGTCATATTACCTACGACAGAGACTTTTCTCAATACATTTTTATATCCTTATTATAAGGAGAACTACAAGGCAACCTCGTCTACACAATCAACCGCCTTCACCATATATATGCCACCCTTTGAAGAGCATACGACAAGAATCTTCGGTCTTGTAAAACAGGCCAAGGGTATCATAAGACATATTTACAACTCATTTACAACAACATAACAAACAAGAAGTCATTGCTTCCGCATCGAAACGGCATCTGCTCCAACATGATAACAGATTTTTATATCCGTGCCTTTGGGCATCCAACACGGGTCAAAAAACCGCAACATCTCTCCCCGGACGACAGTTTTTGAGGTAAAATGACTATCTTTGTTGCCTATACCAACCTTATCCAACAACAACCGCATGAGAATAAACCGTTCAAAAAAAGGAACTCTACGTCTTTATCTCGCCATAGCGCTGCTGGTACTCATCAACATTGGCATTATCGGAGGCTGTATCATCATCAAACGATATCGCTTCGCCTCCTTTACCGAAAAAGATTTCACCGTATATGTAGGTCAGGAATTCACATTAGATTCCATCATGGCACAGATGAGCGGCCAGGTCCCGGAGAAAAGCCTTACCCGCCTGATGCGTCTCACCCGCACCAAAGGCTTCCCACCCTACATCTACACAGGGGCCTATCGCATCACCGAAGAGATGAACGTAGTCGAGGTATACGACCTGTTGACATCGGGCAACATATCGTCCGTACGCATCACTTTTCACAACCTGCGTACGAAAAAAGACTTTGCCCGCTCCATGGAAAAACAGCTTATGCTCACCCAGGACGAGCTGCTTGCCCTCATGAACGACGAAGAGTTCTGCCGGGAAAAAGGTTTCACGCCCGACAATATCCCGGCCATGCTGCTGCCCGACACCTACGACGTATATTGGAACATATCGGCCAAGAGCCTGCTCGACCGCATGGAAAAGGAATATAACATTTACTGGAACGACGAACGCCGTGAAAAAGCCCGCCAAGCCGAACTCAGTCCCATAGAAGTTGCCACCCTGGCCTCCATCGTCGAAGAAGAGACCAACATCGCCGACGAGATGCCCATCATTGCGGGTCTCTACATCAACCGTCTGAGAAAAAGGATTCCGCTGCAAGCCGACCCCACCATAAAATTTGCAGTGGGCGATTTCGGACTCAAACGTATTTTGCGAAAACACCTCCGCGTCGACTCACCCTACAACACCTACAAACATTACGGTCTCCCGCCCGGGCCTATACGCATCGCCTCCAAACGGGCCATAGAGGCGGTTCTCAACTACGACAAAAACAACTACATCTATATGTGCGCCAAAGACGACCTCTCGGGCCGTCACAACTTTGCCGCCACACTGACCGAGCACAACTACAATGCCCGGCAATACCACAAAGCCCTGAATGCGTTGAAAATCATGAAATAGCCGGCCAGCCACGTCTCGGCAATGCCCGCGGCAGACCCATTCCATCGGTGCCCAGCACCGTAATGACGGAGAACTCGGATAAAATCGGCACTCCCGGCGATAGACTCCACCTCTTGACGCGCCCATTTGCGGTTCATCAGCACAAGAATTATTCCCGCCAAATATCTGCTGGCGGTAAGATTTGGCTCAAATCTATATACAATTTCACCCCATCAACGCACTTTATCGTACGAATGTAGCAAACATATAAATTTATAGCAAAGGCTCCCAACAGCGAGCAAATTAATAAATATATTATAATCATACTCTAATGTACTTTTACCCTAAATGGGAATACGGGTATACCGGCCTCGGTGCGCAGTGTTCCTATACTTGACTCGTCAAAGCAATAGGAAACCCTAAAAGGCCCGACTTCATCCTTGACGGGGATAATCAATCTTTTTCCCCGGATTTTAGGAGAGACATTTAGCGAATCTCCTCTGGCATCTGTAACGACCAATCCCTCAATCACGGAATCCTCCCATTGGAGTTTGGAGAAATTTCCCTGGAAATGAATAACAATCTTACCCTTTTCGTACTCAACCGACGAAACAACCGGACTTTCATAGGCTTGTGTAAAATGCCCGTAGTTCCTTTCCATCGCCAACGAGGCCAACCGCTCACCTATTGCACGCTTGTTACGGGGGTGAATGTCGTTAACGTCGTCGACCAAATCGGATATATTTATCATGGCCGTATTATCGACCTGAGCCAGAACGATTTGCTGTTGCTCACGAAGCAAAGCCGGGGTATTATTTTCAGCCCCATAGGCATGGGGGGCAATCTGTACATAATAAAAGGGGAAGTCCCAACCAAAATCGGAACGCCAGGCGTGAATCATCTGAGACAATAGCCGGGCATACGACGTGGCATTTCTATGATTACTCTCGCCCTGATACCAGATACAACCGGCTATGCGATAAGGTGCCAAAGGGTATATCATCTGATTGTATGCAACCCCGGGAGTGGTAGGCCACCATGGATACTCCTTCAATTTATTTTTAGACAAGACCTCATCTTCTGTTATCACCTCGGCCGGGGTCCATACCTCGGCTGGAGTTCCACCCCAGGCCGACACAATAATTCCCACCGGCACCTGTAAATGCATGGTTAAATAGCGGGCAAAAAAATATGCGGTCGCACTCGTTCTCCGCATGCTTTGGGGAGAAGCCGTTTCCCACACTGCGCGACAGTCGGTTTGCGGAGTATCTGCCCCCTGCTTGGGGACATGAAAAATTCGCAGCGAGCTGCACGAAGCCTGTTCTATTTCCGATGCCCCGTTGGTGATACCCATATCGGCCGACCACTCCATGTTGGATTGTCCGCTACAAAGCCAAACCTCACCGAGCATTACATCAGAAAGTTCCCGAACACCGCTTCTGCCTTTAATCTCCACGGTATATGGGCCACCGGCCTTACCCGTGAGCAGGTCGGCTCTCCAACAGCCCCGGTTGTCGACAACCGCATATACCGTATCGGCGGGATTCTAGGAGGAAACTATCTGCAACTTTTCGGCCGGTTCACCCCAACCCCATATAGGCACACGACTTTGCTGCTGCAAAACCATTCCATCGGAAAACAATCCCGGCAGACGGACTTGCGATACGGCACCGAACGCTATGAACATGCCGCCTATAATGCATATCAAACGACTAATCTTCATCTTTCTCTTCTGAATTAAAAATTTTCAAATCTTCAATATCGACATTGACACTCCGGATTAAACTTCCCGCTGGCCATATATTTTTTAAGACGATTGAAGGGGAACTAACACCAAGGTACAAGTTTCTATCACAATAAGCGAGATTACAATAATTCAAACCGATTTCCAAGTTCTATTGCTAATTATTGTAAGATTGTGGTCCAATTTATCAATATATAATCCATTTCTTACATATAACACTACTTAGATTCCCAATTATAACCCTCTATAAAATTCGTAGCCGCCTATAATTAGAGTATCAAATAAGTTACACAAACGGTATCAATCCACACGAAAATAGTACAAAAACGTGCAAAAATATGCAAGGATTTTTATGTAGTAAAGCACAATTTCACCCCCACCAAGAACAAAATAAACCACCTAACCCACTGATACACAACAAAAAGGGAGACATTGAATGTCTCCCTTCACGTGGTCCCACTTGGGCTTGAACCAAGGACCCCCTGATTATGAGTCAGATGCTCTAACCAACTGAGCTATAGGACCGTTTTCCTTTGATTTGTACTACCTCTAAAAAGGCCCTCCGGAAAAGCGATGCAATATTACGACATTTTCTCGAAACCGCCAAATTTTTACCGGCTTTTTAGGAAATAAAATTTTGGAACACCTGCTGTCTACTGGTTGGCTGCGGGTATGCCGCCAAGTTTGTCGATACATGAACTTCTGTAAATCAAGGGCGAAGAGAAAAATAAACGTTAATATGTCTCGAAACATCTTTCTATTGATAAAGAAATGTGTACTTTACAATGTTGAGAATAAAATATAGTGCCTGATTTTGATAGATTACACTAAACATCAAGGAGTTTCATTAGTAATAAAAGAACAAAGGAATTTCACTTTTGATGTTTTCCGACAATTAAAAAAAAGCCTTTCCAAACAATTTATTTCCGAAAAATTGTCCTTAAAATCATCTCAAAATCTCAAAAAACTATGGCAACTTTAAATGCAGTTATCGTTCCGGCAAAAGTCCTTAAAAATGGACGACACAAAGTAAGAATATCTATCGCCCATAACGGAGAAACTCGATACATCGCTACAAATATCATCATTGATTCTGATAAAGAATTCAAAAATGGTTCTATCGTCAAACGTCCTGATGCTTCTATACTAAACACAAAACTTCGTGGAATCATTCAACAATATCAAAATATCATTGATGAATCTAACTATATTGATGGAATAACTTGCCCGGAGCTGGTCTATCTTCTAAAAAACACCAAATCTAATCGAAAGAGAACGCTAAAATCCATCTTTGAAGAGTATATAGAAACTGCTAATATCAAACAATCTTCCATCAATTTGTATAAAACCCAATGGAAAACAATCTCTTCCTATATAAACGAAAATATCATTATCGACAATATCAATCGAATAACCATTTTGGGATTAGAAAAAAACATTTCTCATCTGGTATCAAAAAGCAATTACTTGGTCCTTCTGAGAATTCTACTAAACCACGCCAAACGCTGTGGTTATGTACAATATCGTGTCGACCCTATGAATGGCATAAAATTAACTCCTATCCCAATACGACAATCTTGGCTATCAGTTGATGAAATAAAGCGAATTAGAGACTTTAAAACAAATAATAAATGTGCTCAACGCTGCAGAGATTTGTTTATGCTATCCTATTACCTCGGTGGCATAAATATCATAGACTTGCTTCAAATAAACTTCAACGAACAAACATCTACCATTCACTATATTCGAACAAAAACCAATAATAGATACAAATCAAACCCCTTCGTTGAGTTTGATATACCAGAAGAAGCAATAGAAGTTATCAATCGCTTAAAAGCAAAAGATGGATACATTTATGCAACCTCTTATCAACACCATTCAAGCTATAATGCCTTTCTCAATCGACATATGCCTAAATTAGAAGCCGCAACCGGCATAAAAAAAATCCTCTATTACTCTGCTAGAAAATCTTTTAGCCAACACGCGTTCAATCTTGGCATAAACACGTCTGTCATTGACTATATTTTAGGCCATAAAATTGATAAAGGGGGTAGCAGCCTATATAGCTACATTAAAGTTACACCGGAAATGGCAACAATTGCTATAAGAAAAGTATTGGACAATTTGAAATAAATCGTATTTTTGCGTTATCAATATACTCAACGCCAATGTTGATTTATTGGTTTGACTTTGGCGATGGGGTGGTTCCCATCGCCTTTTTAATTATAATTCGATGCCCAATACAGACAGCTTTGATAAATATGAAGAGCCGAAACTACACATGGAACGGCTCATGAAAGCGCACTTAATAGAGTTCGATTTATCTCTACGCATACTGTGTCCGCTCGAACGTGCCGGCATAAATACACTGGGTAAACTCTTAAAAAACAAACGAGACAACCTTCTCAAAATACCCAATATCGGAAATACTGCAATAAGTACGATAGAACTATTTCTCGCCCGTTACAACCTTTCACTTCCCCAATAAAAAAGGCTGTCATCACGACAGCCCGGAGCGTAACACATCATCACAAGCATCATCAAACGCTCCACTATCTATTACCAATACCCCCTCAAAAAGTTCGGCAAAGCCTATATGCCCAGACCGCTACTCATCCCTTCAATACTAGACGGGCGGCAGCCCAGGCCACAGCCCCGGCGATAAGCACCAGCATCACGTTTCCCAACCACAGGCGTAGCTGAGCAAACCAATTCAACTCCTTTTCCACGGAGACGACCTGTGGTACTATTTTCTCTCGATAGATAATCGAGTCATTTACTTGCGCCACCACTTCACGGGAAAGGGTATCGGTGCGTGGCTTCGTTTCGAGCGAATGATACAGGGTTCCGTCGGCCAAAATGCGGGCATCGCTCAGGGCGTAGTCGTTTTCGAGGTGCGACGAGCTGTCGGCCGTCGTCCGCTCGGCAGCCTGGCGCGGCACTTCGATAAACAGGGTATCGGTTACTTTTACCTCGCGCACCCGCTCTTCCACCCGCACACTGTCGCGTGCCTCTACCACAACGAGCTGCTGCCCCGGACGGCACGAAGAGAACAGCAGCAGAGTAACGGCAAAGGTTATCAATGAGGCTATCTTGCTTTTGTTCATACGACCTCTATTTCGATGGTTTCACCCCCGGCAAGAGCCGCCTTGCACAGCGCCACCAGCCGCTCTTCATACGGTGTAGAATTGATAACCTTTCCCTTCACCTTGTTTTCACCAACAAGAATACACCCCGCCGAGTCCTCGGCCGAGTTACCCCGGTGTATAAGCACACCCTCGAACTGTGGCACGTCAAGCAGGCGCGGCAGGTCGCGGCCGAATTTTGGCGACCGGTTCACGATGACCCGGTACCTGCCCTCCGGTATCGCCGTCTCACCGGGCACCTTGGCCTCACCGCCGGCAAGGTTGCGCACACGGTCTTCCAACGTATCACAAAAACGATCTCCGTTCACATACAGCGTTCCTATCGTGTAGGTTTCTCCTTTGAATCTTCTTTCTACTCTCAGAATCATTTTTCTTCCTCCTTTTTTTGGGGTTCAACAAATTCATCATTCAACGTATCACCATGCTCCCGCTCGACGCGCTCCACGATTTTCTGCACATTCTCCGG
>CALUZW010000007.1 GCA_944325415.1 uncultured Bacteroidales bacterium | reverse complement strand
ATACGGCTCATACCCTATCCCGACGACAAGTATAAATATGAGAAGCCGGGTTACCGGCTGACGCGTCTGCAAGGCTATTCCATACCGGCGGAGTTCTATCATATCGATTACAGCCACGGCGTGTTGCCCGACGAGCAGGACTACCGTCGCACGCTCTATTGGAATCCGGCGCTGGCCACCGACTCTCTTGGCCGGGTCTATATCGACTTCTACAACAACAGCTGCGCAACGCGCCTTCGCGTCAATACCGAGACCCTCACCCCCGACGGAGCGCCGGGCACGTTCGGCGACGGCGGAGCGGCACGGCAGGCGGTGGAGTGAAGTGTCTCTTTTTGCCGTCGGGTTTTGAAATGTTTCCCGGAAAAGGCTATCTTTGTCCCCGAAAAAATGTTGCGGTCGGGCCGATGACCATTTTGTCGTGGCCTGTCGCATAGGTATAATGAATGAGGTCGTGCCTCTTCCGTGTGCTTGAACACCACGTAAAAAACAAGAATTTACCTGCCTCTCCGCCCTTTTCTCGGGCGGAATGTTCGCTCGCGAAAGAGTGTGCCTCTCTTTAACAGATTAAGACTATGAAACAGAATGAGAGTGCCCTGGTGTGCCTTTCGGGCGGACAGGATTCCACTACTTGCCTCTATTGGGCATTGAAACATTTTACACACGTCGAAGCGGTGTGCTTCTCTTACGGACAGAAACATGCGCTCGAAGTGGAGGTAGCCCGTCGCATAGCCGAGAAAGCCGGTGTGGCGTTTTCGCTGCTCGACCTGTCGCTGCTGGGACAGATGACGCACAACGCCCTTACCGATGCTTCGGTGGTGATGGACAAGGAGAAACAGGCCGATGCCCTGCCCAATACGTTTGTGCCCGGGCGCAATATGTTGTTTCTCACCCTGGCGGCCGTAAAGGCTTATGAAAAGGGAATACGGAATTTGGTGACGGGGGTTTCGCAGACCGATTTCAGCGGTTATCCCGATTGCCGCGACACCTTTATCCGCTCGCTCAACGTGTCGCTCAACCTGGCCATGGAGAGCCAGTTTGTGATACACACGCCACTCATGTGGCTCGACAAGGAGCAGGAGTGGGAGCTGGCCGATGAGTTGGGCGTGTTTGATATTGTGCGCAACGAGACCCTTACCTGCTACAATGGTGTGATGGCCGACGGCTGCGGCGAATGTCCCGCCTGCAAGTTGCGTCGGGCCGGTCTCGAACGCTACCTGAGCCGTCGCAACCGGTAACGGCCGCAGCCGGTTACCCTTCGCGATGGAAGCGGGTGGTGGGGATGCTCTCCTGCTGGGCGGTGAAGCGCGGGCAGTAACGTCGCAGCCCTTCGATGACACCGACCTCGGTAATCATGGTCAGTACAAATACAAGGATATAGGCCGGGTTGCCGTCGGGCAGCCAGTGTGCCACCACATGCCGATAGGTGTGGAAGATGGGCCAGTGTGTGCCGAATACCATGATGGAGTAGCGTCCGAAGTAGGAGATGGCCGGCAGATGTCTGATGGCTTTGCTCAGGAATACGATGACGAGCGTCCCGCCGATGCCGCAGAAGTAGAACGTCAGGAAACGGCGGGGCAACAGCAGTTCGTGCAGCCGCATGGGCTCGGCCAGCAGCCACACGGCCGCACCCAGCGGCAGAAGAGCCGCATAGAGGTATTTGTCGCGGAGGGAGTAGGGAAGGAGGTTCCCCCGTTTGAGCCAGGTGCCGACGTGAAAAAACGGCAGGGCCACAAGGGCTGTCCCCACATAATAGGGCAGAACGATACCCTCCTTGGCCAGCAGCCAGCCCCCGACGGCCAGTCCCCACACGGCGATGTCGAGTCGCCACGATTTGAAGCCGAGTTGCAGCGCATAGTAGAGCAGGTTTACCTCGAAAAGCGCGGTGAGAAACCACAGCGGTGAGTTGTGATACGACGACCCGGTGCGCACTATCTCCCAGAAGGGCCACCACGATAGCCGCTCATAGGCCGATGTGTCGGTGCCGTTCAGCCGGAAGATGCCCCACGAAAGCGCATCGTACAGGTAGGTGAGCGCGTAGAAAAAGAGGAGCGGAACGATGAGGTTGTTGATTTTTTTCAGGCCAAACTCCCCAATGCCGCTGTATCTCTTGAAGAAGATACCCGACAGAAAAAAGTAGAGCGGCATACGGAACGAGTCGAAAAACACTCCCCACGCATAGCGGGTGAGGTCGGGGTGTATATGGGCAAAGACCACCAGCAGGATACAGAATCCTTTGGCCATGTCGATATATTCGATGCGTGCAGATGGCGTGGGCATGTTTTCGTAGCGGAGATAAAAGTGTGTCGGGGCAAAGATACGCAAATCGGGCAGAGAAGCACAGGGTTTTCCCGTATATTCTGCCGGAAGTTTTCGGATTGTGGCGGTGTGTGTCATGCCCGGCGGTTTCTCATGACGGCAGCCGGTGCCGGAGAGGCGCTTCACGGAATCCCTGAGACAGGCCCGAAAAGCCCGGCAGGGGTACTTCTGTGCGGGAAACACCGGGAAATTTGGTGGGGCCGTTTACATCGATTATCTTTGTGAGACAAATTTGTGATTATGTCTCAAACAACACCCTATTTTTCCATCATCATTCCCGTCTACAATCGTCCCGACGAGGTGCGTGAGCTGCTCGAAAGCCTGGCCGAGCAGACCTGCAAGGATTTTGAATTGCTGCTGGTCGAAGATGGCTCGACGCGCCGTTGCGACGAGGTGGCACGCGAGTATGCCGACCGCCTGACCATACGCTATTTCTATAAGGAAAACTCGGGCCGCAGTCTCACCCGCAACTACGGCATGGAGCGGGCCACGGGCCGTTATCTGGTCTTTTTCGATTCCGACTGCATCATACCCCCCACCTACTTCGAGACGGTGCGTCGTCGGCTCGACGAGCACTATGTCGACTGTTACGGAGGCCCCGATGCGGCTCACAGTTCTTTCTCGCGGCTGCAAAAGGCGATAAACTATGCCATGACCTCGTTTTTCACGACCGGTGGTATACGGGGAGGAAAAGGGTCGATGGAGAAGTTTACACCGCGCACTTTCAATATGGGATTTTCCAAGGAGGTGTACGACCGGGTGGGAGGTTTCGCCGATATGTTCGGCGAGGATATCGACCTGTCGCTGCGCATACGCGATGCCGGCTTTACGACGGCGCTTTTCCGCGATGCCTATGTCTATCACAAGCGGCGGGTGAGTTTTCGCTCGTTCTACCGGCAGGTCTACGTCTTCGGTATGGCGCGGGTCGATTTGTATCGGTTGCACCCCGAGTCGTTGAAGGTGGTACATCTCCTGCCGGCCTGTTTCGTGTGCGGAGTGGTGGCCTTGCTGGCAGGGGCTTTCTTCTGGCCGTGGACTCTCTTGCCGCTGGCTTTTTATTACGGACTGCTGTTTCTGGAATCTCTGGTCAAGAACAGGAGTCTGCCCATCGCCCTGCTTTCGCTTCTCACCTGTACGATACAGCTCGGCGGCTATGGCCTCGGATTTATGAAGGCCTTTATTACCAAGGTTGTGCTGAAAAGAGATGTCGACCGGGAGGCCGAGTTGGCCAAACATTATAAGAAGAAATAGTCTCTCTCTCGTTCCGGTAACGGAATGTTCCCCCCCCTCGTCATTATAACAGTTGCGCCGCCTCTCCCGGCAGGAGAGGCGGCGCAGTGCGTATATGGCAGCCGTCGGCTTACAAGATGCGGCGGAAGTAGTCGATGGTCTCGCGCAGACCGTCGTCGAGGGCGATGCCCGGTTGCCAGTCGAGTTCTTTCTTGGCCAGCGAGATGTCGGGCTTGCGTTGCGTCGGGTCGTCGGAGGGAAGCGGCATGAAGACGATTTTCGACTTCGACCCGGTGAGTTGCAGTATCTTCTCGGCCAGTTCGAGCATGGTAAATTCGCCGGGATTACCCAGATTGACAGGCCCTGTGAAGTCGTCGCTGGTGCGTTCCATCATGCGCACCATACCCTCGATGAGGTCGGTTACATACTGGAACGAGCGGGTCTGTTGTCCGGTGCCGTAGATGGTAATGTCTTTTCCTTGCAGGGCCTGCACGATGAAGTTCGAGACCACACGGCCGTCCTGCGGGTGCATGTTGGGACCGTAGGTGTTGAAGATGCGGATGATTTTTACCTTCACCCCTTCGCGGCGGTGGTAGTCCATGAAGAGAGTCTCGGCACAGCGTTTACCCTCGTCGTAGCAGGAGCGCAAGCCTATGGGGTTGACGTTGCCCCAGTAGCTTTCGACCTGCGGGTGTACCTGCGGGTCGCCGTAGACTTCGCTGGTCGAGGCTTGCAGGGCCACGGCGCCGGTGCGCTTGGCGATGCCCAGTACGTTGATGGAGCCCATGATAGAGGCCTTGATGGTCTGTATGGGGTCGTACTGGTAGTGTATGGGAGAGGCCGGGCAGGCCAGGTTGTATATCTCGTCGATTTCGACGAAGTAGGGCATGGTGATGTCGTGTCGCACAACCTCAAAGTGCGGATTTTTCATCAGCGGAATGATGTTGTCCTTGTTGCCGGTAAAGAAGTTGTCGAGGCAGATAACCTCGTGCCCTTCGTTGAGCAACCGTTCGCAGAGGTGTGAGCCGATAAATCCGGCACCGCCGGTAACCAAAATGCGTTTTCTCATGATTTGAAGTTTTTGTTACGGGCAAATATCGTTATAAAAAACGGAAAATCCGTGTGCCCGGCTCTCTTTCTGTGCGTGTACCGTCAATTTTTCTCCCCGGATATTTTTCTCCCGGCATGAAAATGGTTATCTTTCCCGAAAACATTCCGTTTGTCATGGAGAAAAAAGAGAAGCTGGTCATTACCGAGTGGGCCCTCGAAGACCGCCCGCGGGAGAAACTCATGTCGAAAGGCACACGGGCCCTGTCGTCGGCCGAGTTGATAGCCATACTCATAGGCTCGGGCAACAAGCGGGAGACGGCCGTGGAGCTCTCGCAACGTATCCTGAACAGTGTCGGGGGCAGTCTCAACACGCTGAGCAAGCTCACGGTCGAGGAGCTGGTAAGCGCGTTCGACGGTATCGGCGAGGCCAAGGCCATCAGCATCATTGCGGCTCTCGAACTGGGGCGACGGCGCAAGAGCGAGGAGGTGGCCCAGCGGCGGCGCATCACGTCGAGCCGCGAGGCTTATGAGTGGATATATCCGCAACTGGCCGACCTGCCGCAGGAGGAGTTCTGGGTGGTGTTGCTCAATACCGCCAACCGCATCATCGACACGTTGCGGGTGAGTCAGGGCGGCACGACTTCGACCCTGGTCGATATGCGGCTGCTGTTCAAGCCGGCCCTGTTGCAGCAGGCTTCGTCGCTGATGCTTTTTCACAACCACCCGTCGGGAAACCGCCTTCCCAGCCGGGCCGATGACCAGCTGACCCTGAAAATAAAGGAGGCGGCGGCCCTTTTCGATATCCGGGTGCTCGACCATCTTATTGTGACCGACACGGCCTACTACTCCTATGCCGACGAGGGACGGCTCTAATGGCGGTATCGCTTTGATGATTACTATTGGTGTAAAACGAGAGGGCGCAGACGGAATCCCGTCTGCGCCCTCTCGTTTCGGGTCGATAAGACAGCGTCCGTCTACTCTTCGTCGTACCAACGGGAGTACATCAGGTAGTTGCGGGCTATCTTCTGGTTCAACTCTTTCGACTGTTCGGCATCGACCTTCTTGATAAATTTGGCCGGAGTGCCGCCCCACAGTTCGCCGGGGCCGATGACGGTCTTGCTCAGTACCACGGCACCTGCGGCAACAATGGCGCCTTCGCCCACGACGACATGGTCGAGCACGACCGAGCCCATGCCTACCAGGGCCCCGTCGCATATCTTGGCGCCGTGTATGGTGACGTTGTGCCCTATCGACACGTCGTCGCCGATTTCGATGACCGATTTCTCATAGAGCGTGTGCAGCACCGAGCCGTCCTGTATGTTCACCCGGTTGCCGATGGTGATGGTATTTACGTCGCCGCGCAGCACGGTGTTGTACCAGATGCTGCATTCGTCGCCCATGGTAACGTCGCCCACGACCACGGCGGTCTCGGCCAGGAAGCAGTCTTTCCCTATCTTGGGGGTGAATCCCCGCACTTTTCTTATCAATGCCATGATTTATTCCTCCTTTCTGTTACAGTGGTGCGGTAGCGTTTTTCAGCCAAGCTTTGTGGGTGTCGTCGAGCAGCGGGCTCACGCGGTCGTATACGGTCTGGTGGTAGTTGTTGAGCCATTCTATTTCGTCGGCCGTGAGCAGTGAACGGTCGATGGCCCGCTTGTCGATGGGGCAGAGGGTGAGCGTCTCAAACCGGTAGAAACGGCCGAATTCGCTCTCGCCCGCCTCGGTGACCAGTGTGAGGTTCTCGGTGCGAATACCGTACCGGCCGGCCAGGTATACACCCGGCTCGTTCGAGGTAACCATGCCCGGGGTGAGCGGTGTGTTGTTCTGTTCGAGGCGAATGTTTTGCGGACCCTCGTGTACGTTGAGGAAGTGCCCGACGCCATGTCCGGTGCCGTGCAGGTAGTTGCGGAATACGTTCCACAGGTTGCGGCGGGCCAGAATGTCAATCTGGTCGCCTCGGGTACCTTGCGGGAAGATGCAGGTGGCGATGGCGATATGCCCTTTCAGCACGAGGGTGTAGTCGCGTATCTCTTCGTCGGTGAGCGGTCCGAGTACGATGGTGCGGGTAATGTCGGTCGTGCCGTCGAGATACTGGGCACCCGAGTCGACAAGAACAAAACCCTCGGGTTTCAACTGGCTGCTGCTCTCGGGTGTGGCGCGGTAGTGAACGATGGCGCCGTGGGCGCGGTAGCCGGCAATGGTGGCAAAACTCTCTCCCTTGTAGAGCGGCTGGCGGCTGCGGAACTCACGCAGTTTCTCGTCGATGTCGAGCTCGGTGATGCTCTCTTTGCCGATGTGGGTGTCGAGCCAGTAGAGAAATTGTACCATGGCGGCTCCGTCGCGTACCATGGCTTCGCGGCGCCCCTTCATCTCGGTTTCGTTTTTAAGGCTTTTCAGCCAGGTTATGGGCGATGCTCCTTCACTCTTGGCGTTGGCCGGGAGCAGGCTGGCCAGCCGGAAGTTGGTCCTCACGGGATCAATGAACACCTTCTCGCCGGCAGGTACCTGTGGCAGAAAATCGTATATGTCGTCGTAAGGTCGGGTCTCTATGCCGTTTGCTTGGAGATAGGCCGCCATCTCGTCCGAAATTTTGCATCGGTTCATAAACAGTATGCGGTGTGTAGCGGAGAGGTAGGCAAAGCCCACGGCTACGGGATTATAGGCAACATCATTGCCTCTGATGTTGAGTATCCAGGCCAGTTCGTCGAGGGCACTCACCAGAATGGCATTGGCGCCCTGTTTGGCTATGGCCTCCGATACCGACTGCCATTTCTCGGCAAAGCTGCTGCCGCTGTATGTGAGCGGGTAGACAAAGGCTTCGCCTGCGGGAACCTCGGGTCTGTCGGCCCAGATTCTGTCAAACGGTGCAAAATCGCTTTTGAATGTCAATCCTTTCGAGGTGAAGAAGTCGTTCATCTTTTTACCTTCGGCGCAGGAGCAGGTAGTGCCGTCGATGGCCACCGTTGCGCCGGCTGGAAGGCTTGCGGCCAGCCACTCTTGCAGCGACGGTGTCTCGGGAAGTCCCTCTTTAAACAGTTGCAGTCCCGAGGCCTTCAACTCCTCGGCGGCCTGTAAGAAATAGCGCGAATCGGTCCACACCCCGCCCGAAGATGCGGTAACGACGGCCGTACCGGCCGAACCGGTAAAGCCCGAAATCCAGGCTCTCGATTTCCATCGGTCGGCAGGATATTCACTCAGGTGAGGGTCGGCGCTCGGAACGATGAAGACGTCGACACCGGCCTCGCGCATGCACTGACGCAGGGCCGCTATGCGGGAAGAATAGTCGGTTGTATTCATATTATGATATATGTTGTTTCGTTTAGCAGCAAATATACGAAATAATGTCGATGCATGGATTAAAAAAGTGAAAGATGTCGTCTGCCGGACTTGTGCGTAGCGTTTTGTCCGATACCCGATAAGGTGGAGAAATATTTTTTTTGAAAAGAAAAATTCGCTAAAAGGTTTGTTTATCAGGAAACAATGTTTTAATTTTGCCCCGCAATTTGCAGAAGAAAACATTAAAAGACAAAATAATATGATAGTAGTACCTGTAAAAGAAGGCGAAAACATCGAAAAAGCTCTCAAAAAATTCAAGAGAAAATTTGAGAAAACCGGTATTGTTAAAGAATTGAGAAACCGTCAGGCTTATGAAAAACCCTCTGTAACCAACCGCAAAAAAATGATGCGCGCCATCTACGTGCAGAAAATGCAGCAAGCAGAGGAATAATAGACCAAGAAGATTTTTGGGGCACGAACCGCGAAAAAGGTGCCCGGAAAGTTGGAAAATTCAAAACTATTCCCTATATTCGTAGCTCAACAACGTTAAAGAGTCTACGATGAAGTGGATAGAGTCATTTTTAAGATATGTCCGGTATGAGAAGAATTACTCTTCTCATACCGTTCTGTCATATAAGCATGACTTGTCGCAGTTCGAGAATTATCTCTCGCAGCTCGAAGGTGGCGTTGCCCCCGAGGTGGCCGAGCGAGACCACGTGCGCGACTGGGCGGCTTCTCTTATGGAAGAGGGCGTCTCTACGCGTACGGTAGCCCGCAAGTTCTCGGCCTTGCGCACTTTTTATCGTTATTTGCAGAAGCAGGGCGTTGTAGCCGAGTCGCTTATGCGCGATATAGTACCGCCCAAGATACATAAATCGCTTCCGTCGTTTGTCAGGCCGGCCGAGATGGATCTTCTTCTCGATGAAAAGGTGTCTGACGACGATTTCCCCGCTTTGCGCGATCATCTCATACTCTCCATACTCTATATGACGGGAATGCGGCGGGCCGAGTTGGTAGGACTGCTCGATGCCGATGTCGATACCCGAGCCATGCAGTTTAAGGTGCTGGGCAAGCGGAATAAACAGCGTCTTGTACCCTTCGGTCGGGAGATGAAGGCCGAGATAGATACATACCGTGCCGCCCGTAAGCGGTTTGTCGGTGAAGAATCGCCATCCTTTTTGGTCAGAGATGATGGCGAGCCACTCTATCCCCAATATGTCTATCGGCTGGTCAACAGACGGCTCTCCGAGGTGACCACGCTTTCGCGGCGGAGTCCCCATGTGCTGCGGCACTCTTTTGCGTCGGCCCTGCTCAACGATGGCGCCGAGTTGAATAGTGTAAAAGAGTTGTTGGGGCATCAGTCGCTCGCTTCGACACAGGTTTATACCCATATAACATTTGAAGAGCTTAAACGTGATTATAAACAGGCCCACCCCAGGGCCATAAAAAAAGGAGGTCATTATGGAAGTTAGAATTCAATCCATTCATTTCGATGCATCGGAACAACTGGAAAATTTCATACAGAAAAAAATAGAGAAGCTCAATCGTTATTGCGATGACATTTTGGCGGCCGAAGTTACGCTCAAAGTGCTAAAACCCGAGACTTCGCAGAACAAAGAGGCGGGAGTAAAACTCTTAGTGCCTCGTACTGAGGAGCTTTTCTCCTCCAAAGTGGCCGATACATTCGAAGAAGCCATCGATCTTTCGCTCGATGCCTTGGTGCGCCAGTTGCAGAAAAACAAAGAAAAAATGCGTTCCAAGTAAAAAAAAAGTCGAAATATTTTGGTGGATTAAAAATTGTCTCTAAATTTGCACCCGTTTCTCACCGATAGCTCCTCCGGTTAAAGAGGCGGGTGCAAAAGTTTTTCCGCCGGTATTTGGGAGCAGCGCCAAGTCTCTTTTCTCTGTTGTGGCGCAGTGAGAGTGAAAATAAAAAAGGGCGAATACCAGAGTGGCCAAATGGGGCAGACTGTAAATCTGCTGTCTTACGACTTCGGTGGTTCGAATCCATCTTCGCCCACAAATTGCGGGAGTAGCTCAGTCGATAGAGCATCAGCCTTCCAAGCTGAGGGTCGCGGGTTTGAGTCCCGTTTCCCGCTCAAAAACAAATGCCAATGTAGCTCAGCGGTAGAGCACTTCCTTGGTAAGGAAGAGGTCACGGGTTCAAGTCCCGTCATCGGCTCCAAGTGTAAAGCACAACAGAGAACGCTAATCATTAATCAAAAAAAATAATTATTATGGCTAAAGAACAGTTTCAACGGACTAAGCCGCACGTAAACATTGGTACTATCGGCCACGTAGACCACGGTAAAACTACCTTGACCGCTGCCATTACTACTGTGCTTGCAAAAAAAGGTCTTTCTGAAATGCGCTCTTTCGATTCTATCGATAACGCTCCCGAGGAAAAAGAAAGAGGTATTACGATTAACACTTCGCACGTAGAGTACGAAACCGCTAACCGTCACTATGCACACGTAGACTGCCCGGGTCACGCCGACTACGTTAAGAATATGGTTACCGGTGCTGCTCAGATGGACGGTGCCATCATCGTGGTAGCTGCTACCGATGGTCCCATGCCCCAAACTCGTGAGCACATCCTTCTCGCTCGCCAAGTAAACGTTCCCCGTATCGTTGTTTTCATGAACAAATGCGATATGGTTGACGACGAAGAAATGCTCGAACTCGTAGAAATGGAGATGAGAGAACTTCTCTCTTCGTATGACTACGATGGCGACAATACTCCTATCATCCGTGGCTCTGCCTTGGGTGCCCTCAATGGCGAACCCAAATGGGAAGAAAAAGTTATGGAACTGATGGATGCCGTTGATACTTGGATTCCTCTGCCTCCCCGCGATATCGATAAACCTTTCTTGATGCCTGTTGAAGACGTATTCTCGATCACTGGTCGTGGTACTGTTGCCACCGGACGTATCGAAACTGGTGTTATCAAAGTGGGCGATGAGGTTCAAATCATCGGTCTCGGTGCCGAAGGCAAGAAATCGGTTGTTACCGGTGTGGAAATGTTCCGCAAACTTCTCGATCAGGGTGAAGCTGGTGATAACGTAGGTCTCCTCCTCCGTGGTATCGACAAGAACGAAATCAAACGTGGTATGGTAATCTGCCACCCGGGTCAGGTAACTCCTCACTCGAAATTCAAAGCTCAAGTGTATATTTTGAAGAAAGAAGAAGGTGGTCGTCACACTCCGTTCCACAACAAATATCGTCCCCAATTCTATATCCGTACCCTCGACGTAACCGGTGAGATTACTCTCCCCGAAGGAACTGAGATGGTAATGCCGGGCGACCACGTAACGATTACCGTTGAGCTCATCTACCCGGTAGCTTGCAGCGTAGGTCTTCGTTTCGCTATCCGCGAAGGCGGTCGCACCGTAGGTTCGGGACAAATCACCGAAATCCTCGACTAATCGATTACTATCGATAAACTGGTAGGCCTCTTACTCTTCTATAAAAGCAGGGAAGAGGCTTACCAATGTTTACGGGTCTAGCTCAGTTGGTAGAGCACTGGTCTCCAAAACCAGGTGTCGGGAGTTCGAGTCTCTCGACCCGTGCAAACTCTGAAAAAAATGAAGAAAATACTTGCAGATATAAAAGAGTCGTACAACGAACTCGTTTATAAAGTATCCTGGCCCACCCGGGCAGAGCTGAGCAACAGTGCTGTGGTAGTTATGTTTGCTTCCCTTGTTATTGCCATAGTTATTTTTGCGATGGACCAGGTCTTTGAGCATCTCATGGAATTCGTCTACGAAAAAATTTTCTAATTCGGAGGACTCATGGCTGATAATAAAAGAGGCTGGTATGTGCTGCGCGCTGTCAGCGGAAAAGAAGCAAAGGTGAAGGAATATCTTGATGCAGAAATCAAGAATACCGATCTTGGCGATTTTGTATATCAGGTTTTGATTCCTACCGAGAAAGTTTATTCAGTTCGCAACGGCAAGAAAATAACCAAAGAGAGAAATCTCTATCCCGGTTATGTCTTGGTCGAGGCGACTCTTGTAGGCGAGGTAGCCCATCGTCTGCGCAATACAACAAATGTTATCGGATTTTTGGGCGGGACAACAAATCCCGATCCTTTGAGACAATCCGAGGTTAATCGTATGCTTGGTGCAGTAGATGCCATCCAAGAGGCCGATGAAGTAACGATTCCCTACGTAGTAGGTGAGACTGTTAAGGTTACGTTCGGTCCCTTCAATGGTTTTAGTGGCGTCATCGAAGAGGTGAACAATGAGAAGAAAAAGCTCAAAGTCATGGTGAAAATTTTCGGTCGGAAAACTCCACTGGAATTGGGATTCATGCAAGTAGAGAAAGAATAGTTTTGTGATGTTACGCATAGAACTTCTCTTTCGAGTATAACAATCAAAAATGTAAAACAATGGCTAAAGAAATTGCTGGACAAATCAAATTGCAGATTAAAGGTGGTGCAGCAAACCCCTCTCCTCCCGTAGGTCCCGCTCTTGGTTCCAAGGGTATCAACATCATGGAGTTTTGCAAGCAATTCAATGCCCGCACTCAAGACAAGGCAGGAAAGGTATTGCCTGTAATTATTACCTATTACAGCGATAAATCGTTCGATTTTGTCGTAAAGACTCCTCCTGTCGCTATACAGTTGCTGGAAGCCTCCAAAATAAAAAGCGGTTCGGCCGAGCCCAACCGTAAGAAGGTAGCTTCTATCACCTGGGAGCAGGTTAAGACGATTGCACAAGACAAGATGGTTGACCTGAACTGTTTCACTTTGGAATCGGCCATGAAAATGGTCGCTGGAACGGCGAGAAGTATGGGTATAACCGTAAGTGGGGAATTCCCGACCAATAACTAATAAACTTCAATTGAAATGAGTAAACTGACAAAAAATCAAAAGTTGGCTTCCGAGAAAATTGAAGCAGGGAAAACCTATTCACTGAAAGAAGCTGCCCAACTGGTGAAGGAGATCACCTTTACCAAGTTCGATGCTTCGGTCGACATTGACGTCCGTTTGGGCGTTGATCCTCGCAAAGCCAACCAGATGGTACGTGGCGTTGTATCGCTGCCTCACGGTACCGGAAAACAGGTGCGTGTACTCGCTCTCTGTACTCCCGACCAGGAAGCCGATGCTAAAGCTGCCGGAGCCGATTATGTAGGTCTCGACGAGTATATCGAAAAAATCAAAGGTGGTTGGACCGATATCGATGTTATCATTACCCAACCCTCTGTAATGGGTAAAATCGGTGCCCTGGGTCGTGTACTGGGTCCCCGTGGCCTTATGCCTAACCCCAAGAGCGGAACCGTGACCAACGAAGTCGGCAAAGCTGTGAAAGAAGTTAAACAGGGTAAAATCGATTTTAAAGTCGACAAAAACGGTATCGTTCATACCTCTATCGGTAAGATTTCTTTCAGCGCAGAACAAATTCGTGAAAATGCGAAAGAGTTTATCGCTATGCTGAATAAACTGAAACCTGCTACCGCCAAAGGTACTTACATGAAGAGTATCTATCTTTCGAGTACGATGAGCCCCGGTATCAAAATCGAACCCAAATCTGTTGATGAGATTTAAAAGGAGACCGAATTATGAGAAAGGAAGATAAAGCTACCGTAATCGAACAGATTACCGCCACTCTTAAAGAATACAGCCACATATATCTGACCGAGACCTCCTCGCTCAATGCCGCTAAGACCTCAAATCTGCGTCGCGAGTGTTTCAAGAACGATATCAAATTGCTGGTTGTAAAGAATACCTTGCTGAAAAAGGCAATGGAAAGCCTCGATACCGATTATTCGTCGCTTTTCGGCAGCCTGAAAGGCTCTACCACTCTGATGCTTTCCAACACGGGTAATGCCCCTGCCAAATTGATTAAGGCTTTCAAGAAAGACAACGATCAACTCGGCTTCAAGGCAGCTTATGTAGAAGAAAGTTTCTACGGAGCCGACCAGCTCGATGCTCTCGTTGCTATCAAGAGCAAAAACGAACTTATCGCCGACGTTATCGCATTGCTGCAATCGCCTGCCAAGAACGTTATTTCGGCTTTGCAGTCTGGCGGAACTACCATTCACGGAGTGTTGCAAACTCTATCAGAACGATAAACCCTTTACAATTAACAGAAGTAAAATAACAATTAAACTATACGAAAATGGCAGATTTGAAAGCTTTTGCAGAACAATTAGTAAACCTGACCGTAAAAGAAGTAAACGAGTTGGCTCAGATCCTCAAAGAGGAATATGGCATTGAACCCGCTGCTGCAGCTGTTGCTGTTGCCGCTCCCGCTGCTGCTGGTGCAGCTGCTGTGGAAGAGAAAACCTCTTTCGATGTTGTATTGAAAGGTGCTGGTGCTAACAAACTCGCAGTGGTTAAAGCTGTAAAAGAGCATACTGGCCTCGGTCTGAAAGAAGCTAAAGATCTCGTTGACGGTGCTCCTAACACCATCAAAGAAGGTTTGGCTAAGGCCGATGCTGAAGCGCTGAAGAAAGTACTCGAAGAAGTCGGCGCTGAAGTTGAACTTAAATAACAAATTCCTGTTATTCAGGACTTTTGGTAAAGAGACCTTTACAGGAGGCCTCTTTACCTTTTTGTGTCTATAATTTATAAGTTCAATTAACCAACACTGACAAATGTCTCAAAATATAGGTAAACCGCGGGTAAACTTTGCTTCGATAAAGAATCCTCTGCCGTATCCCGATTTCCTCGAAGTGCAGTTGAAATCGTTCAAAGACTTTCTGCAACTCGACACCCCCCCCGAGAAACGTAAAAACGAAGGTCTGTACAAGGTCTTTGCAGAGAATTTCCCCATCGCCGACACCCGTAACAACTTTGTCCTCGAATTTCTCGACTATTATATCGATCCGCCCCGTTACACCATCGACGAGTGTCTTGAACGCGGACTCACATACAGCGTGCCGCTGAAAGCCAAGCTCAAACTCTATTGTACCGACCCCGACCACGAAGATTTCGATACGGTTATTCAAGACGTCTATCTCGGTCCCATTCCCTACATGACCGAGAAAGGTACTTTCGTCATCAATGGAGCCGAGCGTGTTGTCGTTTCGCAGCTGCACCGCTCTCCCGGTGTCTTTTTCGGACAAAGCATTCACGCCAACGGTACCAAGCTCTATTCGGCCCGAATCATTCCTTTTAAAGGTTCGTGGATAGAGTTTGCCACCGACATCAACAACGTGATGTATGCCTATATCGATCGTAAGAAGAAACTGCCCGTTACCACGCTGTTGCGTGCCATCGGTTTCGAAAGCGATAAGGACATTTTGGAAATCTTCGGTCTGGCCGAAGAGATGAAAGTAACGAAGACCAACCTCAAAAAGGCCATCGGTCGTCGTCTGGCTGCCCGTGTGCTGAGAACCTGGGTAGAAGACTATGCCGACGAGGATACCGGTGAGGTTGTATCTATCGAACGCAACGAGGTGGTTATCGAGCGTGAGGTTGTGCTTGAAGAGGAACACATCGACATGATTCTCGAAACGGGAGTCTCCACGATTCTCCTGCACAAGGAAGAGAATAATCTTTCGGACTACGCCATCATCTACAATACGTTGCAGAAAGACCCGAGTAACTCCGAAAAAGAGGCTGTCATCTATATCTACCGCCAGTTGCGTAATGCCGAACCGGCCGACGATGCCAGCGCCCGCGAGGTTATTACCAACCTTTTCTTCTCGGAAAAGCGTTACGACCTCGGCGAAGTAGGACGTTACCGTATCAACAAAAAACTCGACCTCTCTATTTCTCCCGATATAAAGGTACTGACCAAGGAAGATATTATCGCCATCATCAAGTACCTGATAGAGCTTATCAACTCGAAGACCGATGTCGATGACATCGACCACCTGAGCAACCGTCGTGTGCGTACGGTAGGTGAGCAGCTCTATAACCAGTTCGGAGTAGGACTTGCCCGTATGTCCCGCACCATTCGCGAACGCATGAATGTGCGCGACAACGAGGTGTTCACCCCCATTGACCTTATCAATGCCAAGACCATCTCGTCGGTCATCAACACCTTCTTCGGGACAAATGCCCTCTCGCAGTTCATGGACCAGACCAACCCGCTGGCCGAAATGACGCACAAACGCCGTATGTCGGCACTCGGCCCCGGCGGTCTTTCTCGTGAACGTGCTGGTTTCGAGGTGCGAGACGTACACTACACACACTATGGCCGTCTCTGCCCCATCGAGACCCCCGAAGGTCCTAACATCGGTCTTATCTCGTCGCTTTGCGTCTATGCCAAGATCAATGACCTCGGATTTATTGAAACACCCTATCGTAAGGTTGCAAACGGAAAGGTAGACCTCTCTGAAAACGGCATCGAATATTTTACGGCCGAAGTCGAAGAGGGTCATATCATTGCCCAGGGTAATGCCCCGCTTAACGACGACGGAACCTTTATTCGCTCTCGTGTAAAAGCCCGTCAGAACGCCGACTTCCCTGTCGTGGCTCCCGAAGAGGTATCGCTGATGGACGTATCGCCCACGCAGATAGCCTCTATCGCCGCTTCGTTGATTCCCTTCCTCGAACACGACGACGCCAACCGTGCATTGATGGGTTCGAACATGATGCGCCAGGCAGTACCTCTCTTGCGCACCGAAGCTCCTGTCGTCGGAACCGGTCTCGAAGGCCAGCTTATCCGCGACTCGCGTACGCAAATCACGGCCGAAGGTGCCGGTGTGGTAGAGTTTGTCGACGCAACGACCATTCGCATCCGCTACGACCGTACCGAAGACGAAGAGTTTGTCAGCTTCGAATCGGCCGTTAAAGAATACAAGATTCCCAAGTTCCGGAAGACCAACCAAAGTACAACCGTCGACCTGAGACCTATTTGCCGTAAGGGCGACCGCGTGGTTACCGGACAGATTCTTACCGAAGGTTATTCGACCGAAAACGGTGAGTTGGCCCTCGGCCGCAACCTCAAAGTGGCTTTCATGCCCTGGAAAGGTTACAATTATGAGGATGCCATCGTGCTCAACGAACGCGTGGTGCGTGAAGATATTCTCACCTCGGTACACGTCGACGAGTATTCGCTCGAAGTGCGTGAGACCAAGCGTGGTATGGAAGAGCTCACCTCGGATATCCCCAACGTGAGCGAAGATGCCACCAAGGACCTCGACGAGCGCGGTATTATCCGTGTCGGCGCTCACGTAGAGCCGGGCGATATCATGATAGGTAAGATTACCCCCAAAGGCGAATCCGACCCCTCGCCCGAGGAGAAACTGCTTCGTGCCATCTTCGGCGACAAGGCCGGTGATGTAAAAGACGCTTCCTTGAAAGCCACTCCGTCGCTCAAAGGTGTGGTTATCGGCACGGCCCTCTTCTCCAAAGCCGTCAAGAAACGTAAAGGCAAAGGCCCCGAGGCCGCTATGTTGGCCAAACTCGACGAAGAGTATAAGGAGAAGATGGACGCCCTGAAAGATATTCTCATCGACAAGCTGATGACTCTTACCAACGGCAAGACATCGCAGGGCGTAAAAGATTACCTGGGAATAGAGGTTATTCCCAAAGGCGCAAAATTCACGCAGAAGAGCTTGGCCGAAATCGACTATACCGCCATACAGGTGAGCAAGTGGACGACCGACGCTGCCAAGAACGACCTGATTCGTGCCACCATCATGAACTATTTGAAGAAATTCAAAGAGTATGATGCCGAATTGCGCCGCCAGAAATTCGATATCTCCATCGGCGACGAGTTGCCCTCAGGTATCGTGCAGATGGCCAAGGTATACATTGCCAAGAAACGTAAAATCAGCGTCGGCGATAAGATGGCCGGTCGTCACGGAAACAAAGGTATCGTTTCGCGCGTAGTGCGTCAGGAAGATATGCCGTTCCTCGAAGACGGAACACCGGTCGATATTGTGTTGAACCCTCTGGGTGTGCCTTCGCGTATGAACCTGGGTCAGATTTTCGAGACGGTTCTCGGCTGGGCCGGCGTAAAATTGGGCGAGAAATTTGCTACCCCCATTTTCGACGGTGCTTCGCTCGACGACCTGAACGAGTGGACCGACAAGGCCGGCTTGCCCCGTTACGGTAAGACCTATCTTTACGACGGACACACCGGCGAGCGTTTTGACCAGCCTGCTACGGTGGGTGTCATCTATATGCTGAAACTCGGCCACATGGTCGAAGACAAGATGCACGCTCGTTCCATCGGTCCGTACTCGCTCATCACCCAGCAGCCTCTTGGAGGTAAAGCCCAGTTCGGTGGACAGCGTTTCGGAGAGATGGAGGTGTGGGCCCTCGAAGCCTTCGGTGCCGCCTACATCCTGCAAGAGATTCTCACCATCAAGTCCGACGATGTTGTGGGTCGTTCCAAAGCCTATGAGGCGATTGTCAAAGGAGAGCCTATGCCTACTCCGGGCATACCCGAGTCGCTCAATGTGCTGTTGCACGAGCTGCGGGGTCTCGGATTGAGCATCACCTTGGAGTAATCAAAAGGATTTCGTCGCCCCGCCCCGAATGTGCGGGCGGGCGACGGCTCCGATACACTATCTGCTAACGCGTTATAACTTACATATATGGCTTTTAAAAAAGACAATAAAGTAAAGAGCAACTTCTCAAAAATCACGATAGGACTGGCTTCTCCCGAGGAGATTCTCGAACAATCCAGCGGTGAAGTGCTGAAACCCGAGACCATCAACTACCGCACTTACAAACCCGAGCGCGACGGTCTCTTCTGTGAACGCATATTCGGCCCGGTAAAAGATTACGAGTGCCACTGCGGAAAGTACAAACGCATCCGTTACAAAGGCATCGTGTGCGACCGCTGTGGTGTGGAAGTTACCGAGAAGAAGGTGCGCCGCGAACGCATGGGACATATTCAATTGGTTGTTCCCGTGGCCCACATCTGGTATTTCCGCTCGTTGCCCAACAAAATCGGTTATCTGCTCGGCCTCCCCTCGAAAAAACTCGACGCTGTAATCTATTACGAGCGTTACATTGTAATACAGCCCGGTGTGAAAGACGACCTGGCTGCTTACGACCTTCTTTCCGAAGAGGAGTACCTCAACGTGCTTGAAACCCTTCCCAAAGACAACCAGCTGCTCGAAGATACCGACCCCAACAAGTTCATCGCCAAGATGGGCGCCGAGGCCATTTACGACCTGCTGACGCGTCTCGACCTGGACGACCTCTCCTACAAGTTGCGCGATACGGCCAACAAAGATGGTTCGCAGCAACGCAAGAACGAGGCCCTCAAACGCCTGCAAGTTGTTGAGTCGTTCCGTGCCTCCAAGAATCGCAACCGTCCCGAGTGGATGATTCTCAAAGTCATTCCCGTCATTCCTCCCGAGTTGCGTCCTCTGGTACCCCTCGACGGCGGACGTTTTGCCACCTCCGACCTCAACGACCTCTATCGTCGTGTAATCATTCGCAACAACCGTCTCAAACGTTTGATGGAGATTAAGGCCCCCGAGGTGATTCTCCGCAATGAAAAACGTATGTTGCAGGAGGCCGTCGACTCTCTGCTCGACAACTCTCGCAAGTCGAGTGCCGTGAAGACCGATGCCAATCGTCCCTTGAAATCGCTTTCCGACAGCCTGAAAGGTAAGCAGGGTCGTTTCCGTCAGAACCTTCTCGGTAAACGTGTCGACTATTCGGCCCGTTCGGTTATCGTGGTAGGTCCCGAGCTGAAAATGTATGAATGCGGTCTGCCCAAGAACATGGCAGCCGAACTCTATAAACCGTTTGTCATCCGCAAACTTATCGAGCGCGGTATCGTCAAAACGGTGAAATCGGCGAAAAAAATCGTCGATCGCAAAGATCCCGTCGTATGGGATATTCTTGAGTACGTGATGAAAGGACACCCCGTACTCCTCAACCGTGCCCCGACTCTGCACCGTCTCGGTATCCAGGCGTTCCAGCCCAAGATGATTGAGGGTAAAGCCATTCAGCTGCACCCGCTGGCTTGTACCGCCTTCAACGCCGACTTCGACGGTGACCAGATGGCTGTGCACTTGCCTCTCGGCAACGAGGCCATTCTCGAAGCCCAGATGCTGATGCTCGGTGCCCACAATATCCTCAACCCTGCCAACGGTGCACCTATCACCGTGCCGTCGCAGGATATGGTTCTGGGTCTGTACTACATTACCAAGTTGCGTCCCGGTGCCAAGGGCGAAGGTCTTATCTTCTACGGTCCCGAAGAGGCCGAGATTGCCTACAACGAAGGTAAGGTAACCCTGCATGCTCCCGTGAAGGTGCGTGTACAGGACATCGACGAGAACGGCAATTATGTCGAAGTGCTGCGCGATACATCGGTAGGACGTATTCTCGTCAATGAGTTCGTGCCCAAAGAGGTCGGTTACATCAACGAAATTCTTACCAAGAAGTCGTTGCGTACCATCATCGGTAATGTCATCAAGGTGTGCGGTGTGATTCGTGCTGCCCAGTTCCTCGACGATATCAAGAACCTCGGTTACAAGATGGCCTTCAAGGGTGGTCTTTCGTTCAACCTGGCCGACGTGATTATCCCGGCCGAGAAAGAGGCTCTCGTCAACGAAGGTTACGCCAACGTCGAGCAGATTATGGCCAACTACAACATGGGCTTCATTACCTACAACGAACGTTACAACCAGATTATCGATACTTGGACGCACGTCAACTCGAAGCTCTCCGATATCCTGATGAAACAGTTGTCTTCCGACAACCAGGGATTCAACTCTGTCTTCATGATGCTCGACTCCGGAGCCCGTGGTTCCAAGGAGCAGATTCGTCAGCTCTCCGGTATGCGTGGTCTTATGGCCAAGCCCCAGAAATCGGGAGCCGAAGGCGGTCAAATCATCGAGAACCCTATTTTGGCCAACTTCAAGGAGGGCCTCTCGGTGTTGGAATACTTCATCTCTACCCACGGTGCCCGTAAGGGTCTTGCCGATACGGCCTTGAAGACGGCCGACGCCGGTTATCTGACCCGTCGTCTCGTCGATGTGGCCCACGACGTGATTATCCACGAAGAAGACTGCGGCACGTTGCGTGGTCTTGTATGCACCGAGCTCAAAAACAACGAAGAGGTGGTAGCCTCTCTCTCCGAACGTATCCTCGGTCGTGTCTCCGTACACGATGTGCAACACCCCCTTACGGGCGAGATACTGGTACACTCGGGCGAAGAGATTACCGAAGAGATTGCCAAGAAAATCGAAGAGTCGCCCATCGAACGCGTCGAAATACGTTCGGTACTCACCTGTGAGTCGAAACATGGCGTATGTGCCAAGTGCTACGGCCGAAACCTGGCCACCAGCCGCATGGTACAGAAGGGCGAGGCTGTCGGTGTTATTGCCGCCCAGTCTATCGGTGAGCCCGGTACACAGCTTACTCTGCGTACCTTCCACGTCGGTGGTATCGCGTCGAACATCGCTGCCGTATCGAATGTTACCTCCCGTTACGACGGTATTCTCGAAATCGATGAGTTGCGTACCGTTGACAGTGAAGACGAATCGGGCAAGAAGGTACAGATTGTCGTAGGCCGACTGGCCGAGATGCGTATCGTCGACCCCAATACCAAGATTGTCTTGACCAATACCAATATACCTTACGGTTCTAAACTTTACTTTAACAGCGGCGATATGCTCAAAAAGGGCGACATCGTCTGCGAGTGGGACCCCTTCAACGCCGTTATCGTGTCGGAAGCTACCGGTAAAGTGCGTTTTGAGAATGTGATAGAAGGTGTTACCTATAAAGTGGAATCGGACGAGCAGACCGGTCTGCGCGAAAAGATTATCATCGAATCGAAAGACCGTACCCGTGTGCCTGTCGCTCAGATTCTCGACGAGAGTGGCGAAGTGATTCGCAGCTACAACTTGCCTATGGGCGCGCACTTGATGATTGACGAAGGTCAGGATATAAAGAGCGGTCAGGTATTTGTAAAGATACCTCGTGCTGTGGGCAAAGCCGGCGATATCACGGGTGGTCTTCCCCGTGTTACCGAGTTGTTCGAGGCACGTAATCCGTCCAACCCTGCTGTTGTTTCCGAAATCGACGGTGAAGTTACCTTCGGTAAGGTAAAACGTGGTAACCGTGAAATTTCGGTAACGTCCAAGACCGGAGAGGTGAAGAAATACCTCGTACCCTTGTCGAAGCAGATACTGGTACAGGAGAACGACTATGTACGTGCCGGTACGCCGCTTTCCGACGGTGCCATCACTCCCTCGGATATTTTGGCTATCAAAGGTCCGACGGCCGTACAGGAATATATCGTCAACGAAGTACAAGACGTATATCGTCTGCAAGGTGTGAAGATCAACGACAAGCACTTTGAAGTTATCGTGCGTCAGATGATGCGTAAGGTAACCATTCTCGATCCGGGCGATACCCGATTCCTCGAACAGCAAATCGTCGACAAGCACGAGTTCATGGACGAGAACGACCGCATCTGGGGTAAAAAAGTGGTAGTCGATGCCGGAGATTCACAGGTGCTGAAACCGGGTCAGATTGTTACTGCCCGCAAGCTGCGCGACGAAAATTCCATGCTCAAACGCCGCGACCTGCGCCTTGTTGAGGTGCGCGATGCCGTGCCGGCAACTTCGGAGCAGATACTGCAAGGTATCACCCGTGCCGCGTTGCAGACGTCGAGCTTCATGTCGGCTGCATCGTTCCAGGAAACCACCAAGGTGCTCAACGAAGCCGCTATCAATGGTAAAGTCGATACGCTCGAAGGTATGAAGGAGAACGTTATCTGCGGACACCTGATTCCTGCCGGTACCGGACAACGTGACTTCGACCGTCTCATCGTCGGCTCCAAAGAAGAGTTCGACCGGGCGTTTGCCAATCGCAAGAACGTAACCGATATGTAGTCACTCCGACTCTCAATAAAAAAGCCCCCTCTCCTAGAAGGAAGAGGGGGCTTTTTCGTATAATAGGTATGAAAGATGGCCCGATACTGGGCAGAAAAGAAACAGTTGCAGCTACTCTTAGCAGCAGTCGGCGTGGCAATGCTCGCCGGGACGTTCGAGCTCGAACGTGGCGTGTTGTATGTTCATCTCTTGTAAGCGGTGTCGCAGGTCGTGTTTTAGCGATTCTGCATCGTCGAAACTGCCTACGACAATGTGTGCCGTGAGCGCATTCTGCGTCGTGCTGATGGCCCAGATGTGCAGGTGGTGTACCTCGACGACGCGTGGGTCGGCGAGCAGGAGACTCTCTATCTCTTTCCGGTCGATGTTGGCCGGAATACCGTCGAGCGAAAGGCGCAGGCTGTCGTGCAGCAGGTCCCAGGTAGAGTAGAGTATGATGATGGCAATGACGAGACCTATAACCGGGTCGATGATATACCAGCCGGTATAGGAGATGATGACACCCGAAAGCAGAACGCCCACGCTTACCAGTGTGTCGGCGGCCATGTGCAGGAATGCGCCTTTCACGTTGAGGTCGTGGCTGCGGTCTTTGAAAAAGAGCCAGGCTGTGATTCCGTTGATAACGATTCCTATGCCGGCCACCCAAGCGATGACACCCCCTTCAATAGGTTGGGGGTGGCGGAGTTTTTCTATGCATTCGGCCAAAATAAATCCCACGGCGACAAGTAGAATGACAGCATTGAGCAGCGACACGAGAATGGTGCTTTTTTTGTATCCGTAGGTGTAGGTCTCCGACGGTTTGATAAGGGCCAGCCTGAATGCTATCAGAGCCAGTATGAGGCTAACGACATCGCTCAGGTTGTGTCCGGCGTCGGAGAGAAGGCCGAGTGAGCCGTAGTACAGTCCGGCGCCTGCTTCGGCTGCGACGAAGGCAATGTTGAGCCCGATACCCCAGAGAAAAGCCCTGTTCAGGTGGTCGGGCGCATGATGATGGTGGTGATGATGCTCGTGTGCCATGTTGAGTTGTATATTGGAGAGCGGGAGGCCTCAGGTTTTTCCCGAAACCTCCTGCCAAAAATTGATTAGGAAATGGAGTCTGATTAGAAATAATGAATTCCCATGATTTGTTTTACCTCGGCAATGGTTTTTGCGGCATTCTCCCGAGCCTTTTCGGCCCCTTGGGCGACCACTCTTCTCAGGTAGGCTTCGTCGCTCTTTATTTCGGCGATACGCTCTCTGATGGGGGTGGTTACTTGTAGAATGTCTTCGGCCAGTTGCTTCTTCATGTCGCCGTACCGTATTTCGCAGTTGTTGTATTTCTCTTCGAAATAGTTGTAGGTGTCGGGCGATGATACGATTTTCATGATGGTGAAGAGATTCTCTATGGGTTGTGATTGGGGTGCATTGGGGGTTTGGGGTCCCTCGTCGGTGACGGCTCTCATCACCTTTTTGCGCAGGGTCTTCTCATCGTCGATGAGGTAGATGCAGTTTCCTTCCGATTTACCCATCTTTCCGCTGCCGTCGAGTCCCGGAATTTTTACCGATTCTTCGCCGAAGTTGTAGCTCGTGGGTTCAGGAAAATACTCCACCCCATATAGGGTGTTGAAACGGCGGGCAAAGCGGCGCGTCATTTCGAGATGTTGCTCTTGGTCTTTTCCCACGGGTACCTTGGTGGCTTTGTGTATGATGATGTCGGCTGCCATGAGGGTAGGATAGGTGAGCAGGCCGGCATTGACGTTTTCGGGTTGTTTGCGCACCTTGTCCTTGAACGAGGCCGTGCGTTCGAGTTCGCCAATGTAGGCGTGCATGTTGAGCAGCAGGTAAAGTTCCGAGACTTCGGGCAGGTCGCTTTGTATGAACAGTGAGCAGACTTCGGGGTCAAGTCCGGCGGCCAGGTATTCGGCCAGTATGTTTTTTACATTTACCGGCAGCATTTTGGGGTCGGGGTGTGTGGTCAGGGAGTGCAGGTCGGCAATGAAAAAGTAGCAATCGTTTTCGTATTGCATTTTCACGAAGTTGCGTAAAGCTCCGTAGTAGTTGCCCAGGTGCAGATTTCCGGTCGAGCGTATTCCGCTTACGACAATTTCTCTCATATCGGGTAGTTTTTAATTGTATTTGTAATGTTTACGATACAAAGGTAATTATAAAACCCGAAAAATGAGAAACCCTCTGTGAAATGTTTTTGATAACGGAGTATGATATAAGTTTATATCAATCGCGGCCTGAACTCTTTTCTGTCTGATGCTTTTTTAGCCCAAAGAGAATAAATCTGTTCCGCAAATGTGCCTCTGCTTACAGATATTGGTCGGCCCGTTTATTTCCCATGATTGAGAAGCCGGAATCGTTGTAGCTGTTTTATCATTAACCGCAGTTGGCGGAGGCTTAGAGATTTTCCGGCGATGATAAGCAGAACGCCTGCCAGTATGAGTACGATACCCCAGGCCAAACGGTGGGTGAATGCTTCGCCGAAGACACATACCCCGACGGCAACGGCCGTGAGCGGTTCGAGGGCTCCGAGTATGGCGGTGGGGGTGGAGCCTATGTTGCGTACTGATATGGACATGGTTACCAGCGATATGACGGTGGGCAGGAGAGCCAGCAAGATGGCAAAGAACCACATGTAAGGAGTCGTCAAGGGTTGCAGATGAAAACTTTGTGCCGTGAACGAGTGTATGACGATGACAACAATGCTGAAAAGGAGCACATAGAAGGTGAGCTTGACCGCCGACATGCGCAGCCCCGAACGGTTGACGACGATGATGTAGAGTGCATAGGATAGCGACGAGGCCATAACCAGTATGATGCCTATCGTGCTGAGTACTTCGTTGCCGTCGCCCTTGTAGAGCATGGCAATGCCGCCCAGTGCCAGGGCTATGGATATGGCTGTGGTTGCAGTGATTTTTTCCTTAAAGAATAGCGCCATGATAACAGCCACCATGATGGGGTAGACAAAGAGCAGTGTCGATGCCACGCCGGCATCCATGAAATGGAAGCTGCTGAACAAGGTAAGCGATGATATGGCGAAGAGAATACCCAGTCCTCCCAAAACAGAAAATTCTTTGAGTGTTATGGAGAATGAGGTCTTTTGTAATTTCATGATGCCCATGAGCACGATGGCGGCCAGGAAATAACGGTAGAAAAGAACCGTGTCGGTATTCAATCCTGCTTGATAGAGGTATAAGGCGCCAAGCGGATTGGTGCCGTAGCTGACGGCGGCGATGATGCCGCATAAAGTACCTTTGGTTTGTGGTGTCATATCCTTTTTTTAAGCGCCGCAAATTTACAGTGTTCGTTGCACTGCGCAAAACGAAAAGGTGGCTTAGGTGTTCTTGTTTTGTTTTTTTGACAAACCCTTTTGGACCTCTCTCTGCCGCTTTTTAGCCGGGGGTGAAATGTGGTGTGTTTCGTACCAGTGAGACAATAAAAAAGAATCTCCGTTTTTTCGGAGATTCTTTTTTTATGCAGTCTTTTTCAAAATCTATTCTATATAATTTTACTTGAAGGCACGTTATGCGTTATTGTTGTTGCTCTTGCGACCTCTTTTCTTTTTTACGGGTTCTTCGGGCAGGTCGGCCAGGTCTTCGCTAGGTTCCATAGCGATTTCTTCTTTCTCGTAAGTTGCGAGGTTTTCGATGGGGAGTTGGCGGCGGAAAGCCTCTTTGAAAGAGATAATCGACTCTGTGCGAGCCAATCCCAACGGTTGCAGTTTGGTGTGAATAATTTGCAACATATGGCTGTTGTTGCGGGCATATATCTTCAAGAACATGTCATACTTTCCTGTGGTGTAGTGGCATTCAACCACTTCGGGAATATCTTTCAATTTTTCTATGACCTCCTTGAATTGTCCCGGGCTTTGCAGGAAAACCCCGATGTAGGCGCAGGTTTCAAAACCGATGCGGTTGGAGTCAAGCGTAAATTCCGAACCTTTTATGATACCGAGGTTGGTCAGTTTTTGTACCCTTTGGTGTATGGCTGCACCCGAAACGTTACATTCGCGGGCCACTTCGAGAAAGGGTATACGAGCGTTAGAAGCGATAAGTCTCAGAATTTTATAATCGAGATTATCCAGTTGATGATGTCCCATAATATTATGTGTATGTTTAGCCTTACAAAGATAATGAAAAAAAACATATTGCATTAAAAACGAATAAAAATATTATCTTTGTTCCTCGGAACCGGCGAAATGTACTTTTGTGCATCTCTCAAAGAGTTGTATGGAAGGCGACGATAACGGCTCCGCTGATTTTAAATTTTTGCGATATGTTGAACCTGAAAACGATAACTGCGGCCGATAGTGAGGCCCTTTCTTATATAGAGGGATTGTATCTGCAATCGTTCCCGCCCGATGAACGCCGCCCCTTCGACCATATTGTGGCGATGCTTCGTCGTGAGGATTCGCCGTTTGTGATGCGGCTGTTGTGCGACGACGACAGAATGGTGGGTTTTATCTCCTGCTGGGAGTGGCCCGACATGGTGTATGGCGAACATTTTGCTGTCGACCCCTCTACCCGCGGAAAAGGTTATGGCGGGGAGGCCCTGCGCGTGTTGTGTGGGGAGATAAATCGCCCGATGGTGCTTGAAGTGGAGTGTCCCGGCGACGAGATGTCGCGCCGGCGCATCGGTTTTTATCAGCGGTCGGGTTTTGTCTTGTCGACCAGACCTTATGTGCAGCCGCCCTATTTCGACGGAGCGGCACCGTTGCCCATGTATCTGATGTTTTACGGGGCACCTTTGCAGCCTGGCAGTGAGTCGTTTGACGGCTATTTCGACAGCGTGCGCGACCGTCTGCATCGTTGTGTCTATGGCGTGGAGCCGGGAAAGTATGTATAGGTATAAGATGTCGGATAAGAAAACAGTATAGACCGAGATGAACAGAGGTGGAAAAACCGGTATTCTTTTATGGGCTCTTTGCTGGATGTTGGGCGTGTGCGCCTGTTCCGGTTCTGCGCCGGAGAGAATGTCTGTGGCGGTAACGATACCTCCGTTGCAGAACTGGGCCGAACAGTTGGCCGGCGGGCGTGTCGATGTGGTGTGTGCCGTGCCCGACGGCGGTAATCCCGAGTCGTATGACCTGCCCCCGTCGGCCATGGTCGAGCTGTCGCGATGCCGCCTCTATTTCAGTTGTGGCCACTTGGGCTTTGAACGCACCTGGCTGGAAACGTTGGCGAAAAACAACCCTTCGTTGCAGGTGGTCGACCTTTCCCGCGGGTTGCCTCTACTCTACGGCACCCACGTGCATCACCACGGTGAGGAGGAGCATCTGCACCACGGTGCCGACTATCCCGATCCCCATATATGGTGTTCGCCTCGACTGGCCCGCCGCATGGTAGAATCGATGTACCGGGCTTTGGTCGAGGCCGATTCGGCCGGTGCCACTGTCTATGAGGCCAATTATCGACGCCTTGATGCTGAACTGGCCCGTGTCGACTCTCTGCTCACGGCAGAGTTGGCACCTTTGGCCGGAAAGGCTTTTGCCGTATATCACCCTACGCTTTCGTACTGGGCGGCCGATTACGGCCTGCGGCAACTGGCCCTCGAACCCGATGGTAAGTCGCCCACTCCTCAATATCTGCGCACGATGGTCGATTCGGCCCGTCGTGCCGGTGTCGAGGTGGTTTTTGTTCAGCGGGAGTTTGACCCTCGCCAGGCCGAGACCTTTGCCCGCGAGGTGGGTTGCCGTACCATGATGATTAATCCGCTGGCCTATGATTGGAGTGATGAAATAAAGCGTATTGCCGATGCTTTTGTGCGATAAGAAACAGATTGTTTTGCGTCATGTCGATTTGCGGTATGACAACCGTTTGACGCTCTCCGACGTCTCGTTGCAGATAGACCGGGGCGATTTTGTCTTGATTAAGGGGCCCAACGGTGGCGGTAAGACGACGCTGCTGCGGGTCGTCCTGGGGCTGTTGCCGCCCGACAGGGGAACTGTGTCGTACTATCGCGACGGGGCGACGGTCTCTTCGCTTAATATCGGGTATCTCCCGCAAAAGAGCCGCATCGACTCCCATTTCCCGATTACGGTATCGGAGGTGATGGCTATGGGGCTGCTCGGCCGGAAGATGGTGCGTCGTGAGGCCCGCCGCCGGGTCGACGATATGTTGCAGCGTATGGAACTGGCCGATTATGCGTCGGCTTCGATTGGAGAGTTGTCGGGCGGGCAGTTGCAGCGGGTACTGTTCGGACGGGCGCTGATTACCGACCCCGAGGTGCTCGTCCTTGATGAGCCCACATCGTATGTCGACCATCATTTCGGTTCTATGATGATAGACCTCCTGCGCGAGGCCAATCGGTCGGCGACGGTGGTGCTGGTTACGCACGAAGAGGGTATTTTCGAGCCCTTGGCCACACGACAGTTCAAGGTGCATAAATATGTGGAGGAGATTCCGTCGCAGGGCGGAACCCTTACTTGACGGCTCTGAAAATGCCTCCCGGGAGGGTGCGCACGAGCCCTTTGAATTCCATTTCGAGTAGTGTCGACAACACTTCACCGGCCGGCAGTCCTGCCGTCACGGTGAGGGGATTGATTTGCATTTCGCCCTGGTCTTGCAGTATTCGCAGGATCAGGGCCTCTTTTTCGCTGATATCGGGAAACAGGGGTTGTTGGCGGCACTCTTTCGGGCTGTCGGAGGTTTCCCAGCCCAGGGCCTCTACAATATCCGCGGCCGAGGTTACAAGAGCGGCAATGTTGTCGTGTATGAGACGGTTGCAGCCGGCCGAACTTTCCTGCCCGATGTTGCCCGGCAGGGCAAATACGTCACGGTTGTAGTCGCGGGCCAGTCGTGCGGTGATGAGGGCGCCGCCCTTCTCGGCCGACTCCACGACCAGTGTGGCCTCGCTCATGCCGGCCACGATGCGGTTGCGCGCCACGAAGTTTATTTTCAGTATGGGCTGTTGTGAGGTGTATTCAGTGAGCAGCCCTCCGTGGTGTTCGGCCTCTTGTGCCGTGGCACGGTGGGCCGACGGGTAGAGCGTGTGCAGTCCGTGAGCCAGTACGCCGATGGTGGGGAGGCCGTTTTTCAGGGCCTCGCGGTGGGCGCAGATGTCGATGCCGTAGGCCATGCCGCTGACAATGGTGAGCCCCGGGACGGCACGAGACAGGTCGGCCAGCAGGTCGGCACAGAAGTCGCGTCCGTAGCGTGTTGCCTTGCGGGTGCCGACGATGCTCAGTACCCGATGGGGATTGGGGTTGCTCTCGCCCTTGAAATAGAGCATCAGGGGAGCGTCGGGACATTCGTGCAGCAGTGCAGGATAGTCGGGGTCGGTAAAGAAAAGCGGGGAGATGTTTTTCTGCTCGATAAATCTTATCTCGGTATCGGCGGCTGCGAGGGCTCTCTGGCGGCTTTCGAGGTCGAACAGCGGCGCAACGGTGCCCACCTTCTCGCGCCAACTCTCGGGCGATGCGTCGAACAGGGCCGCCATGTCGCCATCGGCCGGCAACAGCCGCTCGGCGGCTTGCCGGTTCATGCCCTTCATCAGCGAAAGGGCTATGGCATATCGGAGGCCGGTTGTGGGTATCACGGTGGTTACGACAGGTAGTCCTTGAAATACTCGGCCAGCTCGTCGCCCCGGGTGGCACGGCCGTTGACGGTGGCTACACTCTCTACCTTTCCGCGGGTGCAGAGTTTGTCGTCGCTTTTGCGGTAGATGTCCTGATAAAAGACATATTTGGGCCCTTCACGCCGCAGGTACAGCCGGCACACGGCTATGTCTTTGCTGCGCAGGGATACGCGGTACTCGATGTCGACATGGCGCACGACACATTCGATACCCTGCTCGCGCAGGTCGGTAAAACCTTTACCAGCACTCAGGAGAAATTCGTGGCGGGCGTGTTCCATGTAGTGCTGGTAGTTGGCGTTGTTGACGATGCCTTGCATGTCGCATTCGTAGTCGCGCACCTTTATTTCGATTTCGTGTATGTAGCGGGGCTTTTCCATGACAGAATGTGTTTAGAAGTTGTCGCTGTTTCCACTCTCATCGAGCGAGTCGTATTTCTCAAAGAGAAAGTCGTTGTAGGGGAAACGGGTGATGTGTATCTCTTTTACCCGCTGGTAGAGGAGCTGTTTCAACTCTTCGATGTTGCTGCGTTCGCGGGCCGAGATGAAGATGCAGTTTTCGTGCATACGCGACATCCACGACTCTTTCAGTTCATCGAGGGAGATGTTTTCCCGGGTGCGCGGCGACAGGTCGTCGGGCTCTTTCTCGACGTGCTTGTAGGCGTCGATTTTGTTGAAGACGAGAATCATGGGTTTGTCGGTGGCGTTGCACACCTCATACAGGGTCTTGTTCACGATTTCGATTTGCTCCTCGAAAGCGGGGTGGGAGATATCGACAATGTGCAGGAGCAGGTCGGCCTCGCGCACCTCGTCGAGGGTCGACTTGAACGACTCGACCAGGTGGGTGGGCAGTTTGCGGATAAACCCTACCGTGTCGGTGAGCAGGAACGGCAGGTTGTCGATGATGACCTTGCGCACCGTCGTGTCGAGGGTGGCGAAGAGTTTGTTCTCGGCAAAGACCTCCGATTTGCTCAACAGGTTCATCAGGGTCGATTTTCCCACGTTGGTATATCCCACGAGAGCCACGCGCACCATCTTCCCGCGGTTTTTCCGCTGGATACTCTTTTGTCGGTCGATGTGTTTCAGTTCCTGTTTGAGCAGGGAGATTTTGTCGAGAATGATACGGCGGTCGGTCTCGATTTGCGTCTCACCGGGACCGCGCATACCGATACCGCCCCGTTGCCGTTCGAGGTGGGTCCACAGCCGGGTAAGGCGCGGCAGCAGGTATTGGTACTGGGCCAGCTCCACCTGGGTCTTGGCGTGGGCCGTCTGGGCCCGTTTGGCAAATATGTCGAGAATGAGGCTTGTACGGTCGAGAATCTTCACCTGCAATGCCTGCTCTATGTTTTTCAGTTGCTTGGGCGAGAGTTCGTCGTCGCAGATGACCAGTCCTATCTCGTTCTCTTCGACAAAGGCTTTTATCTCGGCCAGCTTGCCGCTGCCCACAAAGGTTACCGAGTTGGGCTGGTCGATGCGTTGCAGGAATTTCTTGACCGGTTCGGCTCCGGCGGTTTCGGCAAGAAATGCCAGTTCGTCGAGGTATTCGTTGGCTTTGGCTTCGTTCTGTGTGGGGGTAATCAGGCCCACCAGTACGGCGCGTTCGTTTACTTCTTCGGTGAGTATGAATTCTTTCATGCTGGGTTGTTTACACAATATGTGGCGAGCGGCAAGCGGCGGCGGTGAAGATGGCGAGCGGTACACTCTCTGTCCTCCCTCCCGGCGCCGGGCTTCCGGCTGTTCCATACAAAGATAAGAAGATATTTCGGAATATCGTTACAGTCAGACTGTTTTGTCGTCGGCCGAGGTGCGGCGAATCACCCGTGCGGGGTTGCCCACGGCGACCGAGTCGTCGGGAATGTCTTTCACCACGACGCTCCCGGCACCGATGACACAGCGGTTGCCTATGGTTACGCCCGGACATATCACCGTGCCGCCTCCTATCCAGCAGTCGTCGCCTATGGTTACCGGTTCGCCATGTTCGACGCCGGTGGCCCGTTCGCGATGGTCGAGCGGGTGCATGGGGCAGTATATCTGCACGTTGGGACCGATGAGTATGTTGCGGCCCAGTTTCACACGGGCGGTGTCGAGTATGGTGCAGTTGTAGTTGATGAACCCGTTTTCGCCTCCTTCGATGAGGAAGCCGAAGTCGCACAGGAACGGCGGCTGCACGATGAGCGAGGGGTGTGTATTGGGCAGGAGTTCCCGCAGGGTGTTGTTGCGGGTAAGGCAGTCGGCAAACGATTCGCGGTTGTACCGTTCGGCTATGCGCAGTGCCTTTTGGTGCAGGGCGGTAAGCTCGGGGTCGAAGGGCGAATAGACTTCGCCGGCCAGCATTTTTTCTTTTTCGGTCATATCGGTTATTCGTGCGTGAAGATGTAATTGTGGTTGTCGGAGCGGACTGCGTCGAACCGGAACCCTTCCCATTCAAAGGCTTCCAGGGCATGGGGTGTTTCGATGCGCTCTTTCAGCAGGTAACGTGCCATGGCGCCGCGTGCCATCTTGGTGTAGACGACGACGGTCTTCCAGCCGTCGTTGTGGCGTATCTGGAACTGGGGAGTGATGATGTGTGTCCGCTCTTCGAGCCGTTTCCAGTCGAAGAGGCGTCGCATCTCGTCGCTGGCCAGGTTGAAGAGTACACCGCCGCTGGCCTCGATTTCCTGTTCGAAGAGGCTGGTGAGCCGCGGTTTCCAGTAATCGAAGAGCGAGAGGCCGCCCCAGTCGGGCAGGGCCATGTCGCCTTCGGCGCGATAGGGTTTGATACCGTCGAGCGGGCGCAGCAGTCCGTAGAGAAACGAGGTGATGCGCAGCCGTTCCTGAGCGTAGGCCCTGTCGACCGTGTCGAATCCACCCCGCAGGAGGGTCTTGAATACGATGCCGGTATAGGCGTCGATAGCCGGCCGTGAGGGGGTGTCGGGCGAGTGGAAGGCTTGGTAGCGGTTGAAATTTTCAGCGGCGATTTTAGCCGGGACGCGCAACAGTCGGCGCAGTTCGTCGGGCGAACGGCGAGCCAGGGCCAGAGCCAGCTCGTGAGCCTCCCGGGCAAATCGGGGTGTCGTGCCGGCGGTTTCGTTTTGTACCGGCCTGCTGTTCATGGTTTTGGCGCAGGAGAGGAGTATCATTGAACAGATATTTATGGGGCAAAGATAGCGAAAGGCGAGAGCAGAGGCAAAGAGAAAACAAAGTTTTCACTCGTTGACTATGCCGAGCCGCCTCCTGTCTTCTGAAAAGATAGCGGACGGTGTGGCAGTGGACAGAAACGAATTTCCGGTCGTCGCCTGGACTGCCATCGCTCTTACCGAACAGACGTCTGTGTCAGATGCCGCCTTCACCAAGGGGCGGATGGTTTATTACAATAAATGACGGAGGTGGGTCGAAAGTTTACACGACCCACCTCCGTCTTGTTCTTTTCGGGGCAACAACGACTCTTATGCCGGGGTGATGCCCTGCTGGCGGAGCAGTTCGAGCCCCAGGTCTTTGAGCTTGTATTTCTGTATTTTGCCACTTCCGGTCAAGGGGAATTCCTGAATGAAGAATACATATTTCGGAATTTTGTGGCGGGAGATTTTCCCTTTGCAGAAATCTTTCACGTCGGCCTCTTCGAGGGTCTCGCCCTCTTTGAGTATGATGAAGGCGCCTACCTCTTCGCCATATTTGCGGGAGGGAACGGCCGCTACCTGTACGTCTTTGATTTGAGGCATTTGATAGAGGAACTCTTCGATTTCGCGGGGATAGATGTTTTCTCCGCCGCGGATTATCATGTCTTTGATGCGTCCGGTAATTTTGAAGTTGCCTTCGGGGGTCTTCACGCCGAGGTCGCCCGAGTGCAGGTATCCGTTCTTGTCGATGATTTCGGCGGTGGCTTCGGGCATTTTGTAGTAGCCCTTCATGATGTTGTAGCCTTTGCAGCACATCTCGCCCTGCACGCCTACGGGGCACTCTTCGAGGGTTTCGGGGTCGAGTACCTTCACATCGATTTCGGGCAGGGGGCTGCCGACGGTGGTGGCGCGCACTTCGAGCGGGTCGTCGACCTTGCTCTGTGTCATGCCGGGCGAGGTCTCGGTAAGGCCGTAAACGCTGGTGATTTCGGTCATGTACATCTTGTCCATCACTTCGCGCATGAGCCATTCGGGGCAGAGCGAGCCGGCCATGATGCCGGTGCGCAGCGACGAGAGGTCGAACATGCTGAACATCGGGTGGTTCAACTCGGCAATGAACATGGTGGGCACGCCGTAGAGTGCCGTGCATCGCTCTTTGTGTACCGAGGCGAGTACGACGAGCGGGTCGAAGCGTTCGAGCATCACGGCACAGGCGCCGTTGGTGATGATGGCCATGATGCCCAGCACGATGCCGAAGCAGTGGAAGAGCGGTACGGGCAGGCACACGCGGTCGTTCTCGGTGAACTTCATGCATTGCCCGATGCAGTATCCGTTGTTGGTGATGTTGTGGTGGGTGAGCATCACCCCTTTGGGAAATCCGGTTGTGCCCGAGGTATATTGCATGTTCACCACGTCGTAGCAGTTGAAGCGGCTGCGGCAGGCTTCGAGCGAAGCGTTGCTTTGGGTCTGTCCCAGCAGGAGCAGTTCGGCGGTGTTGTACATGCCGCGGTGTTTCTCCTGACCTATATAGACGACGTTCTTGATATAGGGAAAACGTTCGCTGTGCAGATGCCCTCTCTGCGAGGTGCGCAACTCGGGCAGCATGGTGTAGGTCATGTCGATGTAGTCGCTGTCGAACGTGCCGCTTGAAATGCAGAGCGTGTGCAGGTCGGCATTGTCGGTGAGGTACTCCAACTCGTGTTGCTTGTAATTGGTGTTGACCGTGACCAGTACGGCGCCTATCTTGGCCGAGGCAAAGAGGAAGGTGAGCCAGTCGGGTACGTTGGTGGCCCAGATACCTATGTGTGAGCCGGTGGTTACGCCGATGGCGAGGAGCCCTTTGGCCAGGTCGTTGACGCGCTTGTCGAATTGCTTGTAGGTGAATCGCAAATCCCGGTCGGAATAGACAATAAATTCTTTGTCGGGTGTTTTCTCGGCCCAGTATTCGAGCCATTCGCCCAGAGTCTTTTCAAACAGTTGCATGGCAGTCCTTGTTTTTAGGGGTTAGGCCGGGACGTAAACGACGGCCAGTATGCGGGCGGGGCAGTCTCCGTGGGCGTGTACATGGTGAGGGACGATGGAGTCGTAATAGATGCTCTCGCCCGTGTTGAGCAGGTAGTTCTTGTCGCCGTAGGTGATTTCGACGCTGCCTGCGGTAACGACAATGAATTCTTCGCCTTCGTGGCTCGACAACTCGTATTCGTCTTTCCCGACCGGCGATATTTCAATGGAGAAAGGCTCCATGTGCCGGTTGGCTTTGTTGCGGGCCAGCGAGTGGTAGAGCATGTGCGAGGGGGTGCGGGCCGAGTTGGTCGAGAAGCTGACTTCGGCATTGTCGATGTGCGACAGAGCCGGGCCCAGGTCGTCCATGTCGTCGAGGAAGGTGCCCAGTCTTGTGCCCAGTACCCGCGCTATCTTCACCAGTATCGACAGGGCCGGCAGGTCGGTGTTGTCTTCGATGCGGCTGAGTTGTTCGATACTGATACCCGTCTGCTGCGAAAGCTCTTCCAGGGTTATTTTTTTTTCGTTGCGGAAGCGTTGTATTTTATTTCCTACACAGTTCATGTCTTGTTCCAGATTTTTTGTGATGAATCGTAATCTGCACAAAGTTATAATTTTTCTGTGGTAAAAAGCAACAAAAAATAGGAATAAAAAGAGAACGGGCCGATGGCTCTGTTACCAGCTTGATGTAGAACCACCTCCTCCCGAGAGGCCTCCGCCGAATCCGCCACCGAAGCTTCCTCCTCCCATACCGCCGCCGCGTCCGCCACCGCCGATGATGGGGGCGATGATGATGGGCAGTGTGTAAGGAACGACCTGCTCGAAGCGACAGTGCCGGCAACAGTACCGTTTCTCTCCGATACCGCTTTGGAACGGTGTGGCCGGCGAGAGTACCCGGTCGCTTTCGAGTGCGTAGGTGTGAGCATGGCAGCGGGGACATTCGCTGTACTGCGACTCTTTGTTGGGGTAGGCATAGATTTCGGTGGCACCGCAGTGGTCGCACAACCACACGTCGTAGTCGACCGAGCGGGCTATCTCCTCGGCATTCTCTTTCGAGGTGAGGAAGCGGTTGTCTTCTTCTTCGTTGAGCTTGTGCATGGGGTGGCCGCAGTTTTCGCAGTTGCGCTTGGCATTACGCAACCGGTACATGCGCCGACGTGTGAGCAGGTAGGTAAGCAGGTTGAAGAGGGGGAAGATGATGGCCATGGTTTTCAGCGTGGGAAGCTGGCTTTCCAAGGCTTTGTATACTTGGTCGGGCTGTGCCGGTCGCGGCGTGCGCAGCATGAGCAGTATGACGATGGAGAAGAGTATCGACAGGCCGAGGTACATCTCGATGAGGAAAAACCAGTCGTCCTTGCCGGCGGTGCCGTTGGCGGCGTAGACTTCGCCCCGGTTGTCGGGATTTTCAATGATAGCGCAAACGCTCTCGATGCCTTGCAGCATACCCCGGTCGTAGTCGTTCTGCTTGAAGGCCGGCAACATGTATCGGGCCTGTATGCGCTTGCATATGGCATCGGGCAGTATGCCTTCGAGTCCGTAGCCCACTTCGAAGCGTATCTTCCGCTGGTCGAGTACGAAGAGTACCAGCAGGCCGTTGTTGTTCTCTTTCTGGCCTATGCCCCAATGGCTGAACAGCTCGTTGGAGAACGATTCGACATCTTGTTCACCTATCGATTCGAGTACGACGACGGCCACCTCGGCGGTGGTGCGGTGTCGCAGCGAGTCGAGTCGCAGGTTGATGAGGCTCTCGGCTTGCGGGCCGAGTATGCCGTCGGGGTTGGATACGAACCGCCGGGCGTCGGCCTTTTGCACATGGGGGACACTCTCTACGGTGTATTCGGCGGCTTGTGCCGTGCCGAACGATAGCGTGAGGAGCAGTGTAAACAGCAGCAGGGATATTTTTCGGATAGTCATATTCAGATGTTTTTTTACAGGGCAGGAAGGCTCATGCCGTTGATTTTTCGATAGAGGTCGAGTGCGTAGACGTCGGTCATGCCCGAAATGTAGTCGATGACGGCCTGTACACGGGTGAAGGTGTTGTCGCTCTGCATCTCATATTGTTCGGGCACTTTGTTGAGCAGCAGTTGCGAGTAGGCTTTCTCGGGGTGAAGCACGGCGTCGATGAGCTTGTCGAGCAGTACGGTGATGATGCGGTTACCGGCCAGCTCGATGTCGAGTACGTCGGAGGCTTTGTAGATGTAGCGGTAGGCCACCTTTGAGCAGGCCTTGTAGGCGTTGCGGGGGGTATCGCTTATCTGGTCGATGAGGCAGCCTTTGAGCTCGCCGCGCAGCAGTTCGTCGTCGAGGGCGACAAAGAGGCGCGAACATTCGTCGACCAGCTTGCCGATGACGCAGGAGCGCAGGTAGGCAATTTGTTCGTTGAGGTCGGAGACGATGCTCAGGGTCTCTTCGATTTTCCGGCGGCGTTCGCCGGTGAAAAAGTCGAGGAAAAGCTGTTTTACGACGTCGGTGGTAAGGATTTTCAGTTTGTGGGCATCTTCTATGTCCATAATCTGGTAGCAGATGTCGTCGGCCGCCTCGACCAGGTAGACCAGCGGGTGGCGGCAGTAGCGCACTCCGCTGTCGGGAATACGGAGCATGCCCAGTTCGTCGGCAATGCGTACGAAGTCGTTGCGTTCCGAGGTGAAGAATCCCAACTTCCCTTTTTCGCCGGCCAAGGTCGACTCGTAGGGATATTTCACAATCGAAGCCAGCGTCGAGTAGGTCATGACAAACCCGCCTTCGCGACGCCCTTTGAACTGGTGGGTCAGCAGGCGGAAGGCGTTGGCATTCCCCTCGAAATGGGTGAGGTCTTTCCACTGGTCGTCTTCGAGGGCGAGCGCCGTTTTCAAGCCCAGTCCGTTCCCTTCCGAGAAGTAGGTGGCGATGGCTTTCTCGCCCGAGTGGCCGAACGGCGGATTGCCCAGGTCATGGGCCAGGCAGGCCGCGGCAACGATGGCCCCGATGCCGTTGAACTTGTCGACCCACGGTTCGCCGTGGTACTTCTCGGCGAGAGCCGCCGATATGTTGTTGCCCAGCGAACGGCCCACGCACGATACTTCGAGGCTGTGGGTGAGGCGGTTGTGTACAAATATGCTGCCCGGGAGCGGGAATACCTGCGTCTTGTTCTGCAACCGTCGGAAAGGCGATGAAAAGACCAGTCGGTCGTAGTCGCGCTGGAAATCGGTGCGCGTGTGCTGGTGGGCGTCGTGGTAGCGTTCCAGTCCGAACCGTTTCGACGACAACAGCCGCTCCCAGCTCATGATATGTTCGTTCATAAATATTCTCCTTCGTGAGATGGAAGGCAAAGATAAAAAAAGTTGCCGTATCGCCCTAATTTTGTGAGAAAGTTGCTTCGCGCAGGTAAAAAATAAAAAAATAGGCGGCTAATCTCGTCGCTTTTCGTTATTTTCGCCGATATTATATTTCGACTCGATTTTATTATGAAGACAACCGTAAAAATCATAAACCGTTCCAAACACCCTCTTCCCGCATATGAAACGCCGCAGTCGGCAGGCATGGATATCCGGGCCAATCTCGACGCACCCATCGTACTCAAACCCATGCAGCGCGTGCTGGTACCGACGGGCCTTTTCATCGAGCTTCCCGTCGGATACGAGGCCCAGTTGCGTCCCCGCAGCGGGCTGGCCTTGAAAAAAGGCATCACCCTGCTGAATACACCCGGTACGATAGATGCCGACTACCGGGGCGAGATAGGAGTGATACTCATCAACCTCTCCGAGCAGGACTTTACGATAGCCGACGGTGAGCGCATCTGCCAGATGGTGGTGGCTCCCCACAGCCGTGTCGACTGGAACGAGGTCGATGTCCTGGCCGAGAGCGAACGGGGTGCCGGAGGTTTCGGCCACACCGGCGTATAACGACAAGCAGCGATTGTAATGATGGATATGAAACGATTTGTCTGTCGCGTTCTTATGGCGTGGGCGCTTCTCGCCCCCACACTCTTGCCGGCGGCCGAAAGCGGCGCCGGGCAAACGCTCCGCGACGAAAACAAGGCCCGCTATGCCTATTACGAGGCGATGCGATGCAAAGGGTCGGGACAGCACGCCGAGGCGTTCGATCTGTTGCGGTATGCCCTGTCGCTCGACACGACGCTGGCGGCGGCCTACTCCGAAGTGGCCGGTTACTATTTTTCCCTGCGCGATGCCGAGACCGGGTATCGCAGCCTGTTGCGCGCAGTCGATTTTGCCCCGGACAACCGCTGGTATATCCTGTCGGCGGCCGAGTGTGCCCGGCAGGTGCGCGATTACAGCCGGGCCGATTCGCTTTACGGCATGTATCTGTCGCTGCGACCGTCGGACTTTGACGTGCTCATGCGACGTGCCGAGATGTGTCTGCTCCGCAGGCAGCCGCAGCGGGCGCTCGATGCCTACAACCGCTTTGAAGAACAGTACGGTGCCAGCGAAAGCACCATCTTGCAAAAGGCCCGTATCTATCACCTGATGCAGGCCCGCGAACAGAGTTATGAAGAGATGGAACGCCTCATTGCCGAGAATCCGCGCAATGTTGCCTATGTCATTCTGCTGGGCGACCTCTATCTCGATGGCGAACGTTACGACGACGCCTACCGCACCTATATGCAGGTGCATGCTATCGACCCGGAGAATGAGGCCTTGCATCTTTCCCTGCTGAATTATTACCGGAAGCAAGATGACTGGGATGCCTATCTGCAACAGGCCGATACGGTACTTTTCCACAGCGACCTTCCGGCCGATGCCCGTCTGTCGGTGCTGCCTTATGTCGTGCAGATTCTTTCCGACGAAAAATCCCGCCTCGACTCGATTATGACCCGTTTGTGCGAGCTATATCCCCGTGATGCCGATTTGCGCAAACTGTATAGCGAGATATTGATTCATGCCGGTGATTATGACCGTGCCCAGGAACAACTCGAAGTGGCCATCGATATTGCGCCCGACGAGGATTTGTGGCAGCGGCTCTTCTCGATACTGGTCGAGAAGAACGACAACGAGGCCCTCATCGAGGCGGCCCGACGGGCTATTGCCCAGTCGCCCGGCGTAGGCCGTTATTATCTGATTGTCGCCTCTTCGCAACTGGTGGCCGGGCGCTACGATGAGGCCGAGGCTACCTTACAGGCCGGCCTTGATGTGCCGGAGATAGGTTCCGACCCCCTCATGCGTTCGGAGTTTTACACGCTCTATGGCGATATTGCCTTCCGTCGCGATATGACCGACGAAGCCTTTGCTTACTACGACAAGGCGCTGGAAAACAATCCGAAAAACTACGGTGCGCTCAACAATTACAGCTACTATCTGGCTCTGTTGGGTCGCGACCTCGACAAGGCCGAGCGCATGAGTGGCGAAGTGATAAAGGCCAATCCCGAGAATGCCACGTATCTCGATACCTATGCTTGGGTCTACTTCAAGCAGGGCCGGTACGCGCTGGCGCGGCTCTATCTCAAAAAGGCCATCGACCTCTCCAATGAGGCCAGTGCCGAGATGTATGAACATTATGGCGATGTGCTGGCCGTTACCGGTCAGGAAGCCGAGGCCGTGGAGTGGTGGAAAAAAGCTCTCGAAGCCGGTGGCGACTCGGAGTTGCTGCGCCGGAAAATCTCGTTGAAAAAATATGTCGAGAATGAATAAATGGGTGTGGCTGCTACTCGTGTTGCTGGCAACAGTCGTTGCGGGGTGCCGCAGCCGTCTGGCCGGAACGGGCGAGCCGACCGACCCGCCTCGTCGCGACCTTCCGCCGGCCCGGCTGCTGGCCGAACTTTTGGCCCGTGACGCCGGCGATACCTCGGCGCAGATGAAGGCTGCGGCCACCCTCTTTGTCGACGGGCAGGCTCTCCGCAGCCGGGTGCAGATGCGCTGGCTGAGAGACCGGGCGTTGCAGGTATCGATACTGCCGCTGATGGGGGTCGAGATATGCCGTCTGGTATTGACGCCCGATACGATACACCTCATCGACCGTTATCACAAACAATATGCGGCGGCCTCTGTCGGAGAGTGGCCCGAAGTCGCGGCTGCCGGATTGACGTTTGAGGCCGTACAGTCGCTCTTCCTGGCCCGACCTTTCCTGCCGGGACAGATGCTCCGGCCCGACGATGCCTCGCTTTTCGAGGCCAGAGCCGACAGTAGCGGCGGTTATCGCTACACCCGGGTCACTGACCAGGCTCCGGGACACATCGGCTGGACGGTCGACGGTCGGGGCTGCCTCACCTCGCTCTTGTGGCAGAAGCCGCAACCGCCCGTTTCGTGGCTTTGCCGTTATGGCGGGTATCGGGTGGTGAAGGGGCGGACGGCTCCCGGCGAGATGACATTCGCTCTATCGGGCGCAGGAAGATTCCCCCTCTCTTTCTCTTTTGAAAAAATGGAGTACGACTGGAATACTCCACAACATATATCGGCCGTCGTGCCGGCCTCATACAAAAGAACCGATTTGAAAACATGGATAGAAACTATCACGCAATGACACGCGGGCTGCTGCTCTTTCTGGTGGTACTCTTGTGCGGGGTGCAAGGGCTTCGGGCCCAAAGCTCCTCGAAGGTGCAGTCGCTCAAAAAGCAGCAGTCGACGGCATTGCAGAATATCAAGAGCACCAACCAGCAGATAGACAAGACACAGAAGACCCAGTTGCAGGCGCTTCACCGGCTTGAATCGCTCTCGACCGAGATTGCCCATATCAACGACAGCATCAAGAGCCTGAACGCCGAGATAAGCCGCACGGTGGAGCAGCAACGTAAACTGTCGGCCGACATTGCCGCTCTCGAACGCACCCTGGCGGAGAAAAAGGAGAGTTACGCCAAAGCCGTCCGTTCCATGACTGTGCGGCGCGACGACCGTTACGATGCCTTGATGTTTGTGCTATCGGCCGCATCGCTCGAACAGGCCTACCGCCGTTTCCGCTATTTGCAGGAGTTCTCGGCCTGGCGCAAGCAGGAGGCCAAGGAGATTGTGCAGCAGCGCGACGAGCTCAACCAGCGGCGCACCGAGTTGCTGCGGGTCAAGAAAACCCAGGATGAAGCACTGGCTCTGCGCACGGCTGCCTCGCAGAAGCTTATTCGCCAGCAGCGGGAACAGCGTACCCTGGTGGCTGGTCTTAAAAAGAAGGAACGGGCCCTGAAACAGGAGTTGAAGAAGCAGCAGCAACAGGCCGATGCATTGGGCCGTCGCATACAGGAGGTCATCGAAGAGGAGGCCCGTAAGGCAGCGGCAGCGGCTGCCGCCCGGAAGAAAAATTCGACGCAGAAGTCGGCAGCCTCGTCGGCGGGTTACCAGATGTCGAAAGACGAAGAGCAACTCTCCCGCAACTTTGCCCAGAACCGGGGCAAGCTGCCCACTCCGCTCTCGGGCCGCTACCGTATCATTGCTCATTTCGGTACGCAGCAGCACCCCGACTTGAAGTATGTGAAAATCAACAATCAGGGCATCGACTTGCAGACCCAGCCCGGAACCCGTGCCCGTTCGGTATTCGACGGTGTCGTTACGAGTATCTTCGTCATGCCGGGCTACAATACCTCCATCATTGTGCGGCACGGCGAATACCTGACGATTTATTCCAACCTCAGTACCATTTATGTGAAGACCGGCGACCGGGTGAAGACCGGCCAGGAGCTTGGTATTATCTACTCCGATCCGCAGGAAGACAACCGCACGGTGCTTCACTTCCAGATACGAAAAGAGACGACAAAACTAGACCCGGAACTGTGGCTGAAAAAATGAACCCGATAATCATGACCCGTTACACGCCCGACCTCCGGGCCGAGTGGGACGCGGCGGTAGAGATGGCCCGCAACGGGACGTTTCTTTTCCGGCGCGATTATCTCGAATACCATGCCGATCGTTTTCCCGACTGCTCTTACCTCTTCACCCAGAAAGGTAAGGTGCTGGCCCTGCTGCCGGCTCATCGCCGGGAAGCGATGCTCTGTTCGCATCAGGGACTTACCTATGGCGGGCTCGTGCTGGCTCCTGCGGCAACGGCCGAGCGGGTGAGAGCCATTTTCGACGTGATGGCCGGGCAGTTGCCGGCCCAAGGCATCGGGCAGTTGCTTTACAAGTGTGTGCCCCACCACCTGCACCGCTATCCGGCCGAAGAAGACCGCTACGCTCTTTTCGGCCGCAATGTCAGCCTCGTCGCCTGCAATATTGCATCGGTGGTCGATCTGTCGGCCCCTTTGCGGTTCAGTGAGTTGCGCCGGCGCGGCGTGCGCAGGGCCCAGGCTTCCGGAGTGTCGGTCGGCGAGAGCGATGCGTGGGCCGATTTCTGGGAGATTCTCAAAGACAATCTCGCCCAGCGTTTCGGCGCGCAACCCGTACATACACTCGACGAAATGTTGCACCTGCATACCCTCTTCCCCGAGAATATCCGCCTCTTTACCGCCACGCTCGACAGTCGGGTTGTGGGGGGAACCGTCGTCTATGAGTGCGGCCATTGTGTGCGGGTGCAGTATATCTCGGCTTCGGCGTGTGGCAAGGAGTGTGCTGCGCTCGACCTCCTTTTTGCCTACCTGTTGCAGGAGCGGTATGCCGACCGCCGCTATTTCGATTTCGGTACCTCCAACGGCGACGACGGCCACTATCTCAACGAGGGGCTCATTGCACAGAAAGAGGGGTTCGGCGGTCGCGGCATCGTATATGAAACTTATCTGTTGACCTTTTAATCCGACGGCCATGCAGCAGGGCGAATCGACATCGATGTATCGTCGCATTGTGAAGACGACTGGCATGCTGGGTGGTGTGCAGGTGCTGTCGATACTCTGCTCCATCGTGCGCAACAAGTGTATCGCCATGTGGCTGGGCCCGGCCGGGGTGGGTATTATAGGCCTGTACAATACGTCGATAGAGATGATAGGTGCCCTGACGGGACTGGGGCTGCGGCAAAGTGCCGTGCGGAATATTTCGCGCACACATGCTTCGGGCGACGGGCAGGCTCTCGCTTTCCTCGTTACGGTGCTGCGGCGGTGGAGCTGGCTGGCCGGTCTGCTGGGGGCGGTGGTCATGCTCTCGACCGCACCGTTGCTCAGCCGGTTTACTTTTGGCGACGATCGGCACATCTGGGGCTATGTGTGGCTCTCGTGTGCGCTGCTCTTTAATGCCCTGACCTCGGGCGACCAGGCCATTTTGCAGGGTACGCAGCGATTGAAACAACTCTCCAAGGCCGGTGTGGCCGGGAATGTGGTTGCTTTGCTGTTTTCGCTGCCGCTCTACTACTGCTTCCGCATGGAGGGGATTGTGCCCTCGCTTGTCTTGTCGTCGGGAGTGACTTTCTTCTTTGTGTGGATATACAGTCGCAAAACCGTCGTCCGGAAGGTCGAAATCTCTTGGCGCGAGACTTGCAAGGAGGGGCGTGTCATGGTCGTGTTGGGGGTGTATATGACGGTGAGCGGTTTCCTCACGACGTTGTTCAATTACCTGTTTGTCGGTTTCATACAGCGCACGGCCGGAGCGGCCGATTTGGGGTATTACCAGGCGGGATATGCAATCGTGACGCGCTATGTGGGGCTGGTCTTGGCAGCGATGGCCACCGATTATTATCCCCGGCTGGCGGCCGTCGGTGACGACCCCGACAGATTGGGTGCCCAGATGTCGCGACAGATCGAGGCGGCTCTGCTGATGCTGGCTCCTGTCGTGTCGGCATTTCTTCTGTTGCAGGAGTGGATAATACGGGTACTCTACACCGCTGAATTCCTCTGCATGGAGAGCTACTTTTCCTGGGCCATGGTGGGGGTCTTGTTCAAATCGATTTCCTGGGCCATGGGATTTGTGCTGTTGGCCAAGGGCGACGGGAAACTTTACCTTGCCACCGAACTGGCTTCGGACTTTTGTGGCTTCCTGCTCAATGTAGGAGGCTACTATCTGTGGGGCCTCGAAGGCGCAGGGGTGGCCTATTTGCTCAATTTTGTCCTGTATGGGGCGATGATGTGGTGGGTGTGCCGCCGTTATTATGGCATACGGCTGGGCCGTTCGTGGTTCGGTGTGGCGGTATGGGTGGTGGCCGGCTGTTCGATTGTTTCGACGGGTTATCGCCTGGCGACGACACTCTCGCTGTCGGTGGCCGTGGGGTGTGCCGTTGCCGTCTCGGTAGCGGCGTTGTGGCAGTTGAAACGGAGGCTGGCTCTGTGAGTGAGTCTCCCTGTGTCGTGAAGCCCCCTCAGCGTTGGAGGCGCTGGCACCAGAAGTCGGCATATTGCCGGGCCACTTGTATGTAGTCGTGGTGCTTCTCTACAAAGGTGCGGCTGTCGGCACACCGTTGCGGCAGGCTCTTTTTCCCTCTCAGAATCTCTTCGAAGAGCGTATATATCTGTTGTCGGTCGGGTAGGGCATTGAAGATGGGCCGGCACGCTTTCTCTCCGATAAAATCGTAAAATTCGGGTTCGGCACCACTTACCACCGAAAGACCTTGCGACATGGCCTGCAAGGCATTGGTGGCCGGGGTGTAGGAGTAGAGTTGGTCGATGAGTACGTGCGACGAGTGCATGGCCCGCAGATAGTCATTGAGCGGTAGCGATACCACCCGTATGGTTTCACACTCGTCGGGATATTTTCTCTCGATTTCGCGCAACACTTCATCGAAGATGTCGGTACCTTTCAAGGCGCTGCGGTGGCGTTGTATGCCGAGGAAGAAACGCACTTTCATGCCCTCTTCCCACCGGGGAACAGTCCTGCCGGCGTCGGGCAGACGCACGGGTATGGGCAGATAGACCAGTTTTTCCCGATAGTCGTTTTCATAGCCGACGTAGTATTCATAGAGGCAGGCGGCGATGCCGTCGCAGCGGTCGGCCATGTAGAGGTTGAGCCTTTTCATCGGGTCGCTGTTCCATGCCTCGACGGTTTCGCGGCAGCCGGGATAGTCGCGCAGCCGGTCGCCGAGATAGAAGTCCGAATATCGGAAACGCCCCTCCTGGCAGGCTTTTACATAGAAGTAGTCGGTGCCGAGCGCATCGAGAAAGAGGCTGCCGTTGTGGCGGCGCAGAAAGTCAAAGACCCATCGGTTTTTTTCGGGTTTCAGTTGCAGGAATATGGGATTGCTCAGTTGCACGACATCGTATCCGCGCAGGCGGGGCAGGAGGCGCAGCAGATTGCCGAGGTAACGTATCGTTCCCGCCACTCCGTAATCGGTGCGTCGCAGGTCGATGTCGCGGCGGTTGTCCATGAAGCCGCTGCCGTTTGAGACCACGGTAACATCGTGCCCCAAGGTGCGTAACCCCTCGGCCAGGGTCCAGTGCAGGTTGCTGGCTTCGCCCAGCAGGAGTATCTTCATCTTTTGCGGCAGTGTTTGAGGTAATAGACTATTCCGCTCCAACTCTGGAACAGCAGGGTGAAAAAGCCGGTTTTGCGGCGGCAGGCTCCCGTGAGGGCGAATTTGAGCATGCGCAGCCAGGCGCTGGCTCCGTAGATATGATAATTGACCGCGCCCTTGGCCCGCATCACCCCCTTGTCGGAGTAAGTGCGGAGGCCAGTACTTTCGTAGGGATAATCGACAATGTCGCAGGGGAAAAAACATACCCTCAGCCCGGCTTTCATGGCATCGTGTATCCACACCTCTTCCTCTCCGCAAAGCAGGAAATCGCTGCCCAGCCCGAAGTGTTCGTCGAAGCGGATTGCCCGCAGGCGGTCGGGCCGGAAAGTTATCTCGATGGAACTGGGAGAGTAGCCCTTGGGACGTTTCTCGTACGGACAGACTGTGGCGGGATACCGCTTGGTCGAGACCCTTCCTTCCCCGTTTATTCTGAACAGGGCAACATCGGTGTGTGGCGACTCCTTGAAGGTGGCGAAGATGCGGTCGATATATTCCTCCCGGTACCGGCAGTCGTCGTCGGCAATCAGGGCAATGTCGGCCGACGAGGCGTCGAGGCAGTGGTTGCGGTTGCGGCTCAGCCCTTTCCCTTCGAGGAGAATCACTCTTACGTCGGGCCGTTGCCGCAGCACGTCGGGAATGTGGTCGAGAAAGGCCGGGTCGGTGTATTGCATCGAGACGATATACGACACGTCGCGACGGAAGGGCAGCAGCATGTCGGGAATGCGGCTTATCCTTTCGTTATAGGTGCATATCAGAATATCGAGTTTCATCGCCGGAGAGTAATTCCTGGCAAATATAGTTTTTTCAATCGGAATATCTGCGTATATTTCGGACGAAAACGGCCGTGGCTGTGGGGGGTGTACCTCTCCGGAAAATAAATCGGCCTGCTGACCGTTGGAAAAAGAGATGGAAGCAACGATTGTCATACCCGTGTACAACAGAGAGCGGCTCCTGCCACGCACACTGGCTTCGGTGGCGGCACAGACCTACCGCCCGCTGCACGTGATTCTGGTCGACAATGGCTCGACCGACCGTTCGTCGGCTTTGCTCGACGATTTTGCCCGGCGGCAGTCGGCTCCCGACTTCCGGGTGACGGTATGCGGCGAGTCGAGGCGGGGAGCCCCTGCGGCCCGCAACGCCGGACTGGCCCGCGCCACCGGCGAGTGGGTGATGTTTTTCGATTCCGACGACGAGATGGCGCCCCGCCTGGTTGAGTGTTACATGGCGACTGCCGCTGCAAATCCCGATGCCGATGTGATTTATACCGACATACAGATGACCGACGATGCAGGAAACACCTGCATCAAGCGGTCGCCCCGAAAGTTTACCCCCCGTTTTCTCTGCGGCCACATCTTTCACACCTATCTGTCGACCCAGCGTTACATGGTGCGGCGGCGTGTGGTCGATGCCGTCGGGGGGTGGAACGAGGCGCTTCCGTGCTGGAACGACTGGGAACTGGGTCTCCGCCTGCTCCTGTACACTTCACGACTGGTCAAGGTGCCGGCCGATGAGCCGCTGGTGATGGTGCATACCCATGCCGACTCGATAACCGGGAGCGGCTTCTCCGACAAGACCGATGCGCTGGCCTCAGCCTTTGCTGCCGCCGGGAAGGCCGTGCGGGCAGCACACCGGAGCGACGAGTTGCGGCTGTTGCACTGCCTGGCCTACAAGAAGGTGGTGCTGGCGGCAGCTTGTACCCGCGAGGGTTCTCCTCGCGGAGAGGAGCTGTTCAGGGAGGTTATGGCTTGCACCGGGGGAAGAGGCGTCCGCTTCCTCTTTCGCCTGGGATATGCCCTGGCAAGGCGGGGGGTGCGGGGAACCTCCCGGCTGGTAGCCTTTCTGCTCCCAATCGCCTGACGCTACTTTTTCCCGGCCGAAAGAGAAAATTCCCTGCCGTAAAAATTGAAAAAATCCGTATCTTCGCCTTTTTAAACGACACATCTCATGCTCGAAGTCAGTATCATCATACCCGTATATAACGGAGAGGCCTATATCGACCGTTGTCTCGAATCGATAGTCTCTTCACAGGCGCCTGCCGAAAAATACGAAATCATTGCCGTCGACGACAATTCGACCGACGCCTCGCTCGAAAAGTTGCAGGCGTGGGGCGAGAAGGTCGGGAATATGCGTGTATATCACCGCCGCAAAGCCGGTCCAGGTGGCGCCCGTAACCTGGGGCTGAACTATGCCAAGGGTCGCTACATCATGTTTGTCGATATCGACGACCGGGTCGACTCTGACTCTTTTGCCCGGCTGATAAAGAATCTTGTCGAGCTGTATACCCACCAGATTATAGGCTTCGATTGCATCAGGGTCGACGGCAAGGGGGAGGAGACTCCCTACCAGAACTTCGTGCTTCCCTACTGTCGCGACCTGTCGGGCGCCGATTACATGGCCCGATACCCCTTGTGCGGTGTGCTGTGGAGTTACCTTTTCAACCGCTCTTTCTTGTTGAAACTCAATGTGCGTTTTCTCGAAAAGTGCGTAATCGAAGACGAAGACTTCGTAACGCGGGTCTTTGCCCGGGCCGATACGGTAACGTTCCTGCCCGTGCGGCTCTATTACTACTATGCCGACAACAAGTCGGGGTTGAGCAACATACCCGATGCCGAGCATCAGAAACACCTCATGAACGACCGTCTGGCTGTCATTACCGGCTTGAAGCGTATGCGCGAGGCTATGTGCGACCCGCAACTCGAAGAGGGTCTCGACCGCAAGCTGTGCGACCTGGCGGTCGACACGATACGTATACTCATAAACAAGCCTTACAGCGAAGAGCAGATAACAACCGCTCTTGCTACACTCTCGAACCTCTCGCTTTATCCTATACCCCAGGGCAATTATGGCATTGCTTACAGTCGGCTGAGACGAGCCACCTCCACCCCTCGCAAGGTGTTGCGCTGGAAGCAGCGGCGGACGTCGTCGCTGTGGCGGTGGTGGGCCGGTCGTTTTCTGCACCTGCGGCTGGCATCGTAGAGAGGCGCCACCCGTGCCGTTATCGGCTATTATGCTGTAAAAAAACATGGTAAGGAGAATATATAGACCAGAAATTTTGTATATTTGTTGCTGGAAATAACCTCGATACCCAAGTAGCTGTTATCGGGAAAATACCGAGAAAAGAGATTGAAAAAAATATATTTGCTATGAAAAAACTTGTATTCTTATTATTCGGCCTGTGTTGTGCGGCAGTTGCTGTGCAGGCTCAGGAGGTGGCACCGTCCGATACGGTGACGGGAGAACCGGTACAGGCTGTTGAGGCCGTTCAGCCACAAGTAGAACCCGAACAGCCGGCAAAGGAGCCCAAAGAGTTTAAGGGCCGCCGCAAGTATTTTAATATAGGTTATGCGTGGGAAAAACTGGAAGCCGTAGATTTCCCGTCGGAAGAAGAGAGCGAATGGGCTGCCTTTATTACCTGGGGTAGAACATTCTATCTGCATAAGAAACCTATTGCCAATATGTTGAAAATCGGTCTCGATCTTACATGGACCGACATGACTATCGCCTCGTACGAGGTAGACCAGTTGGTAGAAGAGACGACCGATTTCATGGGAATGACCCTCCCGGATTACAGTCAACGAGAGGCAAGTATGTACCGCATGGATTATGGCGTGCACCTGGGCCCGTCGGTAACCGTCAATCCAGTGAGCGCTCTCTGTGTAAATGCCTATTTCCGTTACGCCCCCACCTTTGCCATGAGCATGACAAAAAGCGGCGACAGTTGGGATATGGGGTATGGCTATGCCTCGTTGTTCGTTACCGGCGCGGCGGTGTCGTACAAAGCCATATCGGTAGGTTGTGAATACCGTTTCGGCAGTACCAAGATGAATGTTATCTCCATGGACCCTGACGATATGCAATTCGATAATATCGAAGACATATCGGGTATCGGCGGAGTCGGAGATGTTTTGGGCGAAATATTTTCTACGGCCGAAAAGACCAAATACAAACTGAAAGACCTGCGCCTCTATATCTCGTTCCGATTTTAACAGAGGCGTGTAAGAAACAAGCAAGCGTCGCTATCCCGGTGAGGGTAGCGACGCTTGTGTTATGTTGGCGGTTGTCGGAAGGTCAGAGTTTCAGCCCGTCGAGCAGGCGCGTGTAGAGGGCGATGGCGTCTCTTATCTCCTCTTTCTCGATATATTCGCCGGCCGTATGCGAGCGTTCGGAGGCTCCCGGACCTATCTTCACGGTGGTAAAAGGCATTTGTGCCTGGTCCGACAGGGTAGGTGAGCCGAACGGTTCGAGTTGCAGCAAGGCGGCACGTTGCATGAAGGGGTGTTCCCGGTCGATGCGGGAGGAGTTGAGGCGGAACGAGCGCGGCACAATCGTGCAGGGTATGGCATCGCGCAGCAATTCAAACGCCTCTTCGTTGCTGTACAGTTCGTTGGTGCGCACGTCGACGACAAATTCGCAGCGGTCGGGAATGACATTGTGTTGCGTTCCGGCCTTTATCTGGGTGACGGTGAGTTTTACCGGGCCCAGCATACGGGAGACTTTCGGAAAAGAGAATTTCTTGAATTGCTCAATGATGGGCAAGGCCTCGTATATGGCGTTGACTCCTTCATTGCGGGCGGCATGTCCCGACCGTCCCATGACGGTGCAGTCGAGAACCATGAGACCTTTCTCTCCCATCGCCGGCCGCATGCCTGTGGGCTCGCCCACCACGCCGAAGGTAATGGGTGGCAACTCTTTCAGGGCGAGAGCGACGCCGTTTTTGCCCGACACCTCCTCCTCGGCCGATGCCAGGAAAATGAGATTGTAGGGTTGGGGCTTGTCGGCCAGCACCAAAAAGGTCTGCAACAGCGACACGAGCGATGCCCCGGCATCGTTGCTGCCCAGTCCGTAGATGCGGTCGTCCTCTTCGCGCGGTACAAACGCTTCGCCGTTCCAGCCCTCGACCGGTTTTACGGTGTCGTGGTGGGAGTTGAGCAGCAGGGTGGGGCGTCCGGCAACGAAATCGGGTGCGATGGCCCACACGTTGTTGGCGGCTCGGTGCGGGGTAAAACCGTGTTCTTGCAGGTAGAAGGCGATGAGGTCGGCGGTAGCCGTCTCTTCACGGCTCGGCGACGGTGTGGCAATGAGTCGGCACAGCAGGTCGATGGCCGGATAGAAAAGTTCGTTCGGGTCAATCATGGATGGGAAAATTTCTGTTTTGCAAAAGTAAGGATAATTTGAAAGAAACTTCCTTGAAAAGTATAAAACCCACTCTTCTCTATGGCGGCAAACGGCTGTTTAGGTTAAAAAATAGGCGTGTTTTGCTATCTCCGTATGCCAAAAAGTGAGAAATATGGCTGTCGACTCGTTTTTTTGTCTTACCTTTGCCGCTCCATCTATAAATCTAAACAATGAGGAATTACCAATTGTCCCGCATGATAGCGGAACAGACCCGGAAATACGGAACACGGGAAGTTTTACGATATAAAGATGTTTTAGGAAAGTGGATTTCCGTTTCATGGATAGACTTTGAACAGCAGATACGGCAGGCCGCCATTGCTTTGGCGGCGGTAGGTGTCGGTGAGCAGGAGAATATAGCTACCTATACTCCTAACCGGCCCGAAGGGTTGGTGGTCGACTTTGCGGCCTATGCCAATCGGGCGGTTGTCGTGCCGCTCTATCCTACCGGTTCGCTCGAACAGCTCGAATATATCGTGCGCGATGCCGAGATACGGTATCTTTTTGTGGGCGAGCAGTACCAGTACGACAATGCCTGGAAAGCCATGGCGACCTGCCCCACGTTGAAACAGATTATCATTTTCGATACCGCCGTACAGCGGGCGGCCGACGATACTTGCTCGATCTATTTCGGCGACTTCATGGCCATGGGTGCCCCCGCGGCTGCCGTTACGGCTCTGCTCGACGAGCGTGCGGCCCGGCAGTCGGCCGACGACCTGGCATGCATTATCTACACCTCGGGAACAACTGGCGAGTCAAAAGGAGTGATGCTTACCCACCATAACTTCTTCGAGGCAATGCGCATGCACATCGACCGGCTGTCGATGTGCAGCGACAACGATGTGTCGCTCTGCTTCCTGCCTCTGGCCCATATCTTTGAGCGGGCCTGGACCTACTACTGTTTTACCCGCGGTATGCGTGTCGTAGTCAATCAGAATCCCAAGGAGATACAGTCGGTCATCAAGGAGGTGCGTCCTACGATTATGTGCAGCGTTCCCCGTTTCTGGGAGAAGGTCTATACCGGCATACAGGAGAAGGTGGGCGAGATGCGGGGTTTCAAGCGCCGCCTTATCGACCGGGCTCTTGTCGTGGGCCGTCGTCGCAATCTCGACTATGTGCGTTGCGGACGTCGTGTCCCCGTGTGGCTGGCCTGTCAATATGCCTTTTACGACCGTGTGGTCTTCTCAAAACTCAAAAAGGCGGTCGGCATCGAAAACGGCAACATATTCCCCACGGCCGGTGCGCCGCTCTCCGATACCATCAATGAGTTTCTGCACAGCTGCGGCATCAACATTCTTTACGGATACGGACTCTCCGAGACAACGGCCACTGTTTCGTGCTTTGAGCTGAGCGGTTACCGCATAGGCTCGGTAGGAACCACCCTGCCCGACGTGCAGGTAAAGATAGGTGCTGACAACGAGATTCTGGTCAAGGGCCCCACTGTCATGAAGGGTTACTACAAGAAACCCGAGGCTACGGCGCAGGCCTTTACGGCCGACGGCTGGTTCCGTACCGGCGATGCCGGACAGTTGGGTGCCGACGGCGCTATCGTACTGACCGAGCGCATCAAGGATCTCTTCAAGACCTCCAACGGAAAATACATCGCCCCGCAGGCCATCGAGGCCAAGCTCGGCGAAGACAAGTATATCGAGCAGGTGGCTGTCATCGGCGACTGCCGCAAGTATGTAACGGCCATTATCATTCCGGCCTTTGAAGCCATCAAGGAGTATGCTGCGCAGAAACAGATACAGTACCGTTCGCTCGAAGATTTGGTCAAGAACCAGAGCATACAGAAACTCATTCAGGAGCGTATCGCCGTGCTGCAAGCCAACTTTGCCCGTTTCGAGCAGATTAAGCGCTTCACGCTTCTGTCCCGGGCGTTCAGCAAGGAAAATGGAGAGATTACCGACACGCTCAAACTGCGTCGAGCCGCCATATATCGCATTTTCCATGCCGAGATAGAGGCCATGTATGCCTGATTTGTTATCTTTGTGCAAGAATGTAAAAACACAAGACATATTTTTATGATTACCGCAGAACAACTTAAAGAGACAGAAGAACGCAAGTTGGCGTTGAGGAGGTATCTTTGACATCGACTCGAAAATAATTCAAGTCGAAGAAGAGGAACTGCGCACCCATGTACCCGATTTTTGGGACGACCGGAAGAAGGCCGAGGCGCAGATGAAAAAAGTAAAAGATATCCGTTTTTGGATTGATAAATACCACGAGGTCGAAAAATCGGTCGAAGAGTTGGCCCTGGCCTTCGACTTTGTCAAGGAAGAGGTCATCACCGAAGAGGAACTCGATGCGATTTATCACCGCACGATGAGCCTCATCGAGGAACTCGAACTGCGCAACATGCTGCGCAAGGAAGAAGACAAGCTGGGCGCCGTACTCAAAATCAACTCCGGTGCCGGAGGTACCGAGAGCCAGGACTGGGCCGAGATGCTCATGCGCATGTATCTGCGCTGGTGCGAGGCTCACGGCTACAAGACGGCCATCGCCAACATTCTCGAAGGCGATGAAGCCGGCATCAAGTCGGTTACCATACAGATTGAGGGCGACTACGCCTACGGCTATCTCAAAAGCGAAAACGGGGTGCACCGTCTGGTGCGTGTCTCCCCCTACAATGCACAGGGCAAGCGCATGACTTCGTTTGCTTCGGTATTCGTTACGCCGCTGGTCGATGACAGCATCGAGATTAACGTCAACCCCGCCGACATTTCGTGGGATACCTTCCGTTCGGGTGGTGCCGGCGGACAGAATGTAAACAAGGTAGAGTCGGGTGTGCGCCTGCGTTACCACTTCAAAGACCCCTATACCGGCGAAGAGGAGGAAATCCTCATCGAGAATACCGAGACCCGCGACCAGCCCAAGAACCGCGAGAATGCCATGCGCCAGTTGCGCTCGATTCTTTACGAGAAGGAGTTGCAGCACCGTATGGCCGAGCAGGCCAAGGTTGAGGCCAGCAAGAAGAAAATCGAATGGGGGTCGCAGATACGCAGTTATGTGTTCGACGACCGTCGGGTCAAAGACCACCGCACCAACCACCAGACCTCCGACGTACAGGGGGTGATGGACGGTGGCATCGACGATTTCATCAAGGCCTATCTCATGGAATTTGGCGACCAATAAAAACAGAAACATCATGGAAAAACTCATACTTGTCAAGGTGGGCGGAAAAATCGTCGAAGAGCCCGATACCCTGCAACGCCTGTTGCACGACTTCGCTGCCATCGAAGGACACAAATTGCTTGTGCATGGCGGTGGCCGTTCGGCGACCAAGGTGGCCGAGCAGTTGGGCATACCCAGCCGCATGGTCGGCGGGCGCCGCATCACCGATGCCGATATGTTGCGCGTTGTAACCATGGTCTATGGCGGATTGGTCAATAAAAACATCGTCGCCGGCCTGCAAGCTCTCGGCGTTGATGCCCTCGGCATGACCGGTGCCGACTTGGACATTCTCCGTTCGGAAAAACGACCCGTCAAGGAGGTCGATTACGGTTTTGTGGGCGATGTCAAGGCCGCTCACGGCGATAAATTGGCTCGACTCATTAAAGATGGAGTTGTACCCGTGCTGGCGCCGCTCACGCACGACGGTCACGGTCAGCTGCTCAATACCAATGCCGACACCATCGCCGGCGAGGCTGCCAAGGCTTTGGCTCCGTTCTTCGACGTAACGCTCGTCTATTGTTTCGAGAAAAAAGGGGTGTTGCGCGACGAGAACGACGACGAGAGCGTGATACCCTCTATCGACCGACCGATGTTCGATGCCCTTGTGGCCGACGGTGTGGTGCAGGGAGGTATGATACCTAAGCTCGAAAATGCCTTCGAAGCCATTTCGACGGGTGTGAAGGAGGTGGTCATCACCCGTGCCGACGCCATCTTGTCGGGCGGAACCCGCATCGTGCGATAGAATATCGACCGTGTTACAGAAGCGAGGGGGAAAAGAAATTTTTTTCTTTTCCCCCTCGCTTTCTTGTGGAAGATGTACTATCTTTACACGAAACAAATCAAGAAAGATATGCCGAAAAAACATCTTTTCGTTGCGGTGGCTTTCGGAATAGCTGCATTGCTTCCGCTCCATGCACAGGATATGGTACTGATGCTCATGCAAGGCAACCTGCCTTACCAAGGCACGACGTGGTCGTTCAGCGGCAGCGGACAACCTTTGCAACAAGACAAGATCAAGGAGTATTGGGACAAGGATTACTGCATCGTCTCGGCGGCGCATACCCATCGGGGCTGGTTTATCGCCATGTGCCGCAACAGCGGCTACACGGGGCAGTCGTATTACTACGGCAAGGAGTGGCCCAAGGAGTGGCTGGCCGAGAAGTACGGGGCCGGTTACCGCATTACCCATGTGGCGTCGAACCACACCCACTGGATGTTTGTCGTTTCGCAGAATACCGGCTACACCGAGCAGTCGTATATAACCTGTGCGAGCAACGAACTGTACGAGTCGGTGCAGAGCTGTTGGGAAAAAGGTCAGTTTATCACGCAGGCCACCTACGATGGCGACGAATGGGTATTCATTGTGAGCGAGGGCACGGGCATTACCGAGCAGCAGTATTTTTTTGTCCCCACGCGCGAGTTGCTCAGCCGGTGTGCCGATGAAGCGTGGAATGAGGGATATAACCTCACCTTGTTGGAATATGGTGGCGGCGAATACTTTATGGTGGCATCGAAAAGCAAGCATGTATCGGCCGACGTGGCACAGAGTTTCCAGACATTTACCTCCGACTCTCCCAAGGAATTTATACAGTCGCGCTGGGATAAAGGCATGGATATGGTTTATGTGGGTGGCGGATATGCGGGAACACCCGTGGCCTCGGCCGACTATATCCTCTCGGCCGTCTCCCGTCCGGGAGAGGCCTATTTTACCTATCCCAGTGTAAGCTATGCCCCCTATTCGGCACCCAACGGGCAGATAGAACTCGGCGAAGATGTCGAGGGAAAATACACCTTGACCTTTGATGCTTCAAAACGTGGATTCTGTGCGGCCGACTCGCTTACCGACGGCAGCAAGATGTGGCGGCAGAACATCACTTATCTCGATCCCGAGGCGGTTGTTACGAAAGACAGTGAGGGGACCACTCTTCTTATCGACTTGGACAGCAAAATCATTATTCAGGCCGATGGCTTTATATGGGTGCCCGAAGGAACCGACAGGAGTGTGGGCCATCATTACGATTGCAACGAGTATGAAGAGATGTTGGTGGATATGTCTCCCTATATAGTCTTGTATCCCGACGCCAATGCCAACAAGAAGCGAATGAGTGATATAGAAAGGTCGCTCCGGCAGCATGGCTTCAAGGTAACCTACAAAATAAGCAATGATTGATGGAAAGGACTCTTTTGACACTTCCTGTCGATGATACATTGACGCTCATTGAGGCGACCGAGGCCGATGCCGGGTTGCTGTTTCGCGCCATCGATGCCTGGCGTGACGATTTGCGCCGGTGGCTGCCGTTTGTCGACAATCTCCATACCGAGGCCGACGAGGCGGCCTTTCTTTCGGCGCTTTGCGCCGTCTCTCCCGACTTGCGCAATTATACGTTCAAGATTCTCTCCGACGGGGCGTTCTGCGGTTTGGTGGGGTTTGTCTCGACCGACCCCGTAAACCGCAAGACCGAGGTGGGCTATTGGCTGTTGCCTCCGTGGCGGGGTCGTGGCATCATGTCGCGCAGTGTCGCTGCCTTGTGCTTGTGGGCGTTCGATGTCAGGGCGATGAACCGTGTGCAGATAAAGTGTGCCGTGGGTAATGCCCCTTCCAATGCCATACCTTGCCGGCTGGGCTTTCGGCTCGAAGGCGTGGAGCGAGCCGGTGAATATGCCGGAGATGGCCGGTATTACGACCTGAATGTCTATTCCCTTTTGGCCCAAGAGCGAAATAGTTTGTCGGGATTGTAACCTTTTTCAGGGTGTGGACGTCTAACAACAAAAAGAGATATATGAAAAGATTTTTTATTGTTCTCCTTGTGATGGGGGTATGTCTTCCCGGTTCATGGGCGCAGGACGAAATTACCGAGGCCAATTATTTGCGACAGGATAGTATTTTATGGGATGCCTATTATCAGAGCGAAGCGGAGTTTGGTCGTTTATGGAAAGAACTTCCCGAAGAGAAACACGACAGCTTGCGGTCGGCTTTTCAGGATGTGTACGATAAGACAGTACGGGAGAATACACGGCTGGCTTGTCGTTTTGCTTCTGTCCCGAGCGGATTGCAGCGACTGTATATGGTTCGTTTCGATGTGAACAAAGATACGTTGCAACAGATATTGAACACTCTTCCGCCCGATATGCGGGACTCTTTTTACGGAAAGAATATCCAGGCACACATTTCGAGCCATCAGATAGTCGAGGGCGATACCTTGCCATCGTTCCCATGTACACAGGTCGATGGCGAGCCTTTCGACTGGGCGTTGCTCGACGGCAAGCGCCTGCTTTTTATCTGCGAAGGATTGGGTTGCATGGGAGCCGACGGACGGGCTTATCTCGACAGCCTCTATGCTGCCACCTCGCGCGACGACTTTTGTATTGTGGTGTATTGCCTGAGCAGATCCCTGAAAGATTTACAGCAGACCCGGGAGCGTTACAAGGGCGCGTATATTCATCTCTCCGATTTTAAGGGCGATGCCTCACCGGCAAAAATTATTTACGGTTTTCAGGCAACTCCTACCTGTTTCCTTACCGATTGCGCGCATCGGGTGTTGGTAAAGAGCGAAGGTTTGGGAGGTGTAGAAAAGTATATCGGGGAAACCGGATATTTCAGATAGACAAGGAGCGTGGCGAGTCCCTGTTGAGGTGCAAATGCTTTTACGAAAAGGTTTGCACCTTTTTTATGTCGGGGAGTCACTATTTCTTCCCGATTGATGGCAGTCGAAATATTAAATTTTCTAAAAACCCTTATTTTGCAATACGCACTTTGCAAAATAAGATAGATATTTGCAAAGTCTAATTGTCAAAATAGGCTATAAACAAGATAGAGTGCATGGAAATAAACAAGAGTTTGAAATTTTATGAGGTGAGCGGATACACCATCAAGGAGGCCATCGACGAGGCCAAGCGTTGCTTGAACTGCAAGAATCCTTCCTGTCGCAAGGGGTGTCCCATCGAGAACGACATACCTTCGTTTATCCATCAGTTGTCGATGGGAAACATGGGCGACGCCATGGCGGTCATCAACGAGCGCAGCAACCTGCCGGCCATCTGCGGGCGGGTATGTCCGCACGAGAAACAGTGCGAGGGGCATTGCGTGCTTTATCCCAAGGGAAAAGGCATACGCATCGGCATGCTCGAACGTTTCATTGCCGACTTCGACGTGGAGATGAGCCTTATCCGGGAACGTCTGCCGCAAAAGACCCGCGGAAAGGTGGCCATTATCGGGTCGGGTCCCGCGGGGCTGACGGTGGCCGGCGATTTGGCCCGGCAGGGATTCAATGTGACCATCTTCGAGAGCCAGCCCGAGCCGGGCGGCGTGCTCATGTTCGGCATTCCCGAATATCGCCTGCCCAAAGAGGTGGTGCGCAGGGAGATAAAGAAAATCGAGGCTCTCGGCGTGACCTTCATCACCAACTGTGTCGTGGGCAAGGACATCGACGTCGACCGCATCTTCGAGCAGGAATACGATGCCGTCTTCATCGGCTCGGGAACCGCCCTGCCCAAGTCGCTCAACCTGCCCGGTTGTGAGTTGAAGGGCATCGTGCAGTCGTCGTACTTCCTGCGCATGGTGAGCCTTTACAATTTCGGCGACATCGACCGCCGTGAAGTGCCAGTGCACGAAGGCGAGGTCGTGGGTGTGATAGGGTGCGGCAATGTGGGTATGGACGCTGCCCGCACAGCCCTGCGCATGGGTGCCAAGGAGGTGTATGTGATTTACCATAAGACCGAGGCGGAGATGTCGGCGTTGCGGTCGGAATATGAAGATGCCGTGGCCGAAGGCGTGAAATTCTTGTGGTGCACGGCGACCAAAGAGTTTGTTTGTGACAACAATTCGGGCTGGATTACCGGCTTGAAAGCCGACACGCCCGATGGCGAGAAGATCTTGCCGTTCAACCGTGTGCTTCTGGCCATCGGTTCGCGTCCGGCCAACCGCATCGTGTCGACGACAACCGGCATCGATGTCGACGAGTCGGGCTATGTCATTACCCGGGAGCGGCCCTATGGCATGACCACCCGCAAAGGGGTCTTTGCCGGCGGAGATGTAGTGCATACGCCCCAGACCGTCGTGTTGGCCATGAAAGAGGCCAAGCGGGTGGCTATGGGCATTGCCCAGTATGTCGACGCCAAAAAGTTGCTCGGTATGTAAAGAGTTATCGCACTGTGTAATACACAAAAACAGGAGACAGAATTGCCTCCCGTTTTTGTATTTAAAAATTTTTTGAGTTATATTTGCACATCAGCGGGATTTTCATGAAAAGAAAAAGACGGCCCCGATGCAGCCGCGCCGCATGAGATTTGGGATTTTTGAGAATGGATATCTGTAATGGAAAAAGGCACTGAATTTCCTTGAAAGGAGAATCGGTGTTTGTTGATGAATCAATCTTTTGTGTGGCGGAGTCTGCCGGGCCTGGGTATGTACCGCAAAAACGATTGTTTTACTAATAGAATTGCTTATGAAAACAGCATTGATTACAGGCATTACCGGTCAGGACGGTTCGTTCTTGGCCGAGTTTCTTTTGGAAAAAGGGTATGAAGTACACGGTATTATCCGTCGTTCGTCGTCGTTCAACACGGGGCGCATCGAGCACCTCTATCTCGATGAATGGGTGCGCGACATGCACCAAAAGCGGTTGATAAATCTGCATTATGGCGACATGACCGACTCGTCGTCGCTGGTGCGCATCATTCAGGCCGTGCAGCCCGGTGAAATTTATAACCTTGCCGCACAGTCGCACGTCAAAGTCTCGTTCGACGTGCCCGAATATACAGCCGAGGCCGATGCTTTGGGCACCCTGCGTTTGCTCGAAGCCGTGCGCATTCTCGGCCTCGAAAAGCAGTGCCGCATCTATCAGGCATCGACCTCGGAACTCTTCGGGTTGGTGCAGGAAGTCCCCCAGCGGGAGACCACACCGTTCTATCCCCGTTCACCCTACGGCGTGGCCAAGCAATACGGTTTCTGGATTACCAAGAACTACCGCGAGGCATACGGCATGTTTGCCGTGAACGGTATTCTTTTCAACCATGAATCGGAGCGGCGCGGCGAGAACTTCGTTACGCGCAAGATTACCTTGGCCGCCGCCCGCATAGCGCAGGGCTATCAGGACAAGCTTTACCTGGGCAATCTCAATGCCTTGCGCGACTGGGGATATGCCAAGGATTATGTCGAGTGCATGTGGCTGATGCTTCAACACGACACGCCCGAGGACTTTGTCATCGCTACCGGCGAGTACCATACCGTGCGGGAGTTTACGGCACTGGCCTTCCGCGAGGTGGGCATCGAACTCCGCTGGGAAGGCGAGGGCGTCGACGAAGTGGGCATCGACAAGGCTACGGGTCGTGTGCTTGTGGCGGTCGACCCGCGCTTCTTCCGTCCCGCCGAGGTGGAGCAGTTGTTGGGTGACCCCACCAAGGCTAGGACCCTGTTGGGGTGGAATCCGCGCAAGACGACCTTCCCCGAACTGGTGAGAATTATGGTGGAGCATGATATGAAATTTGTGAAAAAACTCTATCTTCGTTCACAAATCGGGCAGTGAGTATGGAAAAGAACGCAAAAATCTATGTCGCCGGCCATCGGGGGCTGGTGGGCTCTGCCATCTGGAACAACCTGCGTGCCAAGGGTTATACCTCACTGGTGGGCCGCACGCATGCCGAGCTCGACCTGCTCGACGGTAGTGCCGTGAAACGTTTCCTCGACGAGGAACAGCCCGATTATGTCATTTTGGCCGCCGCCCATGTGGGGGGTATTTGGGCCAACAACACCTACCGGGCCGATTTCATATACGAAAACTTGCAGATACAGCAGAATGTTATCGGCGAGGCTTTCCGCCACGGGGTGAAGAAAATGCTGGTCTTGGGCTCGACGTGCATCTATCCCCGCGATTGTCCCCAGCCCATCAAGGAAGAATATTTGTTGACGGGGCCGCTCGAATATACCAATGAGCCGTATGCCCTGTCGAAAATTGTCGGCTTGAAGATGTGCGAGAGTTTCAACCTGCAATACGGAACCAATTACCTGGCCGTGATGCCCACCAACCTATACGGGCCCAACGACAATTTCCATCTTGAAAACTCCCATGTCATACCGGCCATGATGCGCAAGATATTCCTGGCGCACAGTTTGCACGAGGGCGACTGGAAGAGTGTGCGGGCCGATATGGACTGCCGCCCTGTCGAGGGTGTAACCGGTGCTGCCGACAAGGAGACCATCGTGGCCACCCTTCTCCGTTACGGCATTGCGGCCGAGGCGGTCACCCTGTGGGGAACCGGCCGTCCGTTGAGAGAGTTTCTGTGGTCCGAAGAGATGGCCGATGCGAGCGTCTTCGTGATGGAGCAGGTCGATTTCAAGGACTTGGCGGGAACTTCGAAGGAGGTGCGCAACTGCCATATCAATATCGGTACGGGAAAAGAAATCTCCATCGGCGACTTGGCCCGGCTCATTGTCGCCACAATCGGCTATCGGGGTCGGTTGCAGTTCGACGCCACCAAGCCCGACGGTACGCCCCGGAAACTTTGCGACGTGACCCGCCTGCATAACCTCGGTTGGTGCCACAAGATAGAAATCGAAGAAGGCGTCAAGCGCCTTTATCAATGGTATTGTCAAAGTATTAACCCATCGATATGAGAATCATATTATTATCGGGCGGCTCGGGAAAACGCCTTTGGCCGTTGTCGAACGACGCCCGCTCCAAACAGTTCCTCAAATTGCTCGAAGCTCCCGACGGTACGCGGGAGTCGATGCTGCAACGCATCGTGCGGCAAATCAAGGAGTCGGGACTCGACGCCCCCATCACGGTCGCTACCAGCGTGTCGCAGAAAGATGCCATAACCACCCAGCTCGGTAATGCTGTCGACGTGGTTACCGAGCCCGAACGCCGCAACACCTTCCCCGCGATAGCTTTGGCGACGACCCATCTGCTCAAAGACAAGCAATGCAGTCGCGATGAGGTTGTCGTGGTGATGCCCATCGACCCCTATACCGATGAAAGTTATTTTGCCGTCATCGCGCAGATGGCCGCGGCCGCCGAACGGGGTGTCGCCGATGTGATGTTGATGGGAATCCGCCCGAAGAGACCTTCGGCGACATTCGGTTATATCATTCCCGACATGGCACATGCCGATGCCGACGTTTATTCGGTAGTCCGTTTCGTCGAAAAGCCAGAGATTCAGTATGCCGAGAAGTTGATACGCGAAGGGGCTCTTTGGAATGGGGGCGTCTTTGCCTTCAAACTGGGTTTCCTCGACGATTACATTGCCCGTTATGTCAAGGCCGACACCTTCGATGAGATGCGGTTGCGTTATCTCGAACTGCCCAAAATCAGTTTCGATTTCGAGGTGGTGGAGAAAACCTCGTCGGTGGGTGTGGTACCATTCAACGGAAATTGGAAAGACCTCGGAACCTGGAACAGCCTCACCGAGGAAATGCCCGACCGCACCATTGGCAATGCCGTCATGGGTGAAGGCTCCGACGGTACCCATGTGGTGAATGAGTTGGAGATGCCGATTGTGTGCCTCGGCATGAAAAACGCCATCGTGGCAGCCAGTCCCGACGGAATCCTGGTGGGCGATAAGGACTCTTGCACCCGCCTCAAATCCTATGCCACCCGTTTTGCCAAACGACCCATGTATGAGGAGCGGCGCTGGGGTACCTACAAGGTGATGGGCTACAACGTGTTGCCCGACGGCTATCGTGCCCTGACCAAGCTCCTCTGCATCAAGGCCGGATGCAACATCAGCTACCAGTATCACAACCGTCGCGAGGAGGTGTGGACCTTTATCGACGGTCGGGGACAGTTGGCGCTCGACGGTCGTGTCGTCGAAGTGGGTCGGGGCGATGTCATACACATCAAGGTGGGACAGAAGCACGCCGTGCGGGCTGTCACCGACTTGCAGATCATCGAGGTGCAGATGGGCAGCGAACTTGTCGAGGAAGACATCGTGCGGCTGTCGTGGGAATGGAGAGAATGAATGAGGCTTCGCAGTATTGCATAAATAAGGCGAGATGGGTATAAAATCTTTGTAATGAAAAAAATCTTTGTAATATTCTTATTGGTATGTGGTAGCGCAGGTGGATATGCGCAGATTATCTATAAAATGCAATTACGGTATTTTAACCGTGCCGCACTCGATTCCTATCCGCAGGAGGTCGTATCTTTCCGGCAAGTTGATAGTATCTGTCATGTTACGATACGGAATTCAGCCGTAAAGGCCGATACGTCTCTTCTTAAAATAGTGAAGCAGACTGTCGTTGATCCGAGTTTGCCTTATCCTTCTGACGTGTTGCCGTTTTTGGAACCGACAACTCTTATCGATTATCGCCTGCCCGAGTTACAAGTGATTGCAGATACGTTGTTTGGAAATGAAAAAAATGTATGGTCGATTATAAGCAAGGGTTTGAAATTTGCATCGGCTTATATTGAGACCTTCGATGATTCCCTGGCTGTGGAAATAGACAAGGGCAATAGTATCACGGAAGATATTGCGACCATACTCCGACGCAGGAAAGGCACTTGTAGCGAGCATACCAATCTGTTTATTGCCTTGATGCGTTCGAGGTCTATTCCATGTCGCTTTATTACCGGGTATGTTTATTATCCGCCGCAGATAACCGGAGGTACTCATGCTTGGGCCGAGTGTTATGTGAATGATGTAGGCTGGATTCCAGTCGATCCGCAAGCCGGCCAGTTGGGCTTCCCGGTAGAAATAAAACTTTTCGCAGGAAAGGATTATCCCGATTGCGGAATAAAGGATCTGAGCGATATAGTGCCACTCTCTATCGAGATAGAAAATGATACCTATTCGAGATACAAAAAATAATTCCGACATCAATATGGAACAACCTCAACTCAACGAACACAACAAGCAGGAATATCCCCCCATGCACACGGCCGAGCATATCTTGAACCGCACGATGGTCGAGATGTTCGGTTGCCCGCGTTCCCGCAACGCACACATCGAGCGCAAGAAGAGCAAGTGCGACTATGAATTGCCCGAGGAGCCTACGGCCGAGCAGTTGGCCGCCGTCGAGGCAAAAGTAAACGAGGTTATTGCCCGGGCCCTGCCGGTTACGGTGGAGTTTGTGGCGCGAGCCGAAGTTCCTGCCGAGGTCGATGTCTCGAAGTTGCCCGACGACGTGAGCGAGACGTTGCGTCTGGTGCGGGTGGGCGACTACGATGTGTGTGCCTGCATCGGTGCGCATGTGGCCAATACGTCGGAGATAGGTGTTTTCAAAATCATCAGCCACGACTATGAGCCCGGCCGTCTGCGCCTGCGTTTCAAATTGCAGGCTCCCGATGCGAAGTGAGCAGCGCGTTTCTCGCATACGTTCTTTCCCTTGCCGGCAGGTGAGGAGGTAGATAAAACGAAGAGCCGCAAGTCAATCGACCTGCGGCTCTTCGTTTCTGGAAGGACGGGTGCTGTGGCGCCGTCGCTGCTGTTATCGGTTGGCGCGTTTACGTTCGGTCTCGTCGAGAATGATTTTACGTATGCGCAGGTGGTGCGGGGTTACTTCGAGGTACTCGTCTTCCTTGATGTATTCGAGCGACTCTTCGAGGCTCATCACGATGGGCGGAATGATGCGAGCCTTTTCGTCGGCACCCGATGCACGCATGTTGGTGAGCTTTTTCGATTTGGTAACGTTGACTACGATGTCGCCCTCCTTGGCATTCTCGCCCACTACCTGTCCGGCATAAACCTCTTCTTGCGGGAAGATGAAGAAGCGGCCGCGGTCTTGCAGCTTGTCGAGTGCATAGGCGTATGCGGTACCGGCCTCCATGGCGATGAGCGAACCGTTGGTGCGGCGTTCGATGTCGCCTTTCCACGGCTGGTATTCGAGGAATCGGTGTGCCATGATGGCTTCGCCGGCCGAAGCGGTGAGCACGTTGTTGCGCAGGCCGATGATGCCGCGCGAGGGAATCGAGAATTCGAGGTGTATGCGGTCGCCTTGCGTATCCATCGAGAGCAGGTCGCCTTTACGACGGGTTACCATGTCGATCATTTTGCTGGCATACTCTTCGGGCACGTTGATGGTGAGCTGTTCTACCGGCTCGCATTTCACACCGTCGATTTCCTTGACGATAACCTGCGGCTGGCCCACTTGCAGCTCGTAGCCTTCGCGACGCATCGTCTCGATGAGGATGGAGAGGTGCAGCACACCGCGTCCATAGACTGTCCATACACCATCTTCGGGGGCTTTTACGACGCGCAGGGCAAGGTTACGTTCCAGCTCTTTTTCGAGGCGTTCGGCAATGTGGCGTGAGGTAACATATTTGCCGTCGCGGCCGAAGAAGGGGGAGTCGTTGTTGGTGAAGGTCATCGACATGGTGGGCTCGTCGATGGCTATACGGGGCAGTGCTTCGGGGGTATTGACATCGGCAATGGTATCGCCGATTTCGAAGCCCTCTATGCCTACCAGGGCACATATCTCACCCGAAGCGGCGCTTTCGACGCGGGTGCGGCCCATGCCTTCGAAGATGTGCAGCTCCTTGATGCGTTGTTTCACGGTGGAACCGTCGCGTTTGCACAGCACGATGTCTTGGCCTTCGCGCAATTCACCGCGGTGTATGCGGCCTATGGCGATACGGCCCACATACGACGAGAAGTCGAGCGAGGTGATGAGCATCTGCGAGGGGCCTTCGATGTATTCGGGGGCGGGTATGTGTTCGATGATGGTGTCGAGCAGCACCGATATGTTGTCGGTAGGTTTGCGCCAGTCGGTCGACATCCAGTTCTGCTTGGCCGAGCCGTAGATGGTGGGGAAGTCGAGTTGCTCTTCGGTGGCGTTGAGGTTGAACATCAGTTCGAAAACCATCTCCTGTACCTCATCGGGGCGACAGTTCTGCTTGTCGACCTTGTTGATGACCACGATGGGTTTCAGCCCCATCTGAATGGCCTTTTGCAACACAAAGCGGGTTTGGGGCATGGGGCCTTCGAAGGCGTCGACCAGCAGCAGGCAGCCGTCGGCCATGTTGAGTACGCGTTCTACCTCGCCTCCGAAGTCGGCGTGGCCCGGGGTGTCGATGATGTTTATCTTACAATCCTTGTAACGTATCGAGACGTTTTTCGAGAGAATCGTTATACCGCGCTCCCGTTCGAGGTCGTTGTTGTCGAGAATGAGTTCTCCCGTACTCTGATTGTCGCGGAAGAGGCGGCCGGCCATCAGCATCTTGTCGACGAGGGTGGTTTTGCCGTGGTCGACGTGGGCAATGATGGCGATGTTCCGAATGTTTTGTCTTTGCATACCTTAAAAAATTTTCCGGCGCAAAGGTACGACAAAAAACGCGATAATTTATACGCCCGGGTGGGTTAATTGCTCTTTTTCAAAGCCGAAAGAGGCAAATTTTTTCATTTTCAGGGGTGAAATGAGGAAAAATACCGCCGAAACATTTGCCGGTCGGAAATATTTGTCTACCTTTGCGGTCTCAAAACATTTCATTCATATATAAAACAGTTAAAAAGATGTATTTAACGTCAGAGAAAAAAAAGGAAATCTTTGAGAAGTACGGAAAGAACAATACTGATACTGGTTCTCCCGAGTCCCAGATTGCATTATTTTCCTATCGTATCTCTCATTTGACTGAGCACCTCAAGTCAAATCACAAAGATTATACGACCGAAAGAGCCCTGAAAATGTTGGTAGGTAAACGTCGCCGCCTGCTCGATTATTTGCAGAAAGTCGACATCGAGCGCTACCGTGCCATCGTTAAGGAACTGGGCCTGAGAAAGTAAGTTCTCTTGCTTGTGCTATGCAGGGGGCATCTTCATCGAGAAGATGCCCCCTGTTTTTTGTGCGGTACCGCAGCGATGGCGGGCGAGGGGAGCGGCGTGGAAGAAAACGCCGGAAAAAATGAAACGGGTACCCCGCGAAGGAAAGTACCCGTTTCTCGTCTTATGAAATAGGTGTGCTTAAAAGCCGAAGAAGAAGATTTCGTTGCGGTCGGTGCGACCGTTGTTTTTCAGTTTCTGTCGGTAACGGCAGCCGGCCGGGACGGTGGCCTCAATGCCGAAATCGTCGTCGTTGACAACGCCGAGTGTCGAGTTGTTGATGAGTGCCATGCCTTCGGGCTTGTCGTGGTCATATCCGGGACACACCTGCAACAGGTCGGCAACCAGTGTCTTGGAGAGCAGGCATGGGGTGTCGGTGTCGGGCAGAGTGATGCGGTATATGCGTTTGCATACCTCGCCGTCGCCGGGAAATTTTCCGTCGCGTTCGAGAACGAGCAGGGTCGTGTCGTTGAGGTACACCAGGGCGCTCACACCACACTCCCGGCTGTCGGGCGTATAGGCATATTCGCGGCAGGCGCCGCTTTCGGTGTCGATGACCAGGAGAGGAATATTCGTCTTGAATATTTCAGGGCAGTCTCCGTCGAGGGGCGACTGCATGATGCCGTAGAGTCTCTTCCCGTCGTTGTCGATGCAGAGTCCCTCCATGCCACGGTTGGGTTGCCGCAGGGCATAGTGGGCCGGAAGTTTTCCGTTGAACGGTGAATACTCCTCGATGAGTATCCCGTCGGCATTGAAGTGCAGGAGATAGGGGCCGTACTCGTCGCTCACCCAAAAGGTGCCGTCGGGCGACACTGCAAGCCCTTCGGTATCGATGCCCTTGCGTTCGGCCGTGATGATTTCGCTGCCGCCCGGCGCATAGGCTTTCTCTCCGGTGATGCCCTCTCCGGTGGTGCGGGGCAGGCCGCAGAAGAATGTACTGTCATTTTCACGGAGCATGATTTTGCGAATGAGGCACAAGGAGTCGCCCTTCCATTTAAACACGCCGATGTGCGGCGTATAGTCGGCCAGTGGGAATACCTTGCTGTGGATCGTGGCTCCGTCGACATTGGGCCCGCGGTCGGTCAGTAGCCAGAAGCTCGAGTCTGCCCGGTTGTAAGCCATGTCCGAGCCGTACCCGCCGATATATATAGGGGGGTATCCTTCTATATCTACCCGTTCCGACGGGACGGAAACCGTTGCGGGGAATCCCGCAACGGTCTTGGATTCTTGACAGGAAATCAAGAGTGGAAAAATGGAAAACAGGAGAGTATAATGTAAAATGGATATTCTCATGGTGCGTGTTATTTGATGGCTTTACCGTTGTTGCTGTTGTTCTTGGAAACTTCGGTAAAGACGACAATCTCGTCGCCGCCATCGGTGCGGCGTCCTACGCTGTAAACCTCGGAGTCTTCGAAAGCCGGTGCCTCGATTTCGGCGATGAGCCGGCCCGAAGCGTCGTAGAGGAATACCCAGTCGCCCCCCTTGCCAAGGCCGAACACGGGGCCGTTGGTGTTTTTCTTGTCGACGTCGAGGGTGAGGAAACTTTTGGCGGCGATGACCGTCCCATCGGGGAAGAAATATTGTTTTTCGGGGTCGAGGGCGTCGTCCATCAGGCTGAACCCGCTCAGGTCTATGGTATTGTCGCTGCTGTTATAGAGCTCGATAAAGTCTTTGGTGTCGTCCCACGGTTGGGTCTGCACGTCTTGATTGTTGGTGAAGACTTCGTTGATGCAGAGGCCCAGCGAGTTGGTTACCGGCTGGCGCTGCTCACCGCCGTTGGCGGTTCCACGCGAATATTGGGCAAAGATTACCCACTGGTCGCTGCCGTCGCTCAGGCGTCCGTAGCTTTCGTGCTGTTTCAGGCTGGGGCAGTGTATTTCGTCGATGATGTTCAGGTCGGCATCGGCCAGGACAATGTATTCATCGGGACCTTTGCTCAACCCCCAGGCCGGATAGTTGGTCGGGTCGTTGTAGTACCCCTCTTTGTCGCATTCGATGACGAGCCGTTCACCGGCGGCTATCTTTTTCCCTTCGGGGAAAGTCCAGGCCTCTTCCTGGCCTCCGCTTTCCCACATTTTCAGGCCCGAGAGGTCGATGGTGTTGCTGCCTGCGTTGTAGAGCTCGATAAAGTCGAGGTCGTCGATGCTTGACTGGTCGCTGAACGTGTATACCTCGTTGATGAACAGTTGGCCTGCGAGTCCGTTGCCTGTCGGGGCTCCGTTCGAGACGCCTTTGGTAGGAGTCTCGATGATGCTCCACTGGTTGCCGCCGTCGGTGGTGCGGCCGTAGGAGTATCCTTCCTGTCCGGCACTTTTGAAGTCGGGGGTCTCTACCTCGTCGATGAGTTTTCTATCCTTGTCGAGGAAGATAACCTTGTCGCCTCCCGAACTGAGTCCGAAGGTGAAAGAGTCGCCCTCGCCCGGCGATACTTGGCTGTAAACAACGAATCCTTTGGCGGCAATGACGGTACCTTCGGGAATGATGAACTCCTCGGCCTCCTTTTTGTCGTCTTGCAGTATGAAACCGCCGATGTTTACGGCTTGTTCCTCACCGTTGTAAATCTCGATGAAGTCGGCGTCGTCGCCGGCAGGTGAGGAGAGTACCTCGTTGATGTACAGTTTGAGCGAACTGGTTTCGGGGGTAGTGTCGTCGCCCTTCGACGTGTTGTCGCGTCCCGGTGTGCCGCTGGGAAGTACCACCCAGGTAGAGGCGCCGTCGCTTTCGCGGGCGTAGGTCTGTCCGTCGTCCAGAGCGGGTACCAGTATGTTGTCGATGATGTGTCCCTGGTTGTCGATGAGGGTGACGGCATCGCCGCTACCGCTAAGGCCGAAGGTGAAGTCGCTCTCCTTGTAGAGAACCAGGTACGATTTGGCCCCTATCTTGGTACCCGAGGCAAAGGTGTACTCTTCGTCGGCCCCTTTGCTGTCTTGTAGCAGAAAGCCACCAAGGCTGATTTCCGAATCGGAGCCGTTATAGAGTTCGATCCAGTCGGTACCGCTGGTACATACTTCGTTGATATATAATCCCTTTATATCGGAAGACCCGCTTATGAGGTCGGTTTCGCTATCGTCTTTGCAGGCGGTTGAAACGGCGGTCAGGACGGTGAGCATCCCGATGAGATGTCTTTTTTTCATAGGTTTTCTGTTTTTAGAAAGATACAAGTAGTCGTAATTGTATGATGTTGAAGTCTATTCCATTGGGGCAGACCTGGCTGAGTGCCAGTCCGTTCTGGGTAATGTGGCCTTTGTCGTCGGCGTATTTGTCGTTGTCGACAAACGTATAGTTCAGACCCAGCAGGACGTTGCGTATGGGATACCAGTTGAGCGTGGCGTTGTAGGCGTAGGCTTTGCCGCCGGTGACGACCGATGAGGCGTCGTGGAAATCGTTGAGATTGACATGGCTGGCCCGGGCCGATATTTCAAGATTGCCCCCTTTGCGGCGCACTTCCATCGGGCCGAATTCGGCATCTTCGGGAGAGTAGCGGCGTTGTTTTCCCAGTATCATGTAAGAAGCGGTGGCATACCACCCGTTGAACGTGGCGTTTTTCAGCGACTGTTTGGTACCGTCGGTGTTGCGTTTGTATCGGGAGAGGTCGGTGAAGATATATTCTCCGTAGACAAGCAGTTTGTCCCAGCGGACGGCGGCTTCGATGCCATAGATGGCGTAATGGTTTACGTTGGGTATCTCGGCGCGGACGAAGCGGCGGCGGTCGGTGCGGCTTTCGGGGAAGGTGCGGAACTCGACAAGTCGGTCTTCCTCTCCGGCGGCATCGGGGGTGCGATAGGTAGCATATCCGCCGAGGTGCAGTGTCAGCACGTCATTGACGATGGGCGATACCGCCACACGGCCGGTAAATCCGTAACCGTCGCTGCCACGATTTTTCTCTTTCTGAATGATGTCGACCTGTTGCCCGAAGACACCACCGCTCACCCACCAGTGTTTGTTCCACGCCGTAGCGGCGACACCCAGGCGTCGGCCTCCGGCAAACATCTCTACCGGCATGGGGCGCTCGTTCGAAGAGAGATATTTCGAGCTGGTGAGACGTTCCATGCTCATGGGTTCCTTGAAGTGCCCCGCCTGTATCGAGATGTGGTCGTTGAATCGGTATCCCAGGAACATGTCTTTGATTTCGACCTCGTTGTAGGCAAAGTCGAGGTCAAACTCGGCAAACCAGTTATACAGTTCGGCTTTCAGCGCAAAGCGGGCCCGGCGAATACTCACACCGTTGTTGAAACGGAAAATGCCGTCGTCTTCATCCAGGTCTTTATTGGGCTTGGACGACAGCCCCGCGATGTCGCTTGTGGGCGAGTAATAGGAGGCGTCGATATATATGCGATTGTCGAACCAGAGGTGGAACTTTTCGTTTTTCGACGCAAAATGCAGTTTCCCGTCTTTGAAGTAGACCCGTGCCGGAACACTTGTGCCGTCTTTGTCGTAGGTTTCTGTTTCTTGGGACGGAGCCAGTATCGGAAGCAGTCCGATGGCGGTGGCCAGCAATATCTTTTTCATCGTGATGATTTTTGCCGCAAAGAACACGCTTTGCTGTTTCACCACGATGACGGGTCTATGACATTTCTGTTTCAAACCCCACCGAGAGTAATGTCGCAAGAAGTTGTGGCGAGTATCCCCGGGAGCAGGGCAGAAATTTTCTAAAAAATTTATATCTTTACCACCCTATATATACCATAATCTGTAAAGTGAAAAATTTATGAGAAAACCTTTATTAGTAGAGAGTATTGAGGATATACAGCAAAACATTGAACGAGTTGAAGGATATCTGTGTGAAGATTCTCCCGCTGATGATTTTGCTGAGATGGCTAATTATATTGCGAAAGGACGTAACCTCATCTGTTATTTAGTTGGAAAAGAATATCATTTTGTTCCTAGTAGATTTATAGGATATAAGCAGAACTCTTTGTCTAAGCATCTTGAAAATAGAGAAAAAAGATGCGTTACAGGTATAACAAAAGATGGAACTACTGCGAAATTGTCAAGCATATTGGGGCCATTGGTTATAGATGATGAATTGGACAAGAAATTTATCGATTACTGCAACACACTTGGTTACACAGCGAATAAACACAAGCATTCTTTTTGGTGCTTTCCAGAAAGATTTGCATATGAGGTGTCAGAGAATGTTCTTTATGAAGAAGGTGGAGTTAAGACGAAACTTCATAAGATTAGAGAACGGAATAGAGCTGCAAGAGAGATGTGTATTAGAGCAAAAGGAACTAAATGTAGTGTCTGTGGATTCGATTTTAAAGCAGTTTATGGGGAAATAGGAAAAGGATATATTCAAGTCCACCATTTAAAACAACTATCTTCTACTCGTGGAATACGCATAACAGATCCCATAAAAGAACTAGCTCCCGTATGTCCCAATTGTCATGCTATGTTGCATAGAGGGAAAAATGGAAAAATGCTTACCATTGAAGAGTTAAAGGCCCTTGTTAAACAGTCTAAATAAATATTGCTCTTTTTTTTATTAATGGGTAAACTACATACTTGTAACACAAGATGTTATTGATATATTCAGAAGTGCTTTGGTTTAATCTCGTTTAGGCCATACTTTTTGTGTGTTGTTATTTAGGGACTCTTTTTTCTTCTGAACGTATATAAAAAAAGAGTTGCATATTAATATGCAACTCTTTGAAAATCAAATGTGACCCCGGAGGGGCTCGAACCCTCGACCCAATGATTAAGAGTCATTTGCTCTACCAGCTGAGCTACGGAGTCATTTGCGGGGACAAAAGTAATGCTTTTTGCTGAACTGGCAAAAGTTTTCGAGAATTTTTTATCGTAAAATTATTTTCTTCGTTGTGCACCTCTTTGGCAGACCGAGAGTCTCCTGCTCAAAGAGTGGGTTTTAGATTTTCTTGCCGTAGGCCAGGTCTCCGGCATCGCCCAGTCCCGGGTCGATGTAGAGATTGGGGGTGAGGCGCTCGTCGAGGGCGCCGGTCCATAGCGATACCGGCTCGCCGGCAAGTTCTTTTTCGATGTGTTCGACACCCGGCCGGCTGGCAATCACCGAGGCTATGTGGGTGTGCGCAGGTGTGCCTCCTTGTGCTATCAGTTCGCGGTAGGCGACGGCCAGCGACGCACCGGTGGCCAGCATGGGGTCGACCAGGAAAAGTATCTTCCCTTCGAGCCGGGGGGTATAGATGGAGTCGAAACGCACCTCCATCGTCTCTTCGGCACGGTTATAGGCGCGGCGGGCCGATATGAAGGCGTTCTCGGCCCGGTCGAAGTAGTTGAGGAATCCATGGTGGAACGGCAGCCCGGCCCGCAAGATGGTGGCGATGACAATATCCTGTGCCGGTAACTGCACGTCGATGGGATTGATGGGGGTTTCTATGGTGTGGGGAGCGTAGGCAAAGGTTTTGCTTATTTCGTAAGCCATGATTTCGACCACTCTTTCCAGGTTTCGGCGGAAACGCATGCGGTCGTGCTGTATCTCGATGTTGCGGATTTCGGAGAGAAAAACTTCCAGCAGAGAGTTTTCCCGGTTGAGAATGTGTAAGGTCATCGTGTGTCGGTCTATTTTTTGCAATATTGGCTAAAAAAATCGAGAACCCCAAATCCTTTGCTATCTTTGTAGGGAGAAGCCGTTGTTATTGGAGGCTTACATATTAAATATTATCTTTGTTCCCTGTCCGCATCTTTGTATGGTACCATGAAAAGAAAAGCATTCTCCTTGTTTTTATTCTCAGAAAAAGCGTGGCTTCCCGTCGTATGGCGTGGCACGCTGTTGTGGTGTCTGTTCCTCTCTTTGTCCCTGCCTGTCGGGGCGCAGGAGCCGTTGAAGTTGTGGTACGACAAGCCCGCCGGAGAGTGGGTCGAGGCCTTGCCGTTGGGTAACGGACATATAGGGGCGATGGTCTATGGCGGTGTGAGCGAAGAGCTGATACAGCTCAATGAGTCGTCGCTCTGGTCGGGTGGCCCTCGCAAGGACAGCCTGAATGTGGAGTCGCCCCAATACCTGCCGGCTGTGCGTGAAGCTCTGTTTACGGGCAACTTTTCGGCCGTGTCGCGATTGTGCAGGGCCATGCAGGGCCCGTATAGCGCCAGCTATCTGCCGTTGGGCGATTTGCGCATATCCTACAAGATGCCCCGCTCGGCTGCTGTCGACTATTATCGCGAACTGGATATTTCCGAGGCGATAACCTCTACCCGTTTTACGGTGGCCGGCGTTACCTACCGGCAGGAGGCTTTTGTCTCTTTCCCCGACAAGGCCCTGGTCTTGAAACTTACCGCATCGGAAAAGGGGGCGCTTTCGTTGCGTATTGCATTCTCCTCGCCGTTGCGGCATGAAATCGAGGCCCCCGCGCCCGACCGTCTGGTGGTGCAGGGGTGTGCGCCGGCCCGGCTCGACCCCAACTATTATCGGGTCGAGGGGCGTGAGCCGATAGCTTATGAGGAAGATGGCCATACCGGCATGCGTTTCCGTGCCGGCATACAGGTGCGGGTAAAAGACGGAACGGTCGGGGCCGATACCTCCGGCATATCGGTCGACCGCGCCACCGAGGTGGTGCTGCTGCTCACGGCCGCCACCAGTTTCAACGGCTACGATAAATATCCCGATACCGAGGGAAAAGATGAAAAAGCACTTGCCGACGGCGCGCTGCGAGAGGCGGCGGCACGCTCCTACAAGAAGTTGAAGGCACGTCATGTGGCCGACTACCGCACCTATTTCGACCGTTTTGCTCTGTCGCTGGGCCGGTCGGCCGACTCGTTGCGCGCCCTGCCTACCGACTGTCGGCTGATTGCCCACTCTCAGGGTCTGCCCGACACCGAGTTGGAAACGCTCTATTTCCAATACGGACGTTATCTGCTTATATCGGCCTCCCGCGAAGGCGGCTCTCCGGCCAACTTGCAGGGCATATGGAATCATCATCTGCGTGCCCCATGGAGCTCCAACTATACCATCAACATCAATACCGAGATGAATTACTGGCCGGCCGAGGTTACCTCTCTCCCAGAGATGCACATGCCGCTGCTCGACTGGATAGAGAACCTCTCGCACACCGGAGCGGCCACCGCCCGGGAGTATTATCGCTGTGCCGGTTGGGTAGCCCATCAGAACTCCGATATCTGGGGGTTGAGCAATGCCGTTGGCGACAGACGGGGCGATCCCAAGTGGGCCAATTGGTACATGGGGGGCAACTGGCTGTGCCGCCATCTCTACGAGCATTATGCCTTTACGCGCGATGAGAAGTTCCTGCGTGAGAAGGCCTACCCGGTCATGAAGGAGGCGGCACGCTTCTGCCTCGACTGGCTGGTCGAGAAAGACGGCTATCTGCTGACGGCTCCTTCGACATCGCCCGAGAACAACTACCGCATTTCGGGTAAGACCTATTCGGTGACGATGGGAGCGACGATGGATATGTCCATCATCTGGGATCTCTTCTCCCACCTCATCGAGTCATCGGCCCGGCTGGGCATCGATGCCGCTTTCCGCGATACGCTGCTGGCAGCCCGCGACCGTCTCTACCCCTTGCGCATAGGCAGCCGGGGCCAGCTTCTTGAATGGTACGACGAATACGAAGAGGTCGACCCCCATCATCGCCATGTATCGCATCTTTACGGCCTGCACCCGGGCCATCAGATTTCGCCGCTCTTTACACCCCGGTATGCCGAGGCCTGCCGGCGCACGCTCGAAATCCGTGGCGATGAGGGAACCGGTTGGAGCAAGGCCTGGAAGATAAACTTCTGGGCCCGTCTGCTCGACGGCGACCACGCCTACAAGATGGTGCGCGACATCATGATGGCCGTAGGACCGGGCACATCGAACAAGGGCGGCGGTACCTATCCCAACCTTTTCGATGCCCATCCGCCTTTCCAAATCGACGGCAACTTCGGTGCAACGGCCGGGCTGGCCGAGATGCTTGTACAGAGCCACATGGGCGAGATACACCTCTTGCCGGCCTGCCCCGCAGCCTGGCCTTGCGGCGAGGTGCGCGGCTTGAAGGCCCGCGGCGGCTTTGACCTCTCTTTTGCATGGCGCGATGGCCGTCTGGTGAGCGGGGTTATCTGTTCCTCGGCGGGAGAGACCTGTGTCTTGCGGTCGGCGCAGCCCCTTACGGTCAAGGGGGCAAAGGCCTCGGTGCGGCGCGACGGGCGCTATTACCTCTATACCTTCTCTACCCGGCCCGGTGGCCGGTATGGCTTGACAGTTGCAAACCAATGAAACTCTACTATACATGAAACGAACGATTTTCTTACCCTTCCTCTTTCTGGCGTTGGCTGTGGCGGCACAGTCCCGTCAGGAAATTTATCTGGAAAAAGGCTGGCGCTTTACCCGGGGCGATGTGGCCGGAGCCGCTGCCCCTGATTTCGATGACAGCCGTTGGGCTACGGTCGAAGTGCCGCACGACTGGGCCATCTACGGTCCGTTCGATAAAGATATCGACAAGCAGGTCGTCGCCATCGAGCAGAACGGCGAGACTGTTCCCACCGAAAAGACCGGGCGCACCGGTGCCCTGCCCTACATAGGCGTGGGCTGGTACCGCATCACCTTTACCGTGCCGCAGGGGCGTCGTGCCCTGCTGGTTTTCGATGGAGCGATGAGCCGGCCCTGTGTCTATGTCAACGGTCGTGAGGCCGGACGTTGGGCCTACGGATATACGCCGTTTTACATCGATGTAACACCCTTTCTCACCGATGGAGAGAATCACCTTGCCGTGCGTCTCGAAAATCTGCCCGAGAGTTCGCGCTGGTATCCCGGTGCCGGACTGTATCGGCCCGTGCGTCTCGTTATAACGGGCGATGTGTCGGTGCGCATGTGGGGTACCCGTGTTACTACACCTGTCGTAACGGCAGAAAATGCTCTGGTGCAGGTCGATGCCGAGATAGAAAATGCCGACGGACACGATCTCGATATTTCGACCGTCATCTACGATGCTACGGGCAATCCGGTGGCGCGGAGCGAAGCTCAGGAGCTTTTCTTCGACGGTACGACGACAGCCCGGTTGACGATAAAGAGCCCCCGGTTGTGGTCGCCTGAGTCGCCCGAGCTCTATACGGCAGTTGTCTCGATAAGTGAATACGGAGAGTTGCTCGACGAATACACCACCCGTTTCGGGGTGCGTACGATTGAATATTTGCCCGAGAAAGGATTCCTTCTCAACGGAGTGCCCCGCAAGTTCAAGGGGGTGTGTCTGCATCACGACCTCGGCCCGTTGGGTGCGGCCGTCAACAAGGCCGCGTTGCGCCGGCAGCTGCTCATCATGAAGGAGATGGGGTGCGATGCCATTCGCACGGCCCATAACATACCGGCACCGTGGCAGATGGAGTTGTGCGACGAAATCGGTCTCATGGTCATGGCCGAGTCGTTCGATGAGTGGGCCATCGCCAAGTGCAAGAACGGATACAACCTTTTCTTTGACGAATGGGCCGAGAAAGACCTGGTCAACCTCATTCGCTGCCATCGCAATCACCCCTCCATCGTGATGTGGAGCATCGGCAACGAGGTGAACGAGCAGAGCCGTACTGGCGGAGGCAAGGTGGCCAAGTTCTTGCAGGACATCTGCCACTGCGAAGATCCCACCCGCCCCGTAACCGTGGGCATGGACCGTCCCGACCATGCCATGAAGAACCAGTTTGCCGCCGTGCTCGACATTCCCGGCCTCAACTACCGCCTGCACCGCTATGTCGACAGCTACAAGCAGATGCCGCAACGCATGATTCTGGGCTCGGAGACCGCCTCGACTATCAGTTCGCGCGGTGTGTACAAGTTCCCTGTCGAGCCCACCAAGGGAGCCATGTACGACGATACACAATGCTGTTCTTACGACCTGGGAGCCTGCTCGTGGTCCAATCTGCCCGACGACGACTGGGCCTTTCAGGACGACAAGCCGTGGGTCATCGGCGAGTTTGTCTGGACGGGATTCGATTACCTGGGTGAGCCTACCCCCTATGACGATATATGGCCTTCGCGCAGCTCCTATTTTGGCATTTGCGACCTGGCCGGCCTGCCCAAAGACCGCTATTACCTCTACCGCAGCCGGTGGAACACCCAGTTGCCCACGCTGCATCTTCTCCCGCACTGGAACTGGGAGGGACGCGAAGGCGAGGTGACCCCCGTTTATTGCTATACCAGCTACCCGTCGGCCGAACTCTTTGTCAACGGCAAATCGCAGGGGCGTCGTACCAAAGACCCCTCGCAACCCTACGACCGTTACCGGCTGCGCTGGAACGACGTGGTATATGAGCCGGGTGTGGTGAAGGTCGTTGCCTATGACGAGAAGGGCAGGGCTGTGGCCGAGAAGGAGATGCGCACGGCGGGTCGTCCCCACCACCTGACGCTGACGCCCGACCGCACGGAACTGACGGCCAACGGCAAGGATTTGGCCTTCGTTACGGTACAGGCGGTCGATGAGGCGGGAAATCCCTGTCCCCTGGCCGACAATGCGCTGACCTTCGAGGTGACCGGCGCCGGTTCGTACCGTGCCGCCTGCAACGGCGATGCCACGTCGACCGAGCTTTTCCACCTCCCCACGATGAAACTCTTCAACGGTCAGCTGGTCGTCATCGTGCGCACGCAGGAGCAGCCCGGCGACATTACGCTGACGGTGTCGGGCAAAGGTTTGGAGCCGGCCGTTGTGCGTCTGAAAAGTAAGTAGCGAAAAGACAAAAACGAATAACCATGATGAAAAAAACGATTCTCACATTTGTGTGCGTCGGTCTGTCGGTATGCCTGGCCGGGGCACAGGACCTCCGTGTCGTCTTTATCGGGAACAGTATTACGCAGGGCGTCCAGCTCAAAGACCCCAAGACCGAGGCTCCCCCGGCACAAGCCGCTCTCTTCCTGCAAGAGCAGGTCAAGGGTGAGGTGGAGTTCCGCAACTGTGGCCGCAGCGGCCGTACTACCCTCAACTTTCTGCCCGTAACCGATACCGAATTTCCCAAAGTGCTGGCAGCTGCCGACGAGCTGGCGGCCCGCAAGGGCGTGTTGCTCTTCTCGATGATGCTGGGCACCAACGACAGCGCCGTGCGCGGCCCGCTCGGTGCGCCGGTACACCCGGTCTCTTACTATACCAATATGCAGGCCATTATCGACGCCTTGCTCCAACGTTACCCCAAGGCGCTGGTTGTGTTGCAGCGTCCCACCTGGTACAGCCCCAATACCTATAACTCGTCGACCTACCTGGCCGAGGGTCTCAAGCGCCTGCAATCCTATTCGCTCATGCTCGACAAGCTGGTCGAGAACTATGCCCGTGAATATCCCGGACAGGTGTTCCTCGGCGATACCCTGGCGTTTGACTATTTCAAGGAGCATCATGCCACGCACCTCATTCCCGAGTCGGGACAGGCCGGAACCTTCTACCTGCACCCCAACAAGGAGGGAGCCCGTGAGTTGGGCCGTTTCTGGGCCGAGGCTATTTTGCGCTGTCTGCCCGACAAGATGAAAAAATAGCCGCGCGCTGCACCTTGCTTGTGTGGCCCGTTGTAAAGCGGTGAGGAGAAAATTTCTCCCCACCGCTTTTTCGTCCTGTCGACGCAGAATAACCCCGAATAATTTGGATTATTACGTCGAAGTCTCTAAATTTGTGTTGCGGTGTATAAATTACACTTAATAAGTATCATGAAAAGACACGTCATTCACTGTGGGATAATCCTCACATTGCTTTTCGGTAGCAGCCTTGTGCAGGGACAAGAAAAAAACGTGCGCCCCGACTCGCTCTATCTCTTCTCCTATTTTACCAATAAAGAGGCCAACCGTCACGGTATGCACTACGCATGGAGTGCCGACGGATACACGTGGAATGTCGTAGGGGCCCCGATGGGTTTTCTGCAACCTGACACGGCCAGCGACGCACCCCGTCTGCGCGATCCTTTCTTGCTGCAAGACAAGAAGGGCATCTGGCATTGCGTGTGGACAACCGACTGGGAGTCGCCCCACATAGGCTATGCCTCGTCGCCCGACCTGGTGCATTGGAGTGAACCACGCCTCCTGTATGTGATGCAGAGTGCCGGGTATGAACCGCGCAACTGTTGGGCACCCGAGATGCTCTATGACGAGGAGAACGACCGTTACCTCATTTTCTGGGCCAGTACCATAAAGGTCGATGGGCAGTGGCGTGTCGAAGCCGGGAAGAAATACGACAACCGCATGTACTACACCTCGACGCGCGACTTCGAGACCTTTGAGCCGGCACGGCCTTTCCTCGATTACGGATACAATGTCATCGATGCCACGGTGCGGCGCATCGGCGATACCTATTATATGATATATAAAGACGAACGGGAGTTGCCCGAGCCGCACAAGTATCTCCTTGTTGCCACCTCGAAGCAGGCCGCCGGGCCCTACCGGCCCTTGACCGGCCGTCCTTTCTCGCCCGCATGGGTCGAGGGGCCTACCTTTATTCAGTTGCCCGACGGCTCCTACATCTGCTATATGGACAATTACCGCAAGCACAGATACAGTGCCATGACGACACGCGACTTCCGTCACTGGCAGGAGGCACCGCAGCCGCTGCGTATGCCATCGGGTGCGGCCCATGGTGCCGTGCTGAAAGTGCCTGCATCGGTGGTCGATACGCTGCTCCGCCATGCCGGAAGTCAGGAGTAGCACTCTTCCCTTGTGAGAAAAAACCTTAAATCAATATTGTGATGCAATTAAAACGACTTTCCTTATGGTTGCTGGCGGCCGTTGCCATTCCGCTCTCGGCCCAGCGCACCCTTACGGTCTCGGTCAAACCCGGGGCCGAGATAAACCCCGATATGTACGGTGTCTTTTTTGAAGACATCAACTTCGGTGCCGATGGCGGTCTCTATGCCGAACTGGTGAAGAACCGCTCGTTCGAGTTTGATTACCCGCTCATGGGCTGGACCCCCTTTGGCGAAGTTTCGGTCGAGACCGAGGCTCCGGCCTTTGAGAAGAATCCCCACTATGTGCGTCTGACCGAGAAGGGTACCTACAAGCGGGCCGGTTTGCAGAACGAGGGTTTTGTCGATGGCATGAATCTCGTGCGTGGCAAGGAGTATCGCCTCGTCTTCTATGCCCGTCGGCAGAGCGAACGGCCGGTGCGGGTGAAAGTGGAATTTATCACCGCGGCCAACAATCCCATGACTTCGGCCAAAGTGGAGGTTGACTCGCCCGAGTGGCAGAAATATACCCTGGTGATGAAGGCCGGCAAGAGCGATGCCCACGCCCGTCTGCGGTTGACGGTAGAGACGAAGGGTGTACTCGACATAGACCATGTGTCGCTCTTCCCGGTCGATACCTGGAACGGTAGGGAGAACGGTCTGCGCAAGGATTTGGTGCAGGCGCTCTACGATTTGAAACCCGGCGTGTTCCGCTTTCCCGGCGGCTGTATCGTCGAGGGTTCTACGCTCGATACCCGTTATCAGTGGAAAAATTCGGTAGGCCCGGTCGAGAACCGACCCTACAACGACAATCGATGGAACTATACGTTCCGTCATCGTCTCTATCCCGACTATTACCAGAGTTACGGATTGGGATTCTATGAATACTTTCTCTTGTGCGAAGACATCGGTGCTGAGCCTCTGCCCGTGCTGAACTGCGGCATCGGGTGCCAGTACCAGTCGGGCGAGTTGGTGCCGCTCGACGAGATGGACCCCTATGTGCAGGACGCCATCGACCTGGTGGAGTTTGCCAACGGCGACACCACTACTACCTGGGGCTCTCTGCGGGCCCGTATGGGGCACCCCGAGCCTTTCGGGCTGAAATACCTCGGTATCGGTAACGAGCAGTGGGGTGAGGAGTTTGTCCAGAGAGAGGCCCTCTTTGTAGAGGCCCTGCGCAAGCATTGCCCCGATATTCGCATCGTGGGCTCTTCGGGTCCCTCGGCCGACGGGGAACAGTTTGAATACCTCTGGCCCGAGATGAAACGCCTTAAAGTCGATTTTGTCGACGAACACTATTACAAGCCGCCCGAGTGGTTCTATGCCAATGCCGGCCGTTATGACGATTACGACCGTAAGGGGCCGAAGGTATATGCCGGCGAGTATGCCTCGCACCACAAGTCAAAAGAAAACAACTTCGAGGCGGCCCTTTCCGAAGCGGCTTTCCTCACCGGTGTGGAGCGCAACGCCGATGTCGTGCGGCTGGCCACCTACGCACCGTTGCTGGCCCATGTCGACGCCTGGCAGTGGCGCCCCGACATGATATGGTTCGACAACAGCCGGGTACTGCTCACCCCCAACTACTATGTGCAGCAGCTCTATTCGCTCCATAAAGGCACCCACACGCTGCGTCTCACCGAGAACGGTGCAGCCGTCAAGGGGCAGGAGAGCCTCTATGCCAGTGCCGTGTACGATGCCGATTCGGCGCGTATCATCGTGAAGGTGGCCAATACGGCTTCGCATCCTCAGGAGGTCGTGCTGCGTTTCGACGGGCTGAAACGTCGTCAGGCATTGCAGCCGCAGGCCGAGATTCTCTACATGCAGTCCGACGACAAGAATGCGGTCAACACCTTTAAAAATCCGTCGGCGATTGTTCCACAGCGAGCCGGAGCTGCTGTCGAGGGCGACCGTTGCCCGCTGACGCTTGCCCCCCAGTCGTTCCAGGTGATAATTATTCCGTTTGTATCGAAACCATAGACCGAAAAATACCATGAAGAAACTTTTTTGCGCCTTGTTTCTGGCCGCTTGTGCCGGGACGATGAGTGCCCAGGAGGTGGTTACGGTGGCCGTACACCCCGGGCAGGGAGAACAGAAAATAAGCCGTCATATCTACGGACAGTTTGCCGAGCATCTGGGCACCTGTATCTATGGCGGGTTGTGGGTGGGAGAAGACTCTGAGATTCCCAACACCCAGGGCTATCGCACCGATGTGCTCGAAGCCCTCAAACGGCTTAACATTCCCAACCTGCGTTGGCCCGGTGGCTGTTTTGCCGACGAGTACCATTGGATGGACGGTATAGGCCCGCGGGCCGAACGCCCCAAGATGAGCAACAACAATTGGGGAGGCCTGGTCGAAGATAACAGCTTCGGTACCCATGAGTTTCTCAATCTCTGCGAAATTCTCGGCTGCGAACCCTATGTAAGCCTCAACGTAGGCAGCGGTACGGTAGAGGAGATGGCCAAGTGGGTCGAGTATATGACCTCCGATGGCGATACCCCCATGGCCAAACTGCGGCGCGAGAACGGCCGCGACAAGGCCTGGAAGGTGCGCTTCATCGGGGTGGGCAATGAAAGTTGGGGCTGTGGCGGAAACATGCGTCCCGAGTATTATGCCGACCTGTACCGCCGTTACTCCACCTATTGCCGCAACTACGACGGTAACCGCCTTTTCAAGATTGCCTGTGGAGCGGGCGAGTATGACCTGAACTGGACCGAGACGATGATGCAGCGGGTGGGTACCCGCATGAACGGCCTCTCGCTGCACTATTATACCGTGACGGGTTGGAGCGGAAAGAAGGGCTCGGCTACCGAATTTGCCAAGGAAGATTACTACTGGACCATAGGCAAGTGTCTCGACATAGAGAATGCCATCAAGGCTCATATCGCCATCATGGACAAGTACGACCCCAAGAAACGGGTCGGTCTCATGGTCGATGAGTGGGGCACCTGGTGGGAGCCCGAGCCCGGCACGCAGCTTTTCCAGCAGAACACTTTGCGTGACGCTTTTGTGGCAGCCCTCTCGCTCAATGTTTTCCATAAGTATGTCGACCGTATACGCATGACCAATATTGCACAGATTGTCAATGTGCTGCAATCGATGATACTCACCCGCGGCGACAAAATGGTGCTCACGCCCACCTACTTTGTCTATGAGATGTACAAGCCTCACCAGGACGCCCTCTCTCTGCCGCTCGACATCGACACTCCCACCCGTGAGGTGCGCGGCGACCGCACGATACCGCTGGTGAGTGCCACCGCTTCGCGCGATGACCAGGGACGTGTACATGTGTCGTTGGCCAACATCGATGCCGACCACGCCAGGAAGGTGCGCATCACACTCGACGACATGTCGGTGAAGAAGGTGTCGGGTACCATTCTGCATTCCCGCAGGCTGACCGACCTCAACACCTTTGAAAACCCCGACAAGATAAAACTCCGTCCCTTCAAGGATGCGAAGTATCGGAATGGAGCCATTGAGGTCGATATGCCAGCCCACTCCATTGTTACCCTCGAAATCGAGTAGCGGCGGTATCTTGTTTGTCGGTTGCTCTCCCTTCCGGCTCCACGCGCGGGCCGGCGCTATTTGGAGAATTATCTGAAAATACCTACCTTTGCCCTGTATCAATAATCGGGGCGAGGTAGGTTTTGTTTTTTGCCCTGATAAAAAGAAATACCGATGAAAACGCAGACAACCGCATTGATTCTTTTTCTTCTGTTATTTGTATCTGTCGGGAGCCGTGCCGACGTGAAACTGCCGGCCATACTCTCCGACAACATGGTGTTGCAGCAAAACAGCCGGGTACACATTTGGGGCAAAGCCTCTCCCGGCGAGAAGATTACCGTCTCGGTCTCGTGGAGCCGTAAGAAAGCCAAGAGTGTCGCTGCGACCGACAGCACCTGGCAGGTCGAGATATCGACCCCCGAAGCCTCGTCGCGCGCCGTTTCGCTCACTGTCAAGGGGCGCAACACGATTGAAATCAAGAATGTGCTTATCGGTGAGGTGTGGCTCTGTTCGGGACAGTCCAATATGGAATTTCCCGTAGACCGCGACACGACCAGTCGCTGGAAGAATGCCATGTCGACCGTGAAGGAGGAGTTGCAGAATGCCGACTATCCCGAAATCCGCTTTTTCAGAGTGGAACACCAGTTGGCTCCCGATGCCCCCGTCGACGACTGTGTGGGCGAGTGGGAGGTATGCACCCCGGCCTCGGCGGCCCGCTTCTCGGCCGTAGGTTTTGTCTTTGGACGTAAAATCCATAATGCCATACATCAGCCCGTCGGTCTCATACAGTCGACATGGGGCGGTACCCACGCCGAGTCGTGGACCAAGAAAGAGGCCATGCAGGGCGACTATTACGACCGTCTGCGTGCCGAACAGAAGCAGATTATTGCAAACCTCCCCGCCGAGAAAGAACGCTATGCCCGCGAAACGGTCCTCTACAAAGCCGCTTTGAAGGCCAATCCCGATACGGTGCTGAAAGCCCCTGCCCGGGTGAAGAAGCTCAACGACAACCTGCGTATGTCGACCCTTTGGAACGGCATGATCAATCCCATACTTCCCTATACTATCAAAGGTGTCATCTGGTATCAGGGCGAGAGCAACGACAGTCGGGCTGCCCATTACGAGATGGTCTTTGCCAACCTCATTCACAGTTGGCGGGCCGAGTGGGGGCAGGGCGATTTTCCCTTCTACTTTGTGCAGATAGCCCCGTATCGCAAGCAGTCGCCTACCCTGCGTGAAGGTCAGCTGCGGGTGTGGCAGACGGTTCCCAACACCGGTATGGCCGTTATTACCGACGCCGGCGACTCGACCAACATACACCCCCGCAACAAGGTTGTTCCCGGCGAACGTCTTGCCCGCTGGGCCTTGTCGCACGACTACGGCATCGACGTGCCCTTCATGGGCCCTGTCTATAAAAGCATGCGGGTGAACGGTTCGGTAGCCGAACTCTCGTTCGACTACACAGGTTCGGGTCTCGACTCCAAAGGAGCGCCGCTCCGGGGCTTTGTCGTGGCCGGCAGCGATGGTGTATTCTATCCTGCACAGGCTGTCATCAAGGGCGACAAGGTCGAGGTCTCCTCTCCGCAGGTTGCTTCGCCGGTGGCCGTCCGTTACGGTTGGGACAAGTTCTTCCGCGTCAACCTTTACAACCGCGAGGGGCTGCCCGCTACCCCTTTCCGCACCGATAACTGGAAATTGTAATATATCTAAAACAGAAAAACAACGATGAACTGGAAAACCTCTTTGGCCGTAGCGGCCTGTTGTGCCTGCACGCTCACGCTGTCGGCACAGAAAATGTCGGTCGAATTTGCCGAATCCGAGATGAAACGTTTCCCCGAAGCCTGGCAGCTCGACCACGGAAAGCGCCTCTATTTCGGCTATTCACAGGGTGTAGGTTGCTGCGCCATGCTCGATATGTGGCGTTACACAGGCGACCGCAAGTATTACGACTATGTAGCCGAGTGGGCTGATACCCTTATCAACGACAAGGGCGAAATCTATCTTTATGAGATGGCCGACTACAACCTCGACTTTATCAACTCGGGTAAGGTGCTTTTCGATATCTATGCCGAGACCGGCGACCCCAAGTACAAGAAGGCCATGGATGTGCTGGTGCGCCAGTTGGCCCGTCAGCCCCGCACCCACGAAGGGGCATTCTGGCACAAACTCATCTATCCTTTCCAAGTATGGCTCGACGGCCTCTATATGGCATCGCCTTTCCTGGCCCGTTACGGTGCGACGTTTGACCGCCCCGACCTTATCGACGATGCCGTGAAGCAGTTCCTGATATGTGCCCGCCGCACCTTCGACAACCGTACCGGCCTCTATTTCCATGCCTATGACGAGAGCCGCAACCAGCGGTGGTCCGACCCCACGACCGGACATTCGCCCAACTTCTGGGGCCGCAGCATGGGCTGGTGGTTCATGGCTTTGGTAGATGTGCTCGATTACATACCCGAAGACCATCCCCGCCGTGCCGACCTTATTACGATGGTTAAGGGCCTTGCCATTACGCTGCCCGAGTATCAGGACAAAGACGGATTGTGGTATCAGGTACTCGACCAGATCGACCGTGAAGGAAACTTCCCCGAGGCTTCGGTTACGACGCAGTTCATGTATGCCTACGCCAAGGCGGTCAACAAAGGTTACATCGACTCTTCCTATATAGCTGTGGCCGAGAAGGCCTACGACGGTCTTCGCAAGAAGCTCCTGAAAAAGAACGACGACAAGACGTGGACACTCACCCGCTGCTGCGCTGTGGGTGGCCTGGGAGGCAGCAAGTATCGCGACGGCTCGTTCAACTACTATATCAACGAGCGTATGCGCGACAACGACGCCAAGGCTACCGGCCCCTATATCATGGGTTGTATCCAGCTCGAAAAATATTGGGCTGAGCATGAGGCCCGTTCGTCGAAAAAACGGTAAAATATTTTTAAAATCGGCAAGATTATACAGCGACTATCAAAACGATTAGTTTTAATATCAAAAGGATTATTTCTACATACGGAAATAACCCTTTTCTTTGCTTGTTAGAAAATAGTGCTTTCTATCAAGCTTTGCCTATTAAGAGATAACTTAACTACTAATACCAAAAGTATCATGAAGAAAATTACATTTTTAGTAGCGGCTGTTCTTGCTTCGGCAGGTATGTCTGCTCAGACCGTATTGAAATGGGGTGCCTACAACAACACCGATATTGATACGGCAGCTGTTTTCCCATGGAGTTCGACGTTTGCAACATGGGTAGAAGAGACAGGAAGTATTGATGACCAGGCCAAAGGCTTTGCCGACGGAAGTGTTGCATTGTTCAATGACGAAGCTCTCGGTGGATTGGGCGAAGATTATCTGGGAGAATGGGCAACCAACTCTCCTGTAATTACGGTGAGCCAACTCGGTGCCATCGGTGGTATCCGTGCAGAGAATAGTGAGGCTTTGACCATCAATCTGTCGCCCGCCGATGAGACGGTGACATTCGAAGGTACCGAAGGCGCTACCTTGGTAAAGGTTAATAACGGTATTCTTTATACCGATATTATCAACAACCTCCCTGGTGGAACGATTGTAAAAGGTGGTCGTGTGGCTCGTTATTCCGATGCATCGGCTGCATCGAGACTTTTTGGTCCTACAGTGACTGCCGAAGGTGAAGGTAGCATCGATTTGGGAAAGAACAACAGCGGAACATATAAAAAACTGACCGCCGATCTCGTAATACCCGAAGGTTCGACGATGAATGTTTATATGTCGCGTTATTCGATGTTTACGGCCGATTCAGTTAAGAAAGTTACTGGTGCTGGTACACTCAACTTCTATTCTCGTGGAGATCGTGCTTTCCTTGGCGGTGGTAGCAAAGGTGAGACCGAGCCAACCTATTTTGGCGACTTTACCGGTGATATTCACGTATACCAAGATCCTGATTTTGCCGATAACGGGGCTGCTTTCCATGGAGTTATTTTGGCTACACACTCGGCCAAAGGTAAAGGCGCTACCTCTCAATATTATGACCGTACGAGTGGCGACTCGTTGCTGTATAATGTTTCGAGAAACAATCCTGTACTCTTGGATAGCTTGGTTTATGACTGGAACGACATAGACTTGACGGTGCACAGTAATGGTGCCGTTGCTGTGGGTTCAGCCGGAAACGATGCTGGTTCGAACATCACTTTGCTGAAAGTGAAGAGCCTCAATGTTGAAAAAGAGGGTACCGTAGTGGGTTACTATAAAGATTCTAACCCCCAGTTGGCTATTATCTTTGGTAGCGACAATGCCGATGGTCACCTCGATGGTACGTTCACTGCCATGCCCAAAGGTAGCGAAGCTCCTTACTATCCTTGGAGAGAATGTGGTGTAGCTCTCTTCAAACAAGGAACGGGAACCTACTATGTTACTTCTAACGAAAACCAATTCTTCCAAGGTGTTGAGGTTTGGGAGGGTCGTATGCTCTTCAACAACTCGCTTGATACTGCTACTGCCACCGGCCAACACAAACTTTCGACCAATAATGTTGTGACTTGTCGTCCTACCGGTACGATCGGTGGTTATGGAACGATTGGTGGTCACACCGCCCTCTATGGTACGATGCAACCCGGTAGCGATGCCATTGGTACATTGTCTATCGACGGTACTTATGCCTTGGTGGGTTATGCCGAAAAAACTCCTACTGCTGCTGTACAAGAGAGAAAAGCCGGTTCTGCTGCCAACCTCCTTCTTTACAATGGTGCTTCGATTGAGTTCGAAATCATCAACAAAGACAAACACGATGAAGTATTTGTTCAAAACCAGGTACGTCTTTACTCCGACACCGAAGGTGGAACGGATGCCAAAATCAACATCAAGCTCTCTCCGCGTGATGAATGGTCGTTGGCTGCCGGTGATACGATGGTTCTCCTCAAAGCCGACTCACTTGTCAGCTTCGTTGACGGTGTTGACCTCACCAATTACTTTGAACTCTCGACCGATGGTTTCGGCGATGCTACTTTCGGTCTGAAATCGGTACAAATCCCCGGTGAATATAAGTATGAAATGAACTTTGAGACCGGTGAAGTGATTAAAACTCAACTCGCAGCTCCCAAATATATGTTGGTTGCTGAAGTGTTGACCGCCGGTTCGGGTAGTGCTGAGCCCGACGCTATCGAAAGCGTTGATGCTGACAACAGCAATCTCCAAGTATATCCCAACCCCGCTGTTGATGGTAACGTAACTGTAGCTGTGGCTGCCGGTGAAATGGCTCAGGTAGCTATCTACAACTCGGCTGCCCAAATGGTTAAGTCGGTTGCTACCAGCGAGTCGACCCTTACACTCGATGTATCGGATCTCCAAGCCGGTATCTACTATGTACGCGTCATGACGGCCGATAAGGCTTATACCCAAAAACTTATCGTTAAATAATCTTCGATAGATAAATAACAAAGGGAGAAGTTCCGATAGGACTTCTCCCTTTATTTTTTGAGAATTTCTTATTTGCATTATGGGCGCTTCTCATCATCTTTTTCCTTTGCCCGGAACCTCGCTGTATTTTCAATTATGCGGGTATTGTACGTTCAGTAGAGGGAGAAAATCTTGTTTGTGAAGCTTATGCGTATATTATCCTTTGCTCGACCTGCTGGCGCTGTTTTTTTCTTTCTCTCTCTCTTTCTCTACAATCTGTTAACGTAGCAGATAAGTTTTTTAAGGAAATATGGGTAGGGATAAAATCATTTATAATAGTTTATCTATCAATCTCAACAGTTGATAAAGGTCTATTATTTTGTTTATTTGTAACATCTAATGCTGTATATTACAGCGTATGCCATGAAAACAAGTTCAACTCGTTGTATTCTGTTGCAGCGAAAGTGTTTATGAACGGCCTTTCAGAGAAAGAGATTGTATTGTTTCTGGTATTGATTTTTGGGCTTTTGTTATCAACTCTATAAAATTTATGCGCATGAAAAGAATTATACTTACCTTTTCTTTGGTATTTGCGTTTTTAGCAGGAGCTTCGGCCGATGGGCTTATTGCATTCCCGGGAGCCGAGGGCTATGGACGTTTTGCCCGTGGAGCACGTGCAGGAAGTAATCCTACCGTGTATCATGTGACCAATCTCAACGATTCGGGAACAGGTTCGTTCAGAGATGCTATCAGTCAGCCTAACCGTGTTATCGTTTTTGATGTGTCGGGTATCATAAGGATCAACGAACGCCTTGTATTTTCCAAGAATCTTACCATTGCCGGTCAGACTGCACCTGGTAATGGAGTGGTTATCTATGGGAACGGAGTTTCATTCTCTGGTGCGAACGATATTATTGTTCGCCATCTGCGTATTCGCATGGGTACAAATGGTGATGGTGGAAAAGATGCCGCTGGTATATCTAATGGCCAAAACATGATATTTGACCACTGTTCGGTTTCTTGGGGAAAAGACGAGACCTTCTCCATCAATTCCGATGGCAAAGGAGGTGGCGTAGGAAACATCACCATACAGAAGACAATAATGAGTCAAGGTCTTCAACCTCACTCGGCTGGTGGTCTGTGTCAGCCTACCAATGAGGTGGGCGGTGTGACGCTTTATCGTAATTTTTATGCCGATAATGCAACCCGTAACCACAAGGTGAAAGGCCTTAACCAGTATATCAACAATGTGGTGTACAACTGGGGTAGTGGCGGTGGTTATAACCTCGGCGGTGATTCTGAGGGTCGTATTTGGGCCGATATACAAGCCAACTATTTCATTCAGGGCCCGACCAGCAATGGCACAGGTGTAGGGCGTGGTAATGATCTTACGGCTGTTTATCACCGTGCCAATAAAACCGATGGAAGTAGAGACGGTGTTGTTAACGGTCGTGATATGACTGATGACGATTTCGGAGGTATTCCTTATGCTACGTTCGAAGAGTTCCAGCAGAGTGCTGAGTATCCTACCGATGGTAGAGAGCATCCCGTTGTGGCTTCGATGTTCCAGACTGCCGATGAAGCTCTCCAATGGGTTATCGACAGTGTGGGAGCCTGCCTGCCCGACCGTGACGAAGTCGATGCATATGTTATTGATGAGTTATGCTCTTTCGGAACAAAAGGTGCTACGATAGGTAGTGAAGGTGCTTTGGCCTTGAAAAGCAACGTGGGTCATTTCTATACGGCTCCGAAACCTCTCGACAGTGATAATGATGGCATGCCCGACGCGTGGGAAACGGCCAACGGACTCAATCCCAACGATCCCAGCGATGCAGTTGCTTATGCTGCAAACGGGTATCTCAATATCGAGAATTATATTAACAACATCCCTGTTGCCGACCGTGCATTCTTGAAGTATCCTGTCGACTTGGCCTTGCGTACGCTCGATACGGTGCAAGTAACCATAGGCTTTGCTTGCTATGAGAAAGCCGAGAACGCAAAAATACGTGTAGAACTGATGAAAGAGGGAGAATCGGAGTTTACGCCGATTGATACCATCGATAACGTAGCGGAGGTTTCTTGCCAAATCGATGGACTTTCTTCAAAATCGACCTACACGGCTCGTTTTATTACTTTCACTCCTGATATGGAATCAGTACCGGCCGATATCGAATTTACTACCCCGAGTACACCCGGTGCACCCGATATGTCGACCGATCCTTATCCTGCCGACGGATCTACCATCGAAGAGTATACAACCACGACTTTGCGCTTCTCCAATACAACATCGGGCCGTCCCTCTTATCACATTTATATTGGTACATCGCCCGACAATCTGGATTCTGTAACGACTGTCAAGGCCAAGTCATACACGATGGATTTGGAACAGAATACCACCTATTACTGGCGTATCGATGTCAGCAATAACCTAGGACGCACAGAAGGTACAGTATGGAGTTTCACCTCAGGTCGCGAGCCTGTTCGCACTAAGGTTGCATACTTTGCTTTCAATGAAACTTCCGGCTCTACGGCTGTAAATGCTCCTTCCGATGAAGAAATTGTTGCAAATGATGCCACACCTTACGGTTCGTATGTTCCGGTATGGGCCGAAGGAAAAGTGGGTGGAGCCATTTCTTTCTCGGCTGCCAATGCCAGCGATGCCATGATTGTTCCCTCGTACAATGAGATTGTCTTTGAAGGAGCCCCCTTCTCCTATGAGTTGTGGTTCAAGTCGACGTCTGGCAGCAGCTCGCAAAGCCGTTATCTTCTCCATAAGGGAAGCCACACGGTCGGCAGCGACGGCAATACTGGAAAATGGTTCGGTCTGGAATACAAGAACGGTACACTCTATTTCGGCGTAGATGACAACGTAACCAAATCGTTGGCACAAGTATCGGCAACCTCGTATTTCAACGGAGAGTGGCATCATGTAGTGGCTGTTCGTGACGTAGAGAATGCTAAACTGTTGCTTTATATCGACGGTGAGCTCAAAGCTACGGGCGAAGACCTGACCGGAGCCATCGACGGCAGTGAGGCTCTGGTTATCGGTAACGCCAATGTCAACTTCGACGCTCCGTTTGTAGGTTCTATCGATGAGTTCTCACTCTACAACGATGCTCTTACCGAAATTGAAATCAAGGCTAAATATGAAGCCGGCGTATCGGCTCTGGAAGAGGTGTCTGCCTCTGAACAGGAGTCGTTGGTAATTTATCCCAACCCTGTAAAAGACAACTTCACCGTAACACTTCCGCAAGCATACGGAACCGTTAAGGTTGAAATCTTTAACCTTTCGGGGGCGTTGGTATACAGCAACAATCTTCCCGTATCGGGCGGTATGGTACAGGTTAATGGCCTGGACGATCTCCCCGCCGGTGTATACAACTGTGTAGTTACGGCCGATGGTGCAACCGCTACGGCACGGGTAATGAAATACTAATACCTTTATCAACAGCAAAAAGGATACCTCACAAGGGTATCCTTTTTGCGTAATAGCGAAAAAACATGAAAAGATTGGCTTTGATGTTGGGCCTGTTTGTGGCAATGCAGGCATTCTGTCCGTCACAGGCTTATGCCCGGAAAGAAAAGAAAGAGAAAAAGACGTTGGTTTATGTCATAGGCGATTCCACCGTGAAAAACGGTCAAGGTCGCGGTGACCGGGGCCAGTGGGGCTGGGGTAGCTTTATTGGCGAATATTTCGACTCCAACAGAGCCGAAGTGCGCAACCGTGCCATTGGAGGCCGTAGCAGCCGCACGTTTATTACCGAAGGCCGTTGGGACGCCGTACTCGACTCGTTGGGAAAAGGCGATTATGTACTCATACAGTTTGGCCACAACGATGGCGGCGATATCTTTACCGGAAGCCGTCCGCGTGCCTCTCTCAAAGGTACGGGCGACAACGATACGACCGGAGTTGTAGAGTCGACCGGTGTGAAGGAAACCGTTGTTACCTATGGTGCCTATTTGCGCAAGTATGTCCGTGAGGCAAAAGCCAAAGGCGCACACCCCATTCTTTGCACGCTTATACCCCGTAACCGCTGGGACGACGGTAAGGTCATGCGCGACACTTCGCACGCCGTGTGGGCCCGTCAGGTAGCCCGTGAAGAAAAAGTACCCTGCATCGATCTCAATGTCCTGATTTCGGACATCTACGACGAGATGGGGCAGGAGGCTGTCAAGGCCTGCTTTACCGATGCCGACTGGACACACACGTCGGAAAAGGGGGCACGTATCAATGCCGGAGTGGTGGCTCAGCAAATCGAGCAACTCAAAGGCTGTAAGCTGAAAAAATACCTGAAATGACCCTCTGCCCGTTGTCGGGCCGGTAGTTTCCTGGCTTTTGGTTGAGGTCGGGATGCCCCGTATCTCTCCGGTCCGTTAGCGGGAGTTTGGGATATTGAAGATAAAAAACTATCTTTGGAGCATTTCTTTGATTAAGAAATGCTACCGTGTAAGATTATCGAAATATATCATGAAAAGAAAACTGTTTATCGCATTTTTTGCCGCCGTGGGCACATTGTTACCCAGTCTGTCCGGCGCGCAGGAAACCCGTAAAATCTACCTCTCCGGTACCGGTTTCGGTCACACCGAAACGTGGGACTTCTATTGTACCGAGGGCCGCAACAGCGGTAAGTGGAAAAAAATCGAAGTCCCCTCGCAATGGGAGTTGCAGGGATTTGGCGAATATACCTACGGCCGTTGGTACAAAGACAAGGACCGTAACAGCGGTATGGTGAAACGGCTGAAAAATCCCAGCAGCGAGCAGGGCATCTATCGGCACACCTTTTCGCTTCCCGCCAGTTATCGCGGCCAGCAGGTCTCTATCGTTTTCGACGGTGTGATGACCGACACCGAAGTCTCGGTCAACGGCCAGGTGGTCGGCCCCAAACATCAGGGCGGATTTTATCGTTTCTCCTATGACATAACCGATTATGTCTCTTTCGGTAAAAAGAATATTCTCGAAGTAACGGTGTGGAAGCACTCCGAAAACAAGTCGGTCAATAATGCCGAACGCAAGGCCGACTGGTGGCTCTTCGGTGGCATATACCGTCCTGTCTATCTCGAAATCAAACCCGTGCGTCATATCGACCGTCTGGCGGTCGATGCACGTGCCGACGGTTCTATCGATGCCCAGGTATTTCTCTCGGGTATCGACGGCACATATCAACTCGATGCCACCCTTGCGTCGGTAGCAACGGGCGAGGTGCTCTATGGCAAGTTGCAGGCTTCGGCTTCGGCCGGCGACAGCCTTGTTACCTTGTCGGGCCGTTGGAACGATGTCCGCCCGTGGAACCCAGAGAATCCCAATCTCTATACACTCTCGGTCAACCTGCGTAGCAGCGACGGTACCGTGTTGCATCGCTATGAACAGCGTATAGGTTTCCGCACGGTCGACTTCCGCCCCAAAGACGGTCTCTATGTCAACGGTGTGAAGGTGGTGCTCAAAGGTATCAACCGCCACTCGTTCTGGCCCGACGGCGGTCGCACGACCAACAAGCAGATAAGTATCGACGACGTGCGTCTCATCAAGGAGATGAACATGAATGCCATACGCTGCCACTATCCGCCCGACGAGCATTTCCTCGACGTGTGCGATTCGTTGGGTGTTTTCTTCATCGATGAGTTGGCCGGCTGGCAGAACTCCTACGATACCCAGGTGGGTTCGCGTCTGCTTCCCGAGATGGTTACACGCGACGTCAATCACCCCTCTATCATTATTTGGAGCAACGGTAACGAAGGTGGCTGGAACAAGAACCTCGACAAGCTCTTTGCCGTTTACGACCCGCAGAAACGCCATGTCATTCACCCCTGGGCCGACTTTGATGAACTCGATACGCACCATTATCCTGCCTATCTCACCGGCGTAGCCCGCTTTACCAATGGCTATAAACTTTTCATGCCCACCGAGTTCATGCACGGAATGTATGACCAGGGACACGGCGCCGGCCTGGAAGATTTCTGGAACAACTACAAGTCGCACCCGCTTTTCGTGGGCGGATTCATGTGGGACTTCTGCGACAATGCCGTGAAACGTGTCGACAAGGGCGGTGTTCTCGACTCCGACGGGTTCAATGCCCCCGATGGCATACTTGGCCCCTATCGCGAGAAAGAGGGCAGCTACTACACGGTGCGCGATGTATGGGCACCGATACAAGTCGAACGCTTTTTCGTAACCCCCTCGTTCGACGGACGTTTCTTTGTTACGAACGATTATCTCTACACCTCGCTCGACTCCTGCCGCATGACGTATGCGCTCTACAAGATAGATTCGCCGCTTTCCGGCGGTAAAGGGTGTCGCACCGTCATGGCCGAGGGCGAAGTGAAGTTGCCGTCGTTGTGTCCCGGTGAGCGGGGCATTGCCACGATGGCTCTTCCCGAAAACTTTTTCGACGCCGATGTACTCGAAATGGTGGCATATCATCCCGATGGCCGGGAGATGGTAACCCGCACCTGGAATGTAGGGTATGCCCGCGACTATTGGAATCGTCATCGCGCCGATGCTTCCACGGCCGGCAAAGCCGTGTGTGAGAAGAACGGCAACGTGGTGAAACTCGCTGCCGCAGGTGTCGAAGTGACGTTCGATACCACCACCGGATACATTACGCAGGTGTTAAGCAACGGACATCATATTTCCCTGTCAAACGGTCCGGTTCCCGTAGGTATGGTAGCTTCGATAAAAAGTTCATCGGCCCGTCTCGATGGCGACACGGCTGTCTTTGCAGTGAAATATCACGGAAATATCGACTCGATTGTGTGGCGTATGGCTCCCGACGGACTCCTCGACATGCAGATGGTGATGCTCAACCGTTCGCGTCTGGGCGGTGGCCTCGACGATGCCGCTTCATATGAGAATATCACCAATCTGGGTATCACCTTCTCTTACCCCGAGAGCGCCGTTACCGGCATGCGCTGGTTGGGCGGCGGCCCCTACCGGGTGTGGAAAAACCGCCTGCGCGGTGCCAACGTCGGCCTGTGGGAGAAAGCCTACAACAACACCATCACGGGCGAAAGTTACGAGAATCTCATTTATCCCGAGTTTAAGGGATATCATTCCAATCTCTATTGGGCGACCGTGCAGAGCAAGGAGAGCGACTTTACGGTATTTGCCACCAGTGATGGTGTCTACCTGCGTATGCTCACTCCCGAAGAGCCGCACGAACGCCAGGGTACGGCGCGCACCATGCCGGCCTTCCCCGAGGGCGATATTTCGTTCTTGCTCGAAATACCCGCCATACGGAGTTTCAAACCCATATCGCAGCACGGCCCCAAGAGCCAACCCGGTACGATACGCATCAAGTCGGGCGACGAAGGTATCTTCATGGGCTTGGGCTTCGATTTCAGAACAACTGCTAAATGATTTTTGATGCGATGAAAAAGATACATCTCTTCCCTGCGCCGATGCTCCGCACGATTTGCGGAGGCGTATTTTTCAGTCTGGCCGCCTGGGCGGCGGCTCAGGCTCCCGCCTGGCCCGAAGTTTCGACTGTGGCCAAGCCCGGTGCCCGCTGGTGGTGGCTGGGTAGTGCCGTCGACTCGGTCAATCTGGCCGAGAATATGGCCGACTATGCCCGCACGGGTCTCGGAACCCTTGAAATAACCCCCATCTACGGTGTGAAAAACAACGAGGCCAACGATATCGACTTCCTGTCGCCCCGCTGGATGCGCATGTACTCTTTTGTGTGCGAAGAGGGGAAACGTCTCGGGCTGAACATCGATATGAATACCGGTACGGGCTGGCCTTTCGGTGGCCCTGAGGTGACGGTCGAAGATGCCGCAACCAAAGTCATATTCCAGCGTTATACCGTGTCGGGCGGCACCCGCTTGCAGGAGCCGGTAGTTGTTGCTGACAAAAAGCAGAAACCGGTAGCCTATCTTTCCCGCCTCATGGCTTTCTCGCCGAGTGGGAAGGTGGTGAACCTCACGGCGCGTGTCGACAAGGAGTCGGGTATGCTCGGCTGGACAGCTCCGAAAGGAGAGGAGTGGACTCTCGTTGCCGCATTCGTGGGTAAGACCTTCCAGAAGGTGAAACGGGCGGCTCCCGGCGGTGTGGGCTATGTAATGGACCACTTTTCGCACAAGGCCGTTTCAAACTATCTCTCGCGTTTCGACCGGGCTTTCAAGGCTGCCAAGGCGCCTGCTCCCGAGACCTTCTTCAACGACTCTTACGAGGTATACGGTGCCGACTGGACGCCCGACTTCTTCGAGCAGTTTGCCCGTCGTCGTGGCTATAAACTCGAAAACCATCTGCTCGAATTTACCGGAGAGAACAACGATACCCGGGCTCGTCTCATAACCGATTACCGCGAAACAATCGCCGAGCTTCTCGAAGAGAATTTTACCCAGCAGTGGACCGCTTGGGCCCACAAGCAGGGTAGCATCACCCGCAACCAGGCCCATGGCTCACCCGGTAATCTCATCGACCTCTATGCTACGGTCGATATTCCCGAGTGCGAGGGCTTCGGTATTACCGACTTTAAGATTAAAGGGCTGCGCCGCGACTCGGTGACCAAGGAAAACGATTCCGATTTCTCCATGCTCAAATATGCCTCTTCGGGTGCCCATATCTCGGGCAAGACCTATGTCTCGTCCGAGACGCTGACCTGGCTGACCGAGCACTTCCGCACCTCGCTCTCGCAGTGCAAACCCGATATTGATCTCATGTTTGCTGCCGGTGTCAACCACATGTTCTTCCACGGCCTGCCCTATTCGCCGCGCGATGCCGAGTGGCCCGGCTGGCTCTTCTATGCCACCATCAACATGTCGCCCACCAACACCATCTGGCGCGATGCTCCTGGACTGTTTACCTACATTACCCGCTGCCAGTCGTTCTTGCAGATGGGGCGTCCCGACAACGACTTCCTGGTCTATCTTCCCGTATACGATATGTGGTATGAGCAGCAGGGTTCGAAGCTGGGTCTGTCGTTCGACATACACGGCATGGCCAAGCGGGCTCCCCATTTTATCGACGTCGTTACGCAGATTACCAATTCGGGCTATGATGTAGACTATATCTCCGATAACTTTATTCGCTCGACGAAGTGTCGCGACGGGCTTCTCCAAACCACGGGCGGAGCCGCCTACAAAGCCATTATCCTGCCGGCCGTGAAGATGATACCCGACGATGTGCTCCGTCATCTGCTGGCACTTGCCCGCCAGGGAGCCACACTGGTCTTTGTCGACAACTATCCCCAGGATGTGCCCGGATATGCTTCGCTCGAAAAGCGGCGCAAAGCCTTGCAGGCTCAGTTGCGCACACTTCCCGACGCACATGGCTTTGCCGATGAGCAGGTAACCCCCTTCGGGGAAGGCCGCATCATCACCGGCTGTCACTATGCTCAGGTGCTGGCCGAGACCGGTGTGAAGAGTGAGGACATAAAGACCCTGTACGGGGCACATTACATCCGTCGTGTCAACGACAAGGGGCATCACTATTTCATTGCTTCGTTGCAGGACCGTGATATCGAAGGGTGGGTAACCCCCGCTGTCGACGGAAAGTCGGTTGCCCTTTACGACCCGGTGTCGGGCTGTTCGGGCATGGCACGTGTGCGTCGTGTCGACGGCCGGTTGCAATACTATCTGCAACTGCGCTCGGGCGAGTCGGCCATTGCCTGTGTCTAT